>CAYYEZ010000071.1:0-10662 GCA_964471225.1 uncultured Legionella sp. | reverse complement strand
CCTTGGTAACATTTAAATAATAAAGCAAATGCTAATTGCTTTGTCGCATGTCTTGTTTTTATAAAACTTAATTCTTCCTGGGTTAGGTCAACAGCATCCATCGTTATCATTATATTTTACTCATTAAGTCAGTTCCTAGAATAGCCAGAGTCGGAACTCAAATGGCTATATTTTCTTAAATCTATTGTTGTAATCTATCTAAATCCGATGATAATATCAACCACAAGTTTTAAATAGGAACCCAACATGATTGTAAAAAAAATATGCGGGGCTTCATCAGTAAGATTCTTGTCAATTTGCTCTCGTGCTCTTTTAGAAATAATTTCAACTATTCAAATATTAGTTATTTCTAATATAATAGCTTAATGAATAAATCAATTAATACCAGCGTGGAGGTTATGCAAAACAATGCCTCCAAGGCTGAAAAGCTGCTAAAGCTCTTGGCTAATTCCAGGAGACTTCTTATTTTGTGTCATTTGTTGAAGAGAGAGCTCACCGTAGGTGAGCTTGAAGAACTGATTGGCTTATCGCAATCAGCCCTTTCTCAGCATTTGGCTAAAATGAGAAGAGAGGATGTGCTTGCAGTGAAAAAGCAAGGAACACATGTTTATTATTTTATTAATAAGCCGGAAGTGGAAGCCATTCTCTCAACACTCTATTTGATATATTGCAAGGATTAAAAGTAAAAAATTATATTAGATTTTTCTAATATAGCAGACAAGGAAACTCGATGTTTATATGTGGTCGTATTACAAAAAAACATATTTCGTTGTTTTTTATAGCAAGCGGACTATCTTCAGGACTGTGGGCCCATTTAGCTCAGCCTATTTCTTATTCTAGGGCAGTAGAATTAGCATTAAGCCATAATCCCCAAATCCATAGTCAGCAAGCCTCAATTGACGCGGCATTGGGAGCATTAAAGCAGGCAGATAGTATGAGCTGGCCGCAATTGGGGCTCGAGGTGACAGGAGCGAGTAGTGATAATCCCATGAATGTTTTTGGCTATAAATTAAGTCAAGGAAGTGCTAGTTTCGCTGATTTTGGTGCCAATCAATATACAGGGCCAAGTACTTTATACACCAAACCGAATGCCTTAAATCATCCTGGATATTACAGTAATTTAGATACCGCCTTTAAGCTAACCGCACCTATTTATTCTGGTGGAAAAATACGAGCGCAACAAACACAAACGCGAGCTTTATTGCTGGCAGCACAACATGGCAATGAGCAAGCTAAAAACCAATTGGCTTATGAATTGTATGCCGCTTATGAAGGATTTTTAACAGCTAATCAATTGATACATGTGGCTGAAAAACAAGTGATGCGTGCTAATGCGTTTTTAAAAATAACTAAAGCCTTAAAAAAACAATCCATTACATTAGATAGCGATGTATTGATGGCTGAATATTATTTAAACAACTCATCTCTTGGTTTATCCAATGCGAAATTGCAAGCTGATAATGAGCTAGATGGCTTTAGAACGCTAATGGGTAATCCAAATAGTATTTATGTACCCAAGCAACATACTACGCTAGTAAAAAAATTGACAAACAGTTCTGCATTAACCCGGCAAGTGATGAGTCATAATGCGTCGATTAAAACACTTTGTGCCCGTCTTGATGCGGAGAAGGCAACGATAGTGGCTTCGCAAGCCTTATATAAACCACAAGTCAATTTGCAATTAAGACATGATTGGAATGGTAATACATTTGGTTCAGGACTTCCTTCTGACACCATCGCATTGGCCGCGAATTGGACATTGTTTAGCGCGGGCGAACGAGCTGGTGCCGTCCAATCTGCCATTGCTAATTCCAGAAAAGTGCAGTTTGAATTGGATGAACAACGGAATCAACTTAAATTGCAATTAAAACAAGTCATGCGTAACGAGGTGCAATTACGTTATGAGTTAGGATTAAGTCAACAAATGGCACAAAAAGAAGAAGCGATCATCCTAAAATTAAAACAACGATTTGGTCGGGGATTGGTTCCATTAAGTGCCTTATTAGAGAGTCAAATGAAGCTAACTCAAAATAAGGCACAGGAATTACAAGTACTTCATCGTATAAGACTAAACCGAGCCCATTTACTCATGCTTACTAATCAATTAATTCCTTAGGCAATGAAAATGCCTGAATCGACTACCGTATAGGGAGATAGTATTGTGAATGATGTTCCTTATTCCAGGGATAAGCTAAATAAAGCAGGTCAGTTGACACGAATCTTTATTCAATCAAAACTTACCTTGCTTTTAATTATGGGCGTTTTGCTATTCGGCATTTTAGCATTAGAAAATACCCCTCGAACCTATAATCCCGAGATTATTGTTCCGGCAGTCAATATTTCAGTTAGCAGACCAGGATATGATAGTCACGAAATGCTGAATCAAATCGTGCGCCCTTTAGAGGGTCTCATGGCCTCGATCCCGGGAGTAGAACATACCTATGGCATGGCCATTGATGATAGCGCAATGGTGACTGTTCGCTTTAAAGTGAATGAAAATGAAGAAGCGAGTTTGGTTAAAGTATATAACCAGATCAATAGTAATATGGATAAAATGCCTTCAGGCACTTTAATGCCTTTGATCCGTTCTGTGAGTTTATATGATGTGCCACTAGTCACCCTAACTTTGCATGCGAAAGAAGAGGACCCAATCAGATTACGTATACTTGCTGATAAAGTATTGGAGCAATTACGTTCAGTGCCTCAAGTCGGCAAAAGCTGGGTTATGGGCGCCTCACCGCAAGCCATTCGTATTTGGCTCAATCCTGAAAAAATGGCAGAACATGGTATTTCGATTACAAATATCCAGCAGGCGCTATCTATTAACAATATCAGTCTTGATGCAGGGACCTTAGATCGTAAATTAAGCAAATTCCCTTTACGGGTCGAGGGTTCTCTTATTTCTAATGAAGATTTAGCTCGTATCATTATTGGTACTGATGAAGCAAAACCTATTTTATTAAAAGATGTTGCTACGATTGAGAAGGGCCCCAAGCAAGAATCAATTGCTTCATATTTTACAACGGGTGCAAGCGTCAAAACAAAACATATCAATTTGGAACCTGCAGTCACCATTGCACTTGCTCGCCAAAAGGGAAGCAATGGCGTTGAGGTGGCTAAAACCATTCTTAATAAACTCGAGCAAATGCAACAAATCCAATTAATCCCAAAAACGGTTGGCGTTTCGGTTACACGCAACTACGGTGATGATGCCAATGATGCTGTTAATACTTTGGTAGAGCATTTAGGAATCGCTATTGCCAGTGTGGTTGTACTGCTGATGCTGTTTTTAGGCTGGCGAGAAGCTTCTGTCGTGATTTTTTCTATCCCTCTTATTTTGTGTCTGGTTTTGGGGATTGGCTGGTTATCTGGACAAACAATTAATCGTATTACGTTGTTTGCCTTGATTCTTTCTTTAGGTTTATTAGTGGATGACAGTATTGTGGTGATTGAAAATATTCATCGCCATATCACGAAAGGGGTTCAGAAAAATTTTACTCGTTTAGTTATTTTTGCTGCAAATGAAATTGGCAAACCCACTATTATCGCAACATTCACCGTGATGTTGGCGTTATTGCCTATGGCATTTGTCGGTGGAATGATGGGGCCTTTTATGGCACCAATTCCTTTTAATGCGCCGCTCGCGATGTTCGTTTCTCTTCTTATTGCATATAGCGTGGTTCCTTATCTGGCATACCGCTGGCTTAGAAAAAAAGCACATGATCAGATGAATCAAACACACAATCTTAATAAGACTTGGTTGCAGCGCATTTATCTTAATTTATTTTCGAGATTAATAGCATCCTCGAAAAAGAGGCACTGTTTTTATTTAAGTATCATGGTGCTTTTGTTTGTAGTTTTATTGCAACCCATGTGGCAATTTATTCGTGCTACAGGCCCTAATGGACCATTAAGTTCACTTGGTGTAGAAATTAAAATGCTTCCGGATGACAACGTTAATACTTTTCTAATCTCTGTTAACGCGGGATCTAACGCTACATTGACCAAAACGAAAGAAATCATGACTGGATTAAACGAAATCATTAAAAAAAATCGTTATGTCACTGATCTTGAACTTTATTTAGGCGAGTCAGCTCCTGAGGATTTTTCAGCGATGGTCCGTGGAGATAATTTATTACACGGCAGCCAGTTTGGACAGATACGAGTGAATTTAATCAATAAACATCACAGAAGCATTGGCTCTCATCAGATTGCTGAAGAAATCTATCGATCTATTTCTCCTATTCAAATTCAATATCCTGAAATTACCGTTAAGCTTTTTGAAAGTCCCCCTGGACCTCCCGTTCGATCTCAAATGGAAGCCGGCCTGTATGGCCCTGATTATAATCAGTTAAGAAATATAGCGAATCAAATTACGCAATCCGTTTATCCTGAAATCTATGGCATGATTAACATTGATAATTCTGTTGCTCAAGACACCGATGAATACCGTATCGAAATTAATCACAATGCTACTATGCTTGCAGGACTAACGCCGCAAACTGTAGCGCAAGAAGTTGCTGCTTTATTTAATGGTGTATCTGTTGGCAATGGCCATGAGCCCAATGCGCGCGAGTCAGAACACATTATTTTACGATTACCTCGCGAAGCACGTGAAGAAGCGCAAGAATTAAATAATTTTTATATTAAGAATCAGCAACAGCAATTGATTTCGTTAGGACAAATTGCGACTCTACGCTTGGATAAAAAGCAAAAACCAATTTTTACCAAAGATCAAATCCCCGTTGTCTATATAACCGGAGAGGTCTTAGGATCAAGCCCTGCTTATGCTGTGGCTTCTGCGACGAAAATGCTAGCCAAACCACCATTTTCACTTGAAGCAGATAATCTGGGTTTTCATGAAGCACAGCCAGAAAACCTAACCAAAAATCAGCTATTCTGGCTTGGTGAAATCCGTTTAACACTGGACGTATTTCGTGACTTAGGCTCTGCCTTTATTGTCGCGATTGTATTAATTTATATTTTGCTGACCGCATTTTATCAGTCTTTTTCTATCCCATTAATTATTATGGGAGCGATTCCATTAACAATTATTGGCGTATTCCCAGGACACTGGTTGATGCACCAACCCTTTACAGCTACGTCTATGATTGGCGTTATTGCTCTGGCAGGAATTGTAGTGCGCAATTCTTTGTTACTAATTGATTTTATTATAGAGCATCAGCATCGGGGTTCCTCTATCACCGAAGCAGTCATTGAATCAGGCGTGGAGCGAATTTTACCCATTGTACTGACAGCACTTGCGATTATATTGGGTTCTTCAGTTATGTTATCAGACCCGGTATTCGGAGGCTTGGCCATTTCTTTAATTTTTGGTTCTTTTGCCTCAACTGTGTTAACGCTGTTCTTGATTCCACTAATTTACTTAAGTTGGTGGAATAGAACTCACAAACCTCGTCACTAGGAGAATATGATGATGTCTATTGAAAAAATTATTCGTATTGTTGCCGGTTTATTTATTTTAATTTCACTGGCATTTGGCGTTCCTGCTAGCCCTGTTTATATTAGTTCAGGCTTTTTATGGTTTACTGCCTTTGTAGGGGCTAATCTTTTTCAAAGTGGATTCACAGGGTTTTGTCCTATTGAAATAATTTTAAAAAAGTTCCTGGTGTAGATAAGTCTAATCTGCCAAAAGAGACCATTGTAGGTAAATTGATTAATCATGGGAAATATAGCAATGAATAATGCAATCCATATTGTTTGTCCAATTTGTCGCACTATAAACAGATTGCTTTCAAATCGATTGGAAGAGCATCCAAAATGCGGTAAGTGTCGAAAATCGCTTTTTAGTGGATCGCCTTTGGTTTTGGATCAAGAGCATTTTGAACATCATCTCAAAAATGATAATATTCCCTTATTAGTAGACTTTTGGGCTGAATGGTGTGGTCCATGTAAAGTGATGGCGCCTTATTTTAAATCAGCAACAAAAATTCTAGAACCACAAGTGCGATTGATTAAAATCAATACCGAATCCAATCAAGAACTGTCTTATCGTTATAGGATTCAAAGTCTCCCGACTTTAATGCTCTTCGCAAATGGAAAAGAGACTGCTAGAAATTCTGGTGTGATAGGGGCGCAAGATATTGTTCAATGGGTGAAGCAATATCTTTAAAAATTAGACCTATTACGCCTAAAATCAATGCTTGATGAGACATCGAAGCCTGACGTTTACTGAGTAGTTGAGTATACTTTAAATTTTTGCATCAGGGCGCAAGTTCCGGAGCGCTAGGCCTAGTAAACAATAACGAATTTCAGGCACTACCAAAATTTGCGCTATAATCAAACATAGAACAAATTGATTTTTCGGTGACAAATGTCTGGTAATTTGTACAGTGTTGATGTCTTGCACTTACTTGATGCTGATGCGGCAGCGGCCCTCTCTCAGTGGAGCGAGGCCATTGAGTTAGGTCAGGGCACACATGTTTCGCATGAGGCATTAGTCGATGCGTTTCGTCAGCGACAGTCGTTATCACGGCTTTTGAAGTATGTTCGGGAGGACTTGAGAGATGAGGATATCTCAATGCTGCCTTTCTTGTTACCACATCAAAAAATTCACTTAAGACAGCGTCTGGTTCATGCGCATTATCTCACTTCTATACAAGCGCGTATTGATGAAATCGAATATCGTTGGGATGGCCTGTTAGCTAATAAAGCACAGTGTGCGCGTTACGCTTCGTTGATTCGTGCACTTGATGCACCTTTTTATGCCAAGGAGCAAGATGGGGCACAACAGCTTCATCAACTTGTAGAGGACTCTGAAAAACCGATGGCTTGGTTTGGGGCTCGTGTTTTAACGCCGACTCTTTCTGAGACTATGGTTGAGTTGTGCGCGGGGAACACGGTAGCGATAAAAAATTTAATGATAGAAATTGATAGAAAAGATGTTTATCTTGGATGGAGTCGATCATTCATTCTTTCTTTTTTTGGTCTATTTCCGGAATATTTTTCCGGAAATACTGAACATCTCCAGTCTTTACGAGATGCAGGAGTGTTACTTTCTTACACAAATATTTTAATTGTGAATGCTGGACTGATTATGGAGTGCTATCTTGTTTTGAAAAATACTTTCTCAGGTGCGATGGCAACACGTCATCAGCATGTGCATGTGGACGTATCAGAGCAATTCTTGACACAACTCCGTCAGCGTCGTTTTGTATTACTTAATTGGTTATTCCTATCGTTGTTACATGTTGCCGCTTTTTTGTGTTTTAGTGGATTTATCAACGTTTGGCCATGGGGGCCTTTTTTTGGTGTGGGCTGTCGACTGGTGCAAATCGTATTAGCATCAGCACGTTATCGTGATGAAGAAACGACATATTATGCAGGTGCGAAACGCTTACTTGATCAAATCAATGAACTCAATGATTTAGAACGGCATTTACTGTATGAAATTTCACATATCAAAGATGAAGATGAAAAAGCAATGTTATTATTGAAGTTGAAGCTTATTTCCGACGACAGGCAGTCTTTGCAATACGCCTATCAAAGAATGAAAAATGATTGGACGATTAAGAAAGATGAATTTGCGCAACAGTCAATTCTGAGCTCTTGTTTTTTTGCTGGTGTGATGATGTTTAGCTGTTTGCTAATTCCTACGACAATTCTTGCCCCACCCATAGGTCTTGCCATCGGATTTAGTGGAGCGGCAATTTGTATTATTTTTGTAGTGGCATTGTCGGTAATGAGAACGCATTTTGCAAATGAACGCATACGTCAAGATATGCTGCGTATCCACAAGCCTCCGGCTTATCGTGTTAAAACAGTGCCTGATGAGCAATTTAATATCTATATGCGTCGCTTTATTGAGCTCAAAGGTTTACCCGAATATCCACAACGCGATCTTGAAATGAAGCAGTGTTATTTACGAATGCGACAGTTGGTAAATCGTTCCCACACACAGATGCAAATTTTGGAGCATCAAAAAGTCAACCTATGGCTTACTGTTGCACGTGATATTCTTATTCCATTAATTACGTTGTCAATGCTGATTTTTATTCCGACGCCGGTAGGTTTGGGTGCAATTGTTGGTTTGATTTTATTACATTTTTTAGTGAAAAAACTCTTTCAAGCATATCGTCCTATCGTTACCTCTACGTTAAAATTTGATGAAGAAGCTTATCAAAAATTCGCGGACTCACCTTCTTTTGAGAGATTGATTCCTATGGCTTCACTCTTAAAGGATAACTCTCGATTTTACAATTCAAAAACTAATGATGATGGTACTGATGATTTAACTTCTGATTTTAGTAGCCTGGGTGTTTGAGAGTAAAATATGCTATAATGCGAGCTAGTTATTCAAAAATTTTTATTATGTCTGATATAGAACAACAGATGCGATATCTTAAGGAAGTAAAAGAGACTCTCGAGATTTTAAGAGAAAAACGTGTGAATAGTTATGAAAAAAGAGCTAGAAAAGCCGGTATCTTGTTACTACCAAAGTATAGTCATAGCGAGCCTTCTGTTTCCCAGTCGAAGAAACATAAAGTTGTGACTCAGGGGCAGATTTTGGGAACAATAACCCACACTGAAAGTGGGATTAAATTGACCCCATGGCGTGTTTCACCTGAGAATGAAGAGACAGCAGTTTCGAGCCCAATCAAAAAATTGCCCTCAGAAGCTTCTCCTTTTGGAATCAACACAAGCTTTTTCTCGCCCGAACGCAAACCAAAGCAGGCTCCCCACAGTCCGTATTCGCCTATAGGGCCATCGAGGTAATCGTTGGCGTCTGATACGTATCAGCTAGCACTGAAGCAAATCAAGGCCCATTCATCGAGTGTTTGTGTTTCTAACATTTCAAAACTGTCTGAGTAGGCATCAATCAGGGTTTGTGTTTGTGAGGCAAAAAGACCAGAAACAACTAGTTTCCCCTGAGGTTTTAAGAGCGCTTTAAAGTTGCTCTTAAGACTGAGAAGGGGAGTGAGTAGAATATTTGCGATGATGATATCAACCGAGACATCTAGTTCTTCTGGGTGATTAATTGTTAGCATCGCCTCAGGAAGGGCGTTCATTTCTCGATTTTGTGCTGTGGCGAGTAGTGCTTGGTCATCAATATCGACTGCATAGACATGCTTGGCACCTAATTTAAGTGAGGCCAGTGCTAAGATACCTGAGCCACAACCGTAGTCGACTACTGTTTTGTCGTTCAGATCATGCTGATCTAGCCAAGTTAAGCATAATGCTGTTGTCGCATGTGTTCCTGTACCAAAGGCAAGCCCAGGATCTAAAATAAGGTTGACTGCATCCGGGTGAGGCGGCGTTAACCATGAAGGGCAGATCCAAAGCCGATGACCAAATTGAAGAGGCTGGAAACGCTCCAGACAAACACGTTCCCAATTTTGCTCGGGAAGTGTTTCTATAGTTTGGTGAATGTGCGCGTGGTTTTCTTGTACGAATTTTTTTGCTTCATTAGCCTCGTGCTCATGAGTGAAAATGGCATGTACGATGAGCTTATCCCAGAGTGGGGTCTCACCCACACCGGGCTCAAGAATAGGCACATCTTCAAAGTCCATCATAGACACAGAAACGGCGCCTAAATTTTCAAGTTGTTCAGACAGTGTTTCTGCCTCTTCTGGTGAGCAAGGTGCTATGCGTAATTCGTACAACAGGGTTACTCCTCTTTTAGCATTTTTTCAAGATAATGAATATTGGTTCCACCTTCGATGAATCCTTTGTCGTTAAAGATGCGTCGATGTAGCTCGATGTTGGTTTTGATGCCCTCGATGATAATTTCATCAAGTGCGTTGCGCATTTTGGCGATGGCTTCTGCTCGCGTCGTACCGTAGCTAATCAGCTTCCCAATCATTGAATCATAGTGCGGAGGAACGATATAACTATTATACAGATGAGAGTCAAAACGAATTCCTGGGCCACCAGGTTGGTGTAACCAACGAATGGTTCCGGGAGAGGGCATAAACGTTTTGGGATCTTCGGCGTTGATTCGACATTCGATTGCATGCCCTCGAAACTGAATATCTGTTTGCTTCAATGTAAAAGGTAATTCACTGGCGACTTTAATCTGCTCTTTAATGAGGTCGATGCCCGTGATGAGCTCAGTGACAGGGTGTTCGACTTGGATACGCGTATTCATTTCAATAAAGTAGAAGGCACCATCCTGATAAAGAAATTCGAAAGTCCCTGCTCCACGATATTGTAATTGTTGACACGCCTTAACAACCGTATCGCCCATTTTACGTCGCAATTCTTCGGTGATGCCAGGTGCTGTCGCTTCCTCAACAACTTTTTGATGCCGTCGCTGCATTGAGCAATCTCTTTCACCAAGGTGAATGGCTTGTCCTTTACCATCACCTAAGACTTGAAACTCAATATGCCGGGGATTTTCAAGGAATTTTTCCATATAAACGATGGGATTATTGAATGCAGCAAGCGCTTCGCTCTTGGTTAAAGCAATCGAATTGATAAGATGAGCCGCTTCTCTGACAACACGCATACCACGACCACCACCGCCGCCAGCCGCTTTGATGATGACAGGATAGCCAATTTTTTCAGCAAGTTTTAGATTTTGTGACTCATCTTCACTCAATGGACCATCTGAGCCAGGTACACAAGGTACGCCTGCTTTTTTCATTGCGGCAATAGCAGAAACTTTGTCTCCCATTAAGCGAATAGTCTCTGCACGTGGCC
>CAYYEZ010000070.1:0-28846 GCA_964471225.1 uncultured Legionella sp. | reverse complement strand
TTCGTTGGCCTGGGGTAGATAGAATCATATCAACATGACATAATCGTAGGTGCTTTTCAAAAAACCCAGGGATGTTACGATGTTAAGACGTGTTGGATTCTTGTTGAGTGTTGGTTTCTGTTGCTTAACAGGGCCTGTATTTGCTGATGCGGCGCTTTTGCAAAAAAAGGAAGCCCGAGCCTTTGTTCAAGAATTAGTAAAAAAGCATCATTTCTCACGCCAAGAGGTGATGAATGCTTTGCGCGAAGCGAATTATCAGCCGCAAATTATTGCTTCTATGGAGAAGCCTTATGAAAAAAAATCATGGGATGTCTATCAAGCTCTATTTCTGACACCACAGCGTACGCAGGAAGGGCTGCAGTTTTGGCAGCAAAACCGAGCCGCCCTTGAAAAAGCCGAGAAAAAATACGGTGTACCTGCCTCAGTGATTGTTGCGATCATTGGTGTAGAGACGCTTTATGGTAAACATCAGGGGACCTATCGCGTTTTAGATGCGCTTTCAACGCTTGCTTTTTATTATCCTAAGCGTTCTGCATTTTTTACTAAAGAACTTCAAGAATACTTCTTGCTTTGCCGAGAACACCATGTGCCAGTGAGCGCTTATAAAGGCTCTTATGCGGGGGCTATGGGTAAACCACAATTTATGCCAAGTAGTTATCGTTTTTATGCGGTTGATTTTATTGGTAAGGGACATGCTAACCTCATGGAAGACGACAATGATGCGATTGGTAGCGTTGCGAACTATTTTCATCAGCATGGTTGGAAGAAGGACCAACTCGTGATTCAGCCGGTGGATTTGCGTGGGCCGAAATATAAATCATTTCACACGAATGCAAGATCGCCAGAGTATCCTTATTGGCGTCTTGTCAATGCGGGTGTTGTGCCTAAGCAACTATCGCCCCGTCACCCAGATAAAGCAGGTTTAATCGAGCTTTCAACTCAAAATGGATCAGAATATTGGATGGCTTATCCTAATTTTTATGTCATCACACGCTATAATACTAGTCCTCAATACGCACTTGTTGTGCATCTGCTTGCTTCTGAGTTGCAAAATCAATGGAGTGCGTTACATCGACCAGTGAAATACGCATGAAAACACGAGAGTTAAGTACTTGCTTCTTATTTGCGAAACATCTTGATGCGGATGGTTGTTTATCAATTCGCTTAAATACTTTTGGTGAAGAGGAGGCCCCTTTACAGAAGCGTACTGCTGCTGAACTCTTGATGTTACAAGAAAATGCCAGAACGATTGTGGTGTTGCCTACTGCCTCTGCGAGTTTGCATGTCTTGACCTTGCCTTGGTTGAGCGAGCGTAAAGCTCGTGAAGCCATTCCTTTTGCTTTGGAGGAGGTGATAGCTCAACCTGTTTCTGAAGTACACTTTGCATTTGATAAAGCACATTATAGTAACGGTCAATATTTAGTCGTTGCAATCGATGCTGCTTTCCTTTCTCAGTGTATTGGGTTACTTGATGAGCTAGACATTGACTTTGATGTTTTAACTTTGGATTGGTTTGCATTGAAGCCCGGGGAGGTTTTCGTCGCGGAAGATCGTGTGCTCATGGCGATGAACACTTTCAAAGGTGCATTAAGTGTGAATCTTGCTCAAAGATATTTGAATGGGTCAGAAGAGTTGTTTCATGGATTTTTATTTGAAAATAGCGTGTTGAAAATTGATTCACCTCAATGGACAACGACCCAAGAAACTTTTGATAGTTTTGTAGCAAAACGTTTAATGTCTAATATGTTTATGAATCTTTGTCAGGGTGATTTTAGACATAATACACATCGAGAAACAAACACGCGTTGGTATGTTGCGAGTGCTGTTTTATTTGGTGTGTGGTTAATCAGCATTTTGGGCACAAATGGATTTGTGTTACATAAATTAAAAACTGAAGATGCAGTGGTACAACAACAAATTGCAAGTGTCTATCGTGTATTTTTCCCCGAAGCAACTGATGTTGTGAGTCCTAGATTTAGAATCGAGCAAGCACTAAAAGATCAAGCTAGCGGTAAAAAAGGAGATGTGTGGTATGTTTTAGGCCCCATGGTGAAAGCTGTTGATGACACTGAAGGTGTCATCATAGAGCAATGGTGGTATCAAAATAAAACAATTACGCTGCACTTGGTTGCAAAAAATTTTGCGGTACTCGAAACATTTGAAAAACATTTAAATAAAATGAACATTAAAGTTAAGCAAAGCAGTGCAGCTAGTGGGGACAAGGACCAAGTGAACGCAGTTTTGGAGTTACAAGCGTGAAGGAAAAATTATTAGCGTTATGGCATCAGCAAAGCGATCGCGACAAGCGTCTATTAAGTATCGGTGGTGTTGTTGTATTTTTCTATTTATTTTATGCGCTATGCTACTCTCCACTCAGCTCCAGTGTTGAATCATACCAACAGCGACTACATGAAGATAAAGTCACGCTTGCTTGGATGAGAAGTGTCGAAACACTTGCTCAGCCAAAACAAAAAATCGCAGAAAAAATCAGTAGTAACCAGTTACTCACTGTTATGTCAGATGCACTTCATCAAACTGGTTTTAAAAGTTATACCTACCAACTCCAACAGGTTGGTGAGCATGAAATACAGTTATCTTATGATGCTGTACCTTATAATTTTTTCTTGGCGTGGTTATCTGGTTTTTCACAACAGTATCAATTTTCGATTAAGCAATTTCATGTCGAGAAGACAGGCAAAGTCGGTGTAGTGAAAGTCACTTTGATTATTGAGGCTGATAACGCGTAGGATCGTTAATCCCGGCCTCTTTAAAGCCCTTTTTTCTTAAAAAACAGCTATCACAGTGTCCACAAGCTAATCCGTTTTCATCTGCACGATAACAAGAGGTCGAGAGGCTATAATCGACACCGAGAGAGAGGCCTAACAGCACAGTCTCAGCTTTACTTAAGTGTAAGAGAGGCGCTTCAATTACAATAGGGTGACCTTCTGCACCGCGCTTAGTCGCAAGATTAGCCATTTTTTGAAATGCTTCAAGGTACTCTGGTCGACAGTCAGGATAATGTGAGTAATCTACACTACTTGTTCCTGTAAAAATAGCATCCGCCCCGATGATCTCGGCATAACCTAGTGCGATAGACAAAAGAATCGTGTTACGGGCTGGAACATATGTATTGGGCACCTCTGTTGAGCCTGTATAATTTTGTACATTTAACTTTTGATCTGTAAGCGCTGAGCCACCCAAATGCCCCACGGGCAGGTGAATAATTTCATGGTGAACAGCGTAGTGTTTGGCAATTTTAATTGCAGACTCGAGCTCAGCATGATGTTTTTGTTGATAATTAAAACTGATAGCAAAGCACTCATAGCCTTGGGATAGAGCTAAGGCTAAGCAGGTTGTGGAGTCTAGCCCACCGGAAAATAAGATAACGGCTTTTTTCATGTTTGGAATTCTAGCAAAAATAACTTTTGATGTACAACAGGACTGCTGATTTTTGATCATTTAGTCGGAGACACATGACTTTTTTGAATATATAATTGCCATTTAAGTTTTTTTAAAGGCAAAATAAGATGAAGCTTCCTGTTGAATTGGTTGACCTATCCGTTGATGCTGAGATTGAATGCTCAGTAGAGAAAAACATGGCTTTAGAGTTGTTCAACATTGCTCAACGTACATATACAGAAGAAGATCTGTCTGTTGTTATTACTTTGTTTGCGAATCCGTTATCTCAAGTCTTGTTTCAAGCAAGATTGCGTAATTTTTCATGTTATGCTGAGAGAGTGGTTGACCCCTTGGGTCAAGATATGGCTTGCATTTTAATTGATAATATTTTGGCTCTGAAGAATGACGATGATAAAATTGGGTTTTTTTTCGAGCAGATGCGTTTGTTAAAACCGCTCCCATTCTCTCAAAGAGAGACTATCGAATACCTCTATGATTCTATGGATAGTTTTATGATGCAAGTTGTATCATCTCGTGTTACTTCTTATCTTGACATGAATCCTACTGCTCGAAAACAGCAAGTCTACAATGCTTTAAAATATCAGATAGCAAGTGAAATTGAGGAAAAAGATCTTTTCTGTCAACGTCGTTATAATCAACTTATGATTGAAATAGAGACTTATCTAAACAAAATCATGCCAAATAGCTTACTTCAACAGACTAGCTTTTTTATTAGTGAACGCACAATCTCAGATGCGCCTGATACGGCTCGGTCTATTAAAGAATCGAGACCCTGAGTGTAGGTTGGCTTTAGATTTTATGGCTTAACCGTTCGCTTGATGATGTGGGCGTTGGTGGGCTCGGAGGGACTGCGCGCCCTTCAGCTCGAATACTTGCCACACTTTCTTTACTCAACTTGGGTGGCTTGGGTGGCTTGGGCGGAGGCGTAGTTGATGCAGCAAGCCCTGCCACAAGTTTTGGGCTTATAGTTCGCGAGCTAGTGCTGAGGCCTAGGCCGCTTGACGCTGTAGCCGAAACTGATACGGCAGCTGGTTTGATGTTGTGTTGAAGTCGTTTACTCATCTTTTGCCCTTCGCTAATCAAATCATCATATCGACTCGAGTCATGGACCTCTTTGGAAAAATTGACACGTTGCGAAGACCAGGGCATTGAATCTTGAATAGCAATATTATCAAGAAAACGACCTAGTCGTTGAAGTCTAATACTCATAGGCCTAAAATCGATGGGCTGATCGAAGCGTCCTTTCCAGATATTAGTAAAGACAGCTTTTCCTCCAATACCTACTATAATCGCTACCGTAGGAAGTGCCCCTACTGTGGCTTTGATGACTTTATTTAAAAGATTTGTGAAGTTATAGGCAGACATTTTTGCAATTGCAATCCAATCGCTACGTAGCACCGCATCTTTGGTACGGCTTGATTGAATTTTGTCGACCACATAGGGGCTAGGATTCAATCTTAACTGCGCTTCTCGCCATAAAAATCGCAAAGGGTATCCTGGATAAAAACTTAATAATCTTAATAAGTTATTACTTCCGGTAGAAATGTGTTTATTACGAAAAGCTCGCAAAAAATCTTCTTTGGGGATAATTTTGTGGTGAGGATATTTTCCAGCTGCTACATCTTTGTTATATTCATCGAAAGTTCGACTGAGCTGGTTATAATATTGAATTGCCTCACTTTTTTTCACAAATGCACAGGGCAAGTCTTTATCCGAGAGCATGGCAATCGCGCGCTCAAGTCGCTCACATGAGTTCATTTGATCGTGAGCTTTACTAGATTGTGCTTGAAGAATGGCATCCCATTGTGCTCTTTCTTTTTGTGTAGCGTCTTGGATAGAATCAATTTTTTCTTTAAGTTTCGGCCTCTCTTTTGTGATAAAATTATGAATATATTGTTTGAAATTTGCTTTAAACGCGGTAGATGAGAGTGAACCATTAGACATGCCACTTAAAATTAAATCTATTTTTTCATTTCGTTTCACCTCATCCTTGATTGAAAGTATCTTTTCTTTTTTGAGTGTCTCTAGCAATGTTGCTGTTTCACGAGGTGTGACTGTAGGCTTACCATCGAGTGTCATAGAATTCATCCACAACAGTGTTTTATAGCCTAAGAAGCCATATTCAAGAGCGGTCAATGGCATGATGCCTGCGCGTGCACCCACAGCTTCTGTAAGAACGGAGTTAAACACCATGCTATAGCCATCAAATGGATTGACGCCGTTGACTTGTGTTGAAACATGTTTACCTGAAAATGAGAAATTACTCGGCATAGAAGGGATGTGCGGAATGTAGCTCATGGCATAACCTACACCCACGAATGCAACAAATCCTGCGATCATTTCCTCAGGATTTTTGGCCATGCGCTCCAGAATATCATTGTTTTTATCTCCAGCACCTAAGAGTGTTGATGTGCCAATAGTAAAGAGTTTGAATTGTAATAATGCTGCAATTGAGCCATGAAACGCACCAGGCGCCCCGGTCATTGGGCCAGAATATCCTGTAAAAGCTTGAGCTAGGCCGGATTGAATCAACTTAAAATAGCCTGGGGCGCCGTGCATCCAAGCCAAAGCACCTACGGGCGCAAAATTTGATCCAAAGGTAGCAACAGACATCATAAAGAAAAAAGTTGCAGGTCCTGGATGGTTTTCTGCAAGATGATGAATCACTTTATCATTGAGTAAATACATTACCTCATTGATGACTCTCGCGGGCGATTCTGCGCTGTAGTCTATTTGGCGTGTGCTGCTGGGAAATGTTGATGGAGTTTTTGGAGGAGTTCTTTCTGCCTCAGCAATGAGGGATTCCATAATTGGCTTTAGCATATGATAATTTTCATCATGTTTTTTAAAAATTTCTTCATCAGTCGGTGCTTTTTTAAAAAGTGACAGCGGGGAGGTAATAAGCGCACCAAGGCTCGAACCTATCGTACCCACGGCCTGGTAGCTCAACTGCCCAACAAGTCTTATTGCATCAATTGTGTTGTCAGGCGTTGTGACAGCCCTGACTGCATTGACAAGACTACTTTCATTTTGGAGTTGATTGAAGTTAGTGAGCATTTTTTGGTGAGGATGGTCAGCCCTCACCGGATTTCCAGTATCATCTAGGCGCTGATATTGTTCATTCCAGAGGCTTTTAAAAAAACGTATGGGTGAGCTAAATCTGTGTAATCCGTTTAGGTTTTCAATATACTTATCGAGAAAATTATGATGCCCGATGATGCCGGCAGCTGCTAGTGGCTCTGCAAGCACGCGAAGCAATGTTGTCGGAAGAGCCAAAGCAAGATGTGCTGCCGAAATGACAATCTCAGCAGCAGGTGCTAGGGTATAAAGACCAATAAATATACCTGCACGCTTGAGTCCATAACTCAATAGACCAACCCGAGTTTTGGACGGTCTAGATAAACTTCGCTGACTCAGGGGTTCTCCTGAGACTAAGCAAATCATTCTATCAAGATCTGATGCGGTAGTTCCTGTCATAAAAGGTAAGAGGGAAAAGTCAGCTCGCTCTGGCAAATCTTCTGTCGAATTTGTTTCGGATTGTGTGTTCACATAACGTGCGCCATAAAGTGACTCATGACGGATGCGTAGCTCTGACGATGCCTCGATAAAGGCCCCGGTGACGTCATTTTTCTTATAATAAATATCAAGTAAATAACGATCTTGAAGTACGCTCGTGATATTGATAGTTGATTTACAAATCGCAGTGGTTTGCTCTCCAATAAAATGCCCAAGAGAGTAGTGATTACCTCTGTTTTGTGCACTCAGAAATAAATCAACTTGTTCATGAGTAAGCTCTGATTTTAGATTTTTTAACTTATGAATTTGTTTGAGCAATTTGGCATTATTTTCGCTCAGTGTACTGCGAAGAGCGCTGATATCTTCCATAATTAAGGAGCGTTGTTCCGGAGAATACTCTCGCTCCAGAATGGTACTAAGCTTAGTTGTCATTTCCTTGAGTTTTCTGTCATATTTGCTTACAGCTTCTTGAAGCGCTTTGAGTTTTTCTATTGGATCATCATAGCTACCATTAAGCGAGCGTGATAGCTCTTCTAAGGGGTTTGTAGTGAGCTCTTCTATTTGATTTAAAATATCAATCACTGGGTTACTTGCTTCTTCGCCGGGCTTTCTGTGTTCTGCGTGCTCAAGAGTAGCTTCTCCTCGAGCCTTAGCAAATCCATTTTTCAGTATTTCTACAGAAGAGCTACTTTTGTGATCGATCCCAGGATCGGCTAGTTTGCTTTTAAGCGAAAGATATTCTTCTCTCGATAAGTTGACGCTGATATCAACTACTTTTCGGGAGTAGTTATCGTATGTGATTGTCCAGGTTTTACCATTAATTCCATATTCTGTTTTTGTTTTCATGAAATAGTCTATTTGTGCTTTATAATATACAAATAGACTATTATTTGACTTAATTCAAAATTAGCTGTAACTCCGGTGTGGTTGGGAGTGACAATAAACTTTAGCTTCTGATGTTTATTACAGTACTCTATTGAATTAATTTCGCCATTTCTTTGGCAAAATAAGTGATAATCAAGTCTGCTCCTGCGCGTCGAATAGCGATAAGGCTTTCCGTAAAAGCGTTTTTTTCATCAAAAATACCTGATTTTGCTCCAAGTTTGAGCATGGCGTACTCGCCACTGACTTGATAGGCACAGAGCGGTGCTTCAGGGAATTTCGATTTTAATCGGCAAATAATATCTAGATAATTCATTGCAGGTTTAACCATGAGGATATCCGCACCCTCCATCAAATCTAGCTCTGCCTCTCTGAGTGCTTCATGATGGTTACAAAAATCCATTTGATAAGTTTTTCGATCACCAAATTGAGGCGCACCTTGTGCGGCCTCTCTGAAAGGACCGTAAAAATGGGAGCTATATTTCACGGCATAACTTAAAATAGCAACATCATGATATTGATGTTCATCGAGTGCCTCACGTAGGGCTGCAACCATACCATCGGTCATGCTGCTCGGTGCGACCCAATCGACACCGGCTTTTGCTAAGCTGACGGCTTGAAGAGCAAGTTGTTCTAATGTTTTGTCATTATCAATTCGTTCTCCTTTTAAAATACCGCAATGACCGTGTGAAGTGTATTCACATAAACAAAGATCTGCGATCACAGTGAGTTGAGGCTGCGTTTTTTTGATTAACTTGATTGCACGCTGAATAATGCCGTCATCACGGAGAGAAGCACTTCCATAATTATCTTTTTGTGCGGGAAGACCAAACAACAAAACAGCTTTGATGCCTAAGCTGGCAATTGTTTCGACCTCTTGCTCTAGGGCATCTAAAGGAAGTTGGAAAACACCAGGCATGGTCTTAATTTCCTGGGGTGTATCATGAATTTCACTGACAAAAATGGGTGCGATAAGCTGAGATGGATGTAAATAAGTTTCTCGCAGCATGTCACGGATTGCCGATGTTTGGCGTAGACGCTTCAGGCGCAGCAGGGGTGTTTTCATGGCTCAATTCCTAAGGATCAGTGTGCGTATATAATAAATCAATTCCATTACCAATGTCGCCTGCGCTGACTTGTATGCTAAAAAATTTATTCAAAAGATAAGTGAGTGTGACGACATTACTGTTTTCTTGAAATGGGTTTACTGAGTAATGGATATACACATTTTCAGTAATCGATTTTCCAATACCCACACTTGCACTTGTTTTTTCTTGAATTTGAGTGGGTTGTATATCAATGTCCACAGCTAATTTTGATTTTAAATTTTGTAGATTTTGAATTATTTTTGCACCTTGAGCTGTGCCATCTAAGTGGTAGGCATTAATCGCGCTCATCAGTAACGCAATCCCTGATTGGTTTGCTTCACTTGCAGGTTTTCCTAGTAGAAGGAAGGATAAAATATCAGCGTCTGAAAGTCGAGTCGGGCTTGAAAAAAGCTTGACTTTTGGGTCTCGAAGTCGTCCTGTCATTTCAATACCCACGGTCAATTGTCCTGTCGAGTGAATGTCAGGCAACGCATTGGATTGAAAGTTAAAAAGCCGACTCATTGCTGCTGCGGTCTGTTTATTTTGTTGAATAGAGCGTGTCGCCAAGACATGAAGACGTGGATTGTTAATTGTTTCTCCTGAAAAAATTAATTTACTTTCTTTCAATTGAAAACTTTGCCCATGGCCTTGATAATGACCTTCCTGCAAGTTGAGTACGCCGAGTGCTGTCAGTGGAGTTTTCGGCGTTTGATCTAAAATTAACTGCCCAGTTAATAGACCTTTAATATCTTGAAGTTGTAGTGCGACTTTTTCTCCCATTTCAAGAGTGACATGAAGGTTCAGGGGGAGAGGTGTTTTCTTTTCTGAGTCGTTTGTAAAAGTCGCGTCGTCTGTGAGTTGAAGCGTGTTGCTGAAGGTGACTGGTGTAATTTGAGCTTCTGGAACCAATAAGTGGCCAGTGAGTGTAAATAAGCCTTCATTCATCTCAAGCTTAAGTGCGGGAGTAAGCCAGAGTCTTAAGCTCGGTGTATTTAAAGTTTCAACATGATTTCCTTCAATGGTCCACTTTCCTGAGGCTGCTTGTCCCTGACCTTGGATGTTTATAGATTGAGAGGATTGTAATGGATAGAGATGACCCAAGAAGTCCCAGTGATTATTTTTGCTTGTTAACTGTGCATCAAATGATGAAAGGTCAATATTCAATTCAGGGTATTCGAAATGCCCGTTTTCAAGTGCTATTTTTCCTGCGTATTGTGGTTGATTCAAAAGGCCGTGGATAAAAAGTGCTATCTCTAATCGTCCATTTAATTTCATGTTCGGTGGAGAAAATTGTGTTAAATCAAGCGGCTCAAAAACAAGCTGACCGTCAATTGCCTGTGTTGTGTTGAGCTTTTTCCACGTAAAGTGAGGTAAGTTGAGCGTAATCGAGCTTTTAAGATATTCATTCAGTATCCATCTTCCTTGAACTTCTAAGCCTTTAGAGGTCTGTTGACCATCAAGACGAAGTGTCGTGTGCAATGTCTCTCGATGAATCTGTGCGCTTAGCGTCGTTTGATTATGGTGAATATTCCATTGGCCTTGGGTTTGGATTCCTGGCGTTTTATCTTTTGGAGAAAAATTAAGTTGCTGCCAAGAAAAATGCGCATCAATCTGATGTGTTTTTAAAAACGATAGTGCGCTCCATGAAAACTCCGCATCTCGCAATTTAACAGCATAAGTTTTGTCTTCATAGTCTAGGGTTTGTAAATGGAGATTATCCCACAACCGGCCGCTTAGACCACCGAATGTGAGTGTCTTGGGTAGGTAAGGTTTTGCTAACCACAATAGCGTATAGAGACCTGGAGTGGTGCCAATCAAAAAAACAATCAAGCAACATAGCAGTAAAAGGAGTGTAACGATACGTTGCAATATTGAGAAGAAAGTGCTCATAAATCGGGTCCCATGTTAATGACAACTCTTAAACCACGTCCATTAAAAGAGGCGTTTGCAGGGGCTGCAAGTACCGCTTTGATAGGGCCAACAGGAGATCGCCACATGACGCCCAAGCCTACATCGTATTGAAAAGGTGCGGTGCTAGGTTTATAAACACGTCCTGCGTCATAAGCCGCGACAAGATACCAGCTTTGAAATGTCTCTTGTTGTAACTCAATACCACCATAAGTCAAAATTTTTCCCGGACCAATAGAGTTAAAACTATAAGCTTTCATGTTTTCTGCTCCACCTAAAAGTTGAGCGAGAGACAATGGCAGTTGATAAACGTCATTGATACCCAAAAGACCTTGAATCCCATGACCATAGAGGCGTGTACGTGTTTTTTCTAAGGTATAAGCGGCTTTGGCATCAAGAGAAGCAAAAGCCATATTTACACTGGAAAGGATTTTATTACTACTTGCATAAGCACTAAAGCTTACGTTGTACCCATTCGGCGAAAAAAGATCATCCGATACTTGGCGTAAAGTGAGCAATGCTTTGGGAAAGAATAAATTTTCTTCATTTCTAGACTGGCCTGTGTAAGTATAGCGCTCATGTAATCCATTCAAAGAAAGTGCGCTTTGAAAAAGACGATACTCGTAAAGATCGGCAACGGATGCGAGCACCCCATTACTCGAGCCACTCGTATAATTTAAGTTAGTGAAGCCTGCGTTGACACTATAGTGCTCGCGAATAGGATTTTGCCCTGGAATCAGATATTGCATTTGAAAAGCGTTTTGTGAAACAGAGCCTTGAGCAATTGCGTTAAATGTATCGCCACGCGCATTGACAGGAGTAACGTGGAGTCCTGCACGTCCGCGTGGTCCTGTGTCTGTGCCATAACCCACACCGAGCGTGTAGTTGGTTCTATCTACGGGTTTAAGTTTTACACGCAACGGGACCTGATGATCAGATTCTTCCGTGGTAATATCTACTGATTGAAAATAGCCGCTTTTAGAAAGATTGGTCGTGAGTGTTTGTACCTCTTCATTTGAATAGGGGGTATCCGGATGAAAAGAGATGAATCGCTGTAAAAAATCTTCCGAAAGATAGGGTTGTTTTTCAAAGGTTACTTGTCCAAAAAAATAGCGCTCTCCTGTGTCCAAAAAGAGCTTAATCGACGCACTATTGTGGGGTAGGTCGATATATACTTTAGATTCTTGATAATGCGCGTGAAGGTAACCTTGCTGCTCTGCTACGCTTAAAAATCCAATTTTAGCTGCTTCATAACCCGGTGTTTTAAAAGGCATGCCTACATGCAATGGGAAATTTGCTTTGCTTTCTAAAAGTTTAGGATCCTGCTTACCTTGTCCTGTGATCAGAATTTGAAGCGCACTAATTCTTAAGAGAGGGCCTTTTTTTACATCAATGTGGTGTGCGCGGATTTCAATATGAGATTGAAAATAACCATAAGGATACAGCGCTTCTTGAGTTTCTTGTTGAATTTGCTCTTTTGAAGGTGCCTTGTTGTTTTTAAGCAGATCTGTTAATCGCTGCGTAACATTTTTTAAAGGTTCTCCTTCTAAGCCTCGAATCTCAAAAGGCAAGGCTTTAGCAAAGCTTGTGCTTGAGATAAAAATGAAAATGAAAATGAAAAACCATAGGATTTCTTGACATCTCATACCTCGACGTCCCGCGACTTGTTCGCGGGATCCAGCGGGATCTAGGGCTTTCAAAGATAAATTATCAACACGCTCTAACTTTAACTTGAAGCAATATTTCATTGTGTTGCTAAATCATAAAGTTGATAGAGATGTGACAACGCATCGCGCGCACTCAATGTATCAGGATGTGTTGCCTTGATAGCTTCTTTAAGCTTATCTTGGGGCGCATCTGAAACAGGAGGGGGAAGATGTGCTTCTGGGACCTGTTTTAAATAGTGTTGCGCGGCGAGAATCACGGCTTGAGGGATACCAGCAAGCGTTGCCACCTCAAGACCATAGCTTTGCTTTGCAGCACCCTCAATGACATGATAGAGGAAAATGAGTTGCCCTTCATGAACCGTTGCTTCCAAATGAAAATTTTTTATACATGGATACTGTTCTGGTAGTTGTGTGAGCTCGAAATAATGTGTTGAAAATAGTGTGTACGCCTGAATTTGTGTTGCCAAATGCACGCAGCAAGCGTGTGCGAGTGCCATGCCGTCATAAGTACTGGTGCCGCGCCCAATTTCATCAATAAGTACCAGACTTTGTTGTGTTGCTTGGCGCAAAATATAAGCCATTTCGGTCATCTCGACCATAAATGTTGAGCGATTTAATGCGAGGTCGTCATTCGCGCCAATACGAGTGAAAATATGATCAATCGGTCCAATATGAGCGTGTTGTGCAGGGATATAACTTCCGATATAAGCTAATAATACTAAGAGTGCTGTTTGGCGCATATAGGTTGATTTTCCGCCCATATTCGGACCTGTAATCAAGCGTGTATGTTCTTGGGGTTTAAGAAAAAGATCATTCGCGATGAAATGAGGCTTCAGTGTTTCAATAATAGGGTGTCGACCTTGCTGAATGTGAATACCCGGTGTTTGCGTTAATGTAGGGCGAGTCCAATTCAGTGTTTCTGCGCGCTCAGCAAGCGTATTTAAGACATCTAAGTGAGCTAATCCTTTAGCGAGCATGATCAATGGTTTCATCGAGTTTACCAGCGCTTCTAATAAATGCTCGTAAAGCCATTTTTCACGTAAAAGTGCTTTAGCTTCAGCAGACAGTACTCGCTCTTCAAAGGATTTGAGCTCTGGTGTGGTATAACGCTCGCTTGATTTTAGCGTTTGTTTGCGTTGGTAATAAGCTGGTAGGCTTGCCTGGGTTGATTGACCTTTCGAAAGCTCAATATAAAATCCATGAACCCGATTGAAACCAAATTTTAAGCTTGATAGGCCCGTTTTGATTTTTTCAGCTTGTTCGAGTTTTTCGAGCTCTTGCATTGCATTTTGGCTTAGTGCACGAAGCTCATCGAGCTCTTCATCAAATCCTGTAGCAATGACGCCACCGTCACGAATCAGTACTGGTGGATTTTCAATAATTGCACTTGTGAGTAACTCAACCAGCTCTGGTTGAGGTATGAGCTCGTTTCGGATCTCCTGAAGCAGTGACGGAGTGTAAGATGTCAGACTACGATGTATTTCTGGGATAACAGCAAGAGTCTGGCGCAGTTGAACTAGATCGCGTGGTCTTGCTGATTTTAAAGCAATACGTGTGAGAATCCGTTCAACATCACCAGTTTGCTTCAGTAACTCATAATGTGTGATGGCTTCTTTTTTATCGATTAAAGCATCAATAGCGTCTTGGCGCTGAATCAGCGATGCAAGATCTCGAATAGGTTTGGCAAGCCAGCGTTTTAGGAGGCGACTACCCATAGCCGTAGCAGTTTTGTCTAACAGCTCGATAAGTGTATATTCAGTCGTTCCGCGATGATTTTCAAACAACTCTAGATGTCTTTGTGTAGAGGCATCTAAATGAAGATAGTTTTCTTGTTTTTCTAAGGTTAATGTTGTCAAATGCGGGAGTGCTGAGCGAGCGGTAAGCTCAAGATAAGCTAAGAGCGCGCCTGCCGCACCTAGTGCGGCGAGATATTCCTGTTCACCAAAGGCATGGAGGTCAGTCACTTGAAACTGTTGTCTTAAGCGCACTTTTGCGCGATTGAGATCAAAATCCCACGCTGGACGTTCTTGTGAAAGGAAGGGGGCTGTGCTTTGTAGTGTGGTGCCTTGCTTAATTAAAATTTCAGCAGGTTTTAAGCGCAGAAGTTCGGCCTCGAGCTCTGCTTCTGTGTGAAGCTCAAGCAAAAAGAATCGACCCGTACTGAGCTCCACACCAGCTAGTCCAATAGTCTTTTTTACGTGAAGCAAAGCAATCAAAAGATTATCTTGTTTTGCTTCAAGGAGTGCTTCGTCGGTGACTGTGCCTGGTGTCAGTATGCGAGTGACTTTTCGCTCCATCGGACCTTTTGCTGAGGCTTCTCCAATTTGTTCACAAATGGCAACGGATTCATTTTTTTTCAGCAAGCGTGCGATATAGGTGTCGACTGCGTGATAAGGCACGCCTGCCATTGGAATTGGAGCGCCCGCTGATTGTCCTCGATGTGTTAATGTTAAATCTAAAAGTGTGGCAGCGCGTTTTGCGTCCTCGAAAAATAGCTCGTAAAAATCACCCATACGATATAACAAGAGTCTATCGGGATGCTCCGCTTTGACACTTAAATAATGCTGTATCATGGGGGTGTGTGGCGTCGACATAAGCTCACTGTGAGTTGAGATGAAAGATGCCAACATGTTAACAAATGAGTTAAGTGAAGTCAGTAGCGTTATTTAGACTCGCATTAATAATTTTTTACGACGACTGGCGTTAAATAAAAGTCGATTCACTACAAACCCGAATTTTTGATTAATGCGAGGATGAATAAACAGTTGTAAAAGCTGCTCTGTGATAGGGTGAGGTATTTCGCGAGTCCCCCAAAGATAGCGGATATATAATTTATGCATAAATACAGCGAGATGATCTTTTTTGCGTGCTCGAGTCGTGGGGAGCTTCAATCCAAAGTCATTCAACAACGTTTGCGCTTCCAAAACACATCGTAACGCATGGTATTTTTTGGCAATCTCAATCACTCTTTCCCAAGAGAGCGTGTGTTTTTGAAAGAATAGCCCGACATCAATCAGCCATTTTAAGCGTCTCCAATGGCTAACCGAACCATGAATACATAAATAAACAAAGTTATATTCGTTTTTTAAGATATGCACGCCGATATTTTCTATAAAAATTAAATGACGGTGTGCCTCGATGTCAGAAAAAGCGAAGCCGAATTGAGGTGTGATGGTGGTGTTCCAATGTAACTCTATCTCTACTCGCGACTGTGGGTGAATATAGGTCAGATCTTTAAGTGCGCTATAAATTCTTTTATTTTGTTTATCAAGAGACACAGGGGTGAACTCAGAAATACAATTAAAACCCAGCTCTGTGAGATTTTGGTGTACAAGAGGGAGTTTTGAAAGTGGAATAAGCAAATCAATATCTTTGGAAAAACGAAGACACTTATTTTGATACAGTTGTTGAGTTAAAGGAATGCCTTTAAGGATGACGTAAGGAATATTGGATGCATTGAGTGTCTCTGTAACACGAAGCAGCTCTTTTCTTGTGACTAAGTGTTGCTGAATGAGTGGCATCACACTCTTCTCATCAAGAGGTATTTTTAAAATGCCTCTTGATGAGAGATGAGTAAAAATTAATTGTAAATGATGTAGCGTGCTGCAAGCTTGAAATTTTTCACTGTCAAAAAGTTCAGGGGTTGGAATATTATCTCGAACACCAAGGATATATTGAACACAAGCATAAAAAAATGGATCCATTTACATCATACCCTTCTCATGCAGATCGTTTTCAATCAAATGGATGAGTGTTTCTAATTGAATCTCTCCTCGGGGTCTTAGAATTTCGACAACAAAAATTTTATTTGCAATGTTTGCCGATTGCTGATGATGTGGTATCAATTTATTTAAGCCTTTGAGATACTGCCTGCGGTAAGTGTTTTTATGCAAGATCTTGAGTTTTTGAATGCCTAGGGTTTCTTGTTTTTGTTGCGAGCCATCGCAAGGAGTCAGTTGATAAATACCGCATAGAGGTAATGATTTAGTTTGATACTGTGTGTGTAATGGTAGCGCGAACTTTTCTGTGTTTGGTCTGATTTTTCTTAGGTTGTGTGTGCTAATATCGAGATGTGTGGCTGAATCTTTCCAAAGCTTAATCTGCGGAAAGCTGGGCAATACCTGAAGATTTGTATCAATCGCGCATACATCATCAGCAAGAATAGAGTATCCTCGTTTAAAAAAAGCAGCGCACAACGTAGATTTCCCAGCACCTGAGTCTCCCACAATAGAAATACAATGTTGGCCTATCTGAATGGCATTGCCGTGAAGCACAAAATAATCTCGCTGCATCAGCAAGGCGCCAATACAAGAGCCTAAAATAAATAAGCGAATAGAGGCTATATCTCCAGCTTTATCAGGTTTGACATAGATATGTTGCCCCTCGGTCACTAAAAACTCAGCAACGCCCGTGACTCTCAGCCAGAATGCATTTTCTTTAGCTTGCCACGCAGGGTGACTTGTGATGGGGTCTTGAAGACCTGATTCAAAATTTTCTGCGTATCGAATCGTCACATCAGGAGATTCAATTTCTGTCTCTAAGTGAGGGAGTTCTGGGAAATAGATGGTACTTCGAATGCTTAAACCGAAAGCTCTATAATGGTATTGTTCTGAAGTGTGTGTAAACTCAATAACAGGGGAGTGTTCAATATCGGGGGATAAAGAAAAGTGATTTAACATTGCATCCAAGCACATCCTACGAAATGTGGAAAAATCATAACAAAGAGTGTATTGTGCGGCAAGAAAATGTTTTTTTATAATAAGGTCTTATATGCAGCGAAAAGAGCGAATAACTAAAATTCTGATGAGTGAGTTTTTACCGGTTAAACTGCTGGTTGAAGATGAGTCGCATACTCATCGTCGACAAGGCGTCGAGACACATTTTTTTGTATTAGTGGTTTCGGAGAAATTCAAAGACCAATCTCGTATTGAGCGACATAGAAAAGTAAACGCCTTGCTAAGTAATGAATTTGAAACGGGTTTACACGCGCTAAGTTTATACCTATACAGCCCCGAAGAGTATCAAAAAAAAGAAAACGACCCGCAGTCTCCTCGGTGTCAACACCAATAAGATCGCGGGGTCTAATTTTTACATGCGTTCCAATGTTTGAATACCTAAAAGAGACAAGCCTAGTGCTAGGATGCGTGCGGTAAGGGTGACGAGTATCAGGCGAGTCTCTTTAAGTGACTCTTCTTGATTTAAGATAGGGCAAGCTTCGTAAAATGTTGAGAACAAACCTGATAACTCGAAAAGATACGTGCACAACAAATGTGGTGCTGTTTTGGAGACAACATTTTCGATAATCTCAGGAAAAGTAATAATCTGTTTTGCGAGTTGCAGGTCAAGTTCATGCGAGAGTTGTAATGGCTGGTTGAAAGACCCTTTAAATGCTGCTTTTTGTAACAAACTTTTAATGCGTGTATGCGCATATAACAAATAAGGGGCGGTGTTTCCCTCAAAACTCAGCATCGTATCCCAATCAAAAATATAATCGCTCGTTCTGTTTTTTGATAAATCGGCATATTTAATCGAAGATACCGCCAAAACTTTGGCCATCTCTTCTAGCTCATGGGAAGAAAGCGTGGTTTGTTTTGTTTGTATCAGAGATATGGCGCGTTTTTCAGCTTCGTTGAGTAAATCCGCGAGTTTGGTGACGCCACCTTCTCGGCTCTTAAATGGCTTACCGGATTTATCTAGCACCATGCCAAAGCTTACATGCTCCAGTTTTGTTGTTTTCTTCGCAAGTCCTGCTTGATATGCCAATGCAAAAATTTGTTGGAAGTGCAGAGATTGTCTCGCATCCACAACGTATAAAACACGAGACGCATTCAACTCGGTCTGACGATATTGAATTGCGGCGAGATCTGTCGTTGCATAGAGAAATCCGCCATCTTTTTTTTGCACGATAATCGGCAGTGGTTCGTTATTTTTCCCTTTAAATTCAGGAAGAAAAACACATTGTGCACCTTCATGCTCAACCAAAAGATGTTGTGCTCGAAGCTCGTTGATAATTTGTGGGAGCTTTTCGTTGTAAGCACTTTCTGCTCTGACATCGTCAACTGTTAGTAAAACACCCAAACGATCATAGATTTCTTGGCAATGTGATAGTGAAAGCTGAATAAATCTTTTCCAAAGCTCAAGACAGTGAGGGTCTTCTGACTGTAAGCGCACAACTTCGAGTCTTGCTCGTTCTGCAAAATCAGGCTCGTTATCAAATCTTAATTTGGCGGCTTTATAAAAGCTTTCTAAATCGTTTAGTTGAACAGAGCCTGGGTGTGCTGTTTCTTCATCGGCAAGATGAGCAATTAACATACCGAATTGTGTACCCCAATCCCCCACATGATTTTGCCGAATGACAGTATAGCCTTTGAGCGTGAAAGCTCGGGCAAGCGCGTCGCCAATAATGGTCGAACGTAAGTGTCCAACATGCATTTCCTTAGCGAGATTAGGTGATGAGTAGTCCACAACAACTGTTTCTGATGTACCAACGGGTTCAACACCACAAATTTCAGATGACCATATTTCTTGTAATGCTGCATTGAGTGCTTGTTGACTCAATTTAAAATTAATAAAACCCGGTCCTGCAAGTGTGATAGCTTCGATTAAGTCATTTTTGGGAAAATGGCTGATTAATTTTTCTGCAAATTGTCGCGGTGCAATTTTTAATGATTTTGCAAGAATCATTGCTATATTGCTAGAAAAATCACCGTGACCGAGTTCGCGTGGGCGCTCAACGTAAGTAGGTTGTTGTGGCATTTCAAAATCAGCTTCGCTTGCATATGCGTGAAGAGCTTGCTGTAAAAGAGACTCGAGTTTTTTTTTCATGTGATTAAGGCGTGCAGACAAGGGCTGCCATTATATACTTATCCATAAAAATAATAAATCAATAAAATCAAGCCGATAATCCCGACACTTCCATGCACAAATGGAATGAATTGAGGAAGTTTTTTTCCTGATCGATGAGTGATGAGCATGTAAGTCCCACCTAAGGCGGCCCCTCCTAATACGAGGAGTGTTGTGAGTAAATCAGGATGTTCAATTGTATAAAGTATTAGCGAGATAAGACCACTCACCGCAAAAACACCATGAGCGATAGCAACACGTTTGGGTAGTGGTTTTTTGAGAATAATACGGGAAAGTAAGAAAATGCCTAAAAGTGCGGCGCTAACAAATAGACTTAAAATGAGAGTGTGCATCCTGAGTTTCTCCAAAAGGTAGATGTCCTTGCAATCGTTTCATCATATCTTAATTTACAGATGTGCGCCAATATAAGTTGCGATGAGTTTATAAGGGATAAAAAATATCAAATTTGTTAAATTGTAGGTGGATATTTTAATATGCGTGAGGCCATACGCATAATTGACAATCGAGCATGGTAAAAATGGAGTGACTCGTGCTGTAGCAAGAGAGCGCCATCCAAGTGATTGAAATCGAGAGATCCAATGAAAAAGTTTTGTTTGTTTGCGAGGAGACATCCAGTTTAAGCCAAAATATCGGCTAATTAAAAAAGAAAAAAGCGCGCTGATGACGGCGCAAAAAAGATTGATCAAAAAACCATAGTAAAAACCAAATATTGCCCCTCCAGCGAGAACGATGGGGGCGACCGGTAAAAAAAATAAGATTGCCAAGCAATATAATGTGAAAAATCCTAAAATTGCATATTGACCTAACTGACGAACCGATGCAGTCCATTCAGGCAGATGTTGATGCAATTGGGCGATGAGGATGACAATCACTGCAATGACAAAAAGGAGCTTTACCCATGGGTGAAATTTATTCATCCCCAATATAGACTTTGGTCGCATAATAATTGATCTCTAATGACTCGAGTCAGTGATTTCACAACAGTGTAACACTTCGACCAATTCTAAACCATGTTGCATCGAGTTCTCGGTTCAACATGGTTTTTGCTAATTGCATGTAAGACAATGCTTGCTCATTTGTACGAATACCCCCTGAAATTTTAAGACCGCATGGTGTATTGGATATGTGAATCGCAGTGAGAATCGCAGAAGCGGCTTCAAGTGTTGCTCCAGTAGATATTTTTCCTGTAGACGTTTTCAAAAAAGTGCAGCCTTGCTCAATGAGTGCGAGAGAAACCGTTTCAATTAATTTTTCTGAAGGAAAAGCCCCAGTTTCTAGAATCACTTTCAGTAAGAGTTGATGTTGAGTGCATAATTGAGAAATATCGCGATAGCGGGAAAAAGCCTCTTCGGAACGTCCATTTAAAAAGAGCGTGTAAGGAAAAACATAATCGATTTCTTCGGCTAAATGATGCACGATAATATTTTCCAAATCTTGTAATACGATATCGTGCGGCTGCTCGCCTGAGGGGAAGTTGATGACTGTGGCGCGTCTAATTTGTTGAGAGATATACTTGAGGTGTTTGGGGTAGACGCAAACTGCAGCGACCCGACGTTCGAGCGCCTGTGCCACAAGTTGCTCGATGTGTGTTGTAGATGCATTTTCATCGAGTAGCGTTAGATCGGTAAGAGCATCTATTTTCTGCATGCCGCGCTCCTTTATCTAGTCACACATTGAGGGGTGAGAGAGTCATTCGACGGAGAAGTGTTATTCGAAAAAAGTCCATTAGAGGCTAATCCAAATCCAAGAGCACCGACTGTTACCCAATAGCTCAGCGGGGACACGCTAGATGCTAATAAGGCAAAACCTGCGACAGCTATGATTGCCGCGCATATCTTGGCTGTAGGATAAACAAGGGTATGCATTAAAAAAGAAATGTTTATTTCAAAAGAGGAAGGTTTTCTACTTTCAATAGGCGTGGCTTTAGGTCTAAATGGCTGAAAAATTGCGGGTGAATGCTTTTTTTCTTTTGGTTTCTCAGGCAACGCTTTGGCTTGCCTGTCGAGAACTTTTTGAGGCCATGGTCCATCGTATTGACTGGTTGGGCGAATCAAGCGATTTTTTTCACTTTGCTCTAAAATATGTGCAACCCATCCACCTGATCTGGAGAGTCCAAATGTTGCTGGGTATAAGGTCTCAGGTAGTCCGACTGCGCGTAAAATTGAAGCTGCGCCAAATTCTACATTCGTATATAATTTTTTACCAGGCTTGAGCTCCTGTAGAATTTTAATTGCTGTTTTTTCAACATATCGGCTCAATGATAAGTTTACATTTTGGTCGTCGACAGGGAGCTGCTCAATCGCATCTAATAGAATTTTTGCTCTTGGATCGTAAGTTTCATAGACACGATGTCCAAATCCCATAATTCTTCGTCCTGCACTGATTTCTTGGCGTATCCATGCTTCTGCATGATCCTCTTTACCGATAGCATCAAGCATATGTACAACTTCGAGAGGTGCGCCACCATGCAGTGGTCCTTTTAGTACACTCAGTGCGGCTGTTACAGAGGAAATTAAATCAGATTGGGTGGATGTGGAAACACGAGCACCAAAAGTGGAAGCGTTCATGCCATGTTCAATAGTGGATATAAAGTAAATTTCTAAAGCTCTGGCATATGCTTTGTAATGTTTTGTATTTTTCTCATTTTTTCCTGTGAGGAGGTAGAGGTAGTTTTCAACATGGGATAATTTTGAGTCCGACTCGAGAATCGCTTGCTTCGTTTGTAAGCGATAATATCGGCTCAAAATTAAAGGTGCTTTGGCAATGAGCTCGAGTGCTTGCTCTTCATTGGGCGGGTAGCTGCTATTGATTTGACTACTCAGTGCTGAGATGCCTGTTCTTAAGGCTTCGATAGGCTCTAAGTTTCTTGGGATTGCATCGATCATCGCTTCTAACTCGGGCGATAATGCTCTTTTCGATGCGAGATAAGCTGAAAATTTGTGACTTTCCTCTGATGTGGGTAAACGTTTTTTTAATAATAGAAATAACACATCTTCGTATGTACAGCCACGTTCAATTAATTCCTCTAGCAAGAAGCCTGCATAAACGAGCTCACCATGTTTACCATCCACGTTTGATATTTTTGTGCTCGAAACGACAACATTTTCCAATCCTTGATTAATATATACCATAATGATTTAATCCAATAATCTATGTTCAAAATATATTTTTAGGATTTTTGCAAATATAAATGGATAAATCAACGAGTGATTGATTCCGGTTGTAAATCTAAAAAAACTTACCTAAAATTGCATAAAAATTAACAATTTCAGGACGAGTTCCTAACGATGCTTGTATGAATCATGTGGTTGAAGTGCACTCCCCACTAGCAGAAAAACTAAGACCACTCGCATTGTCTGATGTGATTGGGCAAACGCATCTGTTAGGAGCGGGCAAACCTCTTGCTGTTGCTTTTGAAACACAACGATTACACTCGATGATTCTTTGGGGGCCACCTGGTGTAGGTAAAACAACATTGGCTCGTCTGACGGCTCAAGCGTTTCAGTGTCAGTGGATTGCGTTATCTGCGGTTTTTTCAGGTGTTAAAGAGATTCGTTCTGCAATAGATGTGGCGAAGCTTCATCAAGCAAAAGGTCAGCGCACAATTTTATTTATAGATGAAATTCACCGGTTTAATAAATCCCAACAAGATGCACTGCTTGCTGATACGGAGTCTGGTTTATTTACGCTAGTGGGGGCCACCACTGAAAATCCTTCTTTTGAAATCAATACGGCATTGTTATCGCGGGTTCAGGTTTATGCTCTTAAGACACTGAATCATGATGAACTTTTAATCTTATTTCAACGTGCTAATCAAATCTTAGATCTCGTATTTGAAGAGAACGCTGTCGATAATTTGATTGATTATGCCGATGGAGATGCACGCCGCTTTCTGAATCTACTTGAGCAAATACAGCTATATGCCCAAGCGCATGTTGTCAAAACAATCTCAATTGAACTAATTCAAGAGTTATTTAGTGCCGCCCCACGACGATTTGATAAGTCTGGTGATTCTTTTTATGATCAAATTTCTGCACTGCATAAGTCTGTCAGAGGCTCTGATCCTGATGCAGCGTTATACTGGTTATGTCGGATGTTAGATGGTGGCGCTGATGCTCGTTACTTAGCGCGACGTATTATTCGCATGGCTTGGGAAGATATTGGCTTGGCCGATCCTCGGGCGATACAGCTCGCAAATGATGCGGCCACAACATATGAACGCTTAGGTTCTCCAGAAGGTGAGCTCGCTTTGGCGCAAGCCGTGATTTATTTGGCTGTGGCTGCGAAAAGTAATGCGGGCTATAAAGCACACAATCTAGCTAAAGCCTTTGTTAAAAATGATAAATCTCGCGATGTTCCGGTGCATTTACGCAATGCGCCAACATCATTGACTAAAAAAATGGGACACGGTAAAAACTATCGCTATGCACACGACGAACCACATGGGTTTGCAGCGGGAGAACAATATCTTCCCGAAGGGATGAAAAAGCCAAATTGGTATCAGCCCGTGGAACGTGGTTTAGAAAGTAAAATCTCTAAAAAAATGGCATTTTTAGACGAGTTAAACAAAAATGCCAAGGTGGATAACCAATCATAGTCAGGACTTACGAAAAACGCAGACCGCCTCGACCTCGATGTTTTTCGTAAGACTTGGTAGTTTCTTAAAAAGCGTTATTACGCAAATAATTCACTGTTTCTGTGTCAGGATAACTCGGTAGTAATAATTGATTTTGTTTAGGGATCGGAGATACAAAATAGTTCCAACCCCAGTAGTCGACCCCCATATAATAAGGGCTTTTAGCGTATTTTAATGTGTTTGCATTGACATCAGTCATATAAAGTATCTGAGTAATGCCAGGTGAAAATTGGCTAATGAGTGTAAAATTGTACGGGGCCGGTAATGTGGGTGGAGGTGGGGTATAAGAGCCATACTGCTCAAACTCTCCAAAACTTGCTGCTGCAGGACCAATCACTGTGTAGGGGATGCCATACATACTGGAGTTAGCGTCAGAATTGCTGATATAACTTTTTGTACTCTTATCGTACATGCTTAAATTTGTTGGTGTGGGTGGCTGGCTATCTTGAACATCATAAAGCGGGATAGCTAGAAAACCATTACTGCCCAATGCCGGTTTGACCAGATGACCGTCAGCCGTAGTGACGTAGGCATACACACCCATATAACGACCATTGGGATGCTTTGCATCTTTGCACTGTGCTAATAAATTAGAGGTTGTTTGATATAAGGTAAATAATCCTTGATAAGAAAACTTTGTAGGCTCAATATCAAAAAAAACACCATCGACGTTCACATCAGCACACACTTGCGTTGCTAAACTTGTGGCAAGCTCTTTGGCAAGTTGTAGTGTACCTGGATCACTTTGCATTAATTGCCCCGGTGTTCCATCGACAATAGCAAGTATCGTCAAAGAAGGAAATTTTGCTCGGTAAGATGCAACTGAATCTATTGCAAAGCTGTGATCATAGTTCACTGTTGTGACTTGACCGCCGGTATCAATGCTTGTGCCATAGACATATAATCGTGTGAGTGGATTTTTGACCGGCGGCGCATTGAATGCTTCAATTTGGCCAATCCAAAATCCTGGATGATTTGTGGTTGGATTAGTAGACGGATTCGCCGCCGGGCCATCGGGCGCAAAAGCATCATAAAGTAGGCCCGCATGCCCATAAGGTAGAGGTGTCAGACTGGTTGAAAAACAGGGTGCACCCTGTAGCGCACCCCAGAGTAGTGTATAAGGTAAAACATGTTTGAGTGTGATCATATCGTTAGAAATACTTATTCAGTGTGATATTGATTCCTTGCTCAACAACACTGACACTTTGAATGATTTTTGTATAGCCAACACCAGTCGTTGTATTCAAGTTGATCGATGGGAGGTTGGTTCTTGGTGTGACTAAGAACGAATATGAAATATCTACCGTGAAGCGATTGGGAAGCATGTATTCAAAACCAACTTGACCTGCTCCACCTAAGATTGTTGCTGATTGACTGGTATTTACTGGCACAAAAGTTAAACTATTTGGAGGCAAGATATCTCCATTGAGATCTGCTCGTACGGTAGCCCATGCAGGTCCTGCGCCTATATAGGTTAACCAAGGCCCAAACTCGTAAGCAGTAGAAGCCAATAGATAGAAATCTTGGATAAATTTGGTGCGTATTCCTGCAGTTTGATAGCTACCATCGGTAAAGGTTGTAGACCATGTTTGATCAAATTGCTCTTGTCCAATGAATTTGTATAAGAATTTCGTGCCGATGTACCAATTTTGAGGTAATGTGTAGTAATAGCCCGCATTAACGACTGGCGCCATGTGATTGGTTAAATTATCACTTAATAAAAATTCAGCAGAAGATGGTGTACTAGAAACTTGACTAATGTTTGTTTTACCGCTGAGGGTCGAGTAGTTGTAACTTCCGCCAACTCCTGCCCAAAAGCCTTGGTAATGATTAGCTACCTCTCCCATCTCTCCTGCGACAGAGATGCTTGTGAAAAGCAAGGGTAAAATTCCGGTCCATATCTTCGTCATTTGTCATCCTTATTGACTTAACTTCGACAAGATAACTGACAAGAACCGAACTTTCAATCGGAAAATTTTGAAAAAAAGTTTTTTTTAAGCTAAATATAATTTAAGACTCTGCTTTAGAGAATATGATGAGATACTTGAGTAAATTACGATGGTGTTGTTGTCTGGCTTTTTTGAGTTTATCTGGATTATCTTCTGCAAATATGCAACAAGATTGTAAAGAATCTTTATTAACGAAAGATCAAAAAAAGACTGTGGAAGCATTGGTAAATGAGGCGCAAGATTTGCTTCAAAAAAATGGTTTTATCAAGGCTCGTAAAGAGCTGATGTCTTCTAAATTTTGTCAGAAAGATTTATATATTTTTATTATTGATCATGAGCATCACGCTTTGATGAATTGTGGAAGGCCAGATTTTGTAGGTAAAGATTTGAGCGTTGTTCCTGATGCTCGAGATAGTGCCGAAAAAATAATGAAAAAAGCAGCAGAGGGTGGTGGTTGGGTGAGTTATATTTGGAAAAGTCCAAACACACACAGTTTGCGATGCAAAACATCGTGGGTGACGCCATTCATTGAAGACAGGCATGATCAAAAGCAATCATATAGTGTAGGTGCTGGTATTGAACATTAACGATCCGTGTTTTCTTGAGCAGGTAAAAAAAGAATACCAAGAAAAGGGATATGTGCTCATCAAGAATTTTTTGAATCAAGAAAAAATCAGCTGTTTGACACAGTGGGTTGCTGAGATTATCGCGTGGTCTACTGTGTCAGGAAAATGGCTGAAGTATTACGAGTTACTGGAAAATCAAGAGCGAGTCTTATCTAGAATTGAGAATTTTGTTGCGTATCACCCAGGACTCAAAGAGTGGGTGAGCGACCTTGCGCTCTTATCGGTACTAAGCGAATGCATGGGGGAATCTGTTCTTTTTTTTAAAGAAAAGCTTAATCTCAAACCTTCTGGTGCGAGAGGATATACACCTCATCAGGATGCTCCGGCTTTTTTCGATATCGACTATGATGCTATTTCACTTTTTATTCCGGTTGACTCTGCGACCTTAGACAATGGATGTCTATATTTTGTTAGAAATGGAGAGAGATATCGTCCGGCGTTACTGGAGCAAAATTCGCACAATCGAGCGCTTTCTAAAAACGTCGTTGATTCATTTATGTGGGAGCCTATTATTTGTGATGCTGGAGATGTGATTCTTTTTAGCTCTTATGCTCCTCATTTTTCTAAAAAAAATGAAACATCATTAGAGCGGAAAGCTCTTTTTTTAACCTTTGGCAGCGAAGCCAAATCTGTGGGTAAAACAGAAGTTTATTATGAAAAAAAGAGAAAAATATTTCCTCAAGACTCAGAAAAAGATCCCAATATAGATTATACGGATGCAGCTTCTGTATATAGTTTTTCGAGTCCCGTGATAGTCAATGTCTCTTCCAAAAAGGAATAAAAGCCGGAGTTAAGTAGCGCAATAGCTATTTAGAACAACAACTTGCTAAGCAGACTTTTTTTTATTTGCTACTGGCTTGGATAAGTTTTAAATCCGAGACAGGCATGTCAAAATAGACTTGACATAAATATAAAAAAATCCCAACATGTTCAAATTTTGAATTTTGTATGCAATTGATGATATCTCTTACCATTGATTACTTACTTAGAATTAGGACTTTCATGATGAAAATAAAAGCCAATCTTGAAGCAAAACATGTTGCTTCATCCTTCAGTTCTAAAAATAATAAAACAATGCCCGACTCAGTAGATGCTGGATGGAGTTTTTTTGTTAAAAACAACTTACAAAAAGCAATCGATATTTTTAAAAAACATCCAAATAATCAACGTGCATGTATAGGTCTTGCTCGTTGTTACCAAAAAATGAATCGATATCGAGACGCTTTAGACATTTATTTGAATTCTCAATTTGCAAATGAGAAAGCCATACAAATCAATCTTGCTCGTTGTTACCAAGAAATGAGTCGATATCAAGACGCTTTAAGGATCTATTTAAAACCCGAATTTGCAAAAGACAAAGTCATGCAAGAGAGTCTTGCCTGCTGTTACCGAGAAATGAACCAACATCAAGACGCCTTAGTCATCTATTTAAAACCTCAATTTGCAGATGACAACACCATGCAACTCGGTCTTGCTCGTTGTTACGAAGAAATGAGACGATATCAAGATGCTTTAGGGATCTATTTAAAGCCTCAATTTGCAGATGACAACGCCATGCAACTCGGTCTTGCTCGTTGTTACGAAGAAATGACGGAATATCAAAAGGCCATAGATATCTATTTAAAACTTCAATTCGCAAATGACAAAACCATGCAACTCAGTCTTGCTCGTTGTTACCGAAAAATGAATCGACATCAAGACGCTTTACGCATCTATCTGGAGCCTCACTTTCTGGGACCTCAATTTGCAAATGACAAAACCATGCAAGTCAGTCTTGCTCGATGTTATGAAGAAATGGGTCAATATCAAAATGCTTTAGACATCTATTTAAAACCTCAATTTGCAGATGACAACACCATGCAACTCGGTCTTGCTCGTTGTTACGAAAAAATGACGGAATATCGAAAGGCCTTAGACATCTATTTAAAACCTCAATTTGCAGATGACAACACCATGCAACTGACTCTTGCTCGTTGTTATGCAGAAATGAGTCAATATCAAGATGCCTTAGACATCTATTTAAAGCCTCAATTTTTAGATGACAAAACCATGCAACTCGGTCTTGCTCGTTGTTACGAAGAAATGAGTCGATATCAAGACGCTTTAGGTATCTATTTAAAACCCGAATTTGCAAAAGACAAAATCATGCGAAAGAGTCTTGCCCGCTGTTACCAAGAAATGAGTCGATATCAAGACGCATTAGGCATTTATTTAAAACCTCAATTTGCAGATGACAAAACCATGCAAGAGAGTCTTGCCCGCTGTTACCAAGAAATGAATCAACATCAAA
>CAYYEZ010000069.1:0-13679 GCA_964471225.1 uncultured Legionella sp. | reverse complement strand
TTATTTTCTACCTTAGATAATGTTGCCTTTGGAAGTGGTAGTAAAGTCACTCACAATGTGGTTGGAACCATCGGCGTCATGCAGGGTAATGGAAGCGATTTGATGCATGGGCTTCCTTTGCAATCGGTGATGAGTTCCGATGATGAAAATTATCACGAGCCACAGCGTTTATTGACAGTCGTTTATGCTCCCAAGGAGCGTGTTTCTCAAGTGATTGAAAAACACGCTATCTTAAAGACTTTATTCTTTAATCAATGGGTGCATTTGTTAGTGATTGATCCAACGAATGAAAGTGCTTATCAACTCAATCAATCTGGTGAATGGTGTCCAGTAAAGTAATTGTGAGGAGAAAAAAATGAGTGTCATTAAAGTTCAACAACGAAAAGATTTTAAAATAAATTTACATCCAATGAAGAAAATTGAAATCATTACTTTTGGGGAGCACGAACAACTCATCAGCTCCATGATGGAGGAAGCAAAAGTTACTGGATTTACATTATTCAGAAACATTTCTGGTAAAGGACATAATGGATTTCATGAGGGCAAAATATTATTCAACGACAGAGCCTCACTTATTATGTTTTTTGCTGTAGCACCAGAGGAGGTAATTGCGACACTAGCTTTAGGAATGAAAACGTTATTCCAAGAAAACTCAGGTGTGATGTTTGTTTCTGATGTTGATGTTGCGAGAATGGATTATTTCCATTCAAACACTGGAGCTTAGTCGTGTATTATCGGAATCAGTCGGTTTTGCTTGCTTCGAAACATGAGAAAGAAAAAGCAATTGCAAAAGTGCTTTTTTCCAAACTCGCGTGCACATTAGATGTGCACGCGTTTGATACAGATCAATTTGGAACTTTTACTGGTGAAACAGCGAGGACTTTAGGGCCCTACGATACATGTGTTTTAAAGGCAAAAAGTGCAGCGGAGCTTTATGATTATAATTTAGCAATTGCGAGTGAAGGCAGTTTTGGCCCACACCCTGGATTTCCCTTTATTGCCAGTGACCATGAAATCATGGTGTTCTTGGATCGAAAAAACAATTGGGTGATCGCAGAGCAACATACTACATCTAAGACAAATTATCGTATGATGACTATCACTCCCAAAACAGAGCTTGATGAGTTTTTAAAACAAACAGGATTTCCCGAGCATGCGCTCACTCTTCAAACCAATAGGGGTAAGAAGGTCATTGCAAAAGGCGTTAAGGATATCGAGACACTTGAAGCTATGCTAGCGCTTGGTTTTCAACATGAAAATGAGCTGCTTCTTGCAACAGATATGCGGGCTATGATGAATCCCACTCGAATGCTAGCCATTGCTGAGTTGGCTGAAAAATTAGTCTTAAGAATTGATACGCATTGTGCTCGATGCGCTTGTCCAGGTTTTGGGTTTAAGTCGACTAGAGGCGCATTACCCTGTGCGCTTTGTGGCTCTTCCTCTTCATTTTACGAAGAGGAAGTATGGGCTTGTATTGCTTGTGAGCACCAGGAATACAAAATGCGACGAGATGGCTTGTTAAAAGCCGATCCTGTCTGGTGCCATTATTGTAATCCATAACTGAGATAGAGATTTATGACAACAATTACCACGAATGTTAATTTAGCTATAGAACGGCTTGAGCTGGGTGACGTCGTTGCAATACCAACAGAAACTGTATATGGACTTGCCGCAGATGCTACGAACGAGGTCGCGATAAAAAAAATTTTCTCGATTAAAAAAAGACCCTTGAACCATCCGTTAATTATGCACGTTTGTCACGATTGGGATCTGAGTCAATGGGTCTTCGATATTCCTGAATATGCAGAGCAGATGATTCTTGCTTTTTGGCCTGGGCCATTGACTCTCGTTCTAAACTGTAAAAAAAATTCAATTAGTCCGTTAGTCAATGGAGGTCAAGACAGTGTTGCTGTTAGATCACCAAAGCATGATTTAACGCAACATATTTTGAGACAATTAAATCGACCATTGGTTGCTCCTTCAGCAAATCCATTTGGACAAATAAGCCCAACGACCGCATCACATGTTGCTTTAAGTTTTCCACATGAGGATTTTCTAATTCTCGATGGAGGCCGTTGTGATGTGGGCATAGAATCATCAATTATCCAAGCAACTCACCATAAAGGATATTCTATTTTACGTCATGGCATGATTGATTTGAAATCTATTGAGGCGACAATTCCTGCTCATACCCTGTTAAATCAAGCTTCACCCAGAGTATCAGGGCAATTAGACAGTCACTATAAGCCCCAAAAAAGACTCTACTATATTGAAAATTGGCAAGATTTTGACAAATATTCACGATTGTTAAAAGAAAAAATTTATACAATAAGTATTTCTGAGCATACGCCAGAGGACGATAATTTTCATTATCAATTACCGTGTGATCAGCGAATTGTAGCCTATCAACTGTATGATCAATTAAGATACGCTGATCAATCTGTGGCAGAGATCATTGTGATTGAGCTGCCGCCCAATTACAACGAGTGGCAAGCCATTCGAGAAAAAATTATGAAGGCAGGGGAGCCGATCAATGCTAACGATTGAAGTTTATACTACATGTCCCCTATATGACAAAACACTGTCATACCAGCACAGTCCCTTTGTGCTTTGCATCTTTACCTCGCAATGCGAGGTAAAGGAAGCCAAGGCTACCTAATGCAAGTGTGATAGGAATGACGCTAATACCATGCTTGAAGGCTTCTGTCGGTGCCAATGTTTCAGAAGCATGAATAACTAGCCCGATTACGCTATGGAAGAAATAACCAAAACTCATAATGATCATGTTTGCGATGGCTGTTGTTAATCCGACCAAATGTTCATCTACATAAGTCGATGCTTTGTAGATAGCCAGAATCTGGTAAGCACAACAAACACCAACGAGAATAAAACATCCTATGATGGTAGTTTCTGATAGACTGAGAGTTATTAATGCTGTAAAGGTCAAAAACATAAATAGCCCTGAACCAATGATCACACCGTAATAATATCCTGTTTTTTCTGCAATCAGACTTAAGATAGGTGCACCGAAGCACATCCCCAAGAATATCATTGAAGGGAGGTAGCTCGCCGTTGTTTTGCTGAAACCGTAAACAACCATAAGGAACTGAGGACCCCAAATATCAGAAAACCCTTCCAGTGGACCAACCATCAGCCCCGCAAAGCAGCACAATAAAAGTACTTTAGGATGCGTCAAAACAATCTTAACATTATGAAGAATACGACCAGATTTTGTGGCTTCAATTTCTGGAACAATGCAGTAAGTTAATGCCGACAACACTAAGCCAACGAGAGCAAAAAAACCAACAACCGTTTTGTAAGGCCAAATAGAGCATAAGTAGCTTACAGGGCCGCCGCCATAAATTGCACCTAACAGACCGATGGTCACAGAAATACTGAGCATTCTCGGAAAAAGTTTTTCACGAAAAGCCATACGAATAATTTTGAATGTCCCCAAAATAGCAGCAGAAGAGCCTACACCGATTAAACCGCGACCTAAAATTAGATAAATCGAGTGTGTTGAAAAAATAATGGGTAATGTGCCCATGGTAGTTAGGAGGATGCACAAAGAAATGACGCGTCTAGGACCATATTTATCAAGCATGATGCCAATAGGTAAGTGCATTAATGCATAGCCAATATAATATATGCCAGAAAATTGACCGAAAAGTGCAGAATCGATATTAAATTGTTTACTAATGTCGGTGAGCATCACACTTGGCATGATGCGAAGTATGTATTGATAAGCGTAAAATGTAGATGCAATTAACCAGATAAACCAACCTGCGCGGCGCGAGACAGACATAACATATTCATTGTAATCACCAGGAGAGCATTCTACCCAATATTTTGCGAGACATGCAAGAACTCTAATAGGAATGGTACTAAGTTAAGGTCTGCTTAGGTGGGAATCTATTCTCAACCTGGCATGGGTTTGATTAAATATAGATTTCTCTCTCTACCGAAACGACAGTTTTTTCTTGACTTAGTCCCATTGAGGGCTAGTGCGTTTGAACTAGGTTTGAAAAAACACCTCATAAGCGCCAAGCCATCTTGAAACAAGGTTCTCTGCGAGTTGTTTGTTTTTTTGTAGTAAGTCAGTGGCTTCTTCTGATGCAATTGAAAGTAGAGGTATATCTCGTGGGAAACTTGCGACCTTATAAATTCGATAGCCTGTTTGTTGTGTGCCAAGAACATGTCCTGCGCCTCTTAAATGTAAGTCTTTCTCTGCAATGACGAAACCATCGTTGGTTTCTCGCATCAGGGATAAACGTGCTTTCGCTGTTTCAGATAAAGGGCTTTGGTAAAGTAAAAGACAATGCGATTGTTGAGCTCCTCGACCTACACGGCCGCGAAGCTGATGAAGTTGTGATAGTCCTAAGCGCTCAGCATTTTCAATGATCATTAAACTTGCATTCGGGACGTCCACGCCGACTTCAATGACCGTTGTTGTGACTAATAAATCAAGCTCCCCTGATTTAAAAGCACTCATAATAGCCTCTTTTTCTTCGGCCTTCATGCGACCGTGAATCAGTGCAACACGTGCGTTGGGTAGCTCTTCTGCAAGTATTTCTGCACTTTTGTTTGCTGCAATACACTGCAGTGTTTCTGATTCATCAATCAATGTGCAGACCCAATAAGCTTGTTTTTTGAGTTGAAAAAGATGGCGCAAGCGCTCAATGATTTGAGGACGTTTTTCTTGGTGCATGACGGTTGTAATGATAGGTGTTCTCCCGGGTGGAAGCTCATCGATAATTGAAAGATCTAAATTTGCGTATTGCGTCATAGCAAGTGTTCTTGGGATAGGAGTGGCTGTCATCATCAGTTGATGTGGCGTGAGTGCCTGAGCTCCTTTTTGTTGTAGACGTAGGCGTTGCTCGACACCAAACCGATGTTGCTCATCAATAATAATGAGGCCTAAATTACAAAATAATACATTGTCTTGAAATAATGCGTGTGTGCCGATCACAATACAAGGCGCATCTTCTTGTAATGCGGATAATACCGAGTTTTTTTCACGCGCTTTCATTTTACCTGATAAACGAAAAACAGGTATTTTAAATGTAGATAACCAGCGCTGAAAAGTTTGAGCATGCTGTTCACTGAGTAACTCCGTAGGCGCCATCAAAGCGACTTGAAAGCCGGCAGAAACGGCTTCTAGGGCTGCTAATGCGGCAATCACAGTCTTACCTGCACCGACATCTCCTTGAACTAGACGGAGCATCGGTTTATTTTGGGTTAAATCTTCATGTATTTCAGCATAAACTCGTTGTTGCGCTGAGGTCAGTTTGAAAGGTAATGATTGGATAAAGCATTCAATTAACGTATGGTTGATCTCAAAAAGTGGAGCGCGTTGTGCTTTCCAGTGAGCGCGTGCAAACTGCATGCTTAAACGCTTTGCCATGAGTTCTTCTAGTACTAGGCGCTTTAAAGCGGGGTGAGAACCATCCTCTAATGTCGCCAATGACATGTTGGGTAAAGGTTGATGCAGCGTACTGAAAGCCTCAGCGAGCGATGGTAGGCCAAGCCGTGTGCGTTTTTCTTCGCTCATCCACTCTAGCTCGTGTAGATAAGGCGCGCAAAGTTTCAGACTTTGTTCAATGATCTGACGAAGCCGAGTCTGTTTTAATCCTGCTGTGCTGGGATAAATAGGTGTTAAGGTTTCATCTACAGAGCAGGGTGAGTCATCCTCTAGTATTTGGTACTCTGGATGAACAATTTCAAGTTGATTTGAAAAGCTTTTGATTTCGCCGAAAACTTTAACCAAAGAAGCTTGGCGTAGTTTTTCAATTTGTTGTTTATTAAAATGAAAAAATCTTAACTTTAGAAAACCAGTTTTGTCTTCCAAAAGACAAGTTAAAACCATTCGTTTTCGATAATTGACTTGAATTTGGCTGACTTTACCTATCACAACACACCAATCATTAAGACGCAAATCTTGTATAGCTGTAATGCGAGTACGGTCTTGATATCGATAAGGTAGATGAAAAATAAGATCTTGAAGTGTGTGAAGATTGCATTGCTTAAGTTTGGCCGCGAGAGCAGGACCGACTCCGGTGAGTACCTCACAAGGTTGATGGAGTAATGATACACTCATTTAAGTTCGAATCCTGACGTAATCGGGTAACGCCAATCTTTACCAAACGCAGTAGGCGATATTTTAACCCCAGGAGCAGCTTGCTGTCGTTTATACTCGTTTTTTACTAATAGAGATAAAACACGATGTACTGTTTCAGCCTCGAATCCTTGAGCAATAATTTCTGAGACATTCTGTTTTTTATCTATAAATAAAAATAAAATTTGATCAAGCTCACTGTAATCAGGTAGGTTATCTTGATCAGTTTGATCAAAACGAAGCTCCGCACTTGGCGGTCTTTCAATCACGCGTTTTGGAATAACTTGGCTTATTTCATTTCGATATCGAGCTAGTGCGTAGACTTCTGTTTTAAAAAGATCTTTTAATACGCTAAATCCACCACACATATCGCCATAGAGAGTGGCATAGCCGACTGCAACTTCGCTTTTATTACTCGTGGTTAAGACAAGTTTTCCTGTTTTATTCGAAAGCGCCATTAGTAGTAGGCCACGAATTCTCGCTTGAATATTTTCTTCAGTGAGATCGGTAGGTTTCCCTTTAAAAACAGGTTGCAGAGAGGTCAAAATCGTTTCAAAAATGGGTTCAATGGGGAGTGATTCAATTTGCACACCTAAGGCCTGAGCTTCTATGAGTGCATCCTCATTACTCATGTCGGCGGTGTATCTTGAGGGCATGAGTACGGCTTGTACTTGCTCTGGTCCTAATGCATCTGAAGCAATGGCTAAAGTTAAAGCAGAATCAATGCCGCCTGAAAGACCGACGAGTACATTTTTGAAGCCATTTTTATAGACATAATCACGCAAGCCTGTACAAAGAGCTAGGTATATCGTTTCCTCTTTCGTACATATCGATGTAATAGGGCCTTCAATATTTATTTTCGAAGTGTAATGAACTGTAGAGTTCAGTGACTCAAATGCAGGTAATCGGGTGCATAACTTGCCATCGGCATCAAACACGAGTGATTGCCCGTCAAACACTAATTCATCTTGTCCGCCTACCAAATTAACATAGACGAGTGCAATCCCCTGTTTAGCATAATGTTTTAAACGCGCTTCGCGTTGAGCCGGTTTTAGGATATCGAAAGGCGATGCATTGAGTAGAAGCAATAAGTCGGTCTGGTTCTTCAAATGTGTTTCAACAGGGCCTGGTTGCCATAAGTCTTCGCAAATACAAACGCCAACACGGTGTCCTTTGATTTCGATAGTTTGAGCGACAAGTGCTCCGGGCGCAAAGTAGCGCTTTTCATCAAACACACCGTAATTAGGTAGATGATACTTATCGTAAGTGAGAACCGTTTGTTGTTGATAGAAGATAGAAGCCCGATTAAAAAGACTTTTTTCAGTTTGATGAGGATGTCCTATCACAACATAGCAAGTATCCGTTACTGCGCGAATACGATCAAGTGAGTCACTGATTTCACGATGAAATGAGGGGTGAAGCAACAAATCCTCCGGAGGATAACCAGAAAGAACGAGTTCTGGAAAAATGATGACATCATGTTTGTCTTGCATTTTTCGAATCACGTCAATGATTTGTTGGGTATTGTAGGTAATATCTCCAACTTTAGAGTTGATTTGCGCAATTAACAGGTTAAGGGGTGCTTTCATTTCAAACCGAATCTAATATTTATCACTCGATTATAACCAAGATACATTTACGAGAGGAATAAATATCGTTATTATCTTCCGCCATACAAGACGATAAGGAGAAATAATGAGTTTTTTGATTAGTGATGCTTTTGCCGATGCGGCAACAGGTGCAGCGCCAGCGCAAGCTGATGGTACATTTTCAATGGTGATGATCGCGGTAATCTTTGTATTGTTTTATTTTATGCTGATACGTCCACAAAATAAGCGCGCTAAAGAACATCGAGAATTAATCACGAAACTTCAAAAAGGTGATGAAATAGTTACAACCAGCGGTTTTCTCGGAAAAGTTGTGAATTTAGACGAACAATTTATCAAAGTTAGTCTGGCAGACGGTATTGAAGTGCATCTGCAACGACAAGCAGTGACGACTGTATTACCTAAAGGAACAATCAAAGCTTTATAGGAAGATGTATGCAAAATAGATATCCGTTATGGAAAAACTTACTGCTTATTGGATTAGCGATCATTGGGTTCATTTATGCGCTACCAAATCTGTATGGTGAAGTTCCTGCATTGCAGATTTCTTCATCTAACACAAAAGGTGTTGAAAGTTTAGATCAGGACATTCAAAAGTTACTGAATGAAGCACACCTTAAATATAACTCTATCAGTCATAATGCTGATCAAGTTGAGGTGCGGTTCCCATCAACGGATATACAATTGCATGCGCGAGATGTGTTGAAGCACGCACTTTCTGCCGAATATACCATTGCATTGAATTTATTACCCTCGACGCCGGCGTGGTTGACTCGGCTTGGTGCAGAACCGATGAAACAAGGTTTAGATTTGCGCGGAGGGGTTCATTTTTTACTCGAAGTTGATATCGATAGCGTGGTCAATCGACGTTATGAGGGCTTGATGAAAGGTGTCGGCCAAGCACTTCGCGAAGCAAATGTACGTTATTCTGGTTTAAGCGTTAAACCTAAAAATGGATTGTTTATTTCTTTTAAATCACAGGATTTCTTGCTTAGTGCGCAGCGTGTATTAGAAGAGAAATACCCAAATTTATCTTTGAGTATGGATAACGACAACTTAAGTATATTGCTTTCTTTATCTATGCAAGAGCTTGACAGCATTAGGCAAAATACGATCGAACAGACTATGACGATTTTGCGAAAGCGAGTGAACGAGCTTGGCGTTGGTGAGGCTGTGGTACAGCAACAAGGAGCAACGCGTGTCGCAGTCGACTTACCAGGCATCCAGGACGCGGCTCGCGCGAAGCAAATCTTAGGCGGGACTGCGACACTTGAGTTTCATTTGGTGGATCAGGATGCTGATGTGGCTCAAACACAAAGAACAGGTGTTGTTCCCTTAGGAAGTAAACTCTACACGATGAATGGTTATCCAATTCTTCTTAAACGCCAAGTTGTGTTAAATGGAGACTCTATCACGAGTGCGACTTCATCGTTTGATTCTGAGACGGCTTCTCCTTCTGTATCGATTCATTTAGGTGGCGGTGGCGAGGCATTTTTTACAAAAGTGACGCGTGAAAATGTAGGGCGACGGCTTGCTATAGTGTATGTTGAGTCGAAAACAGAAGTGGTTTCTGACGAAAAAGGTGAGCATCCTATTGTGCATCGCGAGGAGCGTGTGATTAGTGCCCCTGTGATTAATAGTCCTTTGGGTAATCAGTTTCAGATTACAGGAATCACTGACCCTAAAGAAGCAACCAATCTTGCCTTGCTTTTACGTGCTGGTGCGTTGCCTACGGTTATTTATCCTATAGAAGAACGAACAGTTGGGCCTTCTTTGGGTAAGGAAAATATTCATCGAGGGATAGTGTCTCTTGCTGTGGGCATGGGGCTTATTCTTATGATTATGCTCATTTACTACCGATTTTTTGGCATGATTGCAAATACTGCTTTGATCTTTAATCTCATTTTTTTGTGTGCATTGCTCTCTATGCTTGGCGCTACTTTGACCTTACCAGGGATCGCCGGCATTGTTTTGACCTTAGGAATGGCGGTAGATGCGAATGTACTGATTAATGAACGTATTCGAGAAGAGCTCAGGGCAGGTGTTTCTGTTCAAGCTGCGATCTACGCGGGATATGAACGCGCATTTGCTGCAATTTTGGATGCAAACTTAACGACGTTTATTGTGGGTGTCATATTGTTTGCTGTAGGAACAGGTCCTGTTCGAGGTTTTGCGGTGACTTTGACTATTGGTTTGCTAACGTCAATGATTACTGGTGTAACTTATACACGAGCGATAGTCAATGCGCTATATGGTCAACGTAAGCATCTTAAAACATTGTCGATCGGTCTTTAAGGAGAAGAGACATGGAGCTTTTTAATCCCAAATCAAATGTTGATTTTATGGGTGCTAGAAAATGGACGGCGCTGCTGTCTGGGGTGATTTTTATTGGTTCGATTGTTGCATTATGTCTCAATGGATTAAATTGGGGGCTTGATTTTACCGGCGGGATGCAAATTGAGGTGACTTATCCGCAAGCTGCAAATGTTGATGCAATTCGAGATCAATTATCTGAAATTGGCTTCAAAGAAGCACAAGTCGTTCAATACGGAAGCTCAAATGATATTCTGATTAGTATTGCTCCGAAAGAGGGCCTGGACCAGGCAGCTATTGTTGAGCCGATCATGCGTGCCTTACCTGGCGCGACAAAACAACGCGTTGATTTCGTTGGACCGCAAGTAGGTGCTGAGCTTGCAACAAAGGGAGCATTAGCAATACTTGTTTCGCTGATTGCCACAATGATCTATATCGCTTTGCGTTTCGAATATCGTCTTGCGTTTAGCTCGGCGGTCGCGTTAATTCACGATCCTGTTCTTATTTTAGGGTTATTTGCTTTATTTCATATCGAGTTTGATTTAAAAGCGCTCGCAGGTTTATTAGCTGTGATTGGATACTCACTGAACGACACTATTGTCGTTTTTGACAGGGTACGCGAAAACTTTATCAAATTAAGACGATTGACCCCTGTTGAAATTATGAACACTTCTATTAATCAAACGTTATCGCGCACCATCATGACCTCCTTACTCACGCTTTGTGTTGTTGTTGCCTTGTTTGTTTATGGTGGCGAAACGATACATGGATTTTCTTTGGCGTTGATGATTGGCATTATTGTCGGTACTTATTCTTCCATTTATGTTGCTGGAGCATTGGCTGTCACGATGGGGTTAGATAAAAAAGACTTTATCCCTTCGTCGCGTCGCTTAGATGATACACCTTAAAACTTCTAAAGTTTGATTTTAAATTTTGAATGTTTTGAGGGTATATGTTACTCTTTTTCTAGCGTTTTTTGGGCCCGACTTGTATGCACAAAGATACTATTGTTTTTCAGCTGGCGACTCACTATCTACCCAAGGTATCTTTGTGCATTGAGAGATTGATGCAGACTATTGAGGAGGCTTCTCTCGAAAAACACCCAGTTATTCATCATTATGCACTCAACAATATTTTTGAAATTATTAAACTTATTGAAAAGCCTGAACTCAAAAGTCGTTTTTTGAAAGAGTTTATGCGTATTGAGCATGGTGTAAATAAATCATTGATTAGCTTATCTGATAAGGCATTTGCTAGATTATTTGTACAAATTCAAGTTTTAAGCCATATGATAGGTCGATTTGGAGAAAATATACATCTTGACCCGTTTCTACAGTCACTTCGTTTGGTGCAATCTTCTCATAGCATTGATGGTGAACTGTATTCTCCTCAACTTCTGCTTTGGCTTGATAACAAGCCGGAAGCACGCCAAGCTGATTTAGAGCGTTGGCTAAAGCAATTAAAAACATTGAATGATACAGTTAAAGCTTATCTGTCTCTTTTTCGTGAAATGGCAACTTTTGAAACAATTTCACTAATTCATGGTTTTTATCAATGCCCACTTCCTGTACGGACAACCTCTTGCTTATTGATTATGTTGCGTATGGAGAAAAATACAGACTTTGTTCCTAAAATGCAGATCGGACATCATGGCTTTAGCTTAAGATTATGTGAGGCAAGCACGATGCGAGAAGTGCAAAATCAAACAATTGTTGTCGATCTGTCTATTTGTCAGCTGTGAAAAGTTAAAGCAGTACTTTGATTTGTAAACTTTGAGCTTTCAACTATTTTACAGGCTTGATAGCGAGTTGACTTCTTTGATCAGTGTCAGAAGCATTTCACTCGGCCTTCCTATCACGGCTTTTTCACCGTAAGTAATAATAGGGCGCTGCATTAAAATAGGGGCTTTAGACATAGCTTGTAATATCTCATCTTCATTGGCTAAGTTGAGGTGTAGCGTTTTAAAAATTGGTTCGTTATGGCGTACAAAATCTTTTAAATCGAAGTGTGATCTTAAGTTTATGATTTCACTTAGGCTTAATGGATGCTTGAGATACTCAATGATCGTCGGTTGTATATGATGCTGCCGTAATATTTCTAATGCCTCTCTTGATTTGGAGCATTTGGGATTGTGATAAATTGTAAAGTTGCTCATTTTTTCTCTCATTCAATTATTCAACGGTTTTTGGATAGTGTTTGATGGTGATCTAATCACAGAATAGCGACATCACTATCTCCCAACTTTGCATATTGATAGTCTAGTAAGAGCTAGGCTAAGGGCCCTTACGAGACATACTACCTGTACTATCCGAAAAATTTTCTCGATAGCGACTTTTCCAAACATCTGTTACCTTCATTTCGGTGTCACTATCTATTGGCTCCATGTCAGAACTATAGTCAAGATCAACTGTCTCTTTAAAAAGGCTAAATCTTCGTCTTAAAGCTCCATCCTCCATATCTCTTTCTTCTGAGCGATGATGCTTAGTATGGCCAATTTTTTCTAAGAGTGTGTCTGATACCGAGGCTATCTTTATTTGGGTTGTGCTTCTAACACAAGTCGTTAGCCAGTCTGCGTATTTTGAAAAGGTGATAAAATATCCAATTTTCCCTATGTAGCCTAATCGAAGTACTCGACCACTTGTTTGTATAAGCGTCTCATGATGGGCAGCCCCTTTTTTTGCAAAGATGGCATAATCAACATAGCTATCGTCATATCCTTCTTGAAGCATGTATACTGCGACAGCAATCGCGCATCTCATTTTTTTGAATTGCTCAATATCTTCAGAGTAATCAGTTATTTTTGAGTGGATTTCAAAGACATCAATACCCAGGGCTTTTAATTTTTGTGTGATGTCTTTGCTTGAGTCAATGCTATCGACATAAATAATGCCTTTATGCTCTAATAATTTTCCCCCGCTTGGATGATCCTGATTTTGTATTAAATAAACCAAGTCATCATAAGTCCAATCAGGAGGAAAGGTATGATCCACATACAATTCAGATAAATAGCGATCTTCAATACCTTTTTCTCGTAGATAGGTAAATTGATTATCCTCGTTTTCGACAGGACCTGGTGTTGCCGAGTAATAATGAAAAGATTTTTCTGGAAAAACTTTTCTCGTTTCAGAAATAATAGTTTTTTGTAGATGAGATTCATCAAAAATAATAAGGTCTAAATTTTTTAACAAATTTGCTTGATTGCTTGTTAAAAATGCTTGCCAGGAGTCTCCACAAAATATAAATAAATGGGGAGCATGATTAAACCAGAGGTTTTTTTCTACAAACAAATGAGAAAAAACTTTACTAGGTGCATCTGGCGTTGTTTTTGAACAAACGCCAATGATATGACCCTCGTTAATCTCATTTTCTTCTAAAAGATGTTGATATTTTTCATCGCTAAGATTTTTTATTAACTGATGAACAAGGACTATTGTTGGGCAGACAATGATCACATTTTTATTAGAGCCAGACAGTCGCTGAAGTGCGATAGAAAACATAATGAGTTAGATAGGTCCGGGGATCTGGAACAAAATTCAGGGAAAATAAGAGCTATTCCCAGTTTGTTAGTTCAATCACATTACTCTCAGAATGGCTTATCCACAAGTCCATAGGCCAGGAGAGCTTTCATTGTCTCGGATAGGCCT
>CAYYEZ010000068.1:0-40253 GCA_964471225.1 uncultured Legionella sp. | reverse complement strand
TATTTTCTTTAATCAATCCAATATGTCTCGACAAAATATTCCTCAAATAGCAGTGGTGATGGGCTCTTGCACTGCCGGAGGCGCTTATGTGCCAGCGATGGCCGATGAGTCAATCATGGTTAAAAATCAAGCCACCATTTTTTTAGGTGGTCCACCTCTTGTAAAGGCTGCGACAGGTGAAGTGATTAGTGCAGAGGATTTAGGAGGAGCAGAGATTCACTGCCGCGAATCCGGTGTTGCTGACCATTATGCTGAAAATGATGAACACGCCTTAATGATCGCTCGTCAGCTAGTTCATCATTTAAATCGTCCTAAACCCGAAACACCCAACCGTTTAGAATCAGTCGAGCCGGTCTATCCGATAGAGGAGCTAAACGGCATTATTCCTAGTGATCCACGTAAACCTTTCGATGTACGAGAGGTGATTGCTCGCATCGTAGACGGCTCTGTGTTTGATGAATTCAAAGCATTATATGGCTCAACATTAGTTTGTGGCTTCGCGCATATTTATGGATATCCCGTTGGTATTATTGCAAACAATGGGATTTTATTTGCAGAAAGTGCGCTTAAAGGTGCGCATTTTATCGAGCTGTGTACTCAGCGTAAAATTCCTCTTTTATTTCTGCAAAATATCACAGGATTTATGGTTGGAAGTAAAGTAGAAGCCGCAGGAATCGCAAAGCATGGCGCTAAAATGGTCATGGCCGTTGCCAATGCAGCGGTTCCTAAATTAACAGTGATCATCGGCGGCAGTTTTGGTGCAGGAAATTATGCGATGTGTGGACGTGCTTATGACCCACGCTTTCTTTGGGCATGGCCTAATGCTCGAATCTCCGTCATGGGTGGAGAGCAAGCCGCAAGCGTTTTAGCACAAATTAATAGAGACAAAGAAGAAGCACGCGGTCATACATGGTCTTTAGAGGAAGAAGAAGCATTTAAAAATACACTTCGTCAACAGTATGAAACACAGGGCAACGCCTACTATGCAAGTGCAAGACTTTGGGATGACGGTGTTATCGCTCCTGCCGACACTCGTAAGGTTTTAGGCTTAAGTTTATGGGCAGTCTCTCACGCCCCGATCAATACGACACAATTTGGTGTTTTTCGTATGTAAGGAATTTTTTATGCAAGACGCAGTACTCATCGAACAACATCAGCACGTCTGTACCATTACGCTTAATCGCACAAAAAAACACAACGCGTTTGATGATCAGTTTATTGAAACGCTACATCACCATCTCATCGAAGCATCACAGAACCCAACAGTAAATCTTATCGTCTTGAAAGCTCGTGGCAAACATTTCTCAGCAGGCGCAGATCTAGAGTGGATGCAACGTATGGTGGATATGAGTGAGGCAGAAAATATCATCGATGCACAAAAACTCGCGGCCCTCCTCCACACCCTTTATCATCTGGAAAAACCGACTTTATCACTCATTCAAGGATCGGCATTTGGTGGTGGTGTAGGGCTAATTGCAGCGACAGACATTGCACTTGCCACCGCATCTGCACGTTTCTGCTTTTCTGAAGTAAAACTAGGACTCATCCCTGCAGTCATTAGTCCCTTTGTTATTGAGGCGATCGGTCCACGTGCTACAAGCGCTTTATTTATGACAGCGGAAATATTTGACGCGCAAAAAGCATTTGCACTACAACTGATTCATCGAGTCATTCCTGATGAACAATTTGAAATAGAGACAACCCAGTTTATCGAACATTTAACAACGCTTCCGGTTGAAGCCATGCGTCAAGCAAAATCGCTTGTTCGTACCGTCAAATATCAACCTATTAACGAGAAGCTACAAACCACAACGGCTGAAATGATTGCAAAACGTCGAGTTTCTGCAGAAGGTCAGCGTGGCATTTTAGCCTTTTTAAATAAAACGAGGTGAGCCCTTATGATCACTAAACTACTTATTGCAAATCGGGGCGAAATTGCATGCCGAATTATCAAAACAGCAAAGCGCCTCGGGATAACCACTGTCGCTATCTATTCGGATGCAGACGAGACAAGCTTACATGTTAAATTAGCAGATGAAGCTTGGCGTGTAGGGCCTGCTTTAGCAAGCCAAAGCTATCTCAACATTGAGAGCATCATAGCCGTTGCAAAGCAAGCTCAAGTTTCTGCGATTCATCCTGGCTATGGCTTTTTATCTGAAAATCCAGATTTTGCAAACGCCTGTGCAGAAGCGGGAATTATTTTCGTCGGCCCCTCTGTTGCCGCAATGAATGCGATGGCATCCAAAAAACTCGCCAAACAACTCCTTGAAAAGACAAATGTACCGCTCACACCAGGATATCATGGCGAAAAACAAACATTAGAACATTTATGCCAAGAAGCAGAAAAAATAGGCTTTCCTGTTCTTTTGAAAGCAGCAATGGGTGGCGGTGGTAAAGGAATGCGTAGTGTGTCTCAAAAAAATGAGTTTGAAGAAGCGCTTAATGCGGCTAAGCGTGAAGCGCTCGCTTATTTTAAAGATGATACCATGCTCATTGAGAAGCTTGTTCTTAACCCAAGGCATGTTGAAATCCAAATCATGGCTGATCATCATGGTAACGTGGTTCATTTGTTCGAGCGTGATTGCTCAATTCAACGTCGACATCAAAAAATCATTGAGGAAGCTCCGGCACCCAATCTATCCCCCAAACTTCGAGACGCTTTAGCCAACGCAGCTATCACGGTTGCACGTACAATTGACTATCGTGGTGCGGGAACAGTCGAATTTTTAGTAGACACTGAATCAGAGTCTTTTTATTTCATGGAAATGAATACACGTCTGCAAGTCGAGCATCCGGTCACAGAAATGATTACAAATCTAGATTTAGTCGAGTGGCAACTACATATTGCAGAAAATAAACCACTGCCGCTGAAGCAAGAGCAATTAACTTCTCACGGACATGCCATTGAATGTCGAGTCTACGCAGAAGATCCTGATCAAGGTTTTATTCCATCTGTCGGCAGAATTAGTTTTCTTCAAATTCCATCAGGTCAGGGTATTCGCATAGATACGGGTGTCGAAGAGCATCATGAAATTTCTCAATTTTATGATCCCATGTTTGCAAAGCTAATCGTCTGGGGAGAAACCCGAAACCAAGCTATTCAACGTTTAAAACTCGCATTAAAGCACTACCACGTCGCCGGAATCAAAACAAACCTTTCATTTTTAGAAGCGATTATCGAAACTCCTGATTTTATTGCAGCACACTTGAGCACTGATTTTTTAACAACGCATTCACTCACCGATTTGACGACTGCCGATGAAAATGCTTATTTATTTGCAGCAGCCGCTGACTATTTAAAAGTGCGCCCAACAGATGCATTGTTTCAAGCTACTTTTGGATGGCAAACTTACCTGCAAGGCCGCTGGACACGACAATATCGGATTCACAACAAGTTATACACCATCCATATTACACCTAAAGATTTATCAAGCTTTGTATGTCAATACGGAAACAATACACAACTCATTCATATCAAAACAGAAGCTCAAGCTCAACTTCAACTCACTTTCAACGAAAAAACGATCAAAGGGGTCATTGTTGAAGATAAGCCTTTGCATCTCACTCTCTTCACAGCCAAAGGCACGACACGTATTGACATTGAAAATCCAAACTATAACGCACAAACACAAGAAACGAGTCATGGATTATCAGCACCCATGCCATCAACAGTCGTCGCTCTTTTGAAAAATGAAGGCGATCACATCAAAAAAGGCGAAAGCTTAATGATTCTTGAAGCGATGAAAATGGAACATACTATTTACGCACCGAAAACAGGACGAGTGAGTGCTGTATTTTTTAATATTGGTTCACAAGTTAACGAAGGCGCTATACTGGCTAGTATAGATCCTGTTCACGAAGAATAGGACTCGACATGACGCTACCTACAAAAGTCACTCTCATTGAAGTGGGTCCACGTGATGGTCTACAGAACGAACCACATTTTGTTCCGACAGATAAAAAAATAGAGTTTATTAATCGTTTAAGTGAAACAGGATTAAAACACATCGAAGTCACAAGTTTTGTTTCTCACAAAGCTATCCCGCAACTCACGGATAGCATTGAAGTTTATGATAAAATTCAAAAAAATCCAGGTGTGGCATATTCGGCACTTGTCCCGAACCAACACGGATTAGAACTTGCACTCAAGCAACACATTCAGCACATTGCATTATTCACCGCTGCGAGTGAGTCTTTTAATCAAAGAAATATTCATTGCTCAATACAACAAAGTATCGAACGTTTTAAACCTGTTGTTGATCTAGCCAAAAAACACGATATTACAATACGAGCATATATTTCATGCGTACTCGGATGCCCTTACGAGGGAATGATTATGCCGGAGCAAGTCTGTGAGGTGATTCATCAACTCTTACCTTTTGAGATTGATGAAATCAGTTTTGGCGATACGATCGGCGTTGGCACACCACTCCAGACGATAAACTTAATCAACGTCATCCAGTCTCTTTGGCCACAGGATGCAACAGCGATGCATTTTCACGACACTTACGGTCAAGCTATCGCGAATATTTTTGCTTCTCTTGAAATGGGCATTCATCGCTTTGACAGCGCGGTGGCAGGACTAGGCGGATGTCCTTACGCACTCGGAGCAACAGGCAATGTTGCGACAGAAGATGTGCTTTATCTTATGCATGGTCTTAATATTGAAACAGGTGTCGACATCTATAAAGTCGCACAAATCGGAGATTCCATCTGTAAAACACTCAAGCGAAGAAATCTCTCAAAAGTTGCAAATGCATTACTCGGTACTGGCGAAGTCAATGCATCTTCTTGATAAACAATACAGGTTATTTGTGTGACTAAACTTTATTTAATTTAATATTTCAGCTTGCTTCTCGTTCGTCACCCATCCCAGATTATTCTGGATAAGCGATATATTTGGATCTATTGATAAACCTGCATCACACGCTTGAATAGCTTGAGTATATTTTTTTTCTAAACCATAAGCGACGCATAATACATTATACAAATAAGGATCGCCGGGATTTATTATCGTTGCGTTTTTCAATAAAGTAATAGCTTCATTCGTTTGATGTTGCTCTATCAAACTTAATGCCCGATTATAAATTCGCTTTGACAGAGGAAGAGAATGAGGCCATATCTGTGCGATTGTGGCATATGCGTCTTCCTGTTTTTGATGCATTGCGATACATTTTTCCAAACGCTCTTTATCGTTTTTTGTAGGCTTCATCAGTTGACTGACAAATCTATAATAACCACCCTTGATCCCTTGAGGGATAATATCAAATAAGTTTTGCGACAGCCCAGAAGCATCAAGGAGACGGGGATGATAAGGAAAATAATTACCATAACTATCCAACGAAGTTAATACCCAAGCCTTACTGAGTTCAGAACATGGGGTTTGAGATAAAACACTAAGTACATAGTCCGTTGAACCTTCGAAACCATCAATATACCAGGGGGCACCAATAGGTTTTGCACCCAACAGATAAAGCCCTCCAGGAGAAGAGCCAGTCCAATCGATCATGGGGTCACCATAATGAAAACCATTAGAGAAAGCTATTTGCTTAAGCTGCTCCATATAATAAAAACTGCTATCAGAGAGTGTGATTTGACTGACAACTTTTCCTTTATCATTGTGTATTTTTATCGTTTTTGTTTGCGTAAAAATAGATTGCCCCTGTCGATAGGGATATTCCATTCCAAACTCCACTAAGAGAACAGTGATGCATTGACTGCATAATACGACACTGATCACCCATCGTGATTTGAAAAAAGAACTCGCGTTAGAGCGGTTAATGAGAACCAACACGGACAGTGTCCAAAATAATCCCATGCGTAACCCATTCATCCATACATCACCTTTTGTACCGAATGAAAATAGATAAGGCATGAGCAATAAAAAAATTGCTAAAAGATAATCTTGTGTTGCATGTTGAGTTGAAATAAATTCATCGCTTCTCGACCTTACAAAAAACTTCTCAATGCACCACATGATGATCATTGCCAAAGGTACGGCTAAAAATATAAAGCATTGCATAGGATGGGGGTAGAAAGGTATTCGGTAATAATGAAAACAAACCGAAAAAGAAAGTAGTATCAACCCAAATAAGCAAACGCTCTGTATTTTATATGAGGGTTTAGCACTCATTACCATAATCATCAATACCAACGCAACTAGCTCTAAAAATATAGTCTGAGTCAATTGATCAGGCAAAAAATTCTGGTCTGGAAAAAAGTGAAACATTTCTCCATCATAAAGCAGCGCCATATTATTCACGCCTTGCTTAAAGCGCATAATAAAAGTTAAAACGGAATGATCGATGAGATAAGCAATAAGACAAAATACAATCATCGCCGTGATAATCAGTGTGCAAAAATTTTTTATCGCTATTTTTTTGTATTGAGTCACGACTATAAATAATATAGACAGCGGCACCAGTAACAAAGCCGATGAAGGCTTACCCATGAAAGTAAGCACCCATCCAAGACCTAATAGCGTCCATCCTCGTTGTAGTCTGTTATCCTTAATAATTTCAAAAAGCCCAATAAGAGCAATCAAAAGTGACTCAACAGTTAGACTGTTATAGCTTGGCGTGGGAATCCACCACCACACACCAAAAAAACTAAATACACAGGTAGCCAATGAGAGCGACAAGCTATATTTAATCCATTTTGAGCCAAAAAGATCATGCTTATGCTGAGCAAGATAATCCAATAGTTGCACACAAAGAATCCAGGCCAAACCTAACATAACAAGCATATTCGCTTGACGAAGGCGGACCATATTTTCACCAAGTAGCTCATATAAAGGATGATAAATATAACCAAACTGAGTATGTGATGCTTTATATAAAAATGGATAAGCTATCCAGTTGAGGTAGAAGCCCTCGTCAGTAACGTCAATGCCAACTTGGCAGTAATGTAATAAAAACGCTACAAAAAAAATGCTTAAAGAAAGTGATGCTAAAATTAAAGGATTTTTGAAAAAATTAACTGATTTCATGCCAAACTCTAGATTAAAGTAAATGAGCATTTCATTAAAAAGATCTCTTTTGAAGCATCGGAAATCTCTTGATAAAGACTACCGGCATCATACCAAGAGTTTATCCGACCCTACAAGCCTTTTCCCCAAGAGAGCTTTACAGCGGGTGCTTTGAGGACACGCCGTAAAGACAAGCCACATAAAGTGGCGTTGATCTAAAAAATCAACCTGTGATATGTTACACGTCACAAAAAAAACAAAAGACTCTAATGACAGTCTCCTCTGTAAAATTAGCAATCACTGGTGCAAATGGTTACATTGGAAACGCACTCATTTCTGATGCATTAAAGCGAGATTTTAAAATACTCGCCTTATCTCGAAAACCATCTAACCAACCTAATGTGTCATGGATGTTTTTCGATTTAGACGCGACAGCCCCTATTGAGCTGCCTGAAGATATTGATGTCATTGTACACCTCGCAGCCTACACACAAAGCTGCCCTCAAAATGAGTTACAAGAAGTGGAGTCCGCACGGAATTTGCTACAAAGTGCGCTTGAGATTGGTGCCCGCTTTATTTTTGTGTCTAGTCAAACAGCACGAGAACATGCTCCAACAGCGTATGGACGTATTAAATGGAAAATTGAGCAAGAGGTCATTCATCACGGCGGTTGGGTTGTACGGCCAGGTCAAGTATATGGTGGCGCGACACAAGGGCTATATGGTCATTTAATTGATTTTGTTGATAAACTACCGATTATCCCTTCATTTTTACCTTCACCGCACATTCAGCCGATTCATATCGATGATTTAATTAAAGGATTACTCACACTTATTGAAAATGAAAATCATGCATCCGGCGTATATTGTTTAGGTGATACTACGTCAGTAACATTCTCTAGTTTTTTGAAATATATTGCAAAATATAAACTTCGCCGTCGTAAATATTATCTACCAATACCGGTTGCAGTCATTCGCGCCGTAAGTCCTATGCTAAAAAACATCAGCGGATTTAACCGCTTAAACTCGCTGCTAGATCTACCTACAATGGAACCGAAAGCATCGCTTGAAGCACTCAATATCACACTGCGTCCATTTGGTTTTGAGGTAAAAAGGCGTTGTTTACTTTTAGAGGCCAATGCATTATTTTCTTACATCCTTAAAAAAAGAACAGCACACCCTGTTACATTACGTCATTATGTGCGAGCGATTGAAACTATGCGGCACGGTGTTCCATTCAATCTTCCGCAGCTTTTTCTTTCGTATCCCAGTCTAATCGCGCTACTTCACCCTAAAGATTGGAAACATACCTCTCTCGGTGACGAATTTTCATGGAGAATAGATGCTGCAACATTACTGGCCGAATCAACACCAGAAGGTGCCACACGATTTCTTACGTTCCCTGCAGGCAGAAAACGAGCTTTTTTATTTTTAATCAAAATAGGTATCAGTGAATTAGGTTGGCGTTTATTGCGTTGTATATTTCAACCACTAATAAAGTTGAGTGTGAATAATGAAAACAGAGTTTGATGTCATTATTATCGGCAGCGGCCCTTCGGGTGTTTCCGTAGCTTTTCCACTCGTGCGCGCCGGTTTAAATGTATTGATGGTAGATGGTGGAAAAAAAGCACACCAGAGTCTGACACTCCCTCAAGAGGACTATCTCTCTGCACGCCTTCGGGCATTAGAACAACGGAAATGGATCATTGGGGAAGACTTTTATGCGCTTAAATCTTTAGACGCTGTTTCTCCAAAATTACGCGCACCGACACATGCGTATGTATTTGATGAGTTTCTCACACAGAATCATATCATTGAGCAAAAATTCACAACAATTGGCTCCTTATCCACAGGAGGCCTATCAAATGCATGGGGATGTGGCGTGGCTCGATTCTCGGAAAAAGATTTATCTTTTTTCCCGTTCCCGGCGTCAGACTTAGATACATCTTACGCAGATATATCCAAAAGAATCGGGATTAGCGGTCAAAGTGATGATGATTTATCTGATTATTTTGGGCTAGATGCCTTTGCGCAAGCACCTATTCCGATGGACAAACTACATACCCACCTACTCACACATTATGTAAAACGAAGAAAAAAATTAAACAAGATGGGAATGAAAATCGGTCGATCTCGTGTCGCAGTACTCAGCAGACCCCTTTCAGATCGAGGCGCTTGCCAAAGAACCAATCATTGTTTGTGGGGGTGTCATCAACAAGCGATGTACTCAGCACAGCACGACCTGGTCAAGCTCAATCAATACAAAAACTTTAAATTTGTTTCCGGATTTATTGCACAAGATTTTATAGCTCATCCAACAGGCTGGACATTGTTAGGTAACCCCACATCAAATCACGGAGAATCCTCGTTTCAAGCTAATAAAATTATTTTTGCAGCAGGCACTTTATCCAGCACCCGACTCATCTTAAAAAAATTAAATTATCGAGAGCCTCGACCGTTATTATCATGCCCAACAGCAGCTTTTCTTCTCTGGATACCTAAATTATTAGGTTCCGCAAGAAAATCAGGATTTGGTTTAGGTCAATTGTCTTTCACGCTTGAGCTATCAAACTCTCTGCGCGCCTTTGGATCAACCTTCGCCACAACCGGTTTATTATTATCAGAGTTTGTACGCCATGCACCTTTAGGACGTCCCAATAGCATTGACTTGTTCAACCGTTTACTGAGTTCGTGTGTGATTGGCAATCTATTTTTACCCGGTGAGTTGACGCATGCACAAGTACAATTAAAAGAAAATAACGCACTGAATGTGACAGGTCATTATGATCCACTTGTAGAAGCCCTTATGAGTGAAGCTGCTGGCTTGCTACGTAAAACCTATGGACATCTTGGTGCACTATTGGTACCCAAAAGTTTTAAATTAGGCGCCCCCGGCGCAGATATTCATTATTCAGGTACACTGCCAATGAAAATTCATCCTCAACTCGGAGAAACATCAAAGTGGGGAGAGGTTGTTGGATTAAAAGATATCTATGTAGTCGACGGATCATGTTTGCCGACATTACCAGAAAAATCCCACACACTGACTATCATGGCGAATGCCGATCGAATTGGGCATCATCTTGCATCCAAAAATCTAAATCTTAATAGAGCATTACACACGTTTGAAAACACAAGTTGTTGACATTTTACTGGCTTGAGCTTAGGATTCATGCCTCCGTAATAAGGACGATAATATGTCGCTTCAGCATCTTCACGAATTGGTGAAACAAGACTTCACCGCTGTAAACGAATTTATTCTCTCTAGTAGCCACTCATCAGTCGAGCTTGCATCAGACCTGGTGAATCACCTAATACAAAGCGGTGGAAAGCGCCTACGTCCTTTACTTGTCCTTTTGGCAAGTCGTGCGTGTTGTTACGAAGGACAGCAGCATATCATACTCGCCACAATGATGGAGTTTTTTCATACAGCAACTCTTTTACATGATGATGTCATTGATGAATCAGCACTACGTCGTGGACGCGAAACAGCGCACCAAATCTGGGGTAGTAAAGCAAGCATTTTAGGCGGAGACTATCTTTTCGTTCGCTATATGCAGTTGATGTTATCACTCAACAATCTTTCTATTATGCATGTCTTAACTGACATGGCACTAGACGTTGCCTCAGGCGAAATTCAGCAGTTAACTAATCAACATAATATTGAGCTATCAGAAGCAGATTATTTTCATGTAATTCGCTCTAAAACATCTCTTGTGTTTGCTGTCTCAGCACAAGCTAGTGCAATTTTAAGTCAAGCTTCTTCCGATGTAGTCGATGCGATGTACAAGTATGGTTTACATTTAGGTAATGCGTTTCAACTCATTGATGACGCACTCGATTACTGCGCGAGTGCAGAAGTGACTGGAAAAAATATCGGAAACGATCTCGCCAACGGCAAACCAACCATGCCCTTGTTGTATGCTTTTAAACAAAGCACGCCTGAGCAACAAGCCATGATTCGACAAAGTTTAGAAACACACGCCCTGGATCATCTTTCAGAAATTTTAAACATTATCAGTACAACAAACGCGCTTGAGTACACACGCACATTAGCAAAAAACGAAATTGAGCACGCAAAAACAGCGCTATCACTTCTCCCTGAGACACCATATAAAAAAGCACTATTGATGCTTGCAGATTATGCCATATCGCGCGATCATTAATCTTGTATTCGTCGGAGTGTAGCTCAGCCTGGTAGAGCACTGCCTTCGGGAGGCAGGGGTCGCAGGTTCAACTCCTGTCACTCCGACCATAATGTTTATCGAGTCTACTCCTAGTCAGCCACTCTGACTTCAATTAGCAATGTACAATCGACTTAATAACTCCGCCAAGACCCTGGACGACATATAGCCATTTATTGATCTACAGTCGCCTTTAATATACAGCTTACCTTTTTAAAAACATACAATAAGGTTTATATCATGCAGGCATCTGCCATTGAAACTCCGAGTATTGCCCCAGAATTAATTGATCACGTTTACTATCCTTTACTTATAGAAATTCGAGATGTCATTCGTCAGCGATCCCCTCTTGGAGCTGTAAATCGAGTAGATGTGGCAGAAACTGAACAGCTCTTTGAAAATGAACTGTCGAATTATTTGTCTGCAATTTCTTTCCAAGGTGGACTTTTCGATAATATTAGGCATGTAGATATTGAAAAAGTGACTGATATCACTCAATCTTTATGCGGAGGAAATTGTGGCTTGTTTACGAACTACGCTATTGGATATTTGAAGAAAACTTATCCAGATCTAGCGGTTCAAGCCATGTATTTTAAAACATTGATCATGTCGTTGTATTGATTGGTCGACAGCAAGGTTCGTCTCTTACAGATCCTAGAGCATGGGGAGATGCTGTAATTTGTGATTTATGGGCTGATAGATATTATCTAGCAAGAGAGTTATCTCATGAAAAAAGAACAGCTGCGAAAATACCGTTTTATCAGCCTATCATATTAAATGGAAAAATTGTTGAGCTCAGAAAAACTGATGGTAATTATCTTTCTGAGCGAGTCGAATTGTTTGATGGAGAAACAAATCGTCGTTATGATGAGAATCTTGTCGCTTGGGTTTCAGAGGATCAAAGACGATTAGAGCGACCTGCACCGACTGCTCCTCTGCATTTGACAACACCAAGCACCCATTATCAACGTGAGGAAATTTTAACTTTACTAAAAAATATAAGTAAAATTGACTTAGATTGGAAATACTCAAAAAATCATGCTCTCGCATGGATTGAGTGTCCTGACGAACGTCAAGCGCGTCGCCTATATGCTGCGTTACGCTTAACAAAAGCAATGGTTGTTAGTCTTCAAAAGAACAAAGATACAGATCATTTGGTGGTGACTTGTAAGCATTTTGACGTTTCTCTCATGCGTCGTCTTGGCGTTTTATTGCCAACTGATGAGTCTTCTTTGCTGCGAGAAGCTCTACGAGGGTTATCGTTCATTTAGACCGCTTTTAGATAGCCTTAACCAGTAAATCGGCCGAACCCTGGTCAAGGCTATGATGACAAATCAATCACTCGAGAACCCGGTAAAAAAGCCTCTATATTTTTTTGTTGTAATAAAATTAGGGCAGGATTCGCATGGTTTTGATGAGAAGACTGCTCTAAATTTAATAATTTAGGTTGAGATATCAGACCCAAATTAAGTTTGATTATGGTATAAAGTCTTTGTTTATCTAACAATTTTCCGCGCGTGACAAGCCTAATTGCATCGTAGTACGCTTTTATTTGAGGATCACGAATAAGATTTTTATTTTGCTTTATGCTTTCGATATATCCATCTGGAAGTTGGCGTTCGAAATGACCAATACGCCATTGAGGTGTATATTCAATTGGCAATTTTGACAGAAGTGGGTCTGCTAGAGCACAAGTATCAATAAAATGTACATGAGGGCCTTGTGCTAAACCACTAAAACCAAGAAGCCCGCATAAGATCGTAATAGCACGGGTACGCTCTTGCCCCCAATCACCAGATTGATAAGTGTAAGGTTTAGCCGCTAAAAGACCCCAATCAGGATAATATATACCTCTCTCATCTGAAATGTTTAAGGTCATACCCAAAGTCCGACTGTTGTAGGACGAGTGACTTAATAAGGTGGCTTGAAGCGTAAGACAACCTAAAATGATCGAGATAGAAGTGAGAATTCTCAGACCTTGTGTAGGAAAGTTTAGACGTGCCAATACACAACAGGCACAAATAAATGGCGCTGTAAAAAAACGCCCAGACATAAAGTCTCCACCAATAAAGACGATGTAAATTAAATATAGTAAAATCCCTAGGTTGATCATTTTTGATTCAACAGACGATTTCCAACCAAGTATTAAGCTCATTAAAATTAAACTTAAGGTCAGTGGATCTTGGTCAATAGAATTTAAAAAGTACCGAAATCCCTGATGAATGAGCTCATCTCTTGGAATACCTGATCCTAATTTTGCATAGGCAGTATTGGGAAAAAGAAATCCGTAATAAAATAGGGAAAAAAACGTCCAAAGCACAAGTGGTAAGAGACCGACTAATATTGATAAAGCAAGTGCCTTTCTATTCGAGCGAAAACAATAACATTGATAGATTACCAAGGGGAAGACAAGCAAAATTAAGTCTGCCCTATTTAAATATAAAAGCGAACACAATGTAATCAAGACAGTATGTTTTAAGGTAGAGGTTTTTTCAGACAATTGAAAACTCATCGCTACACACATCACAATTAAAAAATGTGATAATGAGTTCTCTAATCCTGAAGTTGAAAAATCAAGATAAGCTTTTGAAAATATCAATGCAGACGAGACAAGTACGGCATGCCAAAGACTTATCGATAATCGAGCAATGAGTAACCAAGCAGTCAATAAAGAGAAAACAATCGAGTTAAAAAATATCGAAAAGAATATATTTTTTGAAATGCCTGTCACGAAGGCAAGGAGTAAAAACCACAAAGGATGTGTAAAACTTTGTACTCGTTCATCTATATTGAATGTGGGGCCGAATCCATGTAAAAAGTTTAATACACTTCGAATGGTGATTGCCGAGTCGTCGCAAATCCAAGCTGTTCGAATAAGCTCTATAAAGATGATGAGTAATAGTGGTGTGATATAAAACTGCATATGAGTAATATTATCTAGATGTTTTTTAGTACTATCCATCTCAATCCGACATAGTATATGACTAGGCTCCACAGTCTTTAGAATTAACGACTTTATGTCAAGCATAAAATGCTAACTCATCTATAAGAGAAATCGCACCGCTGCTGACTCTTGTATCATATCCCTCTCGTCTATTTTGGCTTTTTATCATTGTGAACAAAGAAGGTATCTCGAGGCCGCTTTTGATTTTCACGTACTTCATGCACCTCGCTCTCTAATGCACTTTTCGCAAATTTTAGAAAGTGATGAAAATTGACAGATTTTGTCATCAGATTAACGTTATACTCTTGAACAAGACATTCTGCGTCTTGCTGCACCATCCTCATTCGATTTAATATTTTGATCACCACCTTGATTGGAATACGAACAACCAACATGCTAAAATATGAATCGTAATGACTAATATTTGGAGATTTCCATGCGCAAATTATCTATTGCCCTAGCATGTTGTTTAGGCACCATCACAAGCGCTTATGCAGAAACAGACAAAGGGATTTCTTCTGAGGAAACCACAACCACCGCAGCACCAACAGCGGCTTCTAAGCCACCGGAATCAAGTGTGAGACCTCAAACTTACATGCATCCGAGTGACTCTTCGGCTAGTACTGTGGATAGCACAGGACCCAAAGCCATGAGCTCGACATCCTCAACAAAAGAAATGTCTGCCATGTCTTCGTCAGATTGCTACATCACGGTAAGAAACGACGGTATCACTGATGTGAATGTGTATGGTCGATTTGATGACGGTGTTTATTTAACCACGTATACATTGCCTTGGCTTGGCGATTATATTTCGTATGTGAGCCTGTATTACAATGGTTACTGCCATGGTTCTATGGAGTTTTACATCGATACCGCCAGCGGCACGTATAAGTATAACGGATATACACCTGTGGGCAAAACGGTCCGGGTAAAATAGGTGTGTCAAAATGCGTGTGGTGGAAAGCTTATGCATCCACCACGCCTATACTTAGACATTAAAACGAAAATGCATGACATCACCATCTTTGACGATGTAGTCTTTGCCTTCGAGACGGAGTTTACCCGCTTCTTTGGCGCCTTGTTCACCGCGATATTGAATAAAATCATCGAAAGCCGTCACTTCTGCACGAATGAATCCTTTTTGGAAATCAGTATGAATCACACCCGCGGCCTCTGGAGCACTAGCGCCTTGACGCACAGTCCAAGCACGAACCTCTTTCACGCCAGCAGTAAAATAAGTTTGCAAACCAAGTAAGGCGTATCCGGCACGAATCACTCGATGTAAACCAGGCTCAGTCAAACCTAAATCTTCCATAAATAACGCACGATCGTCTTCATCTAACTCTGCAATTTCTGACTCTGTAGCAGCACTCAGTGCAACAACTTTGGCATTCTCAGCTTTAGCAAACGTCTCTACGGCATCTAGTAGCGGATTATTGGTATATCCATCATCAGCAACATTCGCGATATAAAGTACTGGTTTTGCAGTGATAAAACAAAAGCGCTGCACGACAAGATTGTCTTCAGGACTTAAATCTAAAGTACGGACAGGCAAACCTGCATTTAAATGTGTTTGTATTTTTTCAAGCAAGGCAAGCTCTAAAATCGCATCTTTCTGGCCGCTTTTACTATTTTTTTGAGCTTTCAATAATGCACGCTCTACGGCCTCTAAGTCAGCAAGTGCTAATTCGGTATTAATCACCTCAATATCATGAATCGGATCAACACGTCCTGAAACATGAACAACATCAGGATGTTCAAAACAACGCACAACATGCGCAATTGCATCTGTTTCTCGAATATTAGCTAAAAATTTATTTCCTAGGCCTTCTCCTTGTGCCGCCCCTTTTACAAGTCCTGCAATATCGACAAATTCCATCACAGTAGGCACAACACGCTCGGGTTTAACAATCTCTGCTAATTGAGTAAGCCGTATATCCGGCACAGTCACAACACCAACATTAGGCTCAATAGTACAGAAAGGGTAATTTGCAGCCTCAATACCTGCTTGCGTTAATGCATTGAATAATGTTGACTTACCTACGTTGGGTAATCCGACAATGCCACATTTAAAGCCCATGATACACCTATCCTTTATTTAACTCAGTCATTGCGTCACCCACCCGCCCCTCGAGCAATATGGGCATGATTTTTATCGCTTGTTGTATTGCATTTGTAATTTTTTGTCGATCATCTGGTGACGGTTTAGATAATACATAATTATGTACCTCTGATTTATGCCCAGGATGACCAATACCGACACGAAGACGGTGAAAATCGGCACTTCCTATCTGCGTAATAATATCACGCAAACCATTATGACCGCCGTGCCCACCACCAGATTTTAATTTAATGGAGCCGGCAGCAAAATCTAACTCATCATGCACAACTAAAATTTCTTCGGGTAAAATACGATAAAACTGACTTAGACTACGGACAACTTGGCCACTATGATTCATAAACGTCAAAGGCAAGGCGACCAAACAAGCACCATTTGCTAAAGACATCGAGGATAATTCAGTCTGAAATTTTTTCTCGATATGAAATACTTCGCGAGAGATTTCTGACCATGCGTCAACAAACCAAGCACCAGCATTATGTCGCGTGCCTTCATAAGCATGACCTGGATTTCGAAGCCCTACGACCAATTTAATCGGCATGATTTACCCAAAGAAAAGCCATGGCACAAGGCCATGGCTTTTTCATGAAAAGATTATTCGCTTTCTTTGTTATCTTCTGCATGAGCAGAGTGAGCATCAGCATGAGTCTCATCACCTTCTGCAGCCAAGCCTTCTTCGCCTTCAACTTCCTCACTCGCTTCTTCAACTTCTTCACTCAACTCAGCGCGGCTCAAGTGAATGCTAACGACAGGATGATCATGATCCCCTGTTGTCGGATCAATCGCGAGTTGAACGCCTTTTGGCAATTTCAAATCAGTCAAGTGCAGCACTTGATTCAATTCAAGTTTAGATAAATCAAGTTCGATAAACTCAGGCAAATGACGGACTTCACATTTGACTTCAACTTGAGTCATCGTGTGGTTAATCACACCACCAGCATCAAGACCAGGCGCTTTATCTTCGTTGATAAAATGGATAGGAACCATTTTAACTAATACATCAGTCGCAGAAACGCGCTGTAAATCCATATGCATGATATGTGGCTTATAAGGATGGCGTTGCAATGCTTTCAAAATAACTCGCTCAGGTTTTTTAGCGCCATCAATCACTAAATCAAGAACACTTGAGTAAACGCTTTCATGCTCAAGCGCTTTAATCACAGCCTTTTGCTCTAAAACGATAGACAAAGCTTCTTTGTCTCCACCGTATACAACGCCAGGTACTTTGGCTTCAAGACGACGAAGGCGGCGGCTCGCACCCTTCCCCACATCAGATCTTGTTTGTGCTTGTAAAGAAATAGACATACTGTCTCCATAGTTGATGACTTAGGCTCGCGACCAGCTTAAGTCGGTTAAAAAAAACTCGCGCAGTATACAATATTTTAAAATCAACTTGAAGTCATTCGAGAACTTTTATAGAATGTGGCACTTTGGTAATACAACAAGAAGCAAGTTTGGAGAATCAATGATGTATGCAGTCATTAAAACTGGCGGTAAACAATACCGTGTTCAGGTGGGCGATATGCTCAAAGTAGAGCAACTTTCTGTTGAGGTAGGCAGTACTGTTGATTTCTCAGAAGTCTTAATGATTGTCGATGGCAGCAAAACAACTTGTGGTACGCCTTTGGTAGAAAAAGCGGTTGTTCAAGCAGATGTTATTGAACACGGTCGTCACAAAAAAATCAAAATCATTAAATTTAGACGTCGCAAGCACCACATGAAGCGTATGGGACATCGACAAAACTACACACAAGTTAAGATTACCGCGATAAGCAAGTAAGAGGACATAAGAAATGGCAACGAAAAAAGCAGGTGGTAGTACCCGTAACGGCCGCGACTCCAAACCGAAGTATCTCGGTGTAAAACGTTTCGGCGGCGAATTAGTCAACGCGGGTGAAATTTTAGTTCGTCAACGTGGCACACGCTTCCATGCTGGTACTGGTGTAGGCCTTGGTCGTGACCACACACTGTATGCGCGTGCAACAGGTCTTGTAAAATTCATCACTAAAGGCGCAAAAAATCGCAAATATGTGATGATCGACCCTATTGAATTAGTTGAAGTAGAAGCATAAGACTCATCCTTATTCATGAAGTGTGACTGCTCGCTTTCTCATGCGGGCAGTTTCTTAAGCCTTTTCCACATTCAAGATAATCAATTCAATTAATCGAGTCTGAGCTGAGTCATACTAAATTAAGAAATTAAGATCATTCTCGCTTTATGCAGAAACGACAAATTACTCTTAGTTTGGTACCATTCAGATCTGACACCCTTGATTCTATGCGTCGGAGTGAATAGTCACCATGAAATTTATTGATGAAGCGACGATAAAAGTCGAAGCAGGCCATGGTGGTCGAGGCTGCCTCAGTTTTCGCCGTGAAAAATTTATTCCCAGAGGTGGTCCTGATGGCGGAGATGGCGGAGATGGCGGGTCTATCTTTCTCGAAGGCACAAGTGAGCTCACGACCCTTGTGGATTTCCGGTTTCAGCGCAATTTTAAGGCAGAAAATGGTCAGCCTGGGATGGGAAGCAATTGTACCGGCAAGGCTGGTGAAGATTTAGTACTCAAAGTTCCCGTGGGCACGTTAGTTTTCGATCTCGAGACAGGCGAAAAAATTGGAGACATTGAAGCCCACGGCAAGCGTCTTTTAGTCGCACAAGGCGGATTTCATGGATTAGGAAATACACGTTTTAAAAGCAGTGTGAATCGAGCACCACGTCAAACTACAACAGGATCGCTAGGGGATCATCGTCAACTGAAACTGGAACTTCGTGTCCTCGCCGATGTAGGCTTACTAGGACTTCCTAACGCAGGTAAATCCACTCTGATTCGAGCCATTTCAAGCGCGAAACCCAAAGTCGCAGATTATCCATTCACGACATTACATCCTAATTTAGGCGTGGTTCGTGTGGGTCAATACAAAAGCTTTGTTGTGGCAGATATTCCAGGGCTCATTGAAGGAGCATCGACAGGTGCAGGGTTAGGTCATCAGTTTTTAAGACATCTCTCACGCACGTCGATTCTTTTACACATCGTAGACATTGCACCACTTGACGGCAGCGATCCGATAGATAATGCAAAAACCATCTTAAATGAGCTAGCACTTTATGACTCTGAGCTCCTTCAAAAACCTCGGTGGCTTGTGCTGAATAAAATCGATCATCTGCCTGATGAAGCAGCACAACAAGCACTGCTCAATGAGATCGTTTCCGCGCTAAATTGGAAAGATAAAGTTTTCACTATCAGCGCATTAACCAAAACAGGCACAGATGAACTTTGCTATGCATTGATGCAGTACATCGAAACAAAGCAGCAATCAACAGAAGACGACGCTGGTTCAATTTGATGCTTAAAGGCGAGACTGTCGAATAGTCACAGTTATATCCTCATCAACCAATAACAGATGATTGGGTGGCAGCATATGCCACTCATCTACTGCGTTACTTAATTTTTCTGAAGACACTAAAATACATTTCTTGTGACCGTTTTCAGCCATAAGCGGTTCCGCATCTAATCCTTGTATAGGCGAGATTAAGCCGCTGCCTGTCGCGTAATGCATCGTCAGTGATTTCTCCGACGAATCACTGCAATAACGACTGACCACTAATCGCCGCCCATCGGTGATACAAACATTAAAATAGGAAATCCCTTTGGCACTAAACGTCTTGGATAACAAAAGAACCTCTTGAAAAGCCTCCTCTAAAACATCTGCTATAGATTCAACACAACTTAAATCTCGTCCTTTTGCAATTTGCATACACAAAGCAAATAAATGCTCAGAATCGGTATCTCCTTTGATCCAATTATAGATATCATCGTCTAATAAACGTCGCAAATGACGCTTTACTCGCATAAAATCACTGATACAACCATTGTGCATAAACATCCACTGATTAAAAGTAAATGGATGACAATTGTAGTGCGTGACGCCCCCCTCGCTTGCTGCACGCACATGTGCGAAAAAAGTAGCCGCTTTAATTTTTGAAGTTAGGTGTGACAAATTTCTATCACTCCACGCAGGTGTGGTAGAAGTAAATAGCGCCGGCTCTGAACTAATCTTAGGTACATACCAACCTAATCCAAATCCATCACCATTTGTCATCACGTCAGTTTCTCGTGCTTTTAAGCTCTGAGACACCAAAGAATTAACAGGCTTGACTAGTACGTCCTCTAATAAGACCTCCGCTTGTCCCAGATACGCAGCTAAACGACACATCATCAACTCCTTACTCACCTTTTGTACTAATAAGTGTAGATGAAACCAAATAGAATCCAAATATCTCGATATTGACACTTTTCATGCAAATTTAAAATCATCGTCTATACTCAAAATGTGAAAGCAACTTAATTGGAGAAAATCATGCGTCACAACATAGAAAAATCAAAACGAATGCCTAAAGGTAAAGAGGTAGAAATGAAAGAAATGACAACAACCAAACCAAGAGCAAAGAGAATGGAGCCAACAGAAGTTGAGCTCGACGTTATTCGTGGTGCAGAAAACATCATGGAAAGAGTTAGAGAATTAATTGAAGATGAAAAGTTTTCACAAGCCCATCGAGCCTTAGAAAAAGGGTTAAAAAACTTATCAACTGCGATTACAAATCAAATGAAAGGAGATACACATCCAGATCTTCATCGTGTTCATAAAGAAATGACAAAGATGCTCGGTCGGTTAACCTCTAAGGTAAAAGTGCAGCTAATGGGAAAAAGCCAGGGCCATGAGCTCGTTCATGCAGAACGAAATCGATCAAAAACAGCACACAAAATGGATGCCAAGGCAGTTGTTCGAGGTTTTATAGACTCTTTAGATAAGCAAGGTAAGGAGCCTGGTGTGAAGGTTCTTGTCTCTAAGATGGAAAAAATTTCTAGAGAATTTTTAAAACATGGAAACCTCAAACAATATAAAAAAGATTGTAATGAGGCGCTCGAAGAGCACAAGAAAAAATACTACAAAGTACATCATCGTCAGCCTAAAGGTGTATTTGAGCACATTACCAATGCGGTCCGAGCCATGTTCCGTCTCTTAGAAAAAATGGTGAACTATGTATTTGGCACAAACAACAGCATGTTCAAAAAAGCAAACTCTCCTCTTGGAAAACTTGTGAAAGACTTCCAAGCAGAGCTAAAAGATCTTGCTGAGTACAAAAAAGAACAAGGAAATACGCATAGACCTTAATAGTCAAAATAACAACTAAAAACCAGGCACTCGCCTGGTTTTTTTTATTCTCAAAATCTGGTCAATTTCATACAATATTGCTTGAACAACAATCATCCATATCTTATAATCGGCCAGTTTTATAAAAATCGGGTAGAGATACCCTCAACCTTATGGAGCATTGTATGCCTACAATCAACGGAAAAAGCATTATTTCAGAGGAACTCGAAAGACAATTAAGAGAGAAAGGTATCGACCTCGTGCGTTTCTCACGTGATTTGGCGTTAAAATCCGCCCAACACGCCGACACTCCAAGTGGTAAAAAAGGAGAGGAATTTGTTCTCACTCAAAGTATCATTGATGAACTGATCGCATCACAAGAAGCGATGATGAAAAGAGAAGCTCCTCAGCGCTTTATTCGAAACACTCGTGTACTAGAAGCAAATCAAAGACATGCCGATATTCGAGAAAAAGCACAAAAAGCACACAAAGAAGCGCATGCCAAAGCCCAGAGCTACAGTGGCAATTTTGATACACTCGATCCTTCCGAGCAAGAAAAAGTCCTCGCAACACTAAAAAATGCATGGGGACAATCTGCAATCGGAATGACGCCGGTGCACCAAACACTTAGCGAGATAAGTGATATCGTCACTCGTCTAGAAGAGCACGCTAAAGGAAAAACTTACGTACAAGAGATCATCAAAAATATTGCCACTAAATTTTCAGAACAAGAAGAAAAAGTATTCGCTGAAGAAATTTCTATTACAGAGTATGTAGCAAACTGTAAGGCAATTCTTGCAGAGCATGCATCTGAGCTATCTAAACCACAGACTATTGTTGAATTCACTCGTGACTTTATCTTAAATAGTCTGCGCGCTATATTTAGTGTTCTCGATAAATTATACACATGGGCGATGAGCAAAGAAAAAACATTGGCCGAAGAAACAGGACGAAAAGCTTATATTCCTGCACCAAGAACAGCACTAGCTATTGAGCTTGAGACAATTCAATCAGAATTTCCTCACGTTGAAAGCGAACTGACGAAAAGTCTAGAAGCTGTCGCCGCCAGAAATGAAAGAGACGCTGAGCGTCAACAACGATGCGAGGCTGCTGCAGAGGGAGCCCATCCAAAACAAAGCGAAATCTCGGACAACATCAGCGGTTTCTTTGCACGAAAAGAAGCACAGAGACAACGAGAGCTCGAAAAAAGAAGTGCTGCAATGTCTGACGAAGAAACACCAGCACAAAAACAAGCGCGAGAAAAAGCAGACAAATGGATGGCTCGCCAAGAGATGCGTAGACAAAATCTTGAAGATCTCGTTACAGCAGTAGTCGAAGAGCGGTTAAAGGATCGCAGTGTGTTTTTCAACTCAGCCAGAGTTCCGAGAGAACCAGAAAGTATGGTTAGCCAAGCAGCTGCAGCAACAGCGACTGTTTAATCTTGAAAATTAAAAAAACCAGGTCTAACCTGGTTTTTTTTTAATTGAATTACAAGCTGCTATTGATAATAATTCCTATTTGTTATAAAGTACCAAACAGATAATTTTTTGAGTAGAAAATGAATCTTAAAAAAATTCCTTATCATCTGTTGCTCATTTTTCTTACGATTGGAGCAAGTCTCATTATTGGGCTTCTTAGCTTTGGCGGGCTGTATGTGCTTTGGCCTAATCTGATTGTTGCATCAGTCGCATTTATTCTCTCTGTTGCTTATGAAGGTGAAATCTATTTACAAAATATCAAAGGTGCTTTAAACAAACTGTTAAAACCTCAGGCTCTTTCTCTAGAGTTTGCAAAAACCCTTCTTAAAAACTATTTTCCACATCACTACCCTCATCAAGACAGACCATTTTTTTTCCTTGAGTATGAGTATGAACTACATCAACTTCATGCATTTGAACATCAAGCACTTACAGCGGCGAGACGCACTAAAAAACAAGAAATAGAAAAAAAACTAAACCGATTAGAAATAAAATTTGCCAAAATAATCCAACTTCGAAATATCACGCCTCACTTACTTAATCAAGAAGATAGAGCACTTTGGTCATTTTTAAATTATTATCGACTAGCAAAACCACGTGGTCAACAAACACATCTCTCTCTTATCGATGAATTTTCAGAATTACTTAATAACCGAGAAAAATTTAATAGTAGCATTCGATATTTTAGCGGATTAACCGCTGTTTTTATGAGTATTGGCAGCAGTTATTTATTAGTTGAGGCCTTTACAATAATCCCATTTCTCGTTAGCTTACCCATCGCCGCACCGATACTAATTATGCCTATGGCGATTGTTGCAGGACTTTCTTATGGCCTACTGACTTATAACACATTAACAAATATTTTGATTCATGACAGAATTCGTGGCCGCATACGAAAACTACGTGATGATTATGAAAAAAATGGCTTCACTTTGCGCAATTCGTTAATGATGGTGACCACCGGCGTGTTAAGCGGTTTAGCACTTGTATTAACCGTTTGCACCGCAGGAACTTGGTGGACCATTATCAAAAATACCCCCACACTTTTCCGTTGGATGAAAAAAATTCCATCATTTATTTTAGGCGTCACTATTCCTTTTATCACCGGAATTGCTGCACTTGCCTTTAATCTCGAAAACTCGACTGAGTCTTTAGACATGATTGACGAAGTCTTTAGCGAAGACAAAGATTGGAAAACCGATTGGGCCAACTTTAAATACAGTATCGAGAAGCAATGGTATAGTGAAAATATCATCCAGAGACTGAATCCTTTTCGCTTCATCTTAATCACAACAATGCTGCCTTTGCGTCTTGTCTTATTTTTAGGGCACTTAATTAGTATTGGCGTCACAGCCGATCGCGTACCAGGTCTATCGAAGCTGTTTTCTGCTTTTCTTGGTATTGTCAGCGAGCTATTTGAGGACGCACACTATTTTCTTAAAAATAGACGTCATCAACACGACACGCAATCACTCGTTGATGAGCGACTTGCAGGTGCAGATCACAACCACGATGACGATCTGCCCACTCGATTTTTAAATATTCTTGCTTCCCCTTTACATCTTTTGTCATCAGTCTGGGATTATCTGTCTAGTCAATTGAATAAAAACAAAGAACATCGATTAACCCTCAGCAGGATTTTTGATCGCAACGAAACAACACCCAAGATTCCACTGGTGTATCCATCACAAAACAAGAGTAAAAAAGAAAGTACACACTCAAAACCTATCGTGGAAAAACCCGTTAACAATCAGATCTCAGAAATATCGACATATTTATCCTCTTCCGCAATCGAGCAATCTCAAGAAGATTCAGTACTGTCGAATTGCCCATGCTGCCCACAACCGTCTTATATGCTTTATCAGCAACTAACAAGAAAAACTCAGGCTCAAACATTTTCAAAAAAAGAAAAAATGCATAGTTTGAAAAGTATAATGCCCGAGATGGAAATAGAAGAAGCACAAACACAATCAGGACTTATCATACCCATTGAGCATGTAAAAGCTGAAGCGGCTCAAAAACGATTGAGAACTTATCAACCCAAATCAAGCATCCAATTTGATAATTCATTTTTTAATATGGAATACTGCACAGTCATTACTCCGTCAAACGCAGTAGCTCCCAAAAAATTAAAACAAACTAATCGTTTGATAAAAGACGCTTCAGATCACTCAAGTGAGATTTCGCCAACCGATCTGACGCTTCTGAGTCTCGCTTAGTTTCTTGGCCAAACCAAACTAAATGCTCTTCGGGTAACTCATCTAAAAAACGACTGGGGACAGTGTCCTCTGTCGTGCCACCACTGCGGCGCTTCGCAGAAAAAGTTAAAGCAAGCCCCTTTTTAGCTCGAGTGATGCCGACGTAAGCCAAGCGACGCTCCTCTTCTATCGACTCCGCTTCAATACTCACTCGATGAGGTAATAATCCCTCCTCTAGACCGACCAGATAAACATATGGAAATTCTAGTCCTTTGGATGCATGCAAGGTCATCAGTTTTACTGTATCTAAACCGTCCTCTTGTGTTTCAAGTCTGTCAATCAAGATCATACGACTCACCGCATCAGCAACTGAATTGATCTCAGGCTTTAACATCAACTGTTCAACCCATGCGAGAAGCTCAAGGACCTGCTCCATACGTTTTTGTGCTTGCAAAGGTGTCTCTGATTGCTCGTAAAGATAACCTTCGTAGCCGATATCATCTATCCATTGTCGCAAACATAACACTGTATTTTCACGCTCTAAATTACAACGCTGCTTAACTGATTCGGTCAGATTTTTAAATTGCTGTAATGCTTGTCTCGGCGCATCTTGTATCACCGTTTGCAATGCCAAATGATCACAGCAAGCATAGAGGCTAAGCTGACGGCGCGCTGCATATTCTGCCAAAGCAAAAAGAGTTGCTTCCCCGATACCGCGTTTTGGTGTGTTAATCACACGCAAAAAAGCTTGATCGTCTGATTCGTTACACAAAAGACGTAAATAGGCAAAAACGTCTTTCACCTCGGTCCTTGCAAACCAAGATTGTCCACCACTAAGATGATACGGGATCCCCTGCTGTCTTAACACCGTTTCAAAAAGACGTGCTTGGTGATTGCCTCGATACAAGAGCGCAAAATCACTAAAATTTGCACGAAGTTTTAATTTTGTACTCACCAAATCAGCAATCACTTGTTCAGCTTCATCTTGCTCATCTCTGCATCGAATCACACGAATCAAATCCCCCGGCCCCATGGTGCTCCATAAGGTTTTTGAAAAGACATGAGGATTATTGGAAATCAGTTGGTTCGCTAACATTAAAATTCGCCCAGCAGAGCGATAGTTTTGCTCGAGCTTAATTACTTTCAGCGAAGGATAATCTTGCTGTAATTGTCTCAAGTTCTCTGGACGCGCCCCCCGCCAGGCGTAAATAGATTGGTCATCATCACCAACAACAGTCAATTGAGGTCGTCGGGCCATCAACAATTTTACAAACTCATATTGACTTGTATTGGCATCTTGATACTCATCCACTAAAAGATAGTGTATTTTATTTTGCCAGTAAGACAACAACGAATCCGACTCACGAAAAGCACTGACGGGCAACATAATTAAGTCATCAAAATCAACTGCATTATACGCCCGAAGCGTTTCAATATAGCGAGGGTAAAGAAAGGCTGCGACCTCCGCCATAGGTTCAGTCACAGAGCCTTGATCACCTGAGTTTTTCCAATTAGAAAAATACGTTTGTATTTGTCGTAATTCCTCTCTTGAAAGCGTACGTGTCGTTTCGACTAAACCACGAATAAGACCACCTGTATCTTCCGCATCCAAAATACTAAATCCAGGTTTGAGTCCGCAAGCCTCAGGATGTTTTTTAAGCATCGTTAAACCAAGTGTATGAAAAGTAGAGACTTTGAGTCCTCGACGCACGTGTTGAGGTAACAGTGTTTTTGCGCGAGCTTGCATCTCTTGCGCGGCTTTATTTGTAAAAGTCACCGCGTAAACTGTGTGCGGGGCATAACCACACTGTTGAATAAGGTATGCAATCTTTTCCGTGATTACACGCGTTTTTCCGCTTCCGGCACCAGCCAATACAAGCAAGGGGCCATCAAGATAGCGGACTGCCGCTAATTGCTGAGGATTTAACAACATACATTGGAACTTTAAAAGTTTGTCGGGAGTGTATCGTGTTCACGGATAGAATGTAAAACACTTTGTAGATTAACAAAATTGATGCTGAGCTGGTAGTATAATTGAGCCGTCTCTTTTTCTTCAACTTCGCTCGCAGTTAAGTAAGCAGCCCTCCCCATCCCAATATAATAATCTAATCCGACATTTCTTTTTACTGCAATTTCAGGGAAAAGCCCAGAAAACAATAAGCTCTTATCTCCCACATCGCGTAGCATCTCTGCGTGAATTGGTTTTTTTTGCATGGATTTTAAAAAATCGAGGGCAACTGTCGATTCAACCCAATCGCTTGATGAAGAAAATCGCATTAACAAAAAGACTAAATAACTCTCCAACTCTTCATCCAAAACCAGCTGCGTCACAGCTTGTGCTTCATTCACAAGGGCATGCCACTGACACATATCGGTGGGATGCAGGATAATACGCCCCATAACCGTGCCTTTTTAAGAGACCTAATTTAAGTGTAGCAAAGATTCCTTATACTGCATGAGACTCTTGTTCTCTGTAAAGCATCAGCCATCATTTCAACCTTTTTCTCTGAGTCCGTTTTAACAGGAAATAATCTGAATCGACCCGCTACTATATTTGCAACACCCAAGGTCAGCAAAGAAACAAGAGCACTCATCAGATCAGCTAAAACTTGTTTCCAACCACGATGCTGCCTCAAGACAGGCATCGCCTCATCAATAGCACTCAAACAACTTGCTTTAAAAATATCCGCTCTTTGGGAAATCAAAAACGTATTCTTTGCATTGTCTAATTGAGTAAGCAATGTTCGTGCCACACGAGCAGCTTCTTTATATCGTTGATTCGTCATGGCCTTTTTGTTGAGCTCAACAGATTTTTCTTGAATCATACTAAAATAGATTGCAAAGTCGCACTTCCCAAGAACCCGCATACAAAATTCAGTATCTCTTTTAGCAGGAGGTCTCTGCGCCGCCCTACCTTCTGAGATGGGCCTGACTGGTAATGGCCTATTTTGAGGTTCCATCGGCGCTATTTGATTATCTCTAGGATGTTCAGGCACAAGAGTCACGCACGAAGAACCAGACTCAATACAATGATCGATACGCTCAAAAAATAAACGAAGATCACCAGAAAGTTCGCCAGGATTACCTCTATAAGCTCGACCACAAGGTGTCCAAGGTGCCAAACCCGCAGCAATCCTTGGGCGAGTAAACTCAGGACAACTATCAATCGCTCGCTGAGTCATACTCGGTTGCGTACAGCATGTACACCAGTCTGCAAAAAATACATTGTTACAAGACTCATAGTTATGATAGAGACTAAAGAACAATGGATCTAAAAAACCATCACCATCTGCATTGACAAAGATTACCGCATCATAACTTTCAACATCGTCATGCCATTTTTTACGAAGCACATTTAATTTTTTTTGATCATGAGGCTCAGCCTCACGAGGACACAAGTTAGCCTCTATTCGCTCAACGCGCCCCCACGGTCTATTTTCGACAGACGTTTCAGGCCGATAGTGGTCGACACTATCGACCTCGACGCGGTAACCCGCATTCAATGCGGCCTCAATAAAAGGATTTTCAGGCAGATCTCCTTTTTGAGTGATGATTTCAAGAATTTTCGCTCTTACGGCATCATCATCGAGTGAAGTCTCCCCTTTGCGAAAAACATCGACACCAGAAGCAGGTATCGTTCCTTCTATAATAATCCCTCCATGATCACGTAAAATATATCGAAAAGAATCCATCTCAGGGTTAAAATCAAAATAAATTTGGTTCGTTCTCACAAGATTTTTAAGACTCGTACTTGCAGGATTAAAACCAGGCTGACTCAATCGCTTTATTTCAGGAGACATTGGCCGAACATAGCATCGCCGATCGCCCTCCTGTAAGCGATTGTAACCCGAGCCCAATAAAATCATTTTTACTGATTTTTTTCGTCTTTCTAAGTCTAAACGCATGATCAACCCATCAATTAATGAACACATTATACATCAATAAATCATTTCCGGATACTTTATGACCTTAAAACACACAAAATTATCAGATGAGTCTATTCTAAATTTGATGTATAATGTGTCCACTTTAATGATGATGATGAATTATGATCGAACAAATTAGAAATATTGCAATTATCGCGCACGTTGACCACGGGAAAACGACGCTTGTAGACAAACTACTCGAGCAAACAGGGACTCTCAACGATCGCGCACCACGCGTTGAGCGCCTCATGGACTCGAATGCGTTAGAGAAAGAACGAGGTATCACGATTCTCGCTAAAAATACTAGCGTACATTGGCAAGGGTATCAGATTAATATTGTCGACACACCTGGACATGCTGATTTCGGTGGAGAAGTTGAGCGTATTCTTTCTATGGTAGACAGTGTTCTACTACTAGTCGATGCGGTAGACGGCCCCATGCCACAAACACGATTTGTTACACAGAAGGCCTTTGCAAAAGGATTGAATCCAATTGTCGTAGTTAATAAAATTGACCGTCCGGGAGCTAGACCAGATTGGGTTATCGATCAGGTTTTTGATTTGTTTGATAATTTAGGCGCGACAGACAAGCAACTTGATTTTCCAGTCATCTACGCGTCAGCGCTTAATGGTTATGCAAAACTCGAGTTAGCAGATGAAGCCTCTACAATGGATGCGCTCTTACAAACTATCGTAGACAAAGTACCTGCTCCTAACGTCGACCCGGAAGGACCTTTCCAAATGCAGGTCAGCTCACTTGATTACTCGACTTATGTCGGCACGATTGGAATTGGTCGTGTCACACGAGGCCATATTAAAGCAAAAAGTCCAGTTAAAGTGATAGATGAAAACGGTAATGTTCGCACAGGTCGAATTTTACAGCTGCTAGGATTCAAAGGATTAGATCGTGTCGAAATCGAAGAAGCACGCGCAGGCGATATTATCGCCGTAAGTGGTATTGCCGAGCTTCGCATTTCCGATACATTATGTGATCCAAACCATGTCGAAGCGCTCCCTGCATTAGTTGTAGATGAGCCAACAATTAACATGACATTCCAAGTCAATGACTCACCTTTTGCCGGCCAAGAAGGTAAGTTTGTAACCAGTCGAAAAATTCGTGAGCGACTTGATACAGAACTTTTACATAATGTCGCCTTACGAGTCGAAGATACAGAGGATCCTGATAAATTTAGAGTCTCTGGACGCGGTGAATTGCACTTATCCATTTTGATTGAAACCATGCGACGAGAAGGCTACGAACTCGCCATTTCGAAACCAGAGGTTATTTTGCGTGAAGAAAATGGGGAAATGCACGAGCCTTACGAACAACTCACTGTCGACATCGAAGAGCAACACCAAGGCAGTATCATGGAAAAGCTCGGTGAGCGACGTGGTGAGTTACAAAACATGGTTCCAGACGGTAAGGGCCGAGTTCGCCTTGACTATGTCGTTCCGACGCGCGGACTGATCGGATTTCACACCGAATTTTTATCAGCAACATCTGGAACAGGCCTGCTTTATCATGTTTATGATCATTATGGCCCTGCTGTACGCGGACGTATCGGCAAGCGTAATAACGGGGTATTGATAGCGAACTGTGTCGGTACTGCCAGAGGTTTCGCACTATTCAACTTACAAGAACGTGGCCGGTTGTTTATCGAACCGCAAACACCTTGTTATGAAGGCATGATTGTAGGCATTCATGCCCGTGATAATGATCTGGTCGTGAACGTAACCAAAGAAAAACAACTCACGAACGTTCGAGCATCGGGGACGGATGAAAATATTATTCTCACCCCACCCATCAAACTCTCTCTTGAGCAAGCACTTGAGTTCATTGATGACGATGAGCTCGTTGAAGTCACCCCACAAAGCATTCGACTTCGAAAAAAAGAACTGAAAGAAACCGATCGGAAAAAAACCTCGCGAGCAGCGAGCTCAGACGAGAATAGCTAAATGCTCATGTCTTTCAAACGGATTATTATTTACGCAAGACACCATCGTGCAAACGAGGGTGTCAATGAAACTTTGCTACGTTTGGCTGATTTTTTGGTGAAAAAAAAAATCAGCACCTTTCTTGATATTGATACGGCACTACATTTTCCTATTGACCTTCCAACACTTGATCGCAAAGAGTTGACGCAAGATGATTTGATCATTGTGATTGGTGGTGATGGTAGCTTGCTATCAGCTGCTAATATGGCTATACAGAAAAAAGTCCCCGTCATCGGTATTAATCGAGGTCGCTTAGGATTTCTAACAGATATCTCTCCGACACATCTTGATGAAGAGCTCGGCGCTATCCTTGAAGGGCATTACCAAGAAGAGCGACGTTTTCTATTAAATTTACGCTTAAACTCCAAAAAACGTATTGTGAGTACCGCATTAAACGACATCGTCTTAAATCGTGGAAATGAAACTCATCTTATCGCATTTGATGTGTATGTTGATGGTCAGTTTGTGAGTCACTATCGCGCAGATGGATTGATCATTGCAACACCGACAGGCTCTACTGCCTATGCATTATCTGCTGGAGGCCCTATTTTACACCCACGGCTAAATGCGATTGTAATCGTACCGATGTTTTCGCATAGCTTAAGTGCTCGCCCTTTGGTCATTGACTCGAACAGCACTATCACAATCCAAATGAGTGAGAACAATGAAAACTCAGTTGAAGTGAGCTGCGATGGTCATGAGTCATATCAAATTAACGCTAATCAAAGCGTGACCATCAATAAACATTCTGTACCATTGCGTTTACTCCATCCACACGAGTATCATTATTACGATACGCTGCGCGCAAAACTGGGTTGGGGCTCTAAACCATTGAAATAAGGGACTATGTTAAGCACACTTTACATCGAAAACTACGCAATTGTTTCGAAGCTTGAACTTGATTTCTCGTCCGGGCTCATTGCTTTCACCGGTGAAACAGGTGCGGGGAAATCGATTATTATCGACTCACTTATGCTCGTCATGGGCGATCGAAAAGACGCTTCTGTGATTAGACCCAATACAAGTAAATGTGAAATTCACGCTTGCTTTACCTTTGATCCTCATTCAGAGCCAGCTCAATGGTTGCGCACGCACGATCTTGATGATTGCGAAGAAATCTGGCTTCGTCGAGTGATCACTAGCGAAGGGCGTTCAAAATCCTACATCAACGGCCACCCTTTTCCAATACAAAAAATAAAGGAGCTGAGTGAGCTTTTGGTCGATATTCACGGTCAACATCAGCATCAGCGACTTTTACATCCCACAACGCATCGTTTGCAGCTTGACGAATACGGTGACCATGCCGCTTTACTCTCAAGCGTTCGCGAAGCTTACCAACATTACATCACGCTAGAGGCTGAAAAAGAATCTCTCATGGAACATGCACATCACCAAGAGCGTATTAGCCTGCTAAATTATCAAATTGATGAGTTAAAATCCTTAAATATTCAAATTGGAGAGTTCGCAGAGTTGCAGCAAGAGCATCATTTGCTTCACCACGCGCAAGCTTATCTTCAAGAGGCAGATCAATTGCGTATCGGTTTACTTGGTGAGGCCGATCATCTTGGTGTCACACCACAACTACACAGCATGCGACATGCTGTTGATCGTTTGCCTAAAGAAAATCCACAAATTAAAAATTTATTAGAGCTTTTAGATCATGCCCTCATTCAATGCGAAGAAGCCGCATCGGAAATTGAAATCTTTTCCCGACAGGTGCAGCTTGATCCAGAGCGTTTGAATCATATTGAGCATCGCTTTAGCCAGCTACATCAAGCAGGACGAAAATATCAGAAAGAGCCTGATGAACTTGCGACTTATTGTGAGGCACTCGAAAAAGAACGAGACATGCTTGAGCAAAGAGGCATGAGGCTTCAAACAATCGAAAACGAAATAGACAAAGCAAAACAAGATTATCTTCATGTCGCTGAAAAATTAAGGCATGCACGTACACAGCAAGCTCCACTACTCGCAGAGGCGATTACCAACACTATTCGTCAACTTGGTATTCCTAAAGGAGTGGTCGAAATAAAGCTCACCCCACTCGAAAAAATCCATGCGGAAGGCCTTGAAAAAGTGGAGTACTACGTTTGTACCAATCCAGGCTTAGACTCACAGCCACTGTCTAAAGTTGCCTCTGGTGGAGAGCTATCACGTATTAGCCTTGCAATTCAACTTATCACAGCACAAAGAAAAGCCGCTACGCCGACATTAATTTTCGATGAGGTTGATGTGGGCATCGGTGGAGCGACAGCAGCACTTGTCGGCCAATATTTAAGAAAATTAGGCGAGCATCTGCAAGTATTTTGCGTGACACACCAACCCCAAGTCGCTGCGTCCGCGCATGAACAATATCGTGTTGAAAAACACATCGAAGACAATCAGACTTTTTCTACCATACGACACCTTACTCCTCAAACACGCGTAGATGAAATCGCACGCATGCTTGGTGGTTTAAAAATTACGCCAGAAACTCGCTCAAATGCAGAAGCGCTTTTGGCGGACTTTGCATGGTAAAAAATCCAAAAATGTGATAGAATATACCCTCTTCGAATAGTGTCTTAAGAGGAGGAAATATGAGAAACATCATTCATTTTTTCATTGCGATGTGTCTTTGCGTTAATATTGCCTCTGGGGCCGACCTAAAAAAAATTGAGCGAGAAATTAGCGACTCGGTCATTACTACAAAGATTACAACAAAATTCACCCAAGATAAGCATCTCAACCCATTGAAAATTTTTGTTTCAACACAAAATGGCGTTGTTACATTACGTGGTCATGTAAAAGATAAAGAAGCTTTTGTCTCGGCTTTGCGTATCACAAAGGGCGTAAAAGGTGTTCAGCGTGTCGAAGCGGACGAGCTAGAGATCAAACAAGTCAATACAGCTTTCACAGATGCCTATATTACAACAAAGGTCGAGGCTGCAGTGCTTAAAGCAAAAATCTTAGATGATGAGAGTATTCCGCTGGTTGGTATCAATGCAACCACCAATAACGGTATCGTAACGCTGTCAGGGACATTAAAAAATAACGAGTCTATTCCTTTTTTGTTAAAACGAGCATTAGCAGTCAAAGGCGTAAAACAAGTCATTTCGAAATTAGAAGCCTCTTCCACCACGCCTTAGGTCTAAGTAGGCTTGATTGCTTGCTGAGACTAATGGCATGCTTGGCATAATCCATAGATTGTTAACGCATGGTCTGTCATTTTAAAGCCAGTTTTTTCAGCAATTTTCGCTTGTCGTTCCTCAATCACTTCATCCACAAACTCAACAATCTTCCGACATTTCACACACACAAGATGATCATGGTGTGCACCATGGCATAGCTCAAATACAGAATGCCCTTCTTCAAAATGATGCCGCTTCACAAGACCAGCTTCCTCAAATTGAGTCAAAACACGATACACTGTTGCAAGCCCAACTTCCTCTCCCAAATCGGAAAGCGCCTTGTAAATCTCTTCGGCACTCAGATGATGCATTGCAGATTGCTCAAAAATCTGCAAGACACGTAATCTTGGCAGTGTTATTTTAAGCCCTACACCTTTTAATTGCCGGCTTTCTTCCACATTGAGTCCTTGCATAGAGAATGGTAGTATGTCGATATTTTTTAATCGAGGTCACAGCATGCGTCAAGCACTTTTTTTACCAACAACACTTTGTTTCTTTTTACTCGCAAACTGCGCAAACTACGATTTTTCAAATCGAACCGTACAGCAAGGTAATATTCTATCTCCCAACGTTGTCGAACGTCTACATGTAGGGATGACTAAAGAGGATGTGGCCATCCTCTTAGGAACAAGCCTAATCAGCCCAACGTTTAACAATAATCGATGGGACTATGCTTACACCAAGCGTAAAGGTTCAACATCTAACACCGTTCGACATATTAGTCTTTATTTTGAGGATAATCGACTAAAACGAATGGAATAGATCATTAAGAAGGAACAAAACCTCTCGAGAACTGACTAATGCAAGCTCTTATGGCCTGAAAAGCTTATTTATCGCATAATGTGATTTAGCTTTTTCAGGCTCCACCTCTTCTTCTACGGCTGTATCTCTAAAACAGGGACCATTGACCGGTCGATTAGCTAAAAAACGATGGCTGTTCATTTCTCTTCGTGTAATGAGCTGATAATAACATTCTTGATCGCCGCCTGATTGGAAACGTATTAATCTTAGCGCTCTTTCAACAGATTCATCATATTGTCCGCCTTTATTAAATGTTATTATCGCCATACGAAGCCATTCAGGGCAAGACTCACCCGATTTCATTGGCCCACGATTCAATGAGTATCTTAATATATAGGTAAAAGTATCATCTGTATCAATGACAAGAGTGCGCCGATTTATTTCACCACCACGGACACGAAATAAGAAAGTTGCTCTATAAAAATGAGTCTTCCCTTGAAGGCTATCATCTTTAAATTCAAGAGTTTCAAGATGTATTCTACCCTCTTCAAATATTTCTATAGGTGCACGCATTTCTATTTTCAATCCCAAAAAACCGGAAATTTTACTCTTTGCTAAATGCACTGTAAATATTTTTATTACTTGAAACTCCGTACGTGACCCAAAAAACGTCATATACGGCATACTTGAAATCGTACCTTAAGCGTACTTGAAAGAATAAAAGGCCTCTAATGCTTGACGAAAGTGCAATGCTCGAGGCCAAAGCCCCTGCTCTCGATAACGAATCACTTGTGCGCGAACATTTGCTTTGAAAGCCTCGGCGTCTATCTCAGGACCATTCAAGTTATCAATGCTAAATTGAAAAGGATATCCAGCTGCGTCCGACAAAATCCACTCCAAAGCCTGTGGCTTGACCTCTACTGATTCAAACTCGGCTTGCTGTGCCTGGGTGCGTCCATCAGGAATATACCAATAACCATAATCAACATATTCTCGTCTTCTAGGCCCAGCAATTAACCAATGCGCACATTCATGCAATGCACTGCTGAAAAAACCATGCGCAAAAATGACCGAGTGATATGGAGTATGTTGACTCATCGGTAAATACAAAGGTTCGTCTTCACCGCGAATCAATCGCGTTTGATAACTTTCATAAAAACAAGCATTAAAAATACGAATTAAATCTTCACAATCATGCATAATTATCGATGAGTATTTGCAAAAAGTGCTTTTTTTCGACGTCTTTCTTTCGGATTACATGTAAGTGGTCGATAAATCTCAATACGATCTCCTTTCGATAATACTGTATTTAACTCAACTTTTTTTGAAAAAATGCCTACCGAAAAACATTTCGCCTCAGGAAAATCACTAAACAATGTTGTCTGGTTGAGCGCGTCTTCAACGGTCATGCCTGGATGAAACAATACTGTTTTTTGAAGCAATAACGCTCGTGGACCTGGGGAAAAAATTATTTCAACATGATTTGTCATACAACACTTTCGCTCGCTCACAAAAAGCATCAACCATTTTATTTGATACTTGTTCGAAAACCGGTCCTAATATCATCGAGAACATTCGCCCGGCGAACTCAAACTCTAAATCAAATGAAATGACTGACCCCTCTTCCGTTTGATCAAAACGCCAAAATCCATCTAAATGATTAAATGGACCATCAATCAAGCGAATTTCAATCATTTTATTAGGCTGAAGACGATTTCGTGTCGTAAATGATTTATTTACACCGGCGGCAGTAATCACTAACGTTGCCTGTACTTCATCTTCATCACGATGATGAACAATACTGTTTGAGAAATATGGCAAAAATTCCGCATATCGCTCAATATCGTTCACAAGATTATACATTTGCTCACAAGAAAAAGGAACTTCGCGTGATTTTTTTATCGTAGTCATGAACGCTCCTTCTCGTCACCTTTAATACGCACTTTTGTTGAAACCCAATAAGACAATGCCATAATTTCCTCAAAACAGACCGTATGCTGCATTGGATAATGATAATCAGACACATGCAAAAAACCTTGCATCTTTAACCAATCCACCGCCTTTTTCGTCCAAGAAGGCAACACAACTTCATCATGAAGACCCAACGCCATAAAAATAGGAACTTGACGCTCCTGATGAATTTTAATTTGTGACACAATCGGTAAATAAGCAGATAAAGAAACAATTCCTGCCAGTGGGTAAGATGCAGTCAAACCCGCGACTAACGCCATGGCGCCACCTTGCGAAAACCCTGCCAAGATAATTTGATCTGAACGAAAACCTTTTTTCATCTCTTCATCAATGACATCATGGATGAACGCAGCCGAAGCTCGAATACCCGCCTCATCTTCTTCGTTACGCTCACTTAATTCAGTAATATCATACCAGGCACGCATGGGCATCGATTGATTACAAGTCACAGGACGAACAGGTGCCTCAATCGCAATGTGTTTTGCTGGCACACGTAAAGGAAGCTCTTTAGCAAGAGCTAACATATTTTGTGCATCCGCACCCAATCCATGCATCCAAATAAAGCATAATTCAGGCTTTTCATCTGCATCCAGTACATATTGATTTAGCAACCGTCGAACTCCATCATTTTTTAAATAACAACCCAATATTATTCAGTTTCTTGCCGTGAATAGCAAGTCATCATACAATAAATCTATACTTCTCTATCAAGATTTTACCTATGCCAGTTGTGTTACTCATTTTTACCCTTTTGTCGTTGACCAGTTGTGGTCAAAAAGGCCCACTCTCTCTCCCACAAACAACACAAGAGGCACAATGAGCTTACACTTCACGAAAATGCACGGTTTAGGAAATGATTTTATGGTGATTGACGGTGTCAATCACCCTGTGAAGCTGACGCGAGAAGACATTCAAGCACTGAGTCAAAGGCATACTGGTGTCGGCTTTGATCAATGCCTCATTGTTGAGCCGTCCTCCTCACCCGACATTGATTTTTTTTATCGAATTTACAATGCCAACGGCGAAAGCGTCGGTCAGTGTGGTAATGGTGCACGCTGTATTGCGCGCTTTATCCAATATTATAAATTATCCAACAAACAACAACTCAAGGTCGCAACAACATCGACACAACTGACACTTAAACTCAATACAGATGAAACCGTCACCGTAAACATGGGTAAACCCATATTTGAGCCAGAAGGCATCCCTTTCGACGCAAACCATCTTGCCGAAACTTATGAAATTAAAGCACTAGGACAATCTATTTCGATACACGCGCTCAGTGTCGGAAATCCGCACGCAATTCTTTTGACAGATCATCTAGAAAAGGCACCCGTGAACGAACTTGGCAAAGCAATTTGTGAGCACCCGCTCTTTCCTCAACAAGTGAACGTCAGCTTCTTAAAGATCATCACGCCAGGACATATCGCACTACGAGTTTTTGAGCGAGGCTGTGGTGAAACACAAGCCTGTGGTAGTGCCGCCGTGGCAGCAGCCGTGGCAGGTCAATGCTTTCATCAGCTTCAAAGTACTGTTCAAGTGGATTTACCCGGTGGAACATTGATTGTGGAGAGGCCTGAACCAACCGGACCTGTTTTTTTAACCGGTCCTGCTACCTTCAGTTATGAGGGAATTGTTTTCGACACTATGGGCGCAATTTCCAACGACGATGTAGCCACATCCATTGCTCGGGATGCGCTAAAATAATAGCTTCTAACGCGCGATTGTAAGCACAAGTATTATGGTAAAGAGAAGCCTGTGTGGTCTCGTGCTCCTCCCAAACCAATGGCGCTTTAAACTCTAAGACATGCTTACCATCAGGTAATCGATAAGCAGCAGCTGGCACAACCGGCACACCGGTATAACGCGCGCACGTCGCTAAGCTACGGTAGGTCCCCGCTTTTTTACCAAAAAACTCTGCAGAGATGCCGTCTCGGTTGACCACTGAAGCATGTTGGTCTAGTACAAAAACAACAGCATCATTTTTAGCTAGAGCCTCTGTGACATGCTGTAATGCATTTTGTTTTTGAATCACATTTAACCCTGCTTGATAGTAACGTTTAAATAAGAATCGCTCTATTTTTTTACTTCCAAGCGTGCGTCGAATAAAATGAAATCGTCCTTTAAACTGTTCAAAGTTTAAAATGCCGCCTATGGGTGCGACCTCCCAGCTACCGAAGTGCCCAGTCAAAATTAACACCCCTTTCCCTTGCGCTGCAATTTCTAAAAGGTATTCATGCCCCTTGACTTCTACTGAAGATTTCAAACGCGCTTCGCTCATAAAACGAAGCAACAGAGTTTCTTTAATACAGAGTATTAAGTGGGAGTAAAATGCCATCGCCAAATGCTTTTTCTCATCAGGCGTAAGTGTATCACCATAAACCTGGTCAATGTTTTTCAAAATCACGGATTTGCGATACGGAAGCCAATGAAACATCAATTTGCCCATAAGCGTCACGGGCAATGCTAGTATGTTGGACATCATGCGTCAATCACAAGCCGAAAGTAACAAAGCAGCATTCATCCCAGCAAAGCCACGGTTAATCAGAAGTGCATGATTATGTTGAGACATGGCGCGTGTTTCTGCGGTGACATTCAATGCTTCGCACGAAAATGCTTTTTCGCGCAAAGTGGCCACACCAGGGATTTGTCGATGTTTGAAACAATCCAAAGCTAACACAGTATCAATTAACGCCGAGGTACACAATGTATGCCCCATAGACCACTTAAAAGCCGTGACTGGAACATTAGGAAGTATCGCATTTATTGCATGCGCTTCGCTTGCATCTGAAATTGGGTTTGCATTACCATGCGCCACGACCATACCTATTTCGGCAGGAGAAATCTCACTCACTGTACGTGCCAGGAGACTCTCTAAAGGCCGACCGCTAGGATCTAATGTAAACAGATGACCACCTTCTGTCGCGGCAAGACCACCCGTAATCTCGGCATAAGGTGTTTTTTCGCGAGCACGCATACTTGCCTCACTTTCCAAGACAATCGCACCAGCTCCTTCTGCCATGATGGTCCCTTGATGCGCGACATCAAAAGGTCTTATAGCCTCATCGCTCAAAACACCCAAGCGACTGTAATAAAAAAGCGCTTGCGGCTCGATTCCAATATCGTACCCCACCACAACCACACGCGAGGCCAAGCCTCGCTGAATTGCATAATAAGCCTCTAGAATCGCTTGCATCCCACTACAAACATGATTCACGATATTATGATTTTCACCTTTAAACCCATACAACATGCTCGTATAAGCCAAAACATTGTTTGGCAAAATACGTAGTAACCACATCGGATGCACCTCACTAAACAATTGCTCAGCGAAGACATGCATGTCACCCTCTGACTTTGTAACTAAAGGAAGGAAGTCATATAGCTGAAAATACTTAGTCCCCGGAGAAA
>CAYYEZ010000067.1:0-20740 GCA_964471225.1 uncultured Legionella sp. | reverse complement strand
TTCTAAAGTACGCCAGTGCGTACTAGCCTTGCTCTATGGTCAACCCGATCGTAGTTTTCATACTAATGAAATTATCCGATTAACTCACTCAGGGACAGGAGCCGTTCAGCGAGAGCTTGAGAAATTAGCCGCTGTGGGATTAATAACAGTGCAATCCGTTGGTAACCAAAAACATTATGCAGCTAATTGTACATCACCGTTGTTTTCGGAATTACGCAGTATTATTTTAAAAACATTTGGATTAGCCGATGTTTTGCGACAAGCACTTGCACCCATTGCCTCACAGGTACATATCGCTTTCATTTACGGTTCTATTGCTAAACAAGAAGATACAGCGACCAGTGATATTGATTTGATGTTGGTGGGTGATAACTTAACATACGCCGATGTATTTAAATTGCTTGAAGAAGCGCAAGAAAAATTGGGTCGCCTCATAAGCCCAACTTTTTACTCGCCAACGGAATGGACGCGAAAATATCAAGCAAATAATCATTTTTTAGCACAAATAGTAAAGCAACCCAAAATTTTTCTAATAGGATGTGAGGATGAGCTTGCCAAACTTGGATAACTTGGTAAAAACTGGCCAGTTAAAAGTAGAACCCATGAATGAATTAGAGTTTTCTGGTTTGCTACGCTCAGGCAAAGCACGGCTGCACGACGCAACCAATCCATCACTTGCTGAAGAAAGCCAATTTGATCTGGCTTATAATGCGGCCCACTCACTATCTCTCGCCGCGTTACGTTGGCATGGATATCGATGTAATAACCGTTATTTAGTGTTTCAAGTATTACCTCATACTCTTGGAATCGGCCCAGAAGTTTGGCGAGTATTAGCTAAATGCCATGACTCTCGCAATCTTGCTGAATACGAGGGATACTTTGAAATTGATGAACAACTACTGAAAGATTTGTTGATAAATAAACGCATAAGTTAACAAAATAAACCATATTTGTTAACTTGAATTATATAAAGATTAATTAAATCAATGAGATACGCTTTTGATTAACAATAATCGGTGGCAAGATCCGTTTTAATTCCTATTTATATTTTGTTGTCTATATAACCCGCCCCAAAGCGGGTTGTGATTTGATTATATTGTTCGTGACTGAGGAAAAAAATCGAGATCAAGGCGGGTTTATTAAGTCATGATAAATTGAGCAGATCGGAGCAACATATTCAGAATTGTTGCCTTGAATTTTCTCGAGGGTTTCGCGCGCCGACCCGCTCAACCCTAGTGCATTTATTACAGAATGCAAAACTCGTGTATGTATGCGATACAGAGTTATCGCCTAAAATTGAAATTATGCGACGATTGCTCCGTATGCTCTTTAATCCATTCCATATCAAAATCTCTTCCATCTTCTAGCGTTAAAATAGCTTCGCGAAGCACTTCATCATTCCCTGGAATATGCACTTCCTCAAAAGAGCCATGTTCTGAGTTAAAAATAACCGCTGTCATGAAGGAAAAACGAGAACTGAAAAAAACATTTTTTACGATGCTGAGAGACTCTTGCCGCAAAGCAGGCAAGACGACTCTATCATAATAGGCTTGATTCGTTTCCCGATATCTTTGAGCTGTGTCTGGATGTACTTCTTCAATCGCTAAAATCAATTGAACTGGAATAGTCTCAATAGCACCTGTCTCAAGTTTTCTGTCAACATAAGCCGTGGCATCTCTAAGCATCTGAAGTTTAACATCATGAACTTTCGTCTCATTGATGCTATGCAATAATACAAAAAGTTTGTAGTAATCATAAGGAATGGACAGTAACCGGTTAACATGACTCAAGTCAAACTGATATCCAAGATCATGCATGAGTTGTTGTTCCTGCTCATCAAAAGGAATGTAGGCTAATCCGCATTGCCATCCTCTGTGGTGAGGTGAAAATGTTGTGCGTTGATAACTATTAAAATCACTCCCTGGAGGGTGAGGCATCCAAGCATGACCACAATCCATCATTTGCATCATTTGGTCTTGCCGTGGGATCGAACAATTTTCGCGGAAGGGAAAATCTGCATCGCTTTTAAGCTTTGACTGTAAGACCTGAGTATTCAGAAGTCCATTGTATGCTTCATTCTTACATTGAGCATATTTGACAGAAAACGGAGAAAATATTGTCTTCAATTCGTCAGAACAAAGAACGGCAAACAACCGAATAGTCTTCTCGTCCACAATCCTCTCAGCAGCAGCTATCTTTTTTTCCAATATCTGACGTTCTTTTTGGCGTCTCTCAGGGGCATCGCTACGTCTCTGGTTGTATGAATCGGCTATTTGCACAAAAGTGGAACCCTCCGGAAGCACTGCATCGAGAGGTGATGGTTGGCTCTGAATAAGTATATCATTGAAAACAAATTGACAATCATCCCTAATAAAGAACAAAGCCATCTTGTCACATGCAATTTCCTTCTGCTCAGACTCTAGAGTCGTTTTGTCCAATTTTTCATACGGATCGTCGGTATCCTTAGAATCAACATTGGCGTAATTTGCCATTGATTTGATACTCGCACTCCGCCTTGGATCCCAAAACTGCATCAGGGTATGATGCCGCATTAAACGATTATTTAGCTGAGTTACAATCTCGTCCATCTCCGTAATAATCTGTGCAACACGATCATCATCATTATTTTTTCTAGCTTGCACTCTTTGTTTTAGTAAGGCTCTGGACTGTAAATGCATACCCCTTAAGTGCACTACCTCTTCCGTTAGCGTAGTTAGCATATTACGAGAGAACTCATTGAAAAAATCGTCGATTCTTGGAAATGCACTGTCTGGCAGTAAAACTCTTAATATTTCCATATTACCGTGCGTAAGAGGTAAAGCGTAGGTCTGATAATTATTTGTTGGATAAGCAGAATAAGTATCGTGTATGGCAATGCACTGCTTAAACTCTAGCTGTAATTGGTCGAACATTTCATCTAGCGCTAGATACTTGCCCTCCTGGTTGCTGCAACAAACAAATTTAATAAATGGGTAACCTTTTTCACTCTCATCAAAATAAATGACATACGGGCAGCCACTTTCTTTAGAATACTCCAAAGCCTCTTCCCTACTTGCAAAAACAATAGGACTAAAATCTCTCTTTAAGGGTTCCACAATTTCAATGATAGGCATAATGATCTCAAAAAATACTATGAGATAATTATATACTCGAGTAAATCATTAATCAATCAATTTGGGGTTAAAGCGGATTACGAGTACCGTATTACTCACCACAGGATTTATAGATTAACCCACTGAATATTAGCTCTGGCCCTATAGCAATCGTTATTAGGCATAGATGACTCATCATCAACATGCCGTATATGTCCCCTGATTATCTATCTGACAAACACAAGCTCGATTTGAGATCAAGCCCCATCAACTGTAGTCTCGGGGTTTTCTAATCAAATCGTTGCTTCCTCGCTGATCCTGATAAATTTTTAGTAGACTTTAAAATATATAATATCGTAATTCAGCGCCTATTAAATTAAATGATGGGGTTACATTCTGAGTGTGTATTGTTGTTGGAAGATAAACATTATTAATACTACCCGTAGAAATGCTTTGTCCACTTGTATTTGCCGCAGAATATGAAATATGTTGGTACTTTAAGCCAATCTCTAGGTAAGATGTGACCTTATAATATAATCCAGCTCCTAAATCAAAACCAACTTGATACTCATTAGAGTTAAAAGTGGTTGAACTAGGCAGTGAACTATTTTTTATATAAATAAAATTGGCGTAATGAACCCCTAATAGACCATAAGCAGTTAAGTCATGAAGTAACTTAAATTTAGGCATCCAGTCATATCCAAAATCAAAATTTTGATTGAATTCCCAGTTGCTATTTGCAGTGTTAAATTTTACAGCATTAAACAATTTTGACAAAATAAGTTGATGATTGAATTTTAATGTTCCTATATTGGCACTTGTTCCTATCCCTATTTGTCCATAACCATTATTATTAATACTATTGAAGCTTTGCTTTTCTACTAAAGTATTGAGATAGTAGTTTGTAAAATCGGATTGATAATTGCTTCTATAATACCCACCGCCAACAGAAACATAAGTAGAATCTAATGGATTATTTGTCTTTGCTAATATTGATGGTGGATTCAATAACAATAATAATATGGGTAATATTGTTTTTTTTAAATTAATCAACACACGTTTCTCCGGTAAGTTCAAACTCTATTTAAAAAAATCTATCTTTAAATGAGGATCTGTTGACATTTATGAGCTCTAAAATAACCAATTAAGGTTAATATTTTAGAAAATTGAAGTCAATCAATTATGTAGTCGAAGACAGATTTCAGCACCCTCTCTAACATCGAAAAACAAGATCGATAAATTATGGAGTAATTGAGCGAAGCACAGGGTTTTCCAAGGAAATTAACGTCTCAGTTGATTGAATCTCATCTATTGTTTGAATTTTATTAATGAGGACATGTTGTAAAGCATCTATTGAGCGGCACATCACTTTGGTAAAAATACTGTAATGCCCGGTTGTATAATATACCTCTACAATTTCATTCAAAACTTTGAGCTTTTCTAGTACAACAGGATAGTCTCGCGCTGATTTTAAAATAATGCCAATAAAACAACACACATCGTATCCTAATTGCTTCGGATTGATTGTAATGCTTGTTCCCATAATAATCCCAGCCTGGCGCATTTTTTCGACACGTACATGAATTGTACCAGGACTCACTTCAAATTTTTTGGCAAGCTCAGCATAGGCTATGCGTGAATTTTCAGTTAATGCACTCAGAATTTCGCGGTCTAAATTATCGATCTGATATTTTTCCATGGGATAAATCTCTCATAATTAATCAAAAAACAATAAAAGTACAAATATTTTATTTAAACAAAACCTTAAATTCAATATTTTTAAATATTATTGAAAAAAAGATCTAATTAATTAGATAATTTTATTTCAATAATAGACTAGGAAAGAAAAAATGAAAAAAGAATTCATTGAGAAGCAAAAGAAAATTAGCTTCGTAAAAACGTATTTTTCAAAACAATTAGAGCAAAAGTTAGGGCTAATAGAGGTCCAGGCTCCGATACTTAGTCGTATAGGTGACGGCGTTCAGGATAACTTAAGCGGCATTGAAAAAGCCGTCTCTGTCAAAGTAAAGTCTCTTCCCGAAGATGAGTATGAGGTTGTACACTCACTTGCAAAATGGAAACGAAAATTATTAGCCGACTTTAACTTTCAGCCTGACGAGGGAATTTACACCCATATGAAGGCCTTGCGTCCAGATGAAGCATATCTCAGTCCTATCCATTCTGTTTACGTAGATCAATGGGACTGGGAAATGGTGATGCATGAATATGACAGAGATCTAACATTTTTGAAAAAAATAGTTAAATGCATTTACGCAGCCATCAAAGCAACAGAGCTCGCCACAACAGAAAAATTTGAACTAGATCCCTTTTTACCTAATACAATTCAATTTATCCATAGCGAGGAACTATTACGACGCTTTCCTGATTTGTCCGCCAAAGAGCGTGAACGAGAAATTACGAAAGAGCTGGGAGCAGTCTTTTTAATTGGCATCGGACATTCATTGTCACACGGTGAGCCACATGATGCGCGTGCTCCAGACTACGATGATTGGTCAACTTTAAATGATGATGGATTTATTGGGTTAAACGGAGATATCCTCGTATGGAACCCGATACTTGAGGATAGTTTTGAATTATCGTCGATGGGTATTCGTGTGAGTACAGAGGCTTTAAAAAAGCAGCTTACATTAACAGCAGACGAGCACAGACTTAAGCAAGACTGGCATCAATCGTTAATTTCCGGAGACTTCCCTCAAACAATAGGAGGAGGCATCGGCCAATCACGTCTGGCTATGTTATTACTACAGCAAAAACACATTGGCAAAGTTCAATGTGGTGTATGGAAAGATGAGTTGAAAAAAGAATTAGCACTATTATAAAATAGTGCTAACGTTAATTTAGCTGCGGAAAAACTTCGGGCCCAGCGGCAATCAATGAGACTTTTAAAAATTGAAAGAATATACAATTATTGGTGCTGGCCCCGCAGGAATATGTGCATTAGTAAAAATTTATAGTAGCGGTGTCGACCTAAACAGCATTCTGTGGATTGATCCCCAATTTAACGTAGGAGATTTTGGCACAAATTTCAGTATAGGAAGCAGTATCCCCGGAAATACAACCGTCGAAAGTTATCAAAGAGTTAATCAAGCCATTTATAGCTTAATTCCTCAATGCGCTCCAGAGAAGCAAGCAGAAAAAGCATTTAAAATTCATGCGTTTCTCCCACACGAAACTTGCCCACTAAATGTCGCAGCAGCACCTCTACAAGCTATTACCAATCAATTACGTAAACTTGTACCCAACACTGAAGGGGTTATTTTAGCGATTGAACAAGTAGATCATGCCCTTCGATTAAGTATTCAGGCTACGAATGGAAAAAAAACTGAGATATTTACAAAACGAGTTATACTCGCCACTGGAGGCAAAGCTAAAACTTTAACGCTACCAAAATCAATTAAAGTGATAGAACCGAATACTGTTTTTATTGAGTCAGAGTTACAGAAGTATATCGACAAAAACTCACCCATCAAAAATGTCGCGGTGATTGGCTCCTCCCATTCTGCAGCACTTGCGACCATGCATTTACTCAAAGCAGGATTAGCGGTAAAGCAATTTATGAATAAAGCATATCAATTTGCGACACCCATAGTTACAGAAGACGGGCTGCGCTATACAAAATTCGATAACACAGGCTTAAAAGGTAAGGTCGCGTTATTTACAAAAGAGCTCCTCAACCAAGTTCACCCATATCAATGGGAATGTTATATGCACGATCATAAAATTGAAACTCAACCAGAACAATTTTTACAACAGTGCAGTCATGCTGTTGTCACAATCGGTTATACACCCGCCTCCACACTCACAATTAATCATATCCCTCTATCTCACTTTAAGCACAATAAGCAAACAACACAAATTATCTCAACTGATGAAAAAATTATTCCAGGCATATTTGGTATCGGAATCGCATTCCCTCTCGAAGTTAAGAGCGCATCAGGAGAGACTGAACTTGCAGTAGGTGTTGAAAAATTTTGGGCCGGGTTCGATGAAAAAATATTAGCGCAATGGAAAAATTATTTTTAAAGCAAATTCGGGGTAAACTCAACGAGCAAACCTTTTGTCACAACCGAGCCTTACTGGATGTGCCAGAACAGGTTGTTTAGGTAAAAATGCCAAGGATTATATTTGCCACTTCTTTTGAGTATTTGACAAAGAAGAAAAAATGCCGAAGAAGTTTTTGCTAGTCTCAAATATCCTATTTGACAAAAAAACTCAGAAATAAAAAAGACCGATATCGGTCTTTTTTATTTCTGAGTTTGGCTCGATATTACGCTTCAGCAGAGGTATCTTCTACAACACCATCAACTGGACGGTCGACTAACTCAACAATTGCCATAGGAGCATTGTCGCCTGGTCTAAAGCCGCACTTCAAAATACGAAGGTAACCACCTGGGCGCTCTGTATATCGTGGCCCTAACGTTGAGAACAATTTTCCAACTGCACCCTTAGAACGGAGCTTATCAAACACATAACGGCGTGAAGCCACAGAGTCTGCTTTGCTCGCGGTAATCAAAGGCTCAACATAACGACGCAACTCTTTTGCTTTCGGCAGTGTTGTCTTAATAAGCTCGTGCTCAATTAAAGCACAAGACAAGTTTGTGAACATCGCTTTTCGATGGCTGCTTGTTCTGCCAAAATGGCGTCCTACATTACGGTGTCGCATAACAAATACTCCTAATGATTACTCGCCTAAATTCTCGGGCGGCCAATTTTCAAGCTTCATGCCTAATGATAAGGAACGAGCAGCCAAAACGTCTTTGATTTCAGTTAAAGACTTTTTACCAAGATTAGGTGTTTTTAATAATTCACTTTCTGTTTTTTGAACCAAATCGCCAATATAGAGAATATTTTCAGCTTTCAAACAGTTCGCAGAACGGACTGTTAACTCAAGATCATCGACTGACTTGAGTAGTGCTGGATCAAAAGAATTTGTTTCTTTTTTCACTGATTGTGATTCTTCAAAACGCATATCTACAAAAGCATGCAATTGACGCTGCAATATGCTGGCAGACATACGAATCGCTTCTTCAGGGTCCAAAGTACCATTTGTTTGAAGGTCGATTGTCAACTTATCCAAATCTGTTCTGTTCTCAACACGCGTGTTTTCAACCGTGTAAGAAACCTGTTTAACAGGAGAAAAAGTATTATCAATTTTTAGCTTGCCAATTGACTTACCAACACTCTCTTCTTCATATTTACGAACAAATGTGTCTGTAGAATGAAAACCAATTCCTCTTTCAACAGTCAAAGTCATTGTCAATTTACCGCGCTCGTTCAAATGAGCAATCACGAGTTCAGGATTCACAATCTCAACGCCATGAGTCAAATGAATATCACCTGCTGTAACTTGGCAGGGACCTTCTTTCGACAGTGTTAACGTCGCTGTTTCAGCAGCAGTCATTCGAATAGCAACATCTTTAAGATTCAAGAGAATATTGACAACATCCTCTTCAACACCCTCAATCGTGCTGTACTCATGCAAAACACCATCGATCATGACTTCAGTAATAGCCGCGCCAGGCATTGAGGAAATCAAAATTCGTCTAAGTGCGTTCCCCAGTGTATGGCCAAAACCTCGCTCAAGCGGCTCAAGCACAACACGGCTATGATTAGGGGCATCAAACTGTACCTTAAGCACGCTCGGCGTTAGCATTTCATTAATATCAGTATACATTTGGTTATGCTCCAGATCTTACTTAGAATAAAGTTCAACGACCAAATTCACGTTAAATACACCTGACAAATCTGCCAACGTAGGTACAGTTGTATAAGTCCCTGTAAACGTCGTTGCATCAACCGTAATCCAATCACAAGCACTTCTTTGCTCAGATAGCGCTAAAGCCGCGACCACACGAGCTTGCGTACGTGCTTTTTCGCGCACAGAAATCTTATCACCCGCAGAAACGATATAAGAAGGAATGTTAACTAATTCGCCATTGACTAAAATGCCTTTATGGGTAACTAATTGTCTTGCTTCAGATCGAGTGCTTGCAAAACCCATACGATAAACTACGTTATCTAATCGACTTTCAAGCAGAACGGCTAGGTTCTCACCTGTCGCTCCTTTTCCTCGAGCCGCTTTTTTGTAATAGTTACGAAATTGTCGCTCAAGCACACCATAAATACGTCTGATTTTTTGCTTTTCACGCAACTGTAAGCCGTAGTCGCCTAATCGTGGACGTTTGTCACCGTGCTGACCTGGCTGTTTTTCAGACTTACACTTTGACTTGTAATCTCTTACACCACTTTTTAATAATAAATCTGTACCTTCACGTCGTGAAAGCTTACATTTTGGACCTAAATATCTAGCCATTAATAATACTCCCCTTTCTTAGACGCGACGTTTTTTAGGCGCTTTGCAACCATTGTGCGGTATACCTGTAACATCAGTAATTTCAACAATTTTAAAATCTTGCGAAATTAATTCGCGAATAGTTGACTCACGTCCAGGGCCAGGTCCATAAACAAACACCGCAACCGACTTCATCCCATACTCTTTGGCAACAACTGCAGCCCGCTCCGTCGCAATTTGTGCTGCGTAAGGCGTACTTTTACGAGAACCACGAAAACCTGAACCACCTGAAGTTGCCCAGCAAAGCGCATTACCTTGTCTGTCTGTAAAAGTTACAATAGTATTGTTAAAAGATGCGTGAACATGAACAATACCATCATTCACAACGCGCTTAACTTTTTTTCGTGTTTTTTGCTGTTTTGCCTTACTATTTGCCATCTTATTTCTTTCCTACATGAAAATTCAATTATACAGTAGCTTTTCGTCGACCCTTACGTGTTCTTGCATTAGTCTTTGTGCGCTGACCACGAACAGGCAGACCCCGGCGGTGACGCTGACCACGATAACACCCTAAATCCATGAGTCGCTTAATATTCATCGAAACAGCACGACGCAAATCACCCTCAACGGTAATCTTAGCGATTTCAGTTCGCAATGATTCAAGCTCTTGTTCAGACAACTGAGAAACTTTTGTAGAGGGATCGATTCCCACTTGTTCGCAAAGTTTCAATGAAGTTGTTTTACCTATACCGTAAATTGAGGTTAGTGCGATCACAATGTGTTTATGATCTGCAATGTTTACACCTGCTATACGAGCCATTCGTTTCTCCGTACGTTATTTTGTCCTCATATCACTTTTATCACCTGAGGAGGGTCAAAAGGATACAAGGTTCACATCTTAAAATCAAGCCAGATTAGCCTTGTTTTTGCTTATGCCGACCATCTTTGCATATCACTCGAATAGTTCGACTTCTTTTTACTACTTTACAGTTCCTGCAAATACGCTTCACTGATGCTCTTACTTTCATCGTTAAACTCCAAAATAATCATAGTAAACTGGGCAGCTTATTGCTTTTAAAATTTGCTTTTTTCATTAAAGACTCATATTGCTGCGCCATGAGATGGGCCTGTACTTGTGCAACAAAATCCATAATTACAACAACAATAATCAATAACGAGGTTCCACCAAAATAAAATGGCACATGCCAGGCGTACATCAAAAGTTGAGGCAACAAACACACAAGAACCAAGTATAATGCACCAGTTAGAGTTAATCGTGTCATTACACCATCAATAAATTTTGCAGTTTGCTCTCCGGGCCGAATACCTGGTATATAGGCAGAGGACTTCTTCAAATTTTCAGCAGTTTCTTTCGGGTTAAATACCAACGCTGTATAAAAGAACGCAAAAAACAGGATCGCAACAGCGTAAACAATCAAATATAAAGGTTGACCTGGTGATAAGGCCATACCGATATCAGCAAGCCAATCCATTCCTTTGCCACGACCAAAAAATTGTGCCACTGTAGCTGGAAGTAAAATAATACTAGAGGCAAAAATTGGAGGGATCACACCTGACATATTTATCTTCAATGGCAGATGGCTCGATTGTGCAGAATAAACTCGGCTACCTTGTGTTCTTTGAGCGTAATTCACACGAATACGTCTTTGACCTCGCTCAACAAACACAACAAATGCTGTCACAGAAATAACGATAGCGACAACAACAATGAGAGTTAAAGCCTGCATCTGTCCTTCTTTTACATGTTGCAGGACAGAGGCTATCGCATTCGGCATACTAGAAACGATACCAGAGAAGATCAGTAAGGAAATACCATTACCAACGCCTTTCTCTGTCATCTGTTCACCGAGCCACATTAAAAACATGGTTCCGGTAACTAAGGTTATGACAGCCAGTGAATAAAATGAGAAATCCGATGATAAAGCAATATGTTGACTAGCCAACCACCTTGCCATACCTAATGATTGAAATATAGAAAGGGCTAAAGTTAAATATCGGGTATACTGATTAATTTTACGACGACCAGCCTCCCCTTCTTTTTTCAATTGCTCTAGCGATGGAAGCACCATTGAAAAAAGCTGAGTCATAATCGAGGCAGTAATATAAGGCATGATACCTATAGCAAACACAGTAACTCGTGAAAGTGCACCGCCAGAAAACATGTTAAACAAACCAAATATGGTATTTTGTTGGCTTGAGAAAAAGCTCGCCAACCGTTGAGGATCAAGTCCTGGCACTGGAATATGTGCACCTAGTCGGTACACTAAAATTCCGAGCAACACAAACCAGAGGCGAGCTTTCAACTCAGCATAGCCTCCTGTAGTTTGCTTAATATTTTTCTTAGTACTAGTAGCCATTACGCTTCACAACTTCCACCAAGATCCTCGATGATTTTACGTGCACCTTTTGTCACACGTAACCCCTTGAGCTTTACTGCTTTTTCCAACGTGCCCGCCTGGATGACTTTTATGAACTGAGTTGTTTTAGGAATAAAGCCGTAAGCTTTTAGTACTTCTAAATCAATCACTTGAACATCTTCTATAAGAGCCAACTCAGACAAAGTAATTTCGTCAGTTATACGTGCAAGGCGAGATTTGAAGCCCATTTTAGGTAGTCTTCTTTGAATTGGCATTTGACCGCCTTCAAAGTTAATTTTATGGAAACCACCCGCACGTGCTTTTTGACCTTTATGCCCTTTACCAGAGGTTTTCCCTAATCCAGATCCAATGCCGCGACCAAGTCGCTTAGGCGCTATTTTTGAACCAGGTGCTGGAGATAATGTATTTAGTCTCATTAACCACACTCCTCGACTTTCAATAAGTAACTGATAGCATTGACCATCCCACGAATTGATGGGTTATCTTGGTGCTGTACAGTTCTATTTAACTTTTTTAACCCCAACTGATGCGCAATCAAAATATGCTTGGGCAAACGTCCAATCAAACTTTTTACGAGTGTTATCTTAATCGTCTTATCCATTTTTACCCTGCCATCACTTCTTCAACAGTCTTACCACGTTTTGCTGCAACGAGGTCAGGCGTTGACATATTTATCAATGCGTCTACTGTTGCTCTTACAACGTTGCTTGGATTTGTAGAGCCGATACTTTTTGCTAAGATATTTTCAACACCCAAAACCTCAAGTACTGCGCGCATCGCACCACCGGCGATGATTCCTGTACCCTCTCGAGCAGGCTTCATGAAAATTTTAGACGCGCCATAGTTCCAAGTAATTTGATGATGAATTGTCTTTCCTGCAAGCGGAATGTAGACCATATTTTTACGTGCCTGATCCATCGCCTTTTGAATCGCAATTGGCACTTCGCGTGCTTTACCGCGACCAAAGCCTACTTTGCCCTTGCCATCGCCGACAACGACCAAAACAGCGAAGCCAAAAACACGACCACCTTTTACAACTTTTGCCGTACGCGTAACTGACACCAACTTTTCTTGGTAGCCGTCAGTTTTTACACTTTCTTCTATTGCTGCAGCCATAACAGTTCCTTAAAAATCTAATCCACCATCGCGAGCACCTGTTGCCAATGCTTTTACGCGACCATGATACTTATAACCAGACCGGTCAAACGCCACAGAAGCGAGGTCTAACGCTTTTGCACGCTCTGCCAGCACCTTTCCGACTTCATATGCTTGCTCGGTTTTAGTGCCTTTCAGATTTTGTCGAACCGCTTTGTCCATCGTAGAGCAAGCAACAAGCACTCGATCGCCTTGCGCCTCGCGGACAGTGATTTGTGAATAAATATGAGACCCACTTCTGAAAACAACGAGTCGTGGTCTAGTTGACTGCGCGATCACGGCCTTTGTTTTTAATCCACGTCGTGCTCTAGCTTGTGCTTTTTTCATTGCTTACACCTTATTTCTTTTTCGCTTCTTTGCGAATAATGATCTCACCAAGGTACTTAATACCTTTACCCTTATATGGCTCTGGTGGTCTCAAGGCACGTATCTCTGATGCGACCTGGCCAATCAACTGCTTATCAATGCCCGTTAAAACAATCGTAGTAACGTTAGGCGTTTCAGCCTTAATGCCTTCAGCTAACTGATACTCCACCGGATGTGAAAATCCTAAGGACAATGCAATAGAAGTCCCTTTGGATTGAGCTCTGTAACCCACACCCACTAGCTCTAAGGTCACGGTAAAGCCTTCTGTAACACCCTTTACCATGTTATTAACAATTGCTCTTGTCGTACCGGCCTGTGCCCAAGCTGTTGCAGCTTCAGATGCTGGACGAAAAGTAACAACGTTCGCTTCTGTTGTATCTATTTTCACCAAATGATTGCAGTGATGATTGATAACTCCTTTGGGCCCCTTAACTGACAAATGCCCATCACTCAAGCTTAATGTCACGCCAGAAGGTATCGTCACTGGTGCTTTTGCTACTCTTGACATATTATTCCCCGAACTTTCTTAAGCCACTTCACAAATAATTTCGCCGCCGATTCCACTTTTACGTGCAGCAACATGCGTCATCACGCCGTGAGATGTAGACAAAATTTTCACACCGAAACCTGCAACCGAACCCAGTTCATTAGCAGACTTGTAAATTCTTAACCCAGGACGACTAATCCGCTTAATACGCTCAATAACTGGTTTGCCTTTATAATACTTCAGCTTCACAGTCATAGACTTCATGTGATTATCTAGCTCTTCAATTTTATAATCGGCAATGTAGCCTTCTTCTTTCAATACTCTTGCAATCTCTCTCTTGAGATTTGAGGCCATGAATGTTAACTCTTGGTGCTTAGCACGCTGAGCATTTCGTATTCTCGTTAACATATCCGCCACAGGATCATGCATACTCACGATTTTTCTCCACCATTTAAATGATTACCAGCTTGACTTTCGTCCACCAGCGACGTTACCCGTCATCAGCTGTTTACGCAAACAAATCCGACACAGACCAAACTTTCTATAAACAGCATGGGCTCTGCCGCACTGTTGACAACGCGTTGTATGTCGGACAGGGCTTGAATTGATAGGCAATTTTGCTAATGCTTCTTGCGCTTCTTTTACCTGACTAAAATCGGTTGACGACTTGATGATCGCTTTTAGATCGAGCCTTTTAGCTCTGTGCTTCTCAACAAGCTTTAACTTTTTTAATTCACGTTCCAGCATTGATTTTTTAGCCACAATAACACCCTTATTTACGTTCTTTGTCTTTAAGAGGAAAATTAAAAGCTTCAAGCAACGCCTTCGCCTCTTTATCTGTTTTTGCCGTTGTCGTAATCGTAATATCCAAACCGCGAATTGAGTCTATTTTATCAAAATCAATTTCAGGAAATACGATTTGCTCTTGTATACCCATGCTGTAGTTTCCTGTGCCATCGAAAGATTTTGGGTTTAAACCACGAAAATCTCTAACGCGAGGCAAGGTAATAGAAATAAGTCTATCAATAAACTCGTACATTTTGTTTTTTCTTAGTGTAACCTTGCAACCAATAGGCCAGCCTTCTCTGATTTTGAAGCCTGCGATAGACTTGCGCGCCAAAGTAGTAACCGGCTTTTGACCAGAGATGCGCGTCATGTCATCCAAGGCGAAGTTCATGACTTTTTTGTCACCAACAGCTTCACCTACACCCATATTTATGGTCACTTTCGTGATCTTGGGAACTTGCATTACGTTTTCATATCCGAATTCTTTAAGAAGCTTCGGCACAACTTCGTTTTTATAAAAATCTTTTAATCTAGCCATTTCATCACCCAAATTAATCGAGGTCAACTAATTCATCATTAGACTTAAAATATCTTACTTTCTGCTCTTTTCCGTCTTTATTGATGAACTTAAAACCGACTTTATCTGCTTTTTTAGTTTGGGGATTATACATAGCTACATTTGAAGAATCGATAGGCAATTCTTTTTCAACTATCCCGCCCTTTTGCTGCAGCTGTGGATTAGGTTTGACATGCTTTTTAGCCATGTTAGCCCCTTCCACGATCAGCTTACTACCACTAACAAGCAAGACCTTACCAATATGGCTCTTGCTTTTTCCTGTTGTCACAATTACAGTGTCACCTTTCTTTATGCGTCGCATGATTTGCCCTTCCTACAATACTTCAGCTGCTAACGATATGATCTTCATGAACCGCTCTCTTAACTCGCGTGTCACTGGCCCAAAAATACGCGTGCCAATAGGCTCATGTTGGTTGTTCAACAATACAGCAGCGTTGCCATCAAAACGAATCAAAGAGCCATCGTCTCGACGTACACCAGAGCTCGTGCGAACGACAACAGCGTTCATTACTGCGCCTTTCTTTACTTTGCTTCGTGGAATGGCATCTTTAATACTTACCTTAATAATGTCGCCTACACGAGCATAGCGTCGATGCGATCCACCCAACACTTTAATGCACATCACTTTGCGTGCACCGCTATTGTCTGCAACATCGAGCACTGTTTGCATTTGTATCATTACTAATTCTCCAGCTCATACAGTCTTCCAGAAAAGGCTCGCAATTATACCAGCACATTCGGAAATTTAAAAGTCATTTGGTTATGTAATTTCTAGCTTATGAAGACACGACGTCAACAAGAACCCAATTTTTCAGTTTAGAGATGGGTCTTGACTCACGAATTCGCACAACATCACCAATCTTACACACTTGATTTTCATCATGTGCATGCAACACTGTTCTTCGCTTCAACGCTTTTCCATATTTTGGATGTCTTACAAGACGCTCAACAACGACAACAATTGTCTTGTTCATTTTGTTGCTTCGCACTTTACCCGTCAAAACACGAGCATTTGTTTCTTTAGTCTGCATGAGTCTCACCTACTGTTTCTTTCACCTTTTCTGCGATGATAGTTTTAATTCGTGCAATCGTCTTACGTGCCTCGGTGATCAGGTGAGGCTTTTCTAAGCTGCCATTCGCAGCTTTCATTCGCAAATTAAATTGCTTTTTTCTCACGTCTAAGAGCTCTGTCTGAAGTTCAGAAACTGATTTACTCTTAAGTGACTCAACTAATTGACTTTTCTTACTCATCACATCACCTTTCTTTCTTCAAAGATAACTTTGAAGGGAAGCTTTGCCTTCGCCAGCTCAAACGCTTCAAACGCAAGCTCGCGAGAAACGCCTTCCATTTCAAAGAGCACCTTACCAGGCTGAATTTGGGCAACCCAATACTCAACACTACCTTTACCCTTACCCATACGAACTTCAAGAGGCTTTTGTGTAATTGGCTTATCAGGAAAAACTCGGATCCAAATCTTGCCATCACGCTTGACATGACGAGTCATTGCTCGACGCGCTGACTCGATTTGTCTCGCTGTCAAGCGACCTCTTTCAGCAGCTTTCATACCAAACTCACCAAAGCTCACTGAAGATCCTCGAAGAGCAAGCCCTCGGTTTCTTCCTTTCATTTGTTTACGATATTTTGTTCGTTTTGGCTGTAACATAATTCCAATTCCTTACTTACTTACTGCTGCGTGTCTCACGGGATTTATGTGCAACACTCTCGCCCTTAAAAATCCACACTTTAACACCAATAATACCGTAGGTCGTTTTAGACTCAGCAGTCCCATAATCAATATCAGCTCTGAAGGTATGCAAAGGAACACGTCCTTCACGGTAAGATTCACTACGTGCAATCTCAGCACCACCTAAGCGACCACTCACCATAATCTTGATGCCTTTAGCACCAGACTTTAGGGCAGAAGTTACAGCCCGTTTCATCGCGCGTCTAAACATCACACGCTGCTCAAGCTGTTGTGCAATGCTTTCTGCAACTAATGTTGCGTCAAGCTCAGGCTTTTTCACCTCTTCAATATTCAAATGAACAGGAACATTCAGCTTTTTAGATATTTCTGAGCGAAGCGCATCGATACCACCACCTTTTTTACCAATCAAAACACCTGGGCGAGCGCTATGAATAGTCACTACAGCATTGTTCGCTGGTCTATCGATCTGGATTTTGCTCACAGCAGCAGACATAAGCTTTTTTTTCAGCTCTTTACGCAAATTAATGTCTTCGTTAAGTAAGCGTGAATAGTTTTTGTTTGTTGCATACCAATTGGAGTTCCATTTCTTAACGATACATAAACGGATACCTATTGGATTGACCTTCTGACCCATTACCTTACTCCCCGTTTGATACTTTAATCGTGATGTGGCAGTTGCGCTTTGTGATTCTATTCGCTCTACCTTTAGCTCTAGGGCTGATTCGCTTCATAGATGGTGCCTCATCAACAAATATTGTAGTCACCTTAAGCTCATCCACATCTGCGCCTAAATTATGCTCGGCATTCGCAACTGCAGACTCAAGAACCTTCAGCATTAACCCAGCACCTTTCTTCGTTGTAAATTTAAGCACGCCCAATGCCTCAGACACACCCATATTACGAACCATATCAGCAACCAATCTACCTTTTTGAGCAGATAATCTTGCATTATTTAACTTTGCTGTAACTTCCATCGCCGCCTCTTATTTACCTTTAGCCTTTCTGTCTCCAGAATGACCTTTAAATGTACGAGTCATGGCAAACTCACCCAGTTTGTGTCCAACCATGTTATCAGTAATGAAAACAGGGACATGATCTCTGCCGTTATGTACTGCAATGGTTAAATCAATCATTTCAGGAATAATTGTTGACCGTCTAGACCAAGTTTTAATTGGTTTTTTAGATTTTGTTGCAATGGCTGCTTCAACTTTGTTTAGCAGATGCATGTCAATAAAAGGACCTTTTCTAACAGAACGAGCCACTTGATTACCCTCTTAATTATTTTTGCTTACGTCGTCTAACGATAAATGTATCTGTACGCTTGTTTGAACGCGTCTTATACCCCTTCGTCGGAACACCCCATGGTGAAACTGGATGACGTCCAGCCGATGTTCTACCCTCACCACCCCCATGTGGATGATCAACAGGGTTCATTGCAACACCGCGAACAGTCGGTCTTATACCACGCCAACGTTTTGCACCAGCTTTACCCAATACTCTCAATGAGTGCTCAAGATTACCCACCTCACCAATTGTTGCACGGCACGTAAGCAACACTTTCCGCATTTCAGTTGAACGCAATCGAATTGTTGCATAAGCACCTTCTTTTGCAACGATCTGTCCACTGCAACCTGCGCTACGTAACAATTGTGCGCCTTTGCCTGGCTTCAACTCAACGCAATGAATCGTTGTACCCATTGGAATGTTTTTCAGGGGAAGGCAGTTTCCTACACTTATTGGCGAATCCTGTCCACTCACGACTGTAGCGCCCACTTTAAGACCATTAGGCGCAATAATATATCGTCTCTCACCATCTTTGTATAAGATCAACGCAATGAGTGCTGATCGATTTGGATCATATTCAAGACGCTCAACAGTGCCTTCGACACCATCTTTCAGACGTTTAAAATCGATCATTCGATATTGAGAGCGAACACCACCGCCAATATGTCGTACAGTTATCCGACCTTGATTGTTTCGGCCACCTGTCTTTTTCAGCTTTTCGACTAGACCAGGATAAGGCTTTCCTTTATGAATTCCAGGATGAACGACGCGTATCTCGCCACGTTTTCCTGGAGATGTTGGTTTGGATTTTAATAATGGCATAATTACTTATCCTACTCTGTCACTGTAAAATCGATGTCGAAGCCCGGCTGCAAACTAACATATGCTTTTTTCCAGTCGGATCTCACGCCCAATCGTTGTTTAAAACGCTTTGTTTTACCTTTCACGTTGAGAACGGCAACATTTTTTACTTTTACACTAAACAATTGCTCCACAGCTTCTTTAATTTCGTGCTTTGTCGCTGTCTTTAACACCTCAAAAGTGAATTGCTTATGCTTTTCCGCTAATAAGGTGGTTTTTTCGGAGATAATTGGCTCCCTAATGATCATAAGCATGCGTTCTTTATTCATCATTGTAACTTCTCCTCCAGCACTTTCACTGCATCAACAGTCATTACAACATGCTCATAACGCAGTAAAATGTATGGATCTATTGACGATGTGTCACAAATCGCATACTCACATAAATTTCGAGATCCCAAATACTCCATCTCGCCAACTTCATGCATCACAATAAGTGCACCATCGACTTTTAGCGCTTGCATTTTCGCTTGAAAATCTTTGGTTTTTGGCGTTTCACAGACGAACTCACTGACAATTGTCAGGCGGCCTGAGCGATAAAGTTCGGCAATTATACTACGAATTGCGCCTTTGTACATTTTTTTATTAATTTTTTGTGCGTAATCGCGTTTCTTAGCAGCAAAAATCACACCACCTGAGCGCCATAGCGGGCTACGGATTGTACCTGCTCGTGCGCGACCAGTACCTTTTTGGTTCCATGGTTTCTTACCGCCACCACGAACTTCAGCACGTGTTTTTTGCGCACTGTTTCCAGAACGCTCATGGTTCATTACAGTAACAACTGCTTGATGAATTAAGTCTTCACGATAAGGTGCTGCAAAAACCAAATCCGAAACTTCTAACTTACTTTTATTATCATGTATTGAGAGTTCCATTATTTGCCCTCCTCTTTGAATTTCACAGCAGGCTTAACTTCAACTCTCGCACCAGGCGCACCAGGAATCGCACCTTTAATTAAAAGTAAGTTTCTTTCGGCATCTACACGTACCAACTCGAGAGATTGTGTTGTTACACGAACATTACCCAAGTGACCCGCCATTTTTTTACCTTTAAAAACACGGCCTGGCGTTTGGTTTTGACCAATAGAACCTGGCACTCTGTGCGAGCGAGAATTACCATGCGTCGCATCTTGTGTTCTAAAATTATGACGCTTAACTGTTCCAGCAAAACCTTTACCTTTAGAATGGGCAGACACATCTACTTTTTGTCCGCCAGTAAAGACATCGGCCACAGTAATCGTCTGACCTAATGTGTAATTTTCTGGACTGTCTATTCTGAATTCACAGATCATGTCACCCGCTTCAACCTGAGCCGCAGCAAAATGTCCTGTCATTGGCTTGCTAACTCGACTCGCCTTTTTAACGCCACCTGTAAGTTGAATTGCACTATAACCATCTCGCTCGTTATTTTTAATTTGCGAAATGCGGTTAGGTACGACTTCAACTACCGAAACGGGAATGGAAACACCATCCTCAGTGAAGACGCGCGTCATGCCAACTTTGCGGCCTAATAAACCGATCATCATTTACCCCTCAATAATATTTTGTACTCATTAATCATCAAGACTAATTTGAACATCAACTCCTGCAGCAAGATCAAGCTTCATCAACGCATCTACAGTTTTTTCAGTAGGGTTGATGATGATGACCAAACGCTTATGCGTACGAATCTCGTACTGATCTTGTGCATCTTTATTCACGTGTGGAGAAATCAGC
>CAYYEZ010000066.1:0-1845 GCA_964471225.1 uncultured Legionella sp. | reverse complement strand
CAAAATTTTAGTAGATAAGCACGGCCGTGTTTTACGTCGCTTTTTACCATGGACCTCGATTAAAACTATTCAAAAATATATTGAGCAAGAATTAATCAAAAATTAAATAACCCTGTTTTATTGTTCATAAACAGATCAAATTATGTTCAATTCAAAAATCTTATGGTATAATTAGAACTGTACATCAATGGGGGCGACCTGGCTTCGACGCGGGTTGCGAAACTTGAGGTGCATGCCGAGACGGAGATCTCTCGTTAATCAGACTCGATAAATATAAATGCAAATGATGAAAACTTCGCGGGAGGCGAGGCTATCGCTGCATAAGTGATAGTTAGCTAAACGCACCGTGCGCTGCCAAAAACCGGCGCCCCGTTGACCGAGCTCGCTTATCGGTATCGAATCAACGGTCATAGAGATAAGCTAGTGTCTTAACTTGCTCCACTTTAAGATGCGAAACTCAGGAGCTCGCTCTGTGACATCCTGCCGGTCGGAGGAAGCAGAGTTAACTTAAAAGACTAGGCTAAGCATGTAGATCCAAGGGCAGAGGATTTGCGGACGCGGGTTCAATTCCCGCCGCCTCCACCACTTAAGTTGTTGATTTATAACGTTTTTAACGCATATTATTCATTCGCGGGTTCTCAAAGGGTTTTTAGTGCACTCTTACACTGAATTTTGTAGCCCAATTTTTTTCATGACTTTTTCTTACATGAACCAAAGTCAAATATAACATTTTGTTCTCTTCAACGGACGTTAATAATCGCTCACGTTCTTTAATAAACGCTTCGAATCGCTCAATTCTCGGTAATAAGCTTGGCGCAGGCATAATTACTGGAAAACCGATACGCTCACACTCATCCACATTCAATTCAATAAAACCATTATTGATTTCATTGAGCATCAGTAAGCAGCTGAGAAGCTCTCTGTGTTTAACAAAAGTTTCGGTGTTCATGCTGATACTTGCCAGTACTGGAGATATGATAAGAAGTTTGGAAGCAAGATTCTCGTAGGTAGATGATGCATTAGACATTTTATGAACCTTTTGAATTAAAAGAGTCATTTTGTGTCAGTTTATTAATAATGTCAAAAGTGGTGTTTTTTAAGTCACATCAGTCTACATATAGCTCCCAATTATTCACCGTTTGATATCCCTTTTTCGATGAATCATCAGGGATCCATTTGCCATAAGTCTTCATTACCATTTCAGTATCCACATGCCCCATCTGGCTTGCCACCCACATGATGTTTTCACCACCGGATGACATCATCGAGGCATAAGTATGTCTTGTTTGATAGGGATTCCTGTAACGAATACCCGCTTTTTTAATTGTATGCACCCATGCTGTTCGACGAATTTGGTGATCGGTTTCCCAAGGTTGATTGGTACGGGGATTGTGGAAAACCCGCTGATCGTTATCAAATGTATATTGCATCTGTGCTTTCAATGCTTCTATTGCGGGTGGTAACAACATCACCTTGCGCTTTCCTGCGCTGGTTTTGGTTCCCTTGATTTGCTTTTTAACCACTGCACGCACTACGTTGATAACACCATTAGGTAAATCAATGTCACCCCATTCTAATGCAATAAGCTCAGATGTACGCAGACCTGTAAAAAAAGCGAACTGGAATAGATTTTTGATTTGCTCGTGGTGGGCTGCCTCCAGTAGCGCCTTGACTTCCTGTTTATCAAACGGATCCACTTTGAAATGACGTGGTCAAGCAAATTAGGACACACCAGTTAAGCAGCTTTCTTTAATTCCCGTTCCCTATATTCAAATTCAAATTGATTTGGATTCTTGTATCCCAAAGTTGAATGCAATCTGTAGCTGTTATACAGCACCGTAATGT
>CAYYEZ010000065.1:0-20455 GCA_964471225.1 uncultured Legionella sp. | reverse complement strand
TGGTGTAAAATGATTAGCTAGTAGGCGTGTTCTTTCATCGTTATAGCGTTCGAGTGAAATCTTGTATTTGGCTAATTTTTGTTGAAAAATGAGGTTTTGCTCCAGCATGCTACGCCTGTTGTGGTGGTGATTAAAATCAATTAATTAGATTTAAAATAAGTCATATTACCTTATTGCTCTAGTATTTGGGTGAGAATGCAACGGTTCTTAAGTCAGTTGAAAGCTGCCTTTGAAAATCACCTATGATGAGCCTTGTTTTATAAATCGAAAGTTTCTGCAAGAAAAGCTGCTGTCTCGTCGCTGATGAGGCGTTGTTTTTTAAGCGGAGGCACTGACAGCATGCTGAAATTTTCCAAATAAGATGGCGCGGAAGATTGTTTTTTTTGTTTTGACCCCATTATGTCAGGCTGACAATTTGACAGCATTGCCTCTAGGGCAGCAACCTTTGTTTCTAATTCTAGTTTTCTTTCGCTCAAAGCAGCGTTATCAGCATATAGTATATCTATTCTCTCGCGGAATTCTTTATTTTCTGCTTCTAGTGCTTCATTTTTTTCTTTTAATTCGAGTATGGTTCGTTTTTGTTTTTCTCGAGATTGTCTAGCTGATTCTCGATTTTTCATTTTTCGAAGAGCTTTTTTATGGGCTTTTATTTGGCTATTTTCTTCCATTATATGAGTCACTAAGGGTTTGTTGTAGATTTATTATACAATAATTGCCCTTATAATATCAATTATGTGTTTATTTTAATTAACTAAGGCGTTGTGAGTCTCTTTCGATGTGTAGCATAATTTAACTATATTTTCATATCCGTAAAGCGCGCTTTAATCCTTCTTTATAAGCGATATTCGCACTTTTTGTATCATCTAGCTCATCAAGTAATTGCCCCAGAGTAAAATAACCTTCTGGTGTTGTTTCTAAAGCAATTTGGTTTTGGAGTTCATTTATTTTATCTTTTTGTTGTTGCTTCAAGACGCGTTTTGCTTTTCTTTTGAGTTGCCAATATTGCCATCGTCGAGGAAGATTAAATATCCAGTTCAAGGTGATTAAGCCGATATGTAGCGTGAAAAAAATCATAAGTAGGGTGATAAGCATCGTTAATACAGTCGCTTCAATGGTCCAATGATTTAACGCAATCAAGACGTAGCCGGTGTCTTGGTGAAGCTGTACGCCTAACCAAACAGATCCTAATAAAAGCAAAAAAATCAGCAAAGTGCGAATCATGATGCTGCTCCAGATTGAGAGGATGTTGTCCCGTGTATCACTGCTTCCAGAAGCGGGAATGACTCGCTGGGAATAAAAGCTTTTGTTTGAAGCCTAATAGTTTGAAGTTGTTCAATTTGTTTCAATATACTCACAGCTTTTTCGTTTTCTTTGCCAAAAGCACGAAGAATATTATCGCGTGCCTGTGTTAATGCGAGTTGATAAATTGTATCGTCTCTTTCTAGTACAGCCCAGGCTGCTTCTTGTAAATTAAGCCGAATAATTTCCTTTTGTGCAGTTTGGAAAGCAGGGCTCATGAGTGGCTCAAGTGGGCTATCGTGGTGTCGAATGACAAAAAATTGTTTAAATGAAAGTAAAGTTGCTTTGAGGCGTTCTCGCCAGTCGTTTTGTGAGAGTGATGCGGGTGTGGGGGGGGATGTGGTGGGAGGAGCTAATACAATCGATTTTTCGAAAGAGTAATTAGCCGTGATTTGCTGAAGTGCATCTAATTGACTGAGTAATCCAGGTTCATCCAGGTGAGGTGTTGCCTGGGCTTCAGCAATTTCATGCGCTAAAGCCTGGCGAATTGAAAAAAGTTGCGCGTTATTGTGTTGAGATAGAAACTGATCAGCTTGTTGTAGAAGCGCGATAGTTGTCGATGTATCATGACCCCATTTTGCATTGAGTTGTGCTAATTGAATCGCATATTGTGCTTTATTCAAAGACCATTGAAAATCGGTATTTCCTGCGTCAGGTGTACGCATTTTGGAAAGTTCAAGTTTGAGTGAGTCGAGTGTTTGAGCTGTTTGAGTGGTTAAAAAACGTTGATGTTGTGCGAGTGTGTTGAGTTTTAAGATGTATTGCTGTTGTGTCATATAAAAAAAACGACCAGCATAAAGCACTCCTGCCGTAAGTGTGAAGAGCGCGAGCCACAGCAGGATTGACTTGCGTGGCTTAGCTGGTTTCATGATGTTATCCGTTACATTGCTCATGAGAAAAATCCTTTAGTGTATTTAACAGGTTATCATAGCTTGTCACAATCATTGTTTTAATTTTTTCATGTTTGAATTGGCGTGCAATTCTTTCACTAATCACAAAAAACGGTTTATTTCGGAGCCAATCACGGATGGTTTCCTCTTCGGCATATTGAAATAAATACCGAAGCATCGTTGCACTAGTAATGATTATCATATCGATGGCATCCTTTTGCCACAAGCTTTGAAGTGCTTGAAATGTCGTTTCAGGACATTTTCGTCGATATACCGCGCAAATTTCGAGCTCTGCGCCGCGTGCACGGAGCGTTTTTTCGATAAGTTGTCGACCGCCGATACCTTTAATTAACAAAATTTTTGTGTGTTTTATGTGTTGCAGTGCCGGCAGGTTCAGCATGCTTTCGCTGTTCGCTTCCTCAGGAGATAGTTTAGAAGTTAAACCGTATTTTAAGAGTGTATGCGCAGTTCCTTGTCCAATTGCAATAATGGATAGTGTTTCAGGGCAGATGTGTGCCGGAATGCGTTCAAAAAAATAAGTTACTGCATTGGGGCTGGTAAATATCGCATATTTAAATTGAGTGAGATCGGGTAATCGGGTACGCCAGCGAGAGGTTGGTGTGATTTCGAGCAGAGGGAGTTCGATGACTGTCGCGTTCAATGCTTCGAGTGCGGCAGTCAAGCTCGCTGCTTGGCCCTTGGGTCTGGTGTTTAAGATACGGCATCCTGTCAATTGACTCATGATGAAGGAGGGGAAAGAAGTTGATGCGCGCCGTTTTTTTTCAAATTTTCAGCGCATTGGTGCGCGAGATCTTCCCAGGCACTCGTTTGTCCTCGGTTTGAATCAGACAAGATAGTTTTTCCATCAAGAGATGCAATTTTAGCCTGTAAAAAAAGCTCATTAGACATTGGCGACTGGCAAAAAAGTGCGACAGGCGTATGACATCCCCCGCCCAAAAGCGCATTGACTGTTCGCTCTGTATTCACACATAGCGCGTCTAGATCGTCGTGCAGTGGTGCGATAAGCGCTTGTGTCATTGTATCGTTTGTTCTGCATTCGATGCCTAGTGCGCCTTGGCCGCACGCAGGGAGCATGAGTGCTTCGCTTATCAGATGTCGGATACGATCATGAAGATTGAGTCGCTGTAGTCCTGCAGCCGCAAGAATAATAGCATCGTAGTTTCCTTGGTCTAGGCGACTTAAGCGTGTTCCGACATTACCTCTTAAAGGAAGAATGGTTAAATCAGGTCGGTATGCCAAGAGTTGTGCGCCGCGTCTTAAACTAGACGTACCTACTGTTGCATGAGGCGGAAGATCATCTAAGCAAGCGAAGTGTGGGCTGACAAAAGCGTCATAAGGATTTTCTCGTTTGCAGATGACTGGTAAATGCAAGCCTTCAGGAAAAGCATAAGGTACATCTTTCATCGAGTGCACGGCGATGTCTGCGCGGTGAGTGAGTAATGCTTCTTCAAGCTCTTTTACAAATAATCCTTTGCCACCTAATTTTTGTAGATTGTCATTCAGGAAGCGGTCGCCAGATGTGGTCATCGGAACAAGCTCGATAGCTAAATTCGGCCAGTGATTTTGTAATTGAGCTTGAATAAAATGTGCTTGCCAAAGAGCTAAAGGACTATTTCTTGTTGCAATACGAAGAGGGGTCTGGGACATAATCTGGAGAAGAAAATAAGCCAGATTATATACCCAATGCGCCCAGAAATGCTAGGGTCTGCTGACAATTGAGGGAACGAGTCAAAAATCAAGAAAATTTTAACTTGAATCAGGAGAATAGCTAGCTATTTTTAACGAATTCAAGCTGAAATTTGAGAAAATTAGCGTGTCATCTATTGTCAACATAATCTAGATAAAGCTTCATAAAAAACACCCATAAGACCATGCTCTGAAAAAACTGACTTCGAATGAGATTCGTGTTATAAAGCAATTGCGAAGCTATAGAACTCAGGAGGAGTTGTGCGACAAGCATTTGCAGTGCCACTTTGTTACTTTCCAAGTTTGGTGTTGTTTCTTGATAATGGGCATGATTTTTTACTAAGTGTCCTGCTTCAACTGAATGAACAGGTTGCTTATCGGTGGTTTGATTCTTCCATAGAAGCACTAGATTTCGTCAATAATTATCATCAAAAATATGATGTTTTGGCTCGTCACTGTGCAAGCGAGTATCGCGAGGTTCAAAGCTCTTTTCATTTTCATATAGATCAAGCACTCTCGGCGTTATATGCGGAAATTTACAATCCTTATCGTTTTTCAGAACTTTCTGTGATGGTGATTGACTCCAGCGCTCGTGGGATGGATGGCTTTGAGTTTTGTCGACGCGTTGGGCATAGCATGACAAAAAAACTCTTGTTGATTCATCCTGAAGAAGAAGAAAAAGCACAAGAAGCTTTGAGTACAGGGATTATTGATGGCTATTTAGATAAAAAAAATCCTGAAATGATTGAACGTATTCATCAAGAAATTAGTCGTCTTCAAGTCGATTATTTTTTATCAATGTCTTATTCTATATCGCGCGCTTTAAATCTTGTTGTTTCGGATTGTCTAAAAGAGACAGGTTTTCAATTACTGATGAACAGCATCGTCTCTCGTTATCGAATTATTGAATATTATTTGATTGATAGAGAGGGGAGCTTTTTACTGCTTGATGAGGATGCAAATCCAAGTGTACTGATTATTAATTCTTTCAAAAAAATAGAAGAGTACGCGCTTTTTGCAACAATGAATGGTGCACCGGAAGAGTTGGTTGATGCAATTACAAATGGTGAAAAAGTACCTTGCTCTTTTTTATTATCAAGTGAATCTCATACCTGGTTAGATTGGCAAGATACGCTTATTTCTGCAATTAAAGTCGAGATTGGCGAAGGCGTAATTATTACTTATTTACCTGGACATTTGCTTAGAGCGCTTCGTGATCGTAAGATTTTATCTTATCATCGTTATTTGAATGAGCTGGACGCAGAAGAGCTCTCTTTTATTTGAAGGCATGTGGAGATGGTATGCGACTTATCATTGTTTGTCTCATCATGATTTTTGTTGGTTTGCAATATAAGCTTTGGGTGGGGGAGGATAGCTTACCCCGCTGGGTTTCCTTAAATAAAAAGTTGACGGCACAGCTTGATGAAAATAAAAAACTTTTTTCAAGAAATCAATCTATGGAAGCGGATATCTCTGAATTAAAATCAGGTGATCAGGCTTTGGAAGAGCGTGCTCGTCATGATTTAGGGATGATTAAGCAAGACGAAACTTATTATCAGTTTATTGATTGATGCGACACTCAAACTGTTTAGTCAAGTAGACTCCTTTCGAAACTTTACCGCGAAGGCGATTTGTTTCGTCCATACTGTGCTCGGGTCCTCTTGGAATGACGTGCACACTGCGGTTCTGCGTGCGTCTCTCCTCGCAAATCACACCTATTAAAAATACGGCTTGCTTGAGTTACAGCGAGCATTGTTGCTTGTTCATATCGTGTGCCTTTCAAACACCTTATTTGCTTTTAATAAAATCAAAATAAGCTATTTTTGAATAAAAATTATTATTTTTGTACTAAAATGTAAAATAAATGACATTGTAGGTTACGATGAAATTTATTCAGGATTTTGATTTTACTCAAAGTGCTAGTACGGGAGGCCAAACAGGAAGCGTTCGTGTTCGTGGCGCAACTGATGGTGCTTATTATCAGTATAAGCCTTCCATTCTTGATAATAAAATGTCTCGTAAGCTTAAAGCTGGATTCACCGACAGAGAGAATTTTGGTGAGGTGATTGCTTCGTTTATTGGTCGGGCGTTATTGTCTGATGATGTTGTGCCTGAAGTTTCTCTTGCTTATGATAAGGCGAATCGTCGAGTTGCTGTAGCATCCAGATATTTAGGTGAAGGAAGTACCCTCGATGATTTCGCTTTCGAAAAAATAGGCATTCCTCGTTCACCAGAAAGAAGTCATGTTTTATTGACCTCGGGTCGTGTTAAAACTAATGAAGTCGCTCAATTAAACCTGGATAAACACCCAGAGATTCCTAAATCTGATATTTGTGATTCGCTTGCTCTTGCTGCAATAGTTGGCGACAACGATGTGAATCCAGGTAATCTTGTTGTGCTCAGCAAAGCTAACCGATATCAGGTTGCACGTATTGATTTAGGGCATGCTTTCCAAGATTTACTCAATGCACCTCAGAGCTTTGGAGGAAAACTCCTTTTTCCCGATAACCCTGTGTTAGATTTTTTTAATCGCACAACGGTTGCTGGTGCGAAGTTAGGTGGTGATATTTCAAAACTGAAAAGAGACTATTTGGGGCTTGTTCCATCGATGGAGATGGTTGCTGCATTGAGAAAAATGTCAAAGGTTCAAAATGAGCGTTTAGATATAGGTATACAAAATGCTCGCCGAGAGTTTGATTTTTTGATTAGTGCAATGAATGAGAATGGCGACACCAAGGGTATTCAACACGTGAGAAATTCTTTAGCCTCAATCTACAAAAGCCTTAAAAATAATCGTCTTAGCTCAAGCTTGACGTTAGATGAGGTGATGAATTTAACTTTTGAAGCAATTCGTGAGTCAACATTGAAAAATATCCAGGATTCTGAAAAAGTTGCTAATGTCATGGAGTTACAATTGGAAATAGCCTTATCTGTTGAGAATGGTTGGACTATTTCTGATCGTGGAATGGCATTAATTGATGAAGGAAACTTTCCAAAGGATAGTCTTGGTCAGATTCTTTGGGTGAGTGTGGATAATGAGCCAGGATTTAAGGGGAGTATACAAGATTATGTGCATTATCTTGCGACAAAAAATCAAGAAAATATAGCCCCTCAAGTTGCCCAGGTGCGTACATCATTTAGAGATTTTAAAATAAAATTTCGTCAAAGTGTTCCCAAAGAGCCTTACTCAGAAGAGAAAAAAGTTTTTTTTAAACAAGCGAATTTTGCTCCATTGAGAGATGCGCTTTTAGACTATATTCAAATCGTAAAAAATGAAAAAGATACGACGCTGCGTTTTAGTGGTTTTCGAAAAGAAGAAAAAATAGCCGCAGTAGAAGCATTAATCATGACACTTCAGGGTGAGGATGTAGAAAATCTACGAGTATATTTACCGGTTTTAAATGATGGACGCTTAGGTAAATTGATTAAAGATGCTATTCGCCCTTACGGTGTTGATGCATTGGTGAGTGCAATTGAACAAAAAGGGATTGAGCCGGTAGTGCCACCACCTAGAGAAGCATTGTCTGCTAAACCTTAAGATCCACAGATCCTAATCGCTTGCATTTCCAGAGATTGATTAAATACAGCGGGTGGTGTTGACCATAAGCTCAATAAATGTCCACCACCGCCCGATCCCGTTGGTTTGACTGCAACGGCACCAGCCGCCTTGAGTTGTTCAATATGGTAATTTAAGGTCGGTGTGATAAGGCCCCATTCTGCAAAGCAATGATACCCTAGGTCTATCGCATCCTTTAGGGTCGAAAAAGATTCACTCAATAATGCACGATGAGCAAGGCGCACACTTTCAGCCATTTTTTCATCAAGATGTTGTGCATATACTTTATCTTTTTCCCATAGCTGGTTTACCTGAAGAATACATTCAGCGGTGTGGCCGATTTCACCGGAGGTTGAAAGATACCAGTCAGGCTGCCATTTTGAAAGAATTGGCGTGATTTGACCATTTTGAAACAAAACACCTTCATTTGCTGCAGTGCCTGCAATATCAAGACCGCTGCTTTGACCATGAAATAAATCTTCTAATTGTCGTGCAAATTGAAAGTAATCGATAGTGTAATCAAAATAATAGGCTAGCCAACGAGTGATCGCGACACACAGTGCTGCCGATGCGCCTAGTCCAACACCCAGCGGTATTTCATTGATAAGCTGCATATTTCCGTAAAGTGTTTCTTGTTCTTTGTTGAGTAAGGTAAGGCCTCGTGTAATCACTTTTCGAATAAGCTCATCCATGTGTGTATGTGCCAACCCGCCCTGAGTGATGCTGAAGCGCGTGTTTGTTCGCTCAAATGAAAGTTTAAGAGAGCAGGCTTTGAGCGGAAAAACAAGGGCTGGGTGTCCTCTTAGTACGGCATGCTCACCAGATAAAATCCATTTTCCATAGGTTGTCGTTTCGAAGTTAGAGGACATCATAATCCTTACTAAAAAGTGCTTTTTGTGCCAACCTCAACGCAGTTTGATCGCGTCGATAAAGTAAGTGAATATTCGGGCCCGCATCCATCGTGATAAGTGGACCATCTTGATCTCTTTCCCAGGCTGCTTGGAGCGTTTCGAGTACTCTCGTGGCCTCTGGTGTGATATAAGAAAAAGGGGGGTGTGCTGTGTGAAAAAGCTCATGCATATCTTTAAACTCATCCCAGCAAATTTCATAAGCACGTTTCCATTGTTGTTTTTGTAGTGCGTCTAATAGCGCTCGAAGATGTGTTTCTGCTCGTGCTTTTCTCGTTGCATAAAGTGGACTTGAAAGAATTCTCTGATGCGCCTCACTTGAGGAAACTTTTTTTTCTGCTGTATGAATTAAAATGACCTGATGATCGAGTTTGGTATAAGGTAATGTAATTTCACGTACGGTATGCCCCTCCCAAAGCGCCCAAGGACTATAAAATGAGCGACATGATGAGCCTGAGCCTTGTCGACTCCATGCGAGTTGGGTTTCTACAGAAGGACATGGTGTTTGGGTTAATTCAGAAAGCGCTAGTGCTGCACACTGAGTGAGCGCACTGAAGCTTGATGCAGAGCTCGCGAGTCCTGTTCCTTGTGGAAAATTATTCGCAGAGCGCACGATGAGAGCGCCTTGATAATTAAACTGTTGTTTTAAAAAAGCCAAGTGTTTTAAAAATCGCGCGGTTGCCGCAGAAGATAATGGAGGCGCGGTAAATTCAGTATGACTAAGTAATGGTTCCCATCGATCTTCTGTTTCTGAAGATGTTTCGATTTCCACTGTGGTTAGAAGATGTGGCAAGGTATAAGATAGTGAGGCATTCATGGGGAGATTTAACGGTGTGTTTTCTTTACCCATATACTTAATTAACGCAATATTGGCCGGGGCGCTCGTACACCATCGCACTGTAGAATTCTCCTTATCGTCCTTTGGCATCATGCCAAAGCAGCTTATGCAGTTGTAATTGTAATCGCACCGGAAGATTATCGTTGAGCATCCACTCTGCCAAGGCAGTAGGGTCAAGCTGGCCATAGCTTGGAGAGAAAAGGAGCTGTGTTTTTTCTGATAGTTGATGCGTGTGAATCATCTCTTTTGCCCAGTCATAATCTTGGCGACTACACAGTACAAATTTAATTTGGTCTGTTTTTTTAAGTGCAGAGAGATTAGATAGTTTATTTTTCTTTTCTTCCTGCGAATCGGGTGTTTTCAAATCCATCACAATCATGACGCGTTGATCAACTGTCGCACAATCTAATGCACCGCTTGTTTCCAACGAAACATGGTAACCTAAATCACATAAAGCACTCAGTAAGGTTAAACAATTGGGTTGAGCGAGAGGCTCTCCACCGGTTACGCAAACGTAACGAGGATGATAACGTTCAACTTCTGCTAAGATCGACTCTATACTGACTTTTTTTCCACCAGTAAAAGCATAAGCGGTATCACAATATTGACATCTCAGAGGACAGCCTGTGAGCCGAATAAAGACAGTAGGTAAACCTGCTGTAGTGGACTCACCTTGTAAGGAAAAGAAAATTTCAGTAATGCGTAACGTATTGGATGCCACACTCATGGGTGCCCCAGTGAATCCAATTTGGCTAAAGCAAGCTGTGCTGCATGCGTGTCAGGGTATTGTTGGATGACGCGTTGTAATTTCTGTTTCGCCTCGTTGATTTCCCCTGATGCGGCTAGAGCATAGCCAATTTTTAAAAGACAAGCAGAAGATTTGCTCGAGGAGGGAAATTTTTGCAATACGATCTCGAAGTGTTGAATTGCTTCTGGGTAATTTTTACGCACCATGTAGAGCTCACCGGACCAATAATGTGCATTTGCCGTATAACCACCATTAGGATAATGTGAAATGAAAGCCTCCATTGCAGGTAATGCTTCATCAAATTGTTTATCATTAATCAACGTGTAAGCGGCCATGTAGGCTGATTTTTCATCTTTCTCAATAGCGGTGTTGACTGGATTATTGGCTGCAACTAAAGCCGCAGGTTGGGCAGGAGAGGGATTTTGAATTTCTGAGTTATTTTGCGATAAAGTGTTGAGCTCTGTGGGCTCAGCTAATTTTTGCTGCGATGCTGATTTCTCTCCACGAACTCTAGTATCGAGATCTTTGTAAAACTCGACTTGTTGCTGTTGTAAGCGCTTTAATTCATGAGATTGCACTTCAAGCTGACCACGCAGTTCTTGTATATCTTGTTGAAGGCCTTGAATTGTATTGAGAAGTGTGGCGCTATCGCTTGTTTGCGTCATGGCGTTACGGTTATCTTCATGAGCTAGTGGTGTGTCTAGGTTATCTGTATTACTTGCTAAACGTGTTTCTTTGAACGTTGCAGGCGCTTTATTGGCAGCCTGCTGTTCAAAGAGTTCAAAATTCTCACTATCGTCGACAACGGGCGCCTCAGCAAAGACGCTGTGTGAAAATCCCAGTGTGAGCGACGTAGTGAGTAACGTCGCTAAAAAAGTGCGACGAGTTTTTATCATCTAGTTTCCTCGTAAGTGAGCTCTACACGACGATTTTGTGCGTGTGATTCATCATCATGACCAAGATTGGCAGGACGCTCTTTACCGTAGCTGACAACACGAACTTGGTGGCGATCTACGCCAGACATACGAATAATTGAGGCAACAGCGTTTGCACGGCGCTCACCTAAGGCAACGTTATACTCACGGCTACCACGTTCGTCAGTATGACCTGCTAAAAGAATACGAGCGTTAGGATGGGACTTGAGGTAATTCGCTTGTGCGTGAATAGAGGGAACATATTTTTCAGCAACTGCGCTATCATCATAAGAGAAACGATACACTTGGTTATGAGGTGCTTGTGTCGTGTACATTTCACCAGCTTCTTGTCCTGCAAAATGAGTTAGTTGTCCTAAACCATTCGCTGCCATATCTCCCAAGCTGTCTGCAGAACCAGAGGTTTTTGAGCATGAAGTAATAAATAATATGCTTGCAGCTATAGCTCCCAGTTTTAAAACTGATTTGACGCGCATCCTACTCTCCTTAATAATAAAAAATAAACACGCGGATTTTACAAGTATTTTGTAAATATTGCCAGGCTCTTTGTCTTATCTCTGAAAAGCATTCTGAAGTTTTTTGGGGATAATTAGTCTCTAATCTTCAATGGTACCGATAACAAACGATTGAATTCGTTGTGTGAGGATGGTACTTGCTTTATTTGCCGCAAGGACGCCGCCATAAGGTGAGTCTTGGGTACAAGGCACTCGTGCGGTGAATACCCGAGAAGAAAGGACTTGATTGTTTGTAACATGAGTAAGAACCGCTTTTACCGTCATCACATAAACGCTAGGCTTTTTCAGGAAATTTTGTTCCATGGCAAGAATCTGAGTGTCTAATCGATAATTCACTTTATCAGCGAAAGGACTTGATGCAATGGCTTTGAATGCTCGACTGCTCTGAAAAGACTGAACGAGAAGCGGATAAAACATACTCGCAGGTGTTCCAACCCATGCATTTTCACTAAACGCTGTGAGTTGATAAGGTTTTTGTATATACATCATTTGCTCTGATTGGTAGCCCACCATTGCATCAGGCTGTGAAATCAGAAGTGAATAAGGCAAGCGTTTTTGACTGACTTGCTGGCTATAGCCTTCTAGTTTGTATTGATGTGTCGTCAATGTTTTTACGGGTGTACATGCCGCGATAAAAAGTGAAGACAAACAAAAAAGATGAACAATTCGTAATTTCAAAATATTACTCTCCTGGTCCCGGTCTGAGCGGTTGACTGCCACGAACAATGACCGCTGGGTTTTGACGCATTTGATTACTAACAATCTCAAGATTTGTCGCAATATTATTCAGTCGACGCAACAATATTGTTGCTTCTGGTACGGTTTGTTGTGAAATCTGATCAATGCTATTTTTCCCTGCTTTCATTGTTTTTGTAAATTGATTTCCTGCCACAGAGACATCCTGAGCCATCGTATTAAAGCGTTTGGTGCTTTCTTCGATTGCATTAATTAGTTTTGGAAAATCACGCAAGGTTTGGTTGATAGCAGCGTCATTCTTATCGATAACGGATGTGATGGCCTCTAAATGTGCGATTGATTTTTTAATATTGTCTGTGTTTTCTTTAGTAAACACTTCGTTGAATTGCTCGCTTAAGCGATTTACATTTTTCTCAAGCATAAAGTAGAAAGAGGGACGATAGGGAATAACAGGATAAGGTTCTTCCGGTGTTTTAGGCAGAGGCTCAAGAGAAGCTGATGTAGCTGTTAAACCGAGGTAAGTTGTACCCGTAATCCCTTGAGAAATAAGTGTTGCTCTTGTATCGACAGTAATGGGCATACCCTGTTCAATTTTTAAAAGTAAACGCACGCGTTGTGGATTGTTTGGGCTTAATTCAATATCACTGACATAACCCACACGCACACCGTTGTATTTTACAGCAGACTCATCACTTAAGCCGGAGACTGGTTCGTCCATATAAACGATATAATGATCGTATTCTTTTCTGTCGAACCCGACAGAGAGCCACAAACCCGCAGAAAGCAAGCAAGTCGAGAGAATCAAGACTGCGAGTCCAACCAGAGTGTAGTTGCTTTTTGATTCCAAGGATAACGCCCCTTATGCATTTATTGGTACTATCATACCGGTTCTGTGGCTTGACTGAAATACTCTACAATCAAAGGATGTGGATTTTGCATGAGTTGTTCAATCGGTTCAATACTCAAAATACGACCTTCACCTACAAAGGCCACGCGATTTGTCGTGCGTTTTAGCGAAGAAATATCATGACTGACCATCACTATCGTTAAATTTAACGCATCGCGTAAAAAAACAATAAGTTCATCGAATTTTTTAGCACTTAATGGATCTAATCCTGAGGTCGGTTCGTCTAAAAAGAGTAATTCGGGATCCATTGCAATTGCGCGTGCTGCAGCTGCCCGGCGTTGCATTCCTCCGCTTAATTCCGAGGGATATTTATTTGCGGCATGAGCAGGTAAGCCAACAAGTCCTAATTTTAGTAACGCCAGTTTTTCAATAAATTCTGATGAGAGATGTGTCAACTCATGCATAGGAAATTGAATGTTTTCAAGCACAGTGAGTGCAGAAAAAAGAGCACTTTGTTGAAACAAGACACCCCAGCGACGTTGTAGTTTTTGCATCTCAGGCTCGTCAAGATCATCGATATTTTGTCCGAATACGCGAATCGTCCCTGCAGTAGGACGGAGCAGCATGAGGATACTGCGCAAAATGGTTGTCTTTCCACTACCACTGCCACCAATGATTGCGAGAATTTCGCCTTTTTTGACTTCAAGATTCACGTCAGTATGAATCCATTGTTCACCTAGTTTATTTTTTAGGCCTACGATTTCAATGACCGCGTCTGACATTTTAAAAGGTCCTATAAATTTAACCAGCTATAGATGATCGAATAGATAGCATCCGCGACGATAATTAAAAAGAGCGCCTGTACCACGCTTTTTGTGGTTTGTTTTCCAACACTGTCTGCACTGAACGAAACCAAAAATCCTTGATGGCAACCGACCAGCGCAATTAAAATTGCGAAGGCTGGTGCTTTATATAACCCCAATAAAAGTTGTCTAACCCCGACTGTATTTTGTATCCGCGTTAAAAAATCAAAATAGCCGACATCAAGCATGAATTTCGCCATGATCATCGAACCAAGTAAACTAAAAATGTCAGACCAAAAAATAATAAGAGGAAAGACCAAAAGAAGTGCTAGAACCTTAGGAATCACAAGATATTCTGTGGGAGAAAGCCCCATGGTTTGCAGTGCGTCGATTTCTTGATTGATTTTCATACTGCCTATTTGTGCGGTGAACGCGGAGCTAGTCCGTCCTGCAACGATAATAGCTGTAATTAATGGCGCAAACTCTCTAAAAATGGCCATGCCACATAAGTAGGAAATGAAGCTGTTTGCACCGTATGTCTCAAGTTGTAATCCCATTTGATAAGCAAGGACAACACCGATTAAAAATGAAAGCAGGGCAAGAATAGGGAGTGCTTGTATTCCTGTTGAGCTAATGTTAGAGATAATGCTTGGTACTTGCAGGCGTTGCCATTTGACTGCGGTATAAAATAATTTATTAGCAAGATCGCCCACTAAAATAATGAGTCCATCAACTTGTTTTAGCTTTTGAACTGTTTCTTTGCCCAGCTTGTATAAGGGACTGTATAGTTCGGCTGGTGCTGGTTTATTCTCATACATGTCTTTTTCACCTAAAACAAGCTCAATTAAGCGAGTTTGCTCTGGGCGAAATCCCTCAAAAGTAAGGTCTGGACAAGCATTTTTTAATTTTGAGAAAAACTCAACGAGCATCAGTGCTCCTGCACTATCTAGTGCCGTCACCTTTTCACCATTAATCGCTTTCAACGTCGAGGGAATATCTGAGTCAAAATCGTGTGTTCGACTCAAATTTAGAAGATGTGTGGTTGTCCAAGCGCCGATGCACTGATAAACTTGATGATCTCGATTATAGACGAATTCAGCTTCTTGATGGGTTGCGGTTGACATGACCTTCGCGCGGTGGACATTCATACGAGTGATTATTTCGCTTTTACAGTTCACATGCAATAATATCTCTAAAAAAATCACACCCTGATTTTGAAATATGATAAAATTTGTCTTTCGATTGATTTCTAATGAGCAATGCCAAGCGACTACACTCAGTTTGAACAACGTAAACAAGATCATATTTCTTTAGCGCTTTTGCAGGAAAACCAAGCGACTGAAGCGCATGGGTTTGATGCAATCGAATTGGTTCATGAGGCTTTACCTGATCTTAACTTTGATGAGCTCAGTCTCAAAAGCAAACGTTTAGGGCAAGAGGTGGTCTCTCCTTTCATGGTCGCTTCAATGACCGCAGGACATCAGCGTGGTGTGGCGATTAATGATCACTTGATGTCTGCTTGTGCCATCACAGGTTGGGCGATGGGTGTCGGCTCTCAGCGTCGTGAGTTGAGTGATGAAACGGCGGCTGAAGAGTGGCGCGTTTTGCGTAAAAAATACCCAGATGTTTGCATGTACAGCAATATTGGTATCGCACAAATTATTGCAACACCTATCGCACATCTTCAGCGATTGACTGAAACCTTAGATGCAGCAGGTTTGATTGTACACTGCAATCCCTTGCAAGAATGTATCCAGCCAGAAGGAACGCCACAGTTTAAAGGCTGTTGGGATGCGTTGGCGCATTTGGTTCGTGTATTCAAGTTGCCTATCATTGTGAAAGAAACAGGATGTGGTTTTTCAAAAGAAACCCTAGCTCGGCTAAATGATTTAGGTATTGCTGCCGTTGATGTTAGCGGTCTTGGTGGGACCCATTGGGGGCGTATTGAAGGCCAGCGTGCTCCTGGATTCAGGCAAAAAGTATCGACAACGTTTCGAAATTGGGGTATTGATACAGTTCGAGCAGTATGCTCAGCCTCTGATCTAAACCCTACCTTTGAGATTTGGGGTTCAGGAGGAGTTCGTCACGGCTTAGATGCTGCAAAGTTATTCGCTTTAGGTGCTCATACCGTCGCGTTTGCAAAGCCAATGCTAGAGGCGGCTATTGATTCGAGCGACGCCGTGGTTGAAGCGATGCGATTGATTGAATATGAATTAAAAGTCGCTATGTTTTGTACGGGAAGTCGTGTTGTAGATGATTTAAAGGAGAAATGGCGTTGCTAACTCAAACTACATGCCCATTGGGAGAAGGATTTTCTAAATTAAATCGTGAAGAGCGTTTTCAGCGTCTATTGGCCATAGGTGCTTTAACAACCGATGATGTTGCTTATTTAAATCGCGGTGGTGTGCACGATCTTCAGCTAGCAGATAAGCTGATTGAAAATAGTATTGGTTATTTTCAATTACCTTTAGGTGTCGCTACAAATTTTAGAATCGATAATCAAGATTATGTTATTCCCATGGCAGTTGAAGAAACTTCAATTATTGCCGCACTATCTAAAACCGCGAAGTGGATTCGACAGTCTGGCTCGATTACAACTCGGGTTGATGGAAATTGCATTCTTGGTCAAATTCAATTGGCCCGTGTTGAGAATGTAGAGCGCTTTAAAGAAATTATTGATGAAAATCGTGCGTTTCTTATTGAGCAAGCGAATAAAGATGTTGCAGAAAGCATGGTCAAGCGGGGTGGTGGGGTTGTTGATTTACAAGTCCGAACATTATCTCGCCCTGACGGTGGTCAGATGGTAGTGATTCACCTAACGATGAATAGTTGTGATGCGATGGGTGCTAATATTATTAATCAAGTGCTTGAATACTTGAAAACACCAATAGAATCACTCACTGGCGAGCAAGTGACGATGTGTATTTTATCAAATTTAAATGATAGAAAGCTCACAACGGCCCGAGTAGAAATTCATGATGTTGATCCTGTTTTGGGAGAACGTATTCAAGATGCGTCTTTATTTGCTGAAATTGATCCTTATCGTGCAGCGACACACAATAAAGGTGTGATGAATGGTATTGATCCTGTGGTGATTGCGACGGGAAATGATTGGCGTGCGATCGAAGCTGGCATACATGCTTATGCGACACGAAATGGGCGTTATGAAGCTATTTCAAAATGGCGTTATGATTCTGGTGTTTTAGTTGGAGAGATGACTGCACCGATTGTTGTCGGTACTGTAGGCGGTGTCACAGCCCTTCATCCTTCTGCTCGATTGTGTTTAAAAATGATGGATATTGTCTCGGCGAATCAGTTGTCGCGAGTGATTGCAGCGGTCGGACTTGTTCAAAACTTAGGCGCAATCCGTGCGCTCTGTACTGACGGGATTATTCAAGGGCATATGAAGCTACATATTGATAATCTATTATTAGGTGCTGGAGCCAGGGACTCTGAAATTCCTTTGTTGAAAAAACGATTAATTCAGTGGTTATCTGTACATCGCCGTATTACTTTGGGAAAAGCTTCTGAATTGTTGGCCGAATTACGTAAACATCCTCAATCTGTGTCATGAGTACTTGGCAGATCCCGGCAAAAACTTTCTTGATTGGTGAGTATCTTGCGCTTGATGCCGGTCCCGCGATTCTTTTGACAACCAAGCCATGTTTTGAATTGTCATTAGTTAGCGAGGGTTCTTTGCCATTTCATCCTCAATCGCCTGCTGGGCGATTTTGTCGAGATCATCAACTCGAACATCGCCTAATTTGGCACGACCCTTATCATGGCTTAGGTGGTTTGGGTGCTTCGAGTGCTGAGTTTATTGGAAGTTTTTATGCTCATTGTGAGCTCACAAAGCGTTCTTTTAATAGAGAAGCTTTGCTCGATGCGTATTGGACATATGCCTGGTCTAATCAGGGAAAAAAGCCAAGTGGTTATGATGTGATTGCGCAGACTTTGCATGATTGTGTCATGATTCATCAAGCAGAAAATGATGTGCGAACGTGCGCCTGGCCATTTGAAGATATCGGATTTGTTTTGGTTCATACCCGACATAAATTAGCGACCCACGAGCATTTAAAAGCAGTGAGTTTTAAGCACGATCAGACAGCGATATTACATCAGATTGCACAGAAAGCTTGGATGGCTTTTGAGGCAATTTCAAGTCATGCCTTGATTACGGCTGTTAATGAATACCATAGTGCGCTGCAAAGTATGAATTTAGTAGCGAGTACAACAGTTTCTCTTATAGATGAATTATCTCTTGCGCTCAAACCGTTGGCTATCAAAGGTTGTGGCGCATTAGGTGCGGATGTTGTGCTCATGATTATGGACCGATCACGTATCGCAGGGGCGCATTCTATATTGAAGCAAAAAGACATCAGGGTTCTTTCGGAAATCTAGGATCTGCTTAGTCAAAACGATTGCATATAGATAGAAATTTTATGCTGTCTGTACCAGAGATATTTGTTTTTTTCCGAATGAAATTACTTTCGTGGATAATAGCACACCAAAAATGACACTCAACCCGCCAATAATCTGAATCATCGAAACCGTTTGTCCCTGAAAAAAGGAAATGGTGGTGGTTACGATCGGAATCAAATTAAAAAAAATCGCAGCCTTAGCCGCACCTAATCGGCTAATACCATAGTTCCAAAATAAATAAGCAGCGACGGTTCCTAAAACAACCATATAGAACAATGGGTAGTAAACCGTAGACGTTTGTTTAAATAAGTGATGAAACGCTTCCATTTGTCCTGTTCCACCTACGATCAATAAGAGTATTGTACTAATAAGCATTGTGCTGGTTGTCGTAATGAGAGGCATACTATCTCTTAAATAGCGCTTAGATAAAACGTTATACAGTGCCCAACAAATATTAGCGAGCATGACAATCAAGTCACCGAATGAAAATTTTAATTGAAGTAACACCTCAAGGGAGCCTTGCATCACAACAATAGCGACGCTTAATAAGCTAATGATCGCGCCTAGTTTTTGTGAACCATTCATTTTTTCTTGAAGTAAAAATGCAGCAAAAAACATAGTTAATGGTGGGTTTGTCGCCATAATCAAGGCTGCGTTGACAGACGAAGTGTATTTGACACCCTCAAATACAAAGCCATTATAGCCGATGATTCCCACAAGACTAAGTAGCGCATATACCCAAAAATTTTGTTTAAACGTCGGAATAAAGATTGTTCGCGCTTTCGTACATAAAATAATAGGTAAAATGCATAGCAATGAGCATAAAAATCGGATGGTAACTAAATGTAATGGGTCAAAATAGTTTACTAATAATTTACCGGCGTTAAAGTTGGCGCCCCAAAAAATTACGGCACATAAGGTTAATAAAAAGGGCATCATGGTATGAATTTTTGTATAACAATATATGATTTTAAATCAATTAGCTTAAAATGGAAAGACATTTAACAAAATGTATTTTCATTGGATTAAAATGGTGATGGATAAACAGTTGAAGAGCAAGTATATATCTAATAAATTTCAAATTAGCATTTTGAGATTTAGAGGTTCTATCGTATTTATTACATAATAAAATCTCAATTAGGGGCAGGTGAATCGGTGTCAAAGAGTAGTTAGGTTTGCTTTGGTGGGGTTCGTTTAGTTGTTGTTGCGATATTTTTGCCGTCATGATGTAAAAAATCATAAAATATAGAGATTTTTTACAAAAAACACTTGAAATTTAGCGTGGTTCGGGTATGATCCAAACCTTCAAAGGGGCCGTTAGCTCAGTTGGTAGAGCAGGAGGCTTTTAACCTCTGTGTCACAGGTTCGAATCCTGTACGGCCCACCATTTTTATACTTGTTCCCTATATTTTGCACTCGTAGCTCAGCTGGATAGAGTACTTGGCTTCGAACCAAGGTGTCGGGGGTTCGAGTCCCTCCGAGTGCGCCATATAAATCGCGTCTTTCCCAAATGTGGCGGAATTTAATAAATCCTTAATATCAAATATTGTACGATGGTTTTTTTCTTATTAAAACTTTACAATGGGTAAATCAAATAAATTACAAACTAATTTAACCTCATCTCCAGGAAGGCATTATATGAACTCACCCGTAGTGGGTTCTAGAGCAGAGGAGTTACGACTAATTTATCGTTATAAAAATATATTTACAGAATATCAAAGAGTAATATATGACCAACAAAAATTAAACATTATTCCTATTGAGTTTAAAGATAAGGCAGATGAAATATCTAAAGAAATATATGCAGAATATATTAAAAAATATTCTAATCACGGAGTAACCATCGAAAATTCAGTCGTTTGGACTGATATGCCTTTTACGAGAACTTTTTTAAGCGATTTGGAAAATGAATGGAATACATGGATGGTTCAAGCTAGTGTAGCAAAGCCGAACAACAACTCTCATATAGAAAATCAACTGTATCGGCCTGCCTACATTTGTGCGTTACACGAATTAATGCATGTAGAAGAAACACCTCCAGGGATTTTAGAGCATCAATATGCCAAATTTAATTCAGTGATGGAAGTGTTAACGGTAACAAGAACTTTAATTCTAATAGATGAAGTGTATAAAAAAACTCTAAATTTACCTATTGACGTGGTCAAGCAAATTAGGACACACCAGTTAAGCAGCTTTCTTTAATTCCCGTTCCCTATATTCAAATTCAAATTGATTTGGATTCTTGTATCCCAAAGTTGAATGCAATCTGTAGCTGTTATACAGCACCGTAATGT
>CAYYEZ010000064.1:0-13799 GCA_964471225.1 uncultured Legionella sp. | reverse complement strand
GATCTGTTTTAACGTTTAGATGATGCGAGTTAATTAATAGAGCTCAACACAGTGATGTGGCGTCCCCAGGGGGATTCGAACCCCCGTTACCGCCGTGAAAGGGCGATGTCCTGGGCCTCTAGACGATGGGGACAGGTCGGTGTATATATTAAATCAAATTGTATGGCGTCCCCAGGGGGATTCGAACCCCCGTTACCGCCGTGAAAGGGCGATGTCCTAGGCCTCTAGACGATGGGGACCGTCTAATATTGAGTGTTCTCAACGCTGGTGGAGCTAGGCGGGATCGAACCGCCGACCTCTTGCATGCCATGCAAGCGCTCTCCCAGCTGAGCTATAACCCCTCAAAAAGAGAACCGAAGTTTATAGGACAACGATATATGCTGTCAAGCATTTTAACAATAAAAAAGCCCGACTTCTCGGGCTCTTTTTTGTTTATAGATGTTATCTACGAGAGTGAGTATTTGATGAGACGTCTTGACTACAAGCTCTGGCTCTAGGCAATGCAGAGCTTGCAGCTAGTGAGTGAAAATGGTCTCTTCTGTTTGGCGCAGCGATGACATGTCTTGGCTCAAATGTCATCGCATTTCGTGTTGCTTCATGAACTACCGATCCAAGAGATGCCGGGGTTCTAGTGTCGATCAGTGCTGCTCGTGGTGCAGAAAAAAGAGCGGCTGGTGCTCGAGTGTGGATCACTGGTGCTTGTGGTGCAACAAAAAGAGGTGCTGGTGCTCGAGTGTGGATTACTGCTGCTCGTGGTGCAACAAAAAGAGGTGCTGGTGCTCGAGTGTGGATTACTGGTGCTTGTGGTACAACAAGAACAGGTTGTCTTGTATGGATTGCAGTAGGCGCTGAGAGTGTGGCGACGTAAATAGCGGCGATTAGCATTGAAAATGCGAGTACGCTAAATACGGCAATAATAGCAGGAGCTGTAACAACGCAGGCAGCTGCGATGAAGGCAATCATTGCTAAGAGGGCTAGGGTGGCTAAAATCTTTTTCATTCATCTCTCCTCAATTAATTTTAAGAGCAACATATCTTGAAATATCAAGAAAAAGATTTTACATTATGATTAATTAAGAGTCAATATAACTTATTTTTAAGCCGCGAAAGATTCATCGCGGCTATTTTGAAGAGAAGATTAACGGTGACCGTGCTGGCTACTGCTGGACGGTGCATGATGTCCACGATCTTGAGATGGTGGTACACCTGTTCCGTAGTTAGTCCTAAGGATAGAGTGGTTGTGGAGAGAGTGTGTTGAAGCGCTTGTCATAGGAATATCTCGACTATGAGTGGTTCCACTACCGTAAAAAGGCGCACTCGTGTGTCCGTGTAGGTTTCCTCCTGTAGAGTTTGGTCCATGGTTGAAGTGACGCGAATGGACAGTCCCTCCCCAATTTCGAGCGTGATAATTTGCTGGCTGTAAACCGAACATATAATCAAACCAACCATAATTTGCGTACGTAGGACCGAACCAGCCCGCAGGTTGGTACCAAGGATACACCACAGGTGGTCTAGGGCCTGGTACGTAAGTTGCAGAAGGAATCGACGCAGCCAATCCAATAAGCAGTGTCAGCGCGAGTAATGCTACAAGTGGTAAGAAAATTGCTGTCCCTAACGCTGGTGCCATTGCTGCTGCAGCTGCGACAACAATGTATGTAGGCTTCATGAGCATAGCAATGATAAATCCAGCTAAAGCAACACCTGCGAGACACTTGAGTAAAAAGCAGTAGTTGATGCTGGACATGGATCTATTTATTGTTGTCGATGGCATAAAAAATCTCCAGTTATGTTATATCGGTAGGATCTAACGCGGCGCGATTATACCAGTCAGATCAATAATGAGTCAACGAACTTTAATCTTGAGCAAGTCTTGCATGAGCAGGTTCAAAGTTTCGGCTCTTTTTCCAAAAAGAGAGAGTGTTTTTTCCAGTCTTTCGTGATGAGTATAAATTAATGCTTCGAGTGCTTCCTCTGTGTAAAGTGTTGCGAAAGTTGTTTTTTGATTGATGAGATCTGAGGCACGATTTTTGCCTAGTTTATGTGTGGCGTAACGATCGAGATAATCGTCCTGCATTTGAAACAGTAAACCCAGTTGAGAGGCATAATCTTGTAGCGCTTCAGATTCCTCTTGTTCAGATGCTCCAGCAAGGATAGCGCATTGAATACAAGCCTCTATCACGCGCCCTGTTTTTAACCGATGAATCTCGAATAATCTTTTTTCATGAATGGGGGCCGTTAGTTCTGTTAAGTCTAAACATTGACCGCTAAGCATACCTTGAATACCTATTGCCTTCAGGACGATCTCGGCAATCGAGATGACTTTTTGTGCATCGAGTATCTTTGGAAGTGTAGACAGTAAAATTTCGATGGCTAATGCTTGCATACCATCTCCCGCTAAAATCGCGGTGGCTTCATCGAAGGCTTTGTGACAGCTTAATTTACCTCTGCGATAATCATCATCATCCATTGCTGGTAGGTCGTCATGTACTAAGGAAAAGCAATGTGAAAGCTCAATGGCGACTGCGATGGTGTCTAAAGCCTCTATCTGTGCATGAGTTAACTCACCTGCTAAGTAAACGAGTAATGGACGAAATCGTTTTCCTCCAGGAAACAAACTGTACTCGATTGCGGCTTTCAGTCGTGTAGCAGGAACAACTTGCTTTTCAATGATCGCAGCAAGTATGCGTTCGTGACGCGCAAGATAAGTGTTGATGGCATTATTCATCGTCATTTATATCCAGTGATTTATTTAAAGCAGCAACTTTTTTTTCTGCCTCTTTGAGTGTTTTTTGGCATTGACGGGCAAGTTTGATGCCTGTTTCAAATTGTTTGAGTGCATCGTCAAGCGTTAACTCCCCTTTTTCAAGTTGGGTGACAATGCTCTCTAGGGACTGAATGGATTGTTCAAAAGATGGATTGGCCATGCTAGACTCATGAAGATTTAAAACGTTGAAAGTATAACGGTGATAGTGATGAAAGTAAAAACCAAATATGTGTGCCATCAATGTGGTGCCTCATTTTCACAATGGTCAGGGCAGTGCACGCAGTGTCATGCTTGGAATACTATCGCTGAAGAGACCTTTGTCGCGAAGCCACATTCGCGGGTGACACACTACGCAGATGCGCGTTCGTCTGTTTTACCGTTAGCCGATATTGTATTTGAACAAGACTTAAGATTTGATTTGAAACTGTCCGAGCTAAATCGTGTCCTAGGTGGTGGTTTAGTTGAGAGCTCTGTGGTGCTGATTGGGGGCGATCCTGGTATTGGGAAGTCAACACTACTTCTTCAAGCGCTGGCGTTTCTTTCAACAAAACATCCGGTACTTTATGTGACAGGAGAAGAGTCCTTACAACAAGTTGCAATGCGTGCGGCACGCTTACAAGTGAATGCCAAACAATTTAATTTGCTGGCTGAAACACATGTTGAAACTATCCTGCTTCATGCTAAAGAAGCAAAACCCAAAATGATGGTGATTGATTCCGTACAAACCTTGTTTACAGAGACGTTGTCCTCCGCGGCCGGAAGTGTTGGACAAGTAAGAGAAGCAACGGCACAACTGGTGCGTTATGCAAAAGCGACTGGAACAGCCATTTTTTTAGTGGGGCACGTGACAAAAGATGGTGCTTTAGCCGGTCCTCGTGTGCTCGAGCACATGGTCGATACAGTGCTCTATTTCGAAGGTCAATCTGATCAGCGTTTTCGTGTGATTCGCGCGATCAAAAATCGCTTTGGCGCGGTCAATGAAATAGGTGTTTTTGCAATGACTGATAAAGGTCTCAAAGAGGTGAATAATCCATCAGCGATTTTTTTGTCACGACAATCAGAACCTAAACCTGGAAGTGCGATTATGGTGACGTGGGAAGGGACGCGTCCCCTTTTAGTTGAGGTTCAGGCACTCGTTGATGAAGCGCATGGACAACAACCTAAGCGTGTCACCGCAGGTCTTGAGCAACCAAGGCTTGCAATTTTACTGGCGGTGTTGCATCGACATGCGCAAATTGCTACGTATGATCAAGATGTATTTATCAATGTTGTGGGTGGCGTGAAAATTACAGAAACAGCAAGCGATCTCGCTATTGCTGCATCCGTGGTGTCGAGTTTAAAAAATCGTGTGTTTGATGCAGAAACAATTGTTTTTGGTGAGGTGGGGCTTGCTGGTGAAATTAGGCCCGTACAAAATGGTCAAGATCGATTGAAAGAAGCCGCAAAGCATGGTTTTAAGCGTGCGATTATTCCTGCGTCAAATGCACCTAAACAAGCTATGGGGATTGAGATTATTCCTTTAAAATCAATTCAAGAGCTGGTTAATTTTGTCTAGCTAATGTTGTCAAAACTGAACCCTACACATGCAATATGGTTGAAACGGTATTGCTGAGCAAAAAAACGAACCATTTGGTAGGTGATAAAGTAGAAAGTTGGTTGGAGTCAAGGCCTTATTTTTAGTTAAGCTATCTCATTTTTGTGTCTTCAACAAGTTTCGTGGGTATATTAACTCTATGATGGCTGTGTTATCCTACTTCAAACGTTTGTGAACAGCGGAGACTTGGGAGTTTATGGCTTATTCAGCAGAAGAAGTGGTGCCAGTTAACATCGAAGATGAACTGAAGCAATCGTATCTTGATTATGCGATGAGCGTGATCGTCGGGCGCGCATTGCCGGATGTACGTGATGGTTTGAAACCGGTGCATCGTCGCGTCTTATTTGCAATGAGCGAACTGGGAAATGACTGGAATAAGCCACACAAGAAATCAGCTCGTGTTGTGGGGGATGTCATCGGTAAATATCACCCACATGGGGATACGGCTGTTTATGATACGATTGTCCGAATGGCGCAGCCATTTTCACTGCGCTACCTTTTGGTTGATGGTCAAGGAAACTTCGGCTCCATTGATGGTGATGCGCCCGCCGCGATGCGATATACCGAAGTTCGAATGTCTAAGCTTGCTCACGCCTTATTGGCTGACTTAGAAAAAGAAACCGTTGATTTCGCCCCGAACTATGATGAAACAGAATTCGCTCCTGTTGTTTTGCCCTCTCGCATTCCTAACTTGCTAGTGAATGGCTCATCGGGTATTGCTGTCGGTATGGCGACCAATATTCCACCGCATAACCTCACTGAAGTACTCGATGCTGTGTTAGCTTTACTTGAAAATCCAGAGCTTACGATTGACGATCTACTGACGATTATCCCTGGGCCTGATTTTCCTACGGCTGGAATTATCAACGGTCGTGCAGGTATTATTGCTGGGTACCGTACAGGCCGTGGTCGTGCGATTATGCGGGCTCGCACTGAGATAGAGACAGATAAACAAACCGGGCGTCAAGCTATTATTATTACTGAACTGCCTTATCAAGTGAATAAAGCGCGCTTAGTTGAACGCATTGCAGAATTAGTCAGGGAAAAGAAGCTAGACTCTATTTCTGGATTAAGAGATGAGTCTGATAAAGACGGGATGCGTGTCGTGATTGAGTTGAAGCGTAACGAAGTCCCTGAAGTGACTCTGAATAATTTATATGCGCAAACACAAATGCAAAGCGTGTTTGGCATGAATATGGTTGCGCTCGTAGATGGCCAACCTAAGACGCTGAATCTAAAAGAAATTTTAGAGTGTTTTATTCGTCATCGTCGAGAGGTTGTAACGAGACGAACAATTTTTGAATTAAGGAAAGCAAGACAACGCGCTCATGTTTTAGAGGGTTTGGGTGTCGCATTAGCCAATATCGATGAGATGATAGCACTGATTAAACAATCTAAAACACCAAGTGATGCGAAAATTGGATTATTAGAAAGAGCTTGGCAGCCTGGTTTGGTAAAAAATATGCTTGAGCGAACGGGTGCGGATGCCAGTCGGCCTGATGACTTGGCTATGGGCTGTGGTTTGCTTGAAGATGGTTATCATTTGTCTGAGCAGCAAGCACAAGCCATTCTCGAAATGCGTTTACATCGTTTAACCGGACTTGAGCAAGATAAAATTATTCAAGAGTTTGAGGCCGTTTTAGTTGAAATTGGAGAACTTTTAGCTATTTTAGGTTCAGATCAGCGATTATTAGAAGTGATTCGCACTGAGCTGTTAGAAATGAAATCACAGTTTGGCGATGAGCGTCGCACTGAGATCATGGCTTCTCAAGAAGATCTGACTATAGAAGATTTAATCACCGAAGAAGCGGTTGTCGTGACTTTGTCACATCAAGGCTATGTCAAATATCAGCCTTTGTCGACTTATCATGCGCAACGACGTGGTGGTAAAGGTAAAATAGCAACGAATGTCAAAGATGAAGATTTCGTCGCGAGGCTTGTTTTAGCGAGTACGCATGACACTTTATTGTGCTTTTCAAACCATGGCAAGCTGTATTGGGTGAAAGCTTATGAGTTGCCCTTAGCAAACCGGACATCACGAGGTAAGCCGATTGTGAACGTGCTGCCTCTCGCAGCCGGTGAGGCCATCAACGCCATATTGCCTGTCCGAGAGTTTCATGAAGGCCGTTTTGTCATAATGGTAACCAAGCAAGGTGTTGTAAAAAAAGTATCGCTAGAAGCATTTAGTAGACGACGTAGCTCTGGAATCATCGCCATTGATCTGGATGAAGGAGATAGTTTGATTGGGGTTGATCTGACCGATGGGAAACAAGACATTATGTTGTTTTCAGATGCGGGCAAAGTGATTCGTTTTTCAGAAGAACATATTCGGCCCATGGGGCGTACTGCTCGTGGTGTGCGTGGTATGCGCTTGCAAGAAGATCAATCCGTCATTTCTTTAATTGTGGCTCAATCTACGGGAACAATTCTGACAGCCACTCAGTTTGGCTATGGAAAACGAACCGAAATTGAGGAATATCGCATTACTGGTCGAGGTGGTCAGGGTGTGATTTCTATTCAAGTGAATGAGCGTAATGGCAAAGTAGTTCGTGCAGTACAAGTGAATGAGGGCGACGAAGCGATGCTGATCACCGATCAGGGGACTTTAGTACGTTTTAGAGTCAATGAGCTCTCTATTATTGGTCGTAATACGCAAGGTGTACGCTTGATTAATGTAGCTTCGGGTGAGCAGGTTGTCGGTATGCAACGTATCGAAGAGCTCCCTGATGCGCCATTCGATGAGGAGGCTTCTCTTGATGAACCAGACATTGATTCGTCCGACGAGTAGTAGTCGACGAGGTTATAATTTCGCTGCAGGCCCTGCGATGCTGCCTGAGTCTATCTTGTTGAAAGCTCAACAAGCGATGTTGAATTGGGCCAACACAGGGATGTCTATACTAGAAATTAACCATCGACATCCTTTGTTTTTAAATTTTATGGAAGAGGCGGAGTGTTTGCTGCGCTCGCTTCTTTCGGTTCCAGATCACTACCATGTCTTATTTCTTACTCAGCCTGCACGTATGCAGTTTTCAATGATTCCAATGAATTTTATTCATCCAGCTGTTCAGGCCGGTTATATTATTTCTGGAATGTGGAGTTATGAGGCCTATAAAGAAGCGAATCGTTTGTCTAACGCATATTGTATTGCGACTAATCAAGATTCAGATTTTACTGTACTACCACAGTTGAATGCTCGAGAAATTCGGGATGGCACGGCTTATATTTACTATGCTCCGAACGAAACAGTCGATGGTCTTCGAATTGCACCTCCGCCGTTTAAAGAAAAACATATTCCGTTGATTGCAGATATGACCTCTTATCTTTTGAGTGAACCTATTTGTGTTGAAGATTACGCACTCATTTTTGCTGGAATTCAGAAAAATATTGGTCCTTCAGGTATGACAATAGTGATTGTGGATGATCGTTTATTAAAAACGATTTCAACAACGGTACCTGCAATGCTGGATTATCGAGTACATGCAGAAGCACATTCTCTTGCTGCAACGCCTGCAGTGTTTCAATGTTATCTTGCTTATTTGATGTTTCAATGGGTCAATGAGCAAGGTGGTGTGAATGCGTTATACGAAAAAAATCGTCAAAAGGCTGAAATGCTCTATCATTATATTGACTCCTCTGACTTTTATTGTTGCTACGTGACAGGAGAAGGACGCTCATTAATGAATGTTTGCTTCTACTTGAAAGACAGAGAAAAAGAAGCGGCCTTTATTTCTGAAGCAGAAAAGCTTGGTCTTTATGGACTTCAGGGGCATCGTCGAAAAGGCGGGATTCGTGTGAGTTTGTATAATCCGATGCCGATAGAGGGTGTGTATGCACTGATTGATTTTATGAAAGCTTTTGCGTTATCTCACGCATGTTAAATTTGGAAAGTCTCCCTGTCACGCGTTCTTTTTCCGGTATGCTTGACCTTCCAGGAGATAAATCTATTTCTCATCGTTCCTTACTTTTTGGTGCGATTGCAGAGGGTTTCACAACTGTTCGTGGTTTTTTGCCTGGGGAAGATTGCCTGGCGACTTTACGTATTTTGAAATTATTAGGCGTTAAAATTAGACAAGAAGATGAAACGACCTTGAGTATCGAAGGTGTGGGATTGCATGGGTTAGGTGCCCCTGATATTCCCTTGGATTGTGGTAATTCTGGTACCACAATGCGTCTTTTGATGGGACTGTTAGCCGCCCAGCCTTTTGACAGCGAGTTAATCGGTGATGATAGTCTTCAACGACGACCGATGGCGCGCATCAGCTTACCACTAAATCAAATGGGAGCAACAATTGTCACAACAAGCCAAGGATGCGCTCCGATTCGGATAAAAAAAAATAATCATCTTATCGGTATTGATTATACATTACCTGTTGCTAGTGCTCAGCTCAAATCAGCTTTACTCTTTGCAGGATTATATTGCTCATCCCCGTTAAATCTTTACGAGCCTATTTTGACGCGTGATCACACCGAGCGTTTTTTTGCTTGGTTTGGTTGCCCTATCCAAAAAAATCATAAGGGCAACGGATATCAATATACTATTTTTCCTGGTGTTCGATTTTTAGGAAAAGAGGTTGAAATTCCGGGTGATTTTTCTTCTGCAGCGTTTTTTATTGTTGCCGCAACATTGGTCGAGGGTTCAGATCTGCTACTTCGGCAAGTCGGTTGTAACCCATCACGTGTTGGATTGCTTTATATTTTAAAGGCGATGGGTGCGAATATTGAGCTGATAGAAAGACCTTCATTAAGTGGAGAGCCTGTCGCGGATATACGGGTAAAATATGCACCACTGCATGGCGTCACTGTCCCTGAAGAATGGGTTTCTCTTACCATAGACGAGTTTCCGATTCTTTTTATTGCGGCAGCAAAGGCTCGTGGAGTCACAAAAATCACAGGTCTTTCTGAGTTGCGTCATAAAGAAAGTGATAGAATTTCGGGCATGATTTCGGGTCTAAATGTGCTCGGGATTCATGCGTCATCAGAAGGAGATGACGTAATGATTCAAGGCGGAGAGTTTCAGGGTGGAGAAGTTGATTCTCTAAGAGATCATCGTCTTGCCATGGCGTTTTTGGTAGCAGGATGCGTTGCGAGAGGGGCCGTGACGGTGTTAGACTGTGAGTCGGTTTCAACCTCATTTCCATCATTTTTATCAAAAGCCGCGCAATGCGGGCTTTTGCTCCGTTAACATTGGAATTATTATGGGTACACCTCTTAAGGTAATTACATTAGATGGTCCAAGTGGGACAGGCAAGGGGACTTTGTGCCATTTGCTTGCAGCACATTTGGGCTGGAATTTTTTAGATAGTGGTGCAATTTACCGTGTGTTCGCACTTGCGGTGGAGGCGCATCAGATTGAAGAGCATGATATTGATAGATTGACTATGTTGGCAAAAAATCTGCCATTAAGTTTTGAAAATGAAGATATTTTTTTAGAGGGGCTGTCTGTAAAAGAAAAAATTCGTACACAGTCGTGTGGACAAAAGGCTTCTCGTTTGGCAGCTATCCCTGAGGTGCGCGTAGCTTTGTTGATGCGCCAACGTGACTTTGCTAAGCCACCTGGCTTGGTGACTGATGGTCGGGATATGGGAACGGTCGTTTTCCCAGAGGCTGCATTAAAAATCTATTTGTATGCGACACCTGAAGCGCGTGCAGAGCGACGCTATTTACAGTTGAAAAATGCAGGAAAAAGTGATACCCTCGCACAGGTCGTTGAAGAGTTAGCTGAGCGTGATGCACGTGACATGGCTAGAAGCCATGCGCCATTGGCGCCTGCGCATGATGCCATTGCGATTGATACCACTGAGTTGTCTGTCGAAGATGTATTTCACCAGGTGTTACAATTAGCTATTCATCGAGGGCTTGGGGAGAGGTAAGTAAAAGGTTTACTTGCTTTTTATTTTTTTACTAACTTGAGTTAATTAACATGTCTGAAAGTTTTAAGGAATTATTTGAGAAGAGCATTGTCGATACGCAGTTTTATCCTGGTGCGATTATCAACGCAAAAGTGATAGATGTGGATGATGACTACGTGACGTTAAATGCTGGATTAAAATCGGAAGGCATTGTCTCAATTGATGAATTTCGCGATAAGAATGGCGAGCTTGAAATCAACGTAGGTGACATCGTTGAAGTTGCCTTGGATGCAGTTGAAGATGGTTACGGCGAAACGATTCTGTCTCGTGAAAAAGCGAAACGACAAGAAGCATGGCGTAAACTATCGAAGAGCCATGAGAATAACGAAACAGTGATAGGCTTAATTTCTGGTAAAGTAAAAGGCGGTTTTACGGTCGAAATTGGTTCGATTCGTGCCTTCTTACCTGGTTCTCTTGTGGATGTAAGACCTGTCCGTGATCCTTCTTATCTTGAAGGTAAAGAATTAGAGTTTAAAGTAATCAAGATGGACCTGAAGCGCAACAATATTGTTGTCTCTCGTCGTGCTGTTGTTGAAGAAGAAAGCAGTGCTGATAGACAAGCGCTACTTGAGTCTTTACATGACGGTCAGATTCTAGATGGTGTTGTTAAAAATCTTACTGATTACGGTGCGTTTATTGATTTGGGTGGTATTGATGGTTTATTACACATCACTGACATTTCTTGGAAACGTGTTAAGCATCCAAGTGAATTATTGACTGTTGGTCAAGATGTCAAAGTTAAAGTATTAAGTTTTGATCACGAACGCAATCGTGTTTCTCTTGGCATGAAGCAACTAGGTAATGATCCTTGGGTTGATTTAGTTGAGCGTTACCCTGTCGGTAAGAAGTTAGAGGGTAAAGTGACGAATATCACTGACTACGGTTGTTTTGTTGAAATCGAAGAAGGTGTCGAGGGTCTTGTTCACATGTCTGAGATGGATTGGACAAACAAAAACGTTCATCCAAGTAAAGTAGTGAGTCTAGGCGATGTTGTGGGTGTGATGGTTCTTGAGATCGATCAAGTGCGTCGTAGAATTTCTTTAGGCATGAAACAATGTCAAGGAAACCCATGGCAAACTTTTGCTGAAACTCATGCTAAAGGCCAGAAAGTTACAGGTAAGATACGTTCTATTACTGACTTTGGTATCTTCATCGGCTTAGATGGTGAGATTGATGGATTGGTTCACTTGTCAGATATTTCTTGGACTGTTGCTGGCGAAGAAGCTGTCAAGCAATTCAAAAAAGGTCAAGAGCTTGAGACAGTGATTTTAGCGATCGATCCAGAGCGTGAGCGTATTTCATTAGGCTTGAAGCAGCTTGAGGGCGATGTCTTCACCAATTATGTTGAAGCAAATCCTAAAGGCACGCTTGTTCGAGGTAAAGTCGCATCCGCAGATGCAAAATCAGTGACTGTAGAGTTGGCATCAGATGTCTTTGGTACAATTCGTGCGAGCGATTTGTCTGAAGATAAGGTTGATAATGCAGCTGCATTAGTCAAAGAAGGTGATGAAATTGAAGCAAAAATCACTAACATTGATCGCAAGAATCGCACGATTGCATTGTCCGTTAAAGCAAAAGATGCGCAAGAGCAAGCAGAAGCAATCAAGAAATATTCTCGAAGTGGAGATAGTGCAGTTGTTTCTACAACAATCGGTGATTTGTTGAAAGAAAAGATGGCTAATAAAGACAACGAGTAAGTTTTTCAGGTCAATGGCTCTGGGTTAAGAAAAAATGTCACTCCCGCGCAGGCGGGAATGACACAAATACTTAAGTAAGTGCCATTGGCTTCTCAGGTAAACTTGTCTTGAGAAGAAAAAGTATTTTAAAAAAGCGTAGCGTTCCTACGCTTTTTTTTCAACAGGGATGAGGAGTGTATTGATGCGAATTGTGATGACAATATGTTACTTGCTTCTGGTTATTTTAGGAGTGAGTTTTGCTGCATTAAATGCGAGTAAAGTGCAATTAAATTTGTATGTCACCACATTAACGTTGCCTATTTCTGTTCTCATGATAGCGATGTTAGGTATTGGAATTTTAACAGGTCTTTTGATTTTTACCGGGCGCTATTGGCGGTTGAAGGCAGAATGTCATAGAATAAAAACCCAATTGCGACTCACAGAAAAAGAAATTAAGAATTTAAGAGCGATTCCGTTGCATAATCAACATTGATGAGGTACTTCAATGATCAATTTGTGGCCTCTTTTATTACCTGCTGCAGCCTTTTCGGGGTGGTGGATTGCACGACGTAATGATGCCTCAAAACATCATCAACCCAATAGACCTTTGTCTCACGAATATGTTGTTGGTTTAAATTACTTACTTAATGAGCAACCTGATAAAGCCGTTGATGTTTTTATTAAATTGCTTGAAGTAGACAGTGATACAGTCGAAACACATCTTGCTTTAGGTAGTTTGTTTAGACGACGAGGTGAAGTGGATCGGGCTATACGTATTCATCAAAATCTAATTGCTCGCCCACAATTAAGCACGATTCAGCGTAAAGAGGCGTTGATGGCGCTTGGTCAAGATTATATGAGTGCGGGTGTATTTGATAGGGCCGAACGTATTTTTCTTGAAGTGCTTGAGCTAGGTGGTGAAAGAGAAACACGACCGCTTCAAGGATTGCTTGCGATTTATCAGCAAGAAAAAGCCTGGGAAAAAGCGCTTGATGTTTTAAAAAAGCTAGAGCGTGCAACGGGCAACAGCTTATCGAATCAAGCCTCACATTATTACTGTGAAATGGCACAAGAGGAGATTAAAGCGTGTGCCGAGGAGCGAGCTCATGCTTTGATTCAAGAGGCATTGAGAGTGGATAAACAATCTGTTCGAGCAAGTATTATGCTGGCTCAACTCGAAATGAAAGCCGGTCATTTTAAGCAGGCGATTCGTGCTTTAAAAAGAGTTCCAGAGCAAGACCATGAGTTTTTATCAGAAATCATTAATCCTTTATTACAATGTCATCGAGAGCTAGATGCACTGGATGAGTGTGTCGATTATTTAGAGCAATTGCTTGAAGTTCATCCGAGATCCAGTGTTGTTTTTGCCATCGGAGAGTATTTAAAACAAGAAAAAAGTGAGGATTTAGCGATAGATTTTGTTTCCTCTGCATTAAATCGCCATCCTTCAATTCGCGGTTTAAATCGCCTTATTTATTGGCATCTTGAGTCTGCTCACGGTAAAGTGCGAGATAAATTACAAATGCTTTATGGTATTACCAGTAAATTTTTGGAAAATAAACCAGTCTATCGATGTGGGCACTGTGGGTTTTCTGGAAAATTACTGCACTGGCATTGCCCAAGTTGTAAGCAATGGGGGCGAACGAAACCAATTCATGGTTTAGAAGGGAGTTGATGTGAAGTTGATTGTGGCTTTAGATTACAACGACACGAAAGCTGCGTTAGCTTTGGTGAATCAATTGGATCCTGCGCAATGCGCATTAAAAGTTGGGCTTGAAATGCACACACGCTTTGGTGCTGTTTGGGTTGAAACTTTGGTTGAAAAAGGTTTTAAAGTTTTTTTAGATTTGAAATTTC
>CAYYEZ010000063.1:0-59120 GCA_964471225.1 uncultured Legionella sp. | reverse complement strand
AAAATCCATAACCAGGATGGATGGCAACAGCATCCGTAATTTCAGCTGCAGAAATAATCGCCGGAATATTCAGATAGCTTTTTTGTGAGGGAGCAGGGCCAATACAGACGGTTTCATCTGCGAGTTTGACATGTAGTAGATCTTTATCTACATCCGAGTGTACAGCAACTGTAGCAATACCTAATTCTTTACATGCTCTGAGAATCCGTAAAGCGATTTCGCCGCGATTTGCAATTAATATTTTAGTCAGCATAGCACGACACCTTATTCGATGATAAACAGTGCTTCGTCATATTCGACGGGGTCGCCATTTTTCACGAGAATAGCTTTAATCACGCCAGCTCGGTCTGCTTCAACTTCGTTGAACATTTTCATAGCTTCGATGATACACAGTGTGTCACCTACTTTGACATTTTGACCTACCGAAACGAAAGGTGCTGCCTCTGGAGAGGATGCCATGTATGCAGTGCCGACCATGGGCGAGAGCACACGATGCCCTACATGTTCTTGCGTTACAGGTGCTGTTGCAGCCGTTACTTCTTCTTTATGATGATGAGCAATCGGTGCAGCGACGGTTGGCATTGGGCTTGTGTGCGCGAGGATATGATGATGCTGTGGCGCCGCATGCTTATGATCAGCAACGGGATAGCGACTTAATCGTAAAGACTCTTCACCTTCTTTAATTTCAATTTCAGCAATACCTGTTTCGTCTAATAATTCAATTAATTTTTTAATCTTTCGAATGTCCATAAGATAATTGTTCTCTTTAAGTTAGTTTGCGAATAACGGCTTCTAAAGCAAGCACGTAACCATCTATACCAAAACCTTGGATCACACCCTCTGCAATATCAGAAAAATAAGAATGCTGTCTAAAAGATTCTCGTTGATAAAGATTACTGATATGTACTTCGATAAAGGGTATTTTGACTGCAAGCAGCGCGTCTCTGAGTGCAATGCTTGTATGTGTGAATGCAGCGGGATTAAAAATGATATACTCGACCTGAGTGAAATAGGCGTTATGAATTGCTTCAATAAGCACAGACTCTGATTGACTTTGTTGTGTACAAAGAGTAAGACCAGCGTGTTCGGCTTGTTGTATCAACTCACTATTCAGCGTCTCAAGAGAAGTGTGACCGTATTTATCAGGCTCGCGAATACCGAGTAAATTCAAATTAGGCCCATGAAGAAGAAGTACTTTTCTCATTCAATATAAGTAAAAAAATTGGATTATCGATTCTGCCTGATTTTTTTGATAATGTCCAGATCGAAGAAGATGATGAAAATTAACTTGATTTTTAATGTATATTCTGGCTAGATAACACGACCTACACGTAAGGAAATGTTGTAGGATATTGTCCAACAGGAGGGATAAATGTATCGAATATCTATTGGTATTTTAGTGGGACTTTCGCTTCATTTAAATGCAGGTTATGCTGCAGATAAAGAAGTGATTCGTGGCTCGTCAAAACAACTTACACAACATATTAACTCATATCAACTGAAAAAGCTGAATGTTCATACGGATGCGCAGGGGCTACGTCATATTCGTTATCAACAACAGTATGAGGGCGTTCCCGTCTGGGGGGCGTACGTATCAGAACACCGTACACTCAAAGGTAAGACGAATACCTATGGTGCTATTTACAATAATTTGAAGCAAGATTTAGGGGAAAAACCTACATTTTCGGTGGATTTTGGACCTGTGATTACTGATTTTCAAGCCAAATATCCTCGAGCTAAAGTTTCAGTCGACCGATCTCAAATGATGATTTATGTTGATCCTGATGGCCGCGCGCATTGGGCATGTTTTTTTTACATCATCGTTGAAGAAGACGACGCGCCTCCCAAAATTTATTGTGTCATTATGAATATATACACACTTCAGGTTTATGATGCTTGGGATACGGTGAAAACCCTTAATAAAGTACAGGGATTTGGCTTTGGTGGAAATGACCGTATTGGTAAAACGCAATATGGCCGTGATAGCAGCGCCTTACACTTGGTTCGTGATGATGCTAAAGCTGAGTGTTTGATGCAAAATGAGTTTGTTATGATACAAGACATGCACTCAACCTATAGCGGTATAGCACCCATTTCAAGCTTCAAGTGCGATGGACAGACTCAGGGATATTGGACTGGCGTCAATCAGGACGGTTATGATGAAATTAATCGAGCTTACTCACCTACGAATGATGCTTTGTATATTGGTTCTGTGATTCATCGGATGTTTTCAGAATGGTACCATTTAGACCCTTTAGGTCGAACAGAGGATTCGATAAAGACATTGGTGATGCGGGTTCATTATGGTCAATCTTATGAGAATGCATTTTGGGATGGTAAGCAAATGTCGTTTGGTGATGGCGGAAAACATATGTATCCGCTGGTTGTTGCAAGTGTGGCTGCCCATGAAATTGCACATGGATTTACTGAGCATCATTCGGATTTGGTCTATACTGGTCAGTCAGGTGCAATCAACGAATCTTTTTCAGACATGGCTGCTCAGGCTCTAGAATATTATCGTTATGGAAAAAATAGTTGGGCAATCGGGGCTGAAGCCATGAAAGATGAAACAAAGGCGCTTCGTTATATGAAAGATCCCTCTGCTGATGGTAAATCTATCAATCATACTAAGGATTACTACAAAGGTTTAGATGTCCATTATGCCAGTGGTGTTTATAATCGTTTTTTTTACTTACTTGCAAACACGAAGAATTGGAATACGAAAAAAGCATTCGATATTATGCTAAAAGCCAACGTAGATTATTGGGTGTCGACGAGTAATTATGAAGATGCCGCATGTGGCGTTTTATGGGCGGCCGAAGACTTGATGTACTCATTGCCTGATGTTCAATCCGCGTTTAAAACGGTAGGTATCGATACAACGCAATGTGGTGTGTAAGTGATGCAAATGCCATTTTTACGTGAAAATGGCATTTGGGTTTACAAGAGTGTTCAATCAGGCTTTAGGCGCTAATGGCTTCTTCAGCTTGACTCTCATATTCGCCTAGACTTGCTAAGCTATTGAGTTTTGCTCGGTTTAACAACGCTTGTTGCGCTGCTTCAATATTTTGTGTTTGTCCACGCCAAGTGCTTAAGCATTCGTCTTGAAGAGCCCGTCCGTAAGAGAAACTTAATAACCAAGGCTGAGCGCCGACAGAGTTGATAGCATTTAAATTGATCGTTGCTTGATCAGGCGTTTGACCACCAGATAAAAAGTTGATCGTTGGAACTGCTGCTGGTACATGATTTCTAAAAACACTTAGTGTAAAGTCAGCGATTTCTTCTGGGCTGCTGAATGTTGGATTATCTTTTCCACAAGTTACCATGCTTGGCTTTAAAATAATATGCTCAAGTTGAACTTGATGAACAAACAAAGCTTTGAAAACTTCGTGTAAGACCATTTCAGCGACTTCTGCGCAGTGTTCAATCGTGTGATCGCCGTCTATTAAAATTTCGGGCTCTACAATGGGTACAATTCCTGCTTCTTGACACGTAGCTGCGTAGCGAGCGAGCATTTCTGCACCTGCTTTCATTGCAGTCAAGCTTGGGGTGTATTCAGAAATACTGTATACATTTCGCCATTTTGCAAATCGTGCACCTTGAGCCTTGAAATGCATCAGTCTTTCCATCAAACCATCGAGACCTTGTGTAACTTTTTCATCTTCTGTGTTTGAGAGTGTGACGAGTCCTTTGTCTACTTTGATACCTGGAACAATTCCTTTTTTAGCAAAAATTTCTGCAATAGGCGTGCCGTGCTCGTCTTTGTGAGAAAATGTTTCTTCATAAAGAATCACGCCGTTAACATAATTTTCTAAATGAGGTGTGGTTGCGAGAAGAAGCCTGTAATTTTTACGATTTGTCTCATTATTTTCAATATCAATGCTGGCAAAACGCTTAGCAATAGTGCCTGTACTTTCATCAGCTGCTAAAATGCCTTTGCCTGGAACAACGAGTTCCTCCATTGTGTCAGATAACTCATGATAATACATGCGGATTCCTTATGGTGATGTTATGAACACACTATTATAAGCGGACTTCTTTATTTAATGAAGACGGCTTGCCTAATAAACTTCAAAATATACTCTTTACAAAGGAGTCGGTTCATTTCTTTGAGGCTCTGGCTGCATTGCTCGTGCTTGACTAAATTCAGAAGGGACCCAGCCTACTAAAAGTGTCCCCTCGTAGAAAGCATTAAAAGCCTCGAGCAATTTACACAGAAAAGCATCGGTGTGCGTGCATTCCTCACCTTTAAAAAACATCAGCGTGAAGAGTGTTAGTTGGGCAAGTGCAAGTGTTGCTTGGATGCCGTGAGCCGTTGCTTCGAGTGGTTTGATCTGTGGTTTAAATATGGCCTGGCTAGAGAGGATAAACTGTGCCAGTTTGCCTGGAATCCCGATAATAGGAGAGACACCAGAGACAGTATTGGAAAAGATTTGAGATGCTGCATTGGCGCGCTGCACATTTAGATGTGAATTGGCGAAATAATTTATTCGTGCTCGAGGTTGTTCTGGTGTTTGTGTTTCTTCCGGTACTCGACGTTCTCGTTCCTCTACTTCGTCCTCTATTCCTTCTTCTATTCGGTTGCCAGTGTGTTCAATCACCGTAGCTTGCATAAAAATATTCCCTATTTATACCTGACAAGCTCTAAACATATCAAGATTTAGCAGGTGCTGAAATATATTTTTCTCGGACAATATGTGGAGTTGAGAAATTTAGATCCTGCAAAAGTTGATATGTATCATCAATCATATTGGGATTGCCGCAAAGGTAGATGACATCTTCTGAGGCATTGAGCTGTAGCTTGATCAATGTGTCTTGTACATGTCCTAAGGCTTCATGGTGATGATGTGCTTCTTTTTCTCGACTGAGACAAGCATAGTAGGAGACGTTGGAATAGCGCTCAGCAAAAGCAGTAAATTCATCGTGATACAAGCAATCTGCTCGTGTGGAAACACCCTGTAACAACACAATAGATAGTGATTTCTTCTCAAGCTCATCTTTTAAGGTGTCGAGCATTGCGCGATAGGGGGTGATACCCGTGCTTGTACCGATAAAAATGTAGCGCTTGGGAGAGGGGGTTTTCAACGTTAGGCGACCAAATGGTCCTTTCGCTTCGATGACGTCACCGACTTGAAGTTGGTTTAAAAATGAAGAGCCCACGCCTTGCGGGACTAAGCCTGCTGCAAGTTCAATCCTCCCATCGTCATTGGGTGGATTTGCAATACTGTAACTTCGGTGAAGTTTCTCACCTTGATGCTCAAAATAGAGCGTAATAAATTGGCCAGGCAAATAAGCAAGCGTTTTTTGATTTGATAAATGAAACACAAAATGTTTTACTCTATCTGTAATCATATAAGAGGAATCGAGCACCAGGGTAAATGAGTTAGCTTTCATGGGATGATGTTTGTCAGTCAATGATTCGAATTGAGGTTACTATAGCAAGAGTTGCATAAAACCTCGAGTGTATAACGAAAGAAAATGGAACGGGTATGATTGATTTAACGACCATGCTCATCAATTTAAGCAATTCCATGCAGCCTGTGCAGAAACTGTTGTCTGGCATGGGATATGTGCTTGGTATTATTTTGGTGATTATTGGTCTTGGAAAATTAAAAAATGTACTTGAAAAGCATCACGGTGGACATCAAGAAGGTGTTGGTGCAGCGCTTGCTTTTATTTTAGGCGGGGCGCTATTAATTTACTTACCTTCTAGTGTAGAGACACTTTCAAATACTTTTTTTGGCCCCTCTAATGTCCTCAGTTATAGCGATCAGCCGAGTCCCTTTTACCACGCCCTGGTTGTGATTATCGAGACCACGGGTTTGTTATGGTTTATCCGCGGGACTTCTCTTATGATCAGCGCGTCAAAGCCTGGAGATGATAAAATTGGCCCTAAGGGGTTCGCATTTCTGATTGCAGGTATTCTTGCGATGAATTTTGAAAGCACGACCAGCGCACTGACAACTACGATGAGTTACATTTTTGCATTGATAAAAGGTACTGCATAAACCAAATTTCAGGGTCTGATATGGTCTCTAATCGTCTTCATCGCAAATTTTTAGGTGATTCGCTTTAGCGAAGTCGAGTATTGCCTGATATACTTGCGGACTAGACTCTTTCAGCTTAGGATCAAGCAAAACACATTTATAGCCTGCCTGATTTATCGTTGGCTGTAAAAGAGGAGAGTAATGAATACGGCTATCTTTGAAGCTGGCCATGCTGCCGCTCATTCGCTCAGCCCAGTCACTGGGTCTGAACACCTTGCCCTGATCCGTAACGCCTTGGATCATAATTTTCTTATCTTTAGTGTTTTTACCCATAATGAACGACGAATACAATCATAAGTGTAGTATATACTAAAGGGACTTTAAAATGCGACTTTTGATGCATTCTGGTAGAATTCACCCGCAAAGGGCATAACAAATCTATTGTATTGATGGAGTGGAATTTAATGACTGTAAAACAAAAAGTATCCGGCATCTATTTATTGCCCAATTTATTGACAACAAGTAGCTTATTTGCAGCGTTTTATTCTATTGTCGCTTCATTTAAGGGATTTTATGATGTGGCAGCGATTGCAATTTTTATTGGTATGATTGCAGACAGTTTGGATGGCAGAATTGCACGTATGACGAATACGCAAACTGCCTTTGGTGCAGAGTACGATAGTTTGTCCGATCTCGTTACTTTTGGTGTGGCGCCGGCGATGTTGACCTATAGTTGGGATCTTGAGCGTCTGGGTAAATTAGGCTGGTTGGTTTCATTTATTTATACCGCAGCAGTTGCTCTGCGCTTGGCTCGCTTTAATACGCAGCTTGAAACGGCAGATAAACGCTATTTCCAAGGTCTTGCATGCCCGACTGGGGGGGCAATCTTAGCATCGCTTGTATGGGTGTGTGAATCTTACGAAATACTTGCATCCAAAATGTCGTTGATTGTCGTGATAGTTTCATTGGTAACGTCAATTTTGATGGTGAGCAATATTCGCTATTATAGTTTTAAAGATTTAGACGTGCGTGGTAAAAATCGATTTTTGCATGTTTTAATTATTGTTCTACTCTTTGTTGCAGTCGCTTTAAATCCACAGCTGGTATTGTTGGTAGCCTCATTAGGTTATGCTTTATCTGGCCCTGTGCAAACCCTTGTGGCGGTACATCGCATGCGAAAACATAGACGCCAACTTGCAAAGGGACGTAAGATGAAAAAAACCGATAGACCTTAAATTTTAAACAAGGTATGCTGGTTCTATGATTTAAAAAGACAAGGATACGTCAATGAAATCAGTACTTTGGATAGCATGCATGTGTCTCACAATGTCCTCATTTGCAGCATGTGATTTGCATCATTTTCGCTGGTCTTGTGAGTTGCCTGCGGCAAAGAAACCGATGGTTAATCGTCTCTATACGGTTTATTGCAATAATTTACCGGTATATGTGAGCAAAGAGGTTTATCTTGAGGTGATGCGTTATCAACATGCTAATGTGAATATGGATCTGATGGTTGATGATGAATATATCGGTGGTCCTTGTATTCCTGGTAGTGTTGCAAGCGTTTATCCTTCAACGTTTGTGAGAGAAACACCTTTTGGTCAACGCTATACACCAGCAGGAGTGTATAAATAATAATGCGCACATTCTCCAAATTGTTTTTAACATTAATGAGTCTTTCTGCATATGCTGCAAAAGATACTGGGCTACATTTGGATTGGATGAATAAAGAAGTCTCTCCACAGGAGAATTTCTTTGTTTATGCCAATGGTTCATGGCAGAAAAATAACCCCATTCCCGCGCATTATGCCAGTTGGGGATCTTTTTCGGTGTTGGTCGAGCAAATTGAAGTATTAATGCATAATCTTGTCGAGAATGCTGCAGAGGATAAAGATGCGAAGCCTGGGAGCTTAACTCAAAAAGTTGGTGATTTTTACCGAAGTGGAATGGATGAGAAGATGATTCGTCAAGCAGGATTGACTCCTCTTCAACCTATTTTTGAGAAAATTCAAACATTTAGCTCAATAGAAGATCTTCCAAAAATTATCGCATCTTTACATCTTTTAGGTGTGCACGTGCTGTTTGATTTTGGTGCGATGCAAGATTTTAAAGACAGTCAAAAAATGATAGCCGGGATTGTTCAAGACGGTTTAACGCTACCAGATAGAGATTATTATCTTAAAGAGGGTCAGAATTTTGAGTCGATTCGACAAGCCTTTTTAGTATATATGAATACTATCTTTGTGTTAGTTGGTGAGACGCCAGAAAATGCCATGCAGCATGCCAAGGTCATTTTAGAGATAGAGACTTTAATTGCGAAAGCCTCCAAATCACAGGCTGAGTTACGTGACCCAGACGCGATTTATCATGTGATGTCTTTAAAGCAGCTGCATCAGATGACTCCTCATTTTTCTTGGTCATCGTATTGGCAAGCTTTAGATTTATCGACAGTTTCGAGTATGAATGTCGAAACACCACAATTTATGGAAGTGATTGATAACATGTTGGTGAAATTTCCTCTCGACGCTTGGCGTGTTTATTTGAAGTGGCACGTGCTTTCGACCTTTGCGGACGATTTGCCCGCACCTTTTGAAGAGGCTTCGTTTAAGATGTTTCAGGCTTTAAAAGGTCTAAAAGCTCAGCCGCCACGGTGGAAACGTGTTCTGCGTGAGGAAAGCAATAGTCTTGGCTTTGCTATGGGAGAGCTGTATATTAAAAAATACGCTAAAGAGTCAGTAAAGCGCCAAGTGATTGAAATGACTGAAAATATTTATAAAGTATTTCAGGAAGAGCTCAAAACACTCTATTGGATGTCTCCTGAAACACGTAAGGCTGCACTTCAAAAACTTCTTCTGATGAAAAAACGTATTGGTTATCCGAACACGTGGTGGGATTATAGCTCATTTCATGTTGAAAAAGGGCCTTATGTTTTGAATGTGATGCGAGGCAACACTTATCTTGCACGTCGAAATCTTCAAAAAATCGGTCGCCCTGTAGATGAAAATGAGTGGTACATGACGCCTCAAATGGTCAATGCTTACTACGATACCTCGATGAATAATATTACCATTCCGATGGGTATTTTAGCATCGCCTTTTTATGATGAAAATGCTCCTCTTGCTGTGAATTATGGTGGTATTGGTGCTGTGATTGGGCATGAAATTACGCATGGATTTGATGATCAAGGCGCAAAATTTGACGGTTACGGTAATCTCAAAAACTGGTGGACGGCAAATGACTTGAAGGCATTTCAAGAAGCAACTGCCTGTGTATCAAAGCAATTCTCTAGTTATGAGGTTGCAGGATTACCCGTACGCGGCCCCCTCGTCGTGGGTGAGGCGACCGCCGATTTAGGAGGGCTAAAGCTTGCTTATTTAGCTTTTCACGCGTCGAAAGAATATAAAAAAGCAAAAAAAGTCGCTGGTTTTACACCTGATCAACAGTTCTTTTTAGGTTTTGCGCATATTTGGGCAAATAATACACGTCCTGAGCAGGCAAAGCTTTGGATTATTACCGACCCTCATCCCCCTGCGATGTATCGTGTGAATGGTAGTTTGGTAAATTTGAAGGCATTTCAGCAGGCTTTTGGCATGACAACCGAAGAGAATAAAATCTGTGAAATTTGGTAGAATTTGTGCCGGAGAAAGAGGCAACACACTCAGTAATTACGATAAAAGCTGCGCCGAGACGTTGAAGGGTCGACGTTATTGGTAAGTCGTGACTCCAATTTTTAAGAGAGAGAACAATATGAAAAAATTATCAAGTTTGATGTTCTTGTTTGCTACTGGAGTAGGGTATGCAGGGGTTATGGGACAAGCAATATCTGAACCCCGTGCTTATCTGAGTGTTTTTGGAGGAGGTGGATCGCTTTCTAGCTTGAGTTTAACTCAGTTAGGTACAGCTTTTTATAGTGATACGAAAGGTGGTCCATTAGCTGTGAATGCATTTGGTCAATCCAATAGTCTTGCCGAATGGATGGTCGGAGGGAGCGCTGGCTACTATTTCTCAGAATCGCCAATGCTTTTCGGATCTCTTTGGTCATTGAGGCCTGCTACGGAGCTTGAGGGTTATTATCTTGGACAGCAAAATTTAAAAGGGGAAGATGTTAATAATGAAACAACTCGATTGACTGAGCATGATTTTTTATTGAGTTACCCGATGAGTGTTGGTGTTGGCCTTGTCAATGCTATGGCCTCTTTTCATCATGAAAAGTATGCTCGTTGGCACCCTTATGTTGCTGGTGGGATAGGGGTGGCAGCAGTTTCTATCTCTAATGCGACATCATCGCAAATGACACCCTTAGAAGCAGGCATTAACCATTACAATTCAGATCGGTCGGATTCAACGAGTACTTTTGCTACACAAGCAAAAGCTGGTTTACATTTTGATTGGACAGAGCACGTTGCTCTTTTTGCTGAATATCGCTACCTATACTTGGCTGGAACAAATTACACATTTGGCTCAGCAGTGTATCCACAGCATCCGGCCACAAGCGAGTGGAATGTCAAATTTGGTAGTCAGTCTTATAATATGGGCGTTATTGGTATGCGATATCTTTTTTAGTTGCCGGCTCAATAGACTTCTTTCGAAACCGTCGTCTTTTGAACTACTGCGTCGTTATGTACGTTTCTGCGGTGCTCTTACTTATGTAAATTCTGCTCCTCGAAACCTATATGCCTTGCATTACAACAAAATACTCAGTTTCGAAAGAAGTCTAATCTACTATTCAGGCTCGCCAAAGCGATTGTTGATCAGCGAAACGATCGCTTGATGCATTTCTTCTTCATCTGGGCCATCGATGATTAGCGTAATTAGGGTGCCTTGCGTTGCGGCAAGTAACATGACTCCCATGATGCTTTTTCCATTGATTTTCTGTTGGCCTTTGATGACTTCAATATGACTTTGAAATTTATTTGCAGTAGATACAAACTTGGCTGAAGCTCTCGCATGTAAGCCAAGTTTGTTAATAATCGTAATTTCCGTCTTGAGCATGTTAAGCCACTTGTTGTGCGCGAGGTGCTTTTGTTATTCTCTATGATGACTCATTTTTTCTTTGTGCTTCATGAGCTGTCGATCTAGCTTGTCCACTAACGCATCAATCGCAGCATACATATCTTCAGAAGACGCACTCGCGTGAATTTCTGATTTTGCAACCAGTAACGTAGCTTCGGCGATATGATCAAGCTTTTCAAGATGAAAAGTAAAATGAGCAGCTATAATTTTATCAAAATGACGCTCTAAACGAGAGAATTTTTCTTTGACATAGCCTTTCAGAGGGTCTGTAACATCAATCCCGTGACCTGTATATTCGATTTGCATGGTAAACTCCTTTTACGACCGAACAAATGTGAGACATTGTTATGCCTCACATTAAGTCTAATTACTTTAATGATGTTTATCAAATGAGTCTGAATGAATAAACAGATTTTTGACAATTATTTTACTTTCTTTTCTTTAAAAAGGACGTGTTTGCGTACAACAGGGTCGTACATCATCAACTCAAGCTTTTCTGGATGATTTCTAGGGTTTTTCGTTGTTGTTACAAAATAACCTGTCCCTGCAGTAGATTCCATTTTAATAATGATGGTCACAGCGGCCATGATAACTCCTTAAATTAAACTTTTTCGCCTTTCGCGCGAAGCATATCAAGAATCGCTTTGATACCGAGCTTGTCAATCATACGAATGCCTTTTGTGCTCACCTTAAGCGTAACAAACCGATTTTCTTCAGCAACCCAGATGCGACGTTGTTGAATATTAGGCAAAAAACGTCGTCTTGTTTTGTTATTAGCGTGCGATACATTATTTCCAGTAATGGGTCGCTTGCCTGTAATTTGACACACTCGTGACATGATAAACTCCGAAACTCAAGCAATAAAATTTGACATAATTTAAGACGCACTTTATATCAAATATTTCTTTTTTACGCAAGCATTTTGATTAGCCTCTGTTAGCTTGTGAAGACAAGCACTCAGATTTTACAGCGAATAACTTTAGCTTTGAGTGCTCGGCAGACGGAGGCCATTCCGGCGCGGGGCCATCAATCGCTTTTATTGGTACCAGACAACGACGTAGCTTTCCATCTCCATAGCCGCCTCGCTTGTTGTGGGTAGGGTTATCTAGCATAAACTCATAATCCACAATATAAGGGATATTTTCCTCTCGAATATAGTCGATGAGCTGTCCTTTTTTGATATAAGCTAAGATCTTGTCATTGACTAATCCATCGAGATTCACAATATTTAGACCAGAAAAATAACTGATGATACCCGCGTTCCAGGCAGCAAATGTTGCATTTGTTTTCATATCTTTGAGGTTTAGCCCGGCATACATCATCCCTGATTGATGAACCCAAGGCATATAGAATATATGCTTGAGTGTGACTGGTAAATAAATAGAAAGTGCATAAATAAATGGGATAAGACTGAGTTTTTTAAAAGGAGGGATACGCTCGATGCTTTTAGAAATTAAACTTCCTAATGCCGCAGCGATAATACAAATTGGTACGACATAATTTGCGACATACCAGACTTGTAATGCGGAACTATTATAACGATAAATAACTGTGTACCCACATAATGTTAGAAGCGCGGCTATAGCAACAAAGTAAGTGTTGCGATTCTCTTTGATCGATGCCCAGGCAAGTTCTAGACAAGAAAAAATCACAAGAAAAAAGATTTTCCAGAAGTGGTTTGATAAGTTTAGGTCATTTCCTTGAGGTATGATGATTGACTTCATAAATTGCCAAGGGATTTGGATGTCATGTCCTATCAATGAAGACCAATAGAGTTTCGTTTGAGCACTTGATTGAGTCGCATGTCCTGAGATCATGTAAGCATGTATCGACACGACACACAAACCTAAAATAGCACCTAAGAACCATAGAGAACTACGCTTAACCTCTGAGTGTTGCCAATGTTTGGCCGAGAGGAGGAAAACAACACATAACAGGCCTGGAAACAGCCCAAAATCTGATCGAGATAATGATCCGAAAAAGCCAACTAAAATCAAAATTGCTTGATGGGGTAGTGTGAGTTTTTGATTAGATAAGACGTAGTAGAAGCCAAGTGAGGTAAAAAAAATGACGAGCCACGACTCCATCATCATACTGCTTTGTATGAATACAGAAACCGTGAGATAAGGGAGTAGACTCCAGAGGCTTGCTTGAAAACCAAATAAAATTTCTGATGATCTTAGAGAAAAGTAGGTCGCTGCCGCCAGGGCTGTTGTGGAGAAAAGACTAACAATTAAAAAAAGCTCCGGCCAACTCATTGTTTTAAAAGTAGTGAGTAAAAAAACCAAAAAATAAGCATAAAAGAGATGAAACCCTGTTGTACTGGTGTGATTATCAAAATGCCAACCGCCGTCTTGTATATGATGTTGAGCAAGTTGTACGTAATAAAAGGTGTCGTCAGGAATAGCGGTGACTTTCATAGCATCTGGAGCGTGATAAAAATAAAATACTCGCGCAAGCATGAGTATCCAGACAAATAGTGCACCAGCAATATGAAAAAATTGTTTGGAAAAAATTTCCTGATAGTGTTTTGACATCGAATTTCTCAAATTAATCTTTTTCTTAAAAGTGTGTTTTTCTAGCACCGTCAATATGTGATGTCAAATTTTACTCTCTTTCTCAGGGATGTCCCATTAAAAAAGTGAGCTCTTTCTTTTTGAACGCTCAGGATGATGATTTTTTTAATAGGACAGCCTGGCTCTGTTTCCGTCAATTTGAGGTTTATTGGCTATATTGTGCTAAAATAGGGATTTTATGATGTTGAGTCGATATGCGTTACCAAGTTACAGAGCAGTATCGAAGAGGAGAGGAGCGCTTTATTGCGGAGTTTTCTTCGTATATGGACTGGGAAGTGTTTAAAGCATTTAGAGTTCGCGAAGATGAAACGCAAAGACGGCGTATTCTTTATCGTCTTTATGAAAACTCTGAGTTGATTGAAATTGTGAACGAAACTCAATTATGCACGGCCAGTGCACAGTACGCAGAGGGGGGGCGTCTGATTGAAATTAGTCCTTCACTCATTTATCGATTAATTCTTCGTGCACAAGATACTGCTCAAGAACAAGCTTGTTTTGATTATTATTCTGATGTCAAACTTTTTTTGGCGCATCGATGTGTATATGATCAATATTTAGGTGAGCATGATGTATTTTGTGTTTTTAAACATGATACGCTAGTAGAAACTTTCCCTGTATACACCCTGCGTGCATCGGCTGGCTCGGAAAATCATCTTTTGACAGCCCATTTTAATCCAATACCCACCCCAACGACATTTAAGCCGCCAGGCTTTCCACAAAACCACTGGCGAGAAGACGAGGAATCTGATGAAACGAGAAATTAGAAGTTTTGTACGACGCGCGGGAAGAACAACAGTACGTCAGCAAGAAGGATTATCTGTACATTTAGCTCACTATCAATTACTAAACCACTTAGTATCATGGAACTTCGAGGATATTTTTGGACGAGTTGCAGATACTGTTGTTGAAATTGGCTTTGGTATGGGCGCTTCTCTTTTAGAAATGGCTAAAAATAATCCCCATCTCGATTATATTGGCATTGAGGTTCATGAAGCAGGTCTAGGTAATCTTGCTGCAGGTTTGGTTGAGAACGGTATCACTAATGTAAGAATCGCAGGAATGGACGCAATGGATGCATTTCGATACTGTATTCCAGACAACGCTCTTGCTGGAATTCAAATTTTTTTTCCAGATCCTTGGCCGAAAAAACGTCACCATAAGCGCCGTTTAATACAGTCTTCTTTCGTTTCCTTATTAGTGGAAAAACTCAAAAAAGGTGGTTTTTTACATTGTGCAACTGATTGGGAAGAATATGCTTTTTGGATGAGGGATGTTTTAAATCAGGAACCTACATTGGCAAATCAGAGCGTAGAAGGCGAATTCGTTCCTCGACCTACATCTCGGCCTTATACGAAATTTGAAGTAAGAGGATCAAAATTGGGACACAATGTTTTTGATTTATTATTTTTGAGGAAATAATAGATTTTTTTACGAATTGATGTACAATTATAATACATGTAAGTCCATAAGGTCTTTGAATGTATGCCTAAAATCAAATCAAGAAAGACTTATCTAGAGCAAGTTGATCCAACCCCTGCTATGAGTATCGTTCGTTTTTTACATACTGGCCGATACTCTCCTCTTGTTCGCGCGATGCGTTATGCTTTACTTGGTTTGTGTGGTGATATAGAAGCAGATGTTGAAGCCCGCGATGCGCTTAATTTATCTGAGCAAGTCACCGATGAGTCGCTTTTTAGTCTTGAAATGACACGAAATCTGATTCGCAATCGTTTGGATAAACAAGAATGGAGTAGACGTTTACTCCCATATCTCAAAGATTATGCCAGAGAAGGTGTCCCTTTTAGTCATTTTGAAGATGAACCAGCCCCTGTTTCACAGCTGAAAAAAATAATTAATGCGCTTTATCATACGGAAGAGGCCTTGAAAATCGCAGAGTCGATTGATATTGAGGGCCTATCGTTGGAGGAGGGAAATACGACGCCTGAGACGTTCTCAAAACTCTGGGGACCTTTTGTAGATCATGTTTACGAGCTATGTATGCTTGTCACTCATCCTGACGTGGATGTTACTGCAACATTCGGTGATGAATGGCGTCAAATTAATGCATTAATTTTTGACCTGGTCAAAAATATGCCAGAAAAATATTTGGAGCAAAGTAGGTTTTTTTCCAAAGAATATGGATTTCATTTCGATAAACCAGAGGCTGTTGCCGGACATTTTGGTCATTGGACTGGTGCTGCACTTCAAGGATTGAAACCGACACGAGCGTTAAATTACTCGACTGTTTCTTATTTTGGAGCGGATGTATCAACCTACTTAAATCGTTTGACAAAATTTATTCAAGACACGGCAAATAGGTATTTTACTGCATCTTACCTCAATCAAGATGGCGCTAAAGTTGAGAGTTATGAGATTAATGAAGTACGTTTGCGTCAGCTAGAGCAGGCATCAATCAAACTTGAAAAAGCTTTTAAAAGTCTGACGTCTAAAAATGGCGTTTTGCAATACCTTAATGTCTATGCGTTACGGAATGTTGTAGGAAATATTTCGACACTGGTTCTAAGTGTGATTGAGGAGTCTGGACATTTTAGAGCTGAATCAGAAGAACTAATTCGAGCAGCGCTTGCACAGTTGAAATATCAACTATTTTTGGAGCTAGTTAAGTCCGTCGATAAGATGGAAGAGGAAGCAGTCAGTCAGGCTGGTGTACTTTCTGTTGCGCTTGTTGAAACTTTGGATGAATTTTATTGCTTCTTATTCAGTTATGTGAATGGATTTGTGGATTTATCCGCGAGAGGTCAAGATTTGTTTCGTCTAGTCGATTCACGTTTTGTCGAGTTACGTCAACAAGCCTTGTATGAACGTCAAGCTGAACGCGAGAAATCATTGGTAGATCATCAATCGAAAGAAAAGATTGTTGATGAATTTTTTGAGCTGTTATCTCAATATAAAGGTCGACGTTTAAGTCAGTTAACTTTAGTTGAAAAAAACGAGCTTCTTGAACGATTTTCGGTAATACAGCCCATTATTGCTCAAGATGATATTTCATTAAGTAACACCATCGCAGAGGCACTTCTTCCAAAGCAAAGCGAACCAGAAAGGCCAGAGATCACTAAAGCACCAACAAGCCTTGGTGAGAGAGTTTTAGATGGGTTAATTTATGTAGGGACTCAAGCTTATAATGGGATTGCTTCAGCTTATCGTACACTTGATCAATCTTCTGAAATACCCCGACGATATTTGGGTGATTATGCTGATAGAGTAGAGCTTCTTGATGAAGGATATGCGTTTGAATTGCTTCAAAGCTACACCGTAAATATTGGTGAAGGTTATGAGCCTGAGTTTAATCCGTCTGATTATATGCCTGGTGCGACATTTTTTTCAAATCGTATTTATGTGAGGGTTGTTGAGGGTAAGATTGCTTTAAGTATTAAGAAACCTAACGGTACTTTTTTTTCTCATATCAAAACTCCGTTTGATGCCCCAGCTTTTGCCCCGTTATCTCTCGAGACCTTGAGGCCCCTAGAGCGTGATTTACTGCGTTTTGCAAGGGAGGAAGGTTTAATTCGACCATCATTACATCAACGTATTAAGCAGACTATAAGAAAAGAAGAGGCAACCTGTTTATTTAGGTCTCAAATTAATGCTGATTGTCGTGCGAAGATTTATCAATGTTCGGGTGAGCTATTACAGCAACGCTATCCTGAACGGCAGAATGCCTACATCGTTGATGAGACCAAAATATTGGGTGTCGAGGATACTGTTTCGCCCATAGACTTGATCGAGATTGATACTCCACATTTGTTACAGCTTTATCATGCTTATATTGTCGCTTCTAATAAATTAGATGACGCTGAGTCGAGTATGACCGCTTTTTTTAGAATTCTTGACACGTATGCTCGTGATAAAACGCTAGGCTCTATTTTTCAAAAAAATGAGCTTCGACATTTATATACGGCTCTTCAACCGTATCTCATTTCTTCTTTGCGAAAACTTGAGGGGCAATCTTTCGCTACTGAGTTTGATAAACGCGTCATCGATGCTTTTTCAGGCCGAACGACGCGAGGAAAAACTCTATCAATTCGGGAAATTCTGGATATCAGTGTACCAGTCTTGGAAGATTTTCAACGTAGTAAAAGCATGGTTAGCAGTCGAAAAGAAGAGATTTTTGCTTCAATTGAAGCAAAAGCAAGTGTCGATCGTGTCGAGCAATTATTGATTGACAATCCGCACGGCGCAAGAACAAGCTACGTTGTAAAAGATCCGAAGTATACACGATATATGCAAGATCTTGTGGTTAAACTAGAGCAGTATACTCGGACCTTTTTTTCTCCGGAAGTACAAAAAAAATTAGTCGTCCAAACTCAGCCGATGTCTGAACAGGCCATTTCATGGCTTGTGCAGCTTGAATCAAAACCACAGCCTTTTCCCGAGGCAAATGAAGCAAATTACTTGTCTTATCTAAAACAAGAAAGACAAGTGTTAGGATTAAAGCGCTTTTATAATTGTGTCCATGAACTTAGAGAGGTTGCAGTTCAACTTGAAGAATTGACCGATGATAGTTACAAAACAAAGTACGTGTGGCGGTCGATCATGATTGAGGAGCATCTACGTCGTGCAATTATTTTGTATCAACAAATTAGCGAAGATGAGTATCTTAATCCGTTAGCGGCAGAGTTAGCTCAATCTATCTCTGTGGTGATTGAGGCATTCAAAACCTTAAGCTCGCCCTACGCGCCCAAAAAAGCAGATAAAGATGCGAATCTTGATGGGCTTCACGACGTAATTTTTTATATCACAAATGGCCTTTTGATTGGACGTGAGCAAATTGATGCGTGGCAAAAGGGAGAGTATATTTCAGCTAAAACAGCGAGAGAAGCACAAGTTTTTTCTGAAAAAATTTCTACGGACGTACGTGGTATTGTTGAAGCTAATAGTTATCTTCAGTGGGTACTGCAAAGTGAGACATTCTATCATTTGTTCTATGATCTGAAAGATCGTTGGAATAAGTTCGCAGCCTCGTCTACAAACGCAATTGAATCAAATCTTGAGTCGATTTATACCGAAAATTTTACAAATATTTTAATCCAAGCTGATGAGTGGGAAAGAAAATTAGGATTAGCGGCTGGCTTGATTTCAGGACCCTTAAAGGAAATATTAGATGCATATTATTGGGGTATGGTGGATGTATTAAGGCACGACACAGGCCATCAGGTTAGTCTTTCGACAACTCAAGCTCCGTTTAGTCGACGTCAGAAAAGTTTGGCTTGTGCGCTGGAGATAGAAAAGCAGAATTTAGATGATGCTGAGAAAAATCTTTCATTTATTCGCCGATTTAAAGTATCGGTGAGTGAGCATCCTGAAATGATGGCCGTATTGTGGCAACACCCAGAGGTCGAAGGCCAGGAGAGTTATCACGCCTTTTGTACCTTGTTACGCCAATTAAACTCAATTAAGTCAGTGGAGCTTTATCTAAAAGAGTTGATTGAGCCAAAGATATTTTCAGTTATATTGCTAGAGCGTGTGCCATCACTTGATGAAATTCCTGCGTGTCAAGAGGCATTGAAAAAATTGATTGATGTGTGTGAAGCACGTCTTGAAGGAGATATAAACACAGCGCGACTCTCAGTAGAGCATTGCTACTTACAGCGAGATCACCTCCGCGAATCTTTGATTGAGCAAGAAATAAAGAGTCGAGAGATGAAAAATGAAATGATTAAAAAATTAATTTTTAAAACATTGGCGAACTATCAAAGTGGTGAAAAGCGATTACTTTTCGTGAGAGATCTTTATGATAATGCGCTTAAAGAGGAAGTCGAAACACATGTTGATGATTTTTTGAAAAGCTTATCAGAGCATCAATCGATTGAAAAACAAGTGAGTGATTTTTTAGATGAAAAAGTCAAAGCATTTGATGATGCACATCTTGCCGAGTTTAAACAATTTAATGAATTACATTTTTCACTTTCAGAGTTAGAGTCTTATTTGCATAGTCAAAATGCGGAGTTAACAAAAGTTAATTCTTCTTATAGACATACATGGGCACTTGAGACTACGGGTACACTTGCTTTGAAATCTCGTCTACACCAAAGCTTAACGCGTATTCTCAAAGGTAAAAAAACGTCTACGCAATATACCGAGCCAGATATTCTTGAGGTACAAGAAGAGGGTGAAGATCTTTTTGATCCTAATGATAAGTGGCATATTAAAGCACGTATCCTACGTTTTCAACGCGCAGTTGAATCGCCGAGGTTTATAGCCGCTTTGTTAAAAACAGAAGATACTTATAAAATTTCTCCACTAAGTTGGCTTATTGAATGGTTTGTTGGATTACTACGTATTTTCGGTGTCTATAAAACTGAATCTGAAGTGATACATGAGCATCTTAAAACTTCTGCACAGAAAAAAAGTACAACTGTGATTTTAGATGGGCTTTCTCGTGGAGCGATAGAAAGTCTCGACGTGTCACCTCCTGTGAAATCACCGGATATAGTTGCAGATACGGTATCAACCGTCAGTTCGATCAGTATCTTTAATTCCTCAAAACGAGATGTATCGGAGAAATTGAGCGAGTCAAAAGATAAAAAAACGCCTGGGTCGGCACAAATGTGATGATCTTTATACTTGATTTATCTCGATAAATCTCTTAATTTGTCGTGATCATCTGACCATAAAGTGACATTTTTGTGCCAATAAAGATATTGGAGTTTTATAAAGAATCGCAGCTTTCGCGGATTCTTCGTTATACTCGATATACTTTTTTGGCTATTTTTGGTCATCGCGAGGCCGAGTTAACTGCAAGAGCGCTTTATCGAGAGCTTAATTCTAAAAATACGCATCCTATTCTGCGTATTTTATTTGATGCACTACACGATCGACTCAACTACCAAGAGTGGCATCAAAAGCGTCTTTATCCTTATCTAAAAAATATCAAATCAGAAGGTGCAACGTTTGATCAAGACTGTCACGATCCTGCGGTGATCGCCCAAATTAAGAAAATTATTAACTTACTTCAGCTGGCTGAGGAGGTTTTGCTTACCGTAGAAAAAATGGGGGATGAGCACTCATTACTAGCGATGTTTCAAGAGATTAATCTTATTGAAACAACGGATAAGCTTTATGAGCTTTGCCAACTTTTAATGTGGCCTGATATTGATTTATTATCCGAATTTGAAGAGGAATACCAATGGGCACAGGCGCTTTTAGAGCCCCTTTTTTTCGCATTATTTAATCCTGATTTGCTTGGCTCGATCGCACAAAAAAGTATAGCGCATAGCGCTCATTGGGTGCATCGAGCCGGGCATCATGTCGGGCATTGCGTATCGCATCTTGAAAGACCATTAAACTATCATTTTTTTATGGACTTGAAAAAAGAGCTTGCTCAATATGCTGAGACTTGGGTCGCTCATTTTCAAGCAAAAAGCTCTGCTTTAGATGAAGAAAAGCAACACGCTTACTCTCTTGAGGCAAGATTTTTAGCGCTCCTGTCTTCTTTAGAACATTTTTCTAGAAAAAAAATTTTACGTGTGGATAGTTTTACTGATTTAACTCGTGTCTTGAAGCATGGCCATGATATTGCCTGGAAACTTTGTTACGAGATAAATCACTTGGAGTCACCTAATCAACTTTGGGTGAAAGAGATGTTAATCGCGTTTAGGTTCGATTTTTGCCTTCCTCTGTTGTCTTTTTTGGATAAATGCGAAGAAAAACTGATTTTAATCCCAGGTGGACTTGCAAATATAGCGCAAGCCCACTTCGAATGTTTGTTTAATGAGATGACTGCATCGCTAAAACGCTTCGTGTTTTTAAACGAAGAGGAGCGAGCACTGGTGAATTCAGTATTTATGCAGAGACGTTTAGTCGTGCTTTATGAAAGGCGTGCTCGATTACATTTGAAAGAGACTAAATCACGTTCGTTTTTGCTCGATATTAATGAAGATATACTGAACAATGTTTACTCAATGCAGCGCCTTTTTCAGCGTCCTCAGTCTATTTTAAGTTTTTCAAGCGATTACTCACCCAAAACAGCTGGTGCGATGGTGTTAGAGTCTGAGTATTTAGATTACTTAAAGCATTATGAGATTTTTTTACAAGCAAAAAATGCTTATATTAAATTCACTCTCTATAAAAAAATAGGATATACGCATCATGATTATCAAGTACGACGTAGTTTGTACGAGCAAATGAGAGCGGTATTACCTGAACAATTGAGTCTAGAGGCTGTGATGAGTCATCGAGTTGATATTGAGAAATTAATGACATTCGAGGAGGAAAAATTTTCAGCTGGACTGTCTTATTATCAAGCAAATTACGTGTCTTCGTATTCTCATAATAAAAAGTCGCCTATGGTAGAAGTCAAACATTTTTTGAGTGAGATTGCTGATACTTTTTTGGAAAAATATGAATCTTTACATCGGGTGTTTAATGAGGAAACGCAAGCTTTATTGAAGCCTGCTGAAAGTGATGCGTTAATAAATCTTGGGCATGCTATGACTTTTTCTGTGATGAAACTGCCGTATCCTGAGGTTTCTGACGCTAAAGCTGCTCTGGCAGAACCACAATCTCTTGCGTGGATAAAACGCTTGGCTAACATTGCAACACACCTAAGTAAAGCGGCACAGCAATGTCGTCGTTTCGACAGCACAGTTCGGTCTACACAATTATCTGGGATAGCTTATCAACGTGCTAAAGCGGCGTGTCTTACAAATATGGTGATTGTGGAGCATCATGCTCGTCATGCGTTATGCCTGATGCTTGATTTAAGTCAAGACGATTATCTACATGACTTTTATCAAGCACGTCTCAATAGTGTGGCGCAACTTCACCAGAGGACAATGCAAACGATACCTCATCAAAGTATTGAACAAATCAAGCCTCTTATACAACAGGCTTCACATCTATTTGATAAACTTCATCCTCAAGTCAGTTGGTTTTTACATCTGCCTCATGTCCTCGATTTATTGATGGAGTTGAAAGGACTACTTTATGATACTCATGCTGAAAACCCATTGGTCATTCGAAAAAAATTAAAAGAAATTCAATCTATTTTAGTGTCAATACAAATTGAGGCGGATGTATCAGAAGAGCGTCTATTACTCAAAGAAGGAATACTTACAACATCATTGGATCTGATTTTATCACACTATCATCAAGGATTTTTGAGATCACATCCTTTCTTATCACACGCTTCTTTGGAGATGACCCATGAGCGTTTAAAAGCAGTTAAGGCGCGAATTATCGAAAACGATGCGAAAATCCAGGATTGGATAGGAAAAAAATCCTTTGCTATTGCTTGTTTTGAAAAGTTTAAATACACAAAAAAAATAGACAGCAAGCTTATAATAGAGGTAATTGATTTTCTAAAAAAAGCGAATTCGTGCTGCCATATTGCATATCGAGACTGTGCTAACAGTGAGGAAATAACGGCACTATTTGAGATGAAAGGAGATCTGACTTCTGTAAAACGGGCTTTATTGACGCAGTTAGTAGAAATTTATCTTATGCATTGCGATGGCGTGATAAAAGGCAAAACTCTGGTTAAGCATGCGATGTTGAAAAAAAATGAGTCGCTCGAAAAAAAATGGCAGTCGGAACATCTGCGACATCAATCTCAATTAAACGATTCGTCAATGTACGACATCCGGCATGCTGTTTTGAGACTCAAAAAATATATCGCATCACAATATCGAGCACTAGAGCATACGAGTGTAACGAGTGTGTTTGAATCTAAAGAAACGTTACAAAAAAAAGCGGCGTATTTAAAGCAATTAGAGGATATTTTAGAGAATAAAGCACTGAGTCCATCCTCTAAGTTTGTTCAAATGCAATCAATTGCTCAAAAACCCTTATTTAAAGAGAATTTTCTGACGTACCATCATTATCATTTTTTTAGCTTTCAATGGTTATGGCAATGTGTCTGGCTATTATTATCGGCTTTGTCGTTGTACACGCTACCTTACCAAAAAGTATACAAAGATTTAGTCCAAGCATTTCATCGTGATGAGCCTCATCGATGGAGTTTCTTTCATCGCTCAAATCACGAAACGCAAAACGCCAAAGAGAGTCTATACTCATACATAACCACTCCATAATAAGAGGTTATCATGAGACGAGTGATTTATAGTTTGATTGTAATGACTGCCATCGCAAATTTAAGTGCTTGTTGCTCAAATCAGATGGAATGTGAGCCCAGCTGCGGCTCTTGCAATGTAAGTAGCGTGGGCTGGTACTGAGCTCGGTAAATCACGACCCTGTTCGTTTAAGAAATATTTTTTTGGGGTAGGGTGGGTTGCTCAAGCTCTCCCCCAACTCCCTTGTCTTCAGTTTGAAAAATTCCGTGGTTTTGACGTGCTAATGCAAGAGTAGTGTTTTGCTCTGAAGCTATCAGCCTGTCTACCTTTGTCAGGAAACGTGCACCCATTAGTGCATATTTTTCGAATATTGAATGATCCATACTCGAGTTTAGAAATCCGAATATTTCATCATCACAATTTTCAGTGATGCGTTGGTTATTTTCCATAGCCTTTTGAATAGCATCTGTAAGCTCACGAATAGAGTGAAATTCAAAAATATTTGGATCCTCAAAAATGCAAGCGTTGAAGCCATGTGTAATGAGTAGTGCATTGAGTAATGCGTTAACAAAAACACGATTGTTACCATCGCGAAAAGGATGTGCGGAAGTGAGCTTCTGAACAAGTTTAGACAATATAGTCAGCTTTTCAGTTTTTGAAATGCTTTCTGCTCGAATGGTTGTATTATATTCTTCGATCGCTTGTTCGACAGTTGTATGGATAATGCGGGCATCCACAGGTATGTAATACAAAAACACTCTATTTTCACGCGCAGCCTCTAAAAACGAAGCCGCCGTGCTTGGCTTAAGACGAAATTTAGGGTCGTCAACATGAATTAATAATTTTTGTCCCATTTTTTGTGCTAAATATAAGCTGACATCGGTTCTAGTTGTTAATTCACGGAGTCCTTCTGCTGAACCCCAGTGTGAAAGCATTTCAAAACCAATAGGGTTAGTACGAAATTCTCCAGGAGGCGTATCTCTGCTGTTTTGTGATACGATATCTTGTAAGCAGGCACGATGAATATTTTGAATTGCTTCGATAGTGAGAGGCTCTTTCACGCACTCTAATGCGACAGCAAGACCATTGAGTATGGCTTCTATGCATCCAGGTTCTCGCTGATCAAAAATTTCAGGCCCTTGGTCTTTTTTGTAAAATTTCCCATCAACAGCAAGCATCCAGATTACAGCAGGATGCATTTTCCTTAATTCAGACAGACCTAATAGTCGTTGTTTATCTGGCATTATGTTTTCCTTTTGGATTAATAAAAGACCATAATAATGCACTAAAAAATCATTTAGATCAATAATAATCCACTAAATGTTTCTTCAATGATCTAAGGCTCAGTATATAAAAGAAATAACATGCTTAAAATTTGTCATTCACGCGAAGATGCGGAACCGTATATGAGAATGGCACTGTAATATATGAACAATGGGTTCCCGCTTTCGCGGGAAAGACAAATGCATTTTTATCGTCTACAAAGGATCTAAAATAATAGCTATTGCGCATTTTAGAGGCTTGGTCGCCGTTGACATGTGAGAGTGTGAGCCAAAAATCAAGAAAATTTAGCGAAAATTTTAACTTGAGTGAGGCGAATAGCCCGCTTTCCTTAACGAATTCAAGCTGAAATTTGAGAAATTAGCTTGTCTTTTGGCCGTGTTAGCAGTGGTCAACAGTCCCCTAAATGACCGAATTAAATACAAAACTCTGGAAGAGTTAGACATATTTCGCAAGGCCTGATTTATATGGCCTTGATGGTAAGCACATCGCATGTTGCAGCTTCAGTGAGCTCTTTCGCGACATTACCTAAGAGTGTGGGTATTTTCGTGTGATGATGACCACCGATAATCAGCAAATCACACTGCAAGGCGCTGATTTTTTCAAGTGTTTGGCTTTTAATCGCTCCGACTTCAACAAAAACATGCTCGCATGGAATATGAAAGGCTTCAGCCAAAGTTTGTAGGACAGCCTCTGCATCCTCTTTTACAGGAGCATCAAATTCAGCAAAGCCGAGACCTTGCGCTAGCTGTAAGCTTGCAGGAGGTTCTATGACGTGAAGTAAGTAAAATGACGCATTAAATTTTTTTGCAATTTCAACGGCTTGTTCACACAGATGAAAGTGTGTTTCGCTGAGATCAGTGGCATGTAAAATATGTGTGTACATGTGTAAATTCATCGCTTAAGATCTTTACGATAAACGATACAATGATGAGGAGTTTGATGCAAGCCGATTTTGTGCATTTACGCGTACATACTGAATTTTCGTTAGTGGACAGTATTATTCGTGTTGATGAGCTGATGCAGACAGTCGCAAAATTAGGTATGCGGGCTGTTGCAGTGACTGATTTTTGTAATTTATTTGCAGCGGTCAAGTCTTACAAAGCTGCAATTAAACACCATGTTAAACCATTAATTGGTGCAGATTTTGTTTGTGTGATGGATAAAGACAAACCAGAGTCAACTGCACAACTGACTTTACTATGTCAAAATGACGTGGGTTATCGTCATCTGACGCGTCTCGTGTCTCGTGCTTACATTGAAGGGCAATATCAAGGGAAGCCAAGAATTCATGCAGAATGGCTGACATCGTGTCACGAAGGCCTAATTTTGCTTTCTGGCGGACGCAAAGGCAATATTGGACAAGCCCTTTTACAACAAGACAAAACGCGTGCTATCGAGGCAGCAAGACATTGGCAAGCATTATTTGAGGATCGTTTTTACTTAGAAATTCAACGCACTGGGCGCGAAGATGAAGCGCTTTATAATGCAGATATTATTGAGATTGCGACCTCCCTTGATTTACCGTTAGTTGCAACGAACGAGGTTTGTTTTTTAAGTCCCGAGTTATTTGAGGCACACGAGGCGCGCGTTTGTATTCACGATGGACACACGCTTGCAGATCCACAGCGCCCCAAACGTTATAGCCAAGAGCAATACTTGCGCTCAATTGAAGAGATGCAAGCCTTATTCGCTGATTTACCCGAGGCTTTGGAAAATACAGTTGAGATTAGTAAGCGTTGTGCTGTGACATTGAGTCTCGGTAAAAATTTCTTACCTAAGTTTCCAGTCCCTGATCAAAGTACCGCGGAACAATATTTATCTAAGCTATCTGCAGAAGGATTAAATCAGCGCCTGCAACGTATCCATGAATTGAACAATACGGTACCTATCGAAGAGCTTAGGAAGCGATATACGGATCGTCTCGAAGTCGAATTAAATGTAATCAACTCTATGGGATTTGCTGGTTATTTTTTAATTGTTGCCGATTTTGTCCAATGGGCGCGCGAGCATGATGTGCCTGTCGGGCCTGGACGAGGTTCTGGTGCAGGCTCGCTTGTTGCTTATGTGCTGAAGATTACAGATTTAGACCCGCTTGAATTTGAGCTGCTTTTTGAGCGGTTTTTAAATCCAGAGCGTGTTTCCATGCCTGATTTCGATATCGATTTTTGTATGGAAGGTCGTGATCGTGTCATTGAGTATGTTGCACATCGTTATGGTCGAGAAAATGTTTCTCAAATCATTACGTTTGGTACGATGGCTGCAAAAGCTGTAATACGAGATGTAGGTCGAGTGCTCGGACATCCATATGGCTTTGTCGATAAACTCGCAAAACTGATCCCTTTTGAATTAGGCATCACGCTTAAACGTGCTTTGGAGCAAGAGGCTCAGCTAAAAGCTCGTTACGACGAAGAGGAAGAAGTCGCTGAGCTTTTTAACCTTGCTCTTGCGTTGGAGGGCATTACTCGTAACGCTGGAAAACACGCGGGAGGGGTTGTGATTGCGCCGACTGCGCTGACTGATTTTACAGCAGTTTTTTGTGAAGAGGGCTCTGAGCAGTGGGTCAGTCAATTTGACAAAGATGATGTAGAGGCTGTCGGTTTGGTAAAGTTTGACTTTCTAGGCTTACGCACACTCACGATTATTCATCAAACGCTAAAAACAATACATCGACAAAATCCAGAAGCCACGCCAATTGATATCAATTATATTCCGATGGATGATGAGGCGACATTTGCTTTAATCAGAGCTTGTCAGACTACCGCTGTGTTCCAGGTTGAGTCGCGAGGGATGAAGGACTTGATTCATCGTTTGCAACCGGATTGTTTTGAAGATCTGATTGCACTTGTTGCACTTTTCAGACCAGGTCCCCTGCAGTCGGGTATGGTGGATGATTTCATCGATAGAAAACATGGACGCGCTCGTGTAGAGTCTTTACATCCGGACATTGAGCCGCTTTTACGACCTACCTATGGTGTGATTTTATATCAAGAGCAAGTCATGCAGATTGCACAGGTTCTTGCTAACTATACCTTAGGGGGCGCGGACTTGCTAAGACGCGCGATGGGGAAGAAAAAACCAGAAGAAATGGCCAAGCAACGAGAGATTTTTGTTCAGTCCGCGTTGAAGCGAGGAGTAGAAGAAGAGACTTCGGCGATGATTTTCGATTTGATGGAAAAATTTGCCGGTTACGGTTTTAATAAACCTCACGCTGCAGCTTATGCTTTACTTTCTTATCAAACTGCGTGGTTAAAGGCTCACTATCCTGCGGCCTTTATGGCTGCAGTATTGTCCTCGGATATGGATAATACTGAAAAAGTAGTGTTGCTCTTAGAGGAGTGTCGTCGCATAGGGTTGACGGTCATTCCGCCTTCGATTAAAACAGCAGAATTCCAATTTACGGTTCGAGATGAAAAAACCATTATTTATGGTCTAGGTGCGATTAAAGGGTTAGGTGAAACCGCTATACAGTCGATTCTCGATGCAAGAAAATTTCTGAAATCAGAAGACGGTTTGTTTGAGTTTTGTCAATATGTTGATTTACGCCGTGTAAATCGTCGTGTCCTTGAAGTGCTTATTAAAAGTGGTGCGTTGGATGATTTCAACATTGAGCGCTCTGTCATGTGCGCCGCTCTTGATGTTGCGATAGGACAAGGAGGCGAGTATCATCAGCAGCAAATACATCACCAGGCTAGTTTGTTTGAGCATTGGGATGATATTGCTCGTATGGATTATCCTGTAGTCAAACCTTGGTCAGAGCAAGAGCGCTTGCAGGCAGAAAAAGCCACGCTTGGTTTTTACTTAAGTGGGCATCCGACCGATATATATCAAAAAGAGTTCAAAACAAAATTGACACCACTCTCTCAGCTCTCAGCACAAATGAGTAAAAAAGCAACGATTTGTGGCATGCTTACGAGTCTTAGACGCGTGATGACGAAGCGAGGTAAGTCACTTGTTATTCTATCTTTAGAGGATGCAAAAACTCGTGTGGATGTGGTGGTTTTTTCAGAAGTCTATGAAGCTAATTTGGCTGCACTTGAGCTTCATCAGCCCGTCGTGGTGCAATGTGAACTCACAAATGATAATTACACCGGAGGGGTGAAACTCACTGCTCAAGAAATTTTTTCCATTGCACATGCTAGAGCTCATTTCGCCGAATGTATTAAGCTTGTCTTAACGCCAGAAGTCTCGTCTTCAGAGATAAAAAGCTTACTTAGTGCACATCCAGGCACATGTGAAATCGAGCTCTGGTATACAAATGCTTTTGCAAAAACACGCCTTTCTCTTTTAAAGGCCTGTCGTGTTTTACCTGAGGACAGTTTGTTAGAGCATTTAGCTCAGACTAAAGGTGTTTCTGTTCAGGTCTGTTATGAAAAAGAAGGATGATATGCGACGACTCAGTTTAAGTTTGATGATGTTATTATGTTGTACAAGCATGATATTCGCGAAAGACTCAAAAGAGGATTATCATCGCTCTTTTTGGTACCCAACCTATCATGGTGATCGTTTAGCTTATTGTAATAAGGACGAAACACAGTGCGGAAAAGTTATCGCAGATAATTATTGTAAAGCCTTAGAATATGCAGAAGCAGATGAGTATCGTGTTGAGCATCATGTGGGGCGCGCGCATTACTTCAATAATGAAGGAGAGTGTACTGGTTGGAAATGTGATGGTTTTTTGTTTATTAACTGTAAAGGCCAGTTCAAAGAGACTCCTCATTCGACATATCAATATCGTATGAGAGAGTTTGCTTATCCGCGTTTTGATCATCATCGTGTCGCTTGGTGTTATAAAGAAAAACAATCATGCGGAAAACGTGCTGCTTACTCGTTTTGTCGAAGAATGGGCTACAGTGATGCAAGCGCATTTGTAGAAGACAAACAAGTCCGGGCCACCAAAACATTAGGTGACCACGTACTTTGTTATGGGAAGAATTGCAGCGGATTCAAGCGGATCACATGTCGAAGATAGAAGCGTTATTACTCTTCTTTCTTTTCTGTGGTTGTGCGCTCTTCTTCGGTTGCTTTTTCTGTTTTTTCATGCTTTGAGGGCTTAACAGAAGGCTCGGATGCAGACTCTGTGGCTCTTTTTTGCTTGTACATCTCAACAATTTCACCTACGCTGCTTCTCACGTCTTTGAAGAGTTTTGTGGCCATAGTTGTAATTTCATTTACATCTGGCATTTTGGATTTAAAATCGCTCATGACTTGACTCCATTTGTATAAGAACGTACCTCTATTGACAAGTATAGACTAAATAAAATAAATGAACAGAATAAGAGAAGACAGTAGTATTTTTCTGGAAGACAGGACTATTGGTGCGGCACCTGCGTGTCTATCCTTTAAAAATCAAGTCGATGAAGTTGTTGCTTGGGACGCAGATACTTTTTATCGTGCACTTGCTTTACTTCGTGTTTGGCAAAAAAAAGGGCTTTATCTGGCTGGTTTTATTAGCTACGACGCGGGACTAATACTGCATGATTTGGTGCAAAAAAATCTTTCCTCTTTACCTTTTCTTCATTTTGTAGCTTATCGGGATTTGGCAACAACATTCGAGATGCCAAATAAAAAATCTTTTGGATTAACTCACCTTACTTTAGGATGGGGTGCAACTGAATATAAGCGTGCTTTTGATCAAGTCAAAAGACATATTGAGCAAGGCGATACTTATCAAGTTAATTTGACCTCTAAGTATCATTTTAACTTTGAGGGCGATGCTTGCAGCTTATATCAGATACTGCGTGAGACACAGGCCTCAGCGTACTCTGGTCTATTATTATTCCCAGAGTATCAAATTTTAACACTCTCTCCTGAGTTATTTTTTTCAAAAAAAGGTAGAAAATTACGTACAAAACCAATGAAAGGGACGGTGCGGCGAGGAGAAACTTCGAGTGAAGATGAAGCAAATAAGCAATGGTTGCTGCAAGATGATAAGTCAAAAGCTGAAAATACCATGATTGTTGACTTACTAAGAAACGATATGTCAAAAGTTTCAACTCCAGGCAGCGTGATTGTTTCTACTTTACTTGAGATTGAAAGTTATAAAACAGTACATCAAATGACTTCTACAATTGATAGTGAGGTGGAGATGGATCTCGATTTCGCTGAGCTTTTAAAGGCGCTTTTCCCTTGTGGCTCAATTACAGGAGCACCTAAAAAACGCACAATGGAAATTATTAATTCTATTGAAACTGAGCCTCGGGGGCTTTATACTGGTGCTATTGGTTATATTTTGCCCAATAATGATATGTGTTTTAATGTCGCTATTCGAACTTTGGTGATTCAAAATAGGCATGGAGAACTGGGCTTAGGGGGCGGCGTTGTGTATGACTCAAATGCTGAAGATGAGTATGCTGAATTAAAGCTTAAAGGAACGTTTTTTTCGGAGATAATCAATTGCGTCGATTACTGATGATAGATCATGATGATTCGTTTACAGAGACGATTGTCAGCTATTTTTTGCAATTGAGTGTTTCTGTCGATACGATGCATTATCTCGATCCTAGATTGCTCGAATTAGAGGCGAGCCATATCTCAGGTATCATCCTCTCGCCGGGACCTGGACATCCTGCTGCTGCAAAACAAACTTTGGCATTGATTCAAAAATATTACCAAAGTTATCCAATTTTAGGTATTTGTTTAGGTATGCAGGCTATTGCAATGGCTTTTGGCGGTGAAGTCGTGCGTGCGTCTGAAGTAATGCATGGGAAAATATCACCAATTTATCACCAACAAACAGGGCTTTTTCAGGCGTTGCCTAGTCCGTTTTCCGCCACACGTTATCATTCGCTGATGGTAGATAAAACGACGTTGGCCTCTGAGTTAGTGATAGATGCATGGACTTTTGACAAACATCAACGGATGATACCGATGAGTATTCGACATGAGCATTACCCTCTTTTTGGTGTTCAATTTCATCCTGAAGCTGTTCTATCTGAATATGGGCTTTCTTTATTAGCAACCTTTTGTGATGCGAGAATTTGATGATATTTTCAAAAGAACAAACCACTCTATTTTTGTCTCACATAGTGGACAGCTTTGAGGGGCGACCGAGTCACAGAGAGCTGTCTCAAGTTGTGGCTCTATATCAGGAAAATGCTGATTTCACGCTCAAGGATTTCAAGGCACTATCAATTTTCTTAAATAGTATGAATCATCTTTTCCCACAAGGGGAGATGTTTCTTACCATTTTTCAAACGCTGAATAAAAAAGGTGTAGTAGATCGTACTTTTACCACGCTTTTTGAGGTTCGAGATTTTTTCAATATATTGAAACTGTTGGGTCTTTCCAAGCAAAACAAAGAAATTGTGCTTACAAAAATTGTTTATCATCGAATACGTCTGTTAGTGATAGACAAATCAGCGGCGTTATTGTGCATTAAATTGATAGTTGATTTTTGGCAGGGGACATATGAACTTGAAGATGTGCTACTTAGTTTTTCAGAAGATCAATTTTATTTTTTGTGGCGAGCTTTATATGATACCCCAAAATTAAGCAAGACGAGTCTCAGCACTGAGCAGAGATGGGCTTACAGGAGTTGGATTAGCTCTACAGAAAAATATCACTATAACCGACTTCAACAATTCATGAATTCGTTACTTCTGGGCTCACAAAAAGAACCCTTGAGATCATTAACACTTTTTACGCTAAAGCAAGTCATACTTGCTCGTATGATACGAAAAAAACTGACATCAACAGAAGCTTACTGTTGTCTATTAATGATAGCGCAGCATGAGGAATCGCTTATGCTGCAATGTGTGGATACGCATTATAAAGAAAATGATTTTGAGCCGGTTTCTGTTTCTTTACCTTCTGGGCCACGCAGCATTGCTTTGATTGATATCGACTCCACATTGATGAAAACAACAAAGGAAGGCAATGTTTATAATTTCAACTTAATTGACGCATTGAATCAGACAGGTCTTCGCGCGATTTATCTTTTTTCGGATATGGCCTGTAATCGAGAGGTCTTATTTTTTCGAGAGCAACTCATCGATGTTCTTCGACAACGAGGTATTCTTGTTTTAGGTGTCATGACTCCTTTAGATCTTGTCGCAGATCTTGATATGAGTACGCTCCTTTCTTTATATGAAAAGATGATTGAACAAGACCGAATAGATGTGCTTACTGAACGCTTTGGAGAAATTATCTTAAACCGACTGGTTAAAGGTTTCTATCCTTCTGATTTGGGTCGCGTGTATCGAGAAAGGTCTGCTTTGCTACAAACATTAAATTCAGAGGATTATGCTGAGTTTGACAGAGCTTCTAATTGCTCGGTCGAATTGATTCGAAGATTAGCTGGGTTAATATCGGATAGAGAAGCCTGTTATCGAGATATTTATCATGTCAAAGGTTTTTTATTTGAACAATTTTTGAAACATAATCAGTACTATGAAAAAGTGTATGTGATTGATGATCTCGAGGTTGTCTTAAGAAGTGTGGAAAATGTGTTCGCGCAGACCACTACAAGGATCTCGTTAAGCACGATTCCTGTAAAAGGAGATGTTCCTTTTGAGAGTATTCCTGTTGAAAAATACGTACGTAGAATAGCATGTGATTACTATAGAAAATATTCTGGAAGAGGTGAGCGTTTTCTATCTAAATTCTCACGCTTAGCCGTGACACCGACGCAACAAGCACCCACTATTGGACGTCCTTCAGCAGAAGAAATGCGCGATATGATTCAATCTCTTATAAAGCAATATATTGAGGCTGGTACTGAAAAAAAGGAATTTGAGGCTGGATTGAAAATGATGCTTCAGCTTGCAGTGCATTATCATCAAAAGAGCTTAAGTGCACCGCTTGCTTATTTAATTAAAAAATTTCCTGAGTTTAAAGAGGCCTTAGCGTTACAAGATGACGAAGAGGGGTATGAGCAAGCTGCATCAAATACTTATTGATAAGAGGATATATCTCTTTTACTATGTAGGGATAGGATCCAAAAGTAAGACATTATGAAAATTGATCAGATGTTCGGACAACAGCCTATTATTATTACCTTAGATATCGATGCGTTGCTCTTTGACAAGATTGAGCGTGCTGCAGAAGCGGGATATTCGGTGATTGAGATCAATGGGATTGATGCGTTTATGCTTGAGCGTGTCCTAACAGAGTTTTCCCAGCTTAAAATTGGTGTCGGGAATGTGATTAACCCGCAGCAGCTTGATGATTCACATCAGGCTGGCGCACATTTTGTGACGAGTCCGGGTTTACTTCCTGCTTTAGTTCAGACGGCCCAAGTTTATTCTATTAACTATATCCCTGGTGTGGCGACATTGAGTGAGGCAATGCAGGCTTTATCTTTGCAATGTCATTACGTGCGTCCTTTTCCTGCTTCTTTGTCTATGTGTTCAGTACTTAGCAAATATCTGCCCCAATTGCGTTTGTTACCGGCTGAGGTTGAGCTTGATGAAGCGGAGCATTTTTTGAATTTACCTGCAGTGGCTGCTGTGAGTGTAATTAATCCTGAGATGCGGATGCTTGCGAGTTGTTAGTTACAACCCCTGTGTTTTATTGACTATTTGTGGTATAATGTTGTCAATTTTAAAACAACAAAGGGTCGTTAGATGCGCAGTTTTTTTATTTCTCTCTGTTTGATTTTTTCTGCGCCATCTGTATTTGCTGTTCAAGATCTTTGTCAAACTCAACACTGTGTGGGTATTGTGGATGTCGGAAGTACGGGTTCTCGTCTGTTCTTATATACATACGATCGCGATGAAGCCGGCTACCCGATACACATTCAAGAGCAGTGGTCCAAAAAAGTAACGCCTGGTCTTTCTACACTAGATCTACAACAAGAAAAAATAGATGCATATCTTGATGAGTTGTTTTCAACACAAATAAACTCAAAAATACCTGTATATGTTTACGCGACCGCAGGCATGCGATTGCATTCAAATGCAAAACAACAAGAATATTATCGTGCAGTTGAGCAATGGTTTAATGCACATTCGACCAGTTGGACACTAGTTGATGCTAAAACAATTACCGGGAAAGAAGAAGGGATTTACGGTTGGCTTGCGGTTAATTACAAAATAGATAGTTTCTCACATCAGTCTGCTGAGCAGGTTGGTGTCATGGATATGGGCGGAGCATCAGTCCAAGTCGTTTTTTCAGTCAATGATGCCGTCACTTTACCTAGTGCACATATTGAAAAAGTAACGATATATGGAAAAACGTATACTTTGTATGCTTATAGTGCATTGGGGTTAGGGCAAACATTAGTCACGCAACAGTTCTTGAATCACAGCGCTTGTTATCCAAGAGATTATCTATTGGCAGACAAGGAAAAAGCCTCTGGTGATGCTTTTTCTTGTGTAAAAGATATTGCGCATTTAGTGAATGATGTTCATCATATTTCAGAAGAAGTCAGCCCTTTAGTCAATAAAAAGACCAGAGATTGGTATGCAATGGGCGGGGTCACTTATACTGCTCGCGGTGCTTTATTTAATTTCAATGACTCATTCATGCCGGAACAGCTTTTTCAGGCAACTCAGCAAAATGCTTGTTCACGCACTTGGTCTGAGGTTTTTCTTGATGCGCCTAACGATGGAGATATGGCTTGTCTGATGGGGTCATATTATTATGCACTGATGGTCGAGGGGTACGGTATTTCGACCAAAGAGAGGTTGAGCTTGATGCCTGATGCCGGTTGGACTTTGGGTGTGGTCCTGTCGCTTTAGTTCTAGAGTTGATCTTCAATGATTAGAATTTTCACTGAGGCACCATAAGCGGGTAACTGGCTATTCGCGATATTGAGCGTGCGAATTTTAAATTCACGTAAAGCATGAAGAAGAGGGTTCGATGGTATTGTCACGAGACCTCCCGATTTTGATGTCAACTTTGAGCTGTGATAGGGTTGGATAGTGCCTATCCACAAGGGATGAAAGTGATGTAGGAGATGAAAATTTGAGCGCCATAGGCTTAAAAGTAATATCGGTTTTGCTCCTTTTCCATAGCTCATGACTAAATCTGGTTTTTGATTGAGGTAAAATTGTCCTCTAAGAGAGAGCTTGGATGGATTTTTGTCGGCCTTTGCGATGAGATTTTTAACCAAGGAAGTGGATTGTTTTCGCCATCCATTAATACTTAGCGCGTGCTCAAGGTGCTGAATCGAGCCTAGGTATTGAATATTGAATAGCCCATCAGGTTGTCCCAGTCGATTACTGCTATATATTGGTAAAATAGGTTTATCTTGCTCCCACCACGCTTCGTGTGTAAGCATGTACTGCGCATTATTCGGCTTGTGATCATTGAGTGTATGATGAAAGTTTAGAAAAACAACACAGATACTTGTGAGAACATAGCAGAGTGATGTCAGACCAACAGCGCGCTGTGCTGTAGGTTTTTCATCAGCGCGCTGTGCTGTAGGTTTTTCATCGATACGACGATAAAATAACCAATGAAAGAGACTTAAACAAAAAGCTACACTCACCGCATCAAATACACTACTAAACCAATTTTCACCGAGATAAAGCAATGCAATACTGGCGAAAAAAATTAAGAGAGAAATCGACCATTTGAGTATTTTTTGTAAAAATGGTGAGCATGATTTCGGCACGGTTAACATAAAAAAGCTGAGCATTGCTGTCGCAAATCCGAGATGATGGGCTGGGATAAGTAGTTTGCCCTGAGTCATGTTGAGTAACTCTGAGTGGTGATGATTGAAATAATGATTGAAACTAAAGAGTATCAGGAAAGTAAAGAGACAGAGACTCAGCCAGTATTGTGCGAGACGAGCTTGCTGGGTGAAAATGCTGTAACCAACTTGAGTCAAGACAATCGCTAAAATAGAAACTGGGTTGATAAGGAGTAGTATTGTTGTAAAAAAGGCATCGAAAGCAGGAGTTCGAATACTTTGTAAAAAAAAGTAAACAGGTAGATCTAAGCTTAAGCAAAGTGGATCATGAAAAATATTTTGTAATAAAGGGAGCGAAACTATACCTAAAAAAATGCAACTCAAAAGTAACGAAAATGTTTGTGCATGATGGGTTTCATGCATTGGCGTCAGCATGTTTAGCAATGGTCTTATTATTCTTATTTTTTTGCCGTGAGACCATAATGTATGCAAGCAGTGACCTAATGCATTTCGTAAACGTGCACCGATTTTTTTAACCCCAATTCCGAGCAACCAAAGGCCTAAAAGTAGTCCAATGATCACAAGAAAAAGTCGTGTGGTTGTTTCAGCAGAAAGCGTAGAGCTTGCCGCTCCCACTAAAATACCAGGACCTAAATAGAGCATTGACCAGCCAATTGCAGAGCAGACATTCGCAATAAGAAAGTGTAAGTGTTTCATTTTCATCATGCCTGCAATTGCAGGGATAAGTGATCGTAAAGGGCCAACAAAACGTCCTAAAAAAACACTTTTCCCGCCATGACGCTCAAAATAACTCTTGCCGTAAGACAGCCAGTTAGGGTATCGGCTAAAAGGCCAAAGCTGGGCTAATCGTTCGCTGAAATGGTAGCCTAAAAAATAACTCCCGCCATCTCCTGCGATGGCACCTAAAATTGCCGCGATGAGTGAGGACTTGAGCCCGATAACACCTGTACCGGCTAGAATACCGACCATCGTCATCATGACAGAGCCAGGTACGATACTACCAATGACGGCGAGAGATTCTAAAAACGAGATAAAAAAAACAATGATTGAGGCCCATTCGGGATGCACTCTAAGCCATTCTATGACTGGCTGCACGTAAGCGACGGAAAGTTCCATGTGATTTTACCCAAATTGCTCGATGAGTGAAGGAGTCATCAATTTTTGTACGTCCGCAATAGTGATATTATTGACATAATTTTTAAGTTGTGTCATTTCTAATCTTTCATAGCCGCACGGATTGATGCCTTTAAACGGTGTTAAATCCATGGCGACGTTAAGTGCGATACCATGATAAGTACAGCCATTTTTGACGCGTAAACCAATTGATGCAATTTTTTTTTGGTCGATATAAACTCCCGGTGCACCACATTGTGTTTCTGCTTTAATATTAAAAGAGGCTAAAAGAGACACGATGACACGTTCAAGTTGACACACCAAATCCTTAATTCCTAGTTTGCGTCGTTTCAAATCAAAAAGCACGTAGATAACCAGCTGTCCTGGTCCGTGAAATGTGACTTGTCCGCCACGGTCGCTTTGAACGATAGGGATGTCTGAAGGATTTAAAATATGTTCCGGTTTTCCTGCTTGACCTTGTGTATAAACAGCAGGATGCTCTAGTAGCCAAATTTCATCAGGTGTGGTCTCATCTCGTTCAATAGTAAATGTTTTCATTTCCTCATAGATATTGAGATAAGGCTGTAGTCCACGTGCTCGTACAAACATCACAGCACCATACGGATTTCGGGATGTTGGGTCAGCGCAAGGTAAAGCGCGTCTAATGTGACTTGATCAAGCGCATGTACGGTCAGGTTGATTGCGAGATAGTTGCTTTTTTTACTTTCTTGAGTTCGCAGAGCAGCAGAAGTAAGCTCAGGATAAAAATGCTGAGCAATTTTTAAAATATCAATGGCAAATGTAGGGGTATTTTTCCCTATGATTTTAAGATCAAAATCACAGGGAAAAATCATGAGTGTAGAGGTCATGTGTTAACCAACAAACCAATGATTAAACAAAAGTTTGATAGAGTCTTTGGCTCGTGAGAAAACTCCACCGCGAGGCGCATCACTTAGTGCATAAAGTGGTTCTGTCGCAATCACTTGATTATCGAATTGGATCACTAATTCACCCAAACTATCTCCCTTATGAATAGGTGCTTGAACATATTTAGGGATTTTTGTATTCACAGTTAATCGTTGATATTGTCCTGCTGCAATCGTGATATATTGGTCATGATTCAGTCCCACTGAAACTGTTTTTTCAGTGCCTTTGTAAAGTGGAAGCATACTGATAGGCTTATCTTTTTCATACACTTTGTGCGTTTCGAAGAAACGGAAGCCGTAGTTTAAAAGTCGCTCACTATCATCAGCACGTGCAGTTTCATTAGGAGAGCCTAAAACAACAGCAATTAAACGCATGTTGTCTCGCTTAGCTGAAGAAACTAGACAAAACCCTGCTTCATTGGTGTGGCCTGTTTTAACCCCATCGACGTTTGAGTCTCTCCACAACAAACGATTTCGATTGGGTTGGCGAATGCCATTAAAAGTAAACCATTTTTGTTGATACCAATGATAATATTCTGGGAAATCATTCACCAAAGCACGGCCTAAAATCGCAAGGTCTTTGGCTGTTGTGTGGAGCTCAGGGTTAGGTAGGCCTGTGCTATCAGTAAAGTAACTGTTTACCATGCCTAAATTTTTAGCTTGTTGGTTCATGACATCAGTGAATCCGGTTTCACTGCCACCAAGATGTTCTGCCATGGCGACACAAGCATCATTACCTGAGTCAACGATGATCCCTTTTAATAGATCTTCTACGCTAACAGATTGACCTTCCTTCACAAACATCCTGGAGCCGCCGGTTTTCCATGCTTCTTGACTGATTCTCACCATATCTGTGAGATGTATTTGTTCATTTTTCAGTGCATTTGAGATGACGTATAGCGTCATCATTTTTGTGAGGCTGGCAGGTGGAAGTTGTTCTTCACTATTTTTTTCTGCCAAAATTTTCCCACTGTTCGCGTCAATTAAGATATAAGCTTTTGCATTAATTGCGGGTGGTGTCGGTGTGACAAGCGGATTGGTACTCACAGTGGGTGTGGGTCTCATTAGCTCTCCTGGCATCGATGCTGCAAATGCAGTTAAATTCAAAGAGAGTGATAAACAAAAAGTAGCAGTGGCAATAAGATGTATTTTCTTCATAAATCTAACCGTAGGCCCAAAATCGTGAATCTTACCATGCTTAGAGAACGGTCTCAATCGAGCGAAAACTTTATTTTTTGATGTATTCGTATATACTGTTGTTTTTATTTTGAATTTAGGTTGGGAATGCGTCGGTTTTTGTGCATCATCACAATGGCATCTCTTGTGGGTTGTCAGCAGTATCACCCGAGCGGAATTGCTCATCAAGGAAATCGAACAACTAAAGCACCTTCTCCTCAAAAATATACCCCTTCTCAACGAGATAGTGCGCCTCCTGGTCCTCCGCCGAAAACATTCAAACCGGTTAATCCTAAGAATGAACCCTTGAGTCGTTACGGTAACCCAGATACGTATTCAGTCAATGGAAAAACATATGATGTCATGACCTCTGCATCAGGTTATCATGCACGTGGCCTTGCGTCTTGGTATGGAACGAAATTCCACTCTAAGAGAACATCGAGCGGTGAGCACTATGATATGTATGCACTCACCGCAGCTCACCGCACATTACCTCTGCCCACTTACGCACGCATTAAAAATCTGAGTAACGGTAAAGCGATTATCGTAAAAATTAATGATAGAGGGCCTTTTCACAGCAGTCGCATTCTCGACCTTTCTTATGGTGCTGCAGTGAAGCTTGGTTTGTTCCCCAGAGGAACTGCTATGGTTGAAATCGAGGCACTTAATCTACATCCTCATGGCGCATCGCACGTGGCACAATATTATGTTCAAGCGGGTGCCTTTCAATCTTCTGCGCTTGCTAGCTCCATGAAATCCAAACTCACCTCATTGACACGGGCTAAAGTAACGGTAGAGCCTCATCAAAAAAGCTATATCGTAAAGCTGGGACCGTTTGCTGATAAACGTAGCACAGAAGCGATGAAAGCGGTTTTGCAGAAACATGGAATTAAAGGGGCCTTCTCTGTTTTGCAGTAGAATTCGTCATTTATTTTTTTGATTGTCCTGTTGTATGCCCTTAGGGTCTGTTGGTAATTGATAAGTCTGACAAAGTCAATTTGCGCAAACTTAATCTTAAATTCGTTAAAAAGACTAGGATTTGTTGACATCTCCTAGTTAATAATCACTCGGGTACCGATTAGCCCGCCCGCCCCTGGTAGGTCGATAAATTCTTCATTGAGCCAGCGTGCATCTTCCACAAACATTCTTACGCAGCCGTGGCTTGCTCGGTATCCTGGAACGATCTCGCTGCCATGTAGTGCATATCCCATATAGAAATGCATACAATAAGGCATTTCTGCACCCCCAGAGCCATCAGCGCGTTGAGGAAATGCGGTAGAAACACAGTCGTAGTCTTGTTTACGAATGATTCTGAATTCGCCACTCGGTGTTTTACATTGACCCTCAATGCTTGTGCATCGACCAGAGCCTGAAGATAGGGGACCCCACCAAATGAGTTCGCCTTGCTCATCATAAGCTCCCCAGGCTAGCTCATCTTGATTAACGTAGATGGTTTTTTCGCCTGTTGGATCCACATATCTAGGAAAAGGTGAAACGTCGTAGATACTCAGGTTTTCAAGATTATTCGGGACCGCAATAATCATACCAGGCTTAAGCTCGATATTCATTCGGTTCACACGTTTCATGAGATCTTGTTGATCTAGATCTGGAAATAGGTCATCCCATGAATCGATTTTGGTTATTTTAAGACAATGATAGCCCTCTTGTTTGCAAATTTTTTCTCCATAACGCACCTCACTCAGTGCATTAAGTGGAATGAAAAGAAGAAATAATAAACTAATTCTGATCAAATTAAACATGACGCTTACGTTGTTGCTACTCTTGATATTTTTATCGGCATGTTGCTTTTAATCTTAACTTATTTGTCGTGATAGACTAAAAATTTTAGTTATCCTTTTAGTTTAGTGCTCACCTGACTTAAGCGATCGCAAAATATCGCATTTTCGAGTTTCTTAGGTATAATGGGTCTTCTTTGGCTTTGATTAAAGTTGATTATGAGTTGGTTAAAAAAGCTATTACCTTCAAAAATTAGAACAGAAACCGCACAAAAAAAAGGTGTTCCTGAAGGCATTTGGGTAAAATGTGAGGCTTGTGGTGATGTTTTATATCGAGCGGAGCTTAAGCGAAATCTTTCGGTGTGTCCTAAATGTAGTCACCATCATCGACTTTCTGCACGAGAGCGCTTAGCTTTATTCTTGGATGATGAAAATTATACTGAAATTGCTGCAGAGCTTGAGCCTGTGGATCGTTTGAAATTCAAAGACTCTAAAAAATATAAAGAGCGAATTACGATTGCTCAAAAATCGACAGGAGAGCGTGAGGCTTTGGTTGTTGTTTTAGGTCGATTAAAAAGTTTGCCTGTGGTTGTGAGTGCCTTTGAGTTCAAATTTATGGGTGGCTCGATGGGGGCGTCTTTAGGTGAAAAATTTGTTCAAGGAATTCATGCCGCGATGGCGGCGAAGTGCCCTTATATATGTTTTACAGCAAGTGGCGGCGCTAGAATGCAAGAAGGGTTGTTTTCTTTGATGCAAATGGCTAAAACTTCAGCAGCCCTCGCTCAGTTCGCTCAAGCTGGGTTGCCTTTTATTGTGGTTCTAACGGACCCAACAATGGGAGGTGTTTCTGCAAGTTTTGGTAGTTTGGGTGACATTATTGTTGCAGAGCCTAATGCGCTTATTGGTTTTGCAGGACCTCGCGTGATTGAACAAACCGTTCGACAAAAGCTGCCGGATGGGTTCCAACGGAGCGAATTTCTGCTCGAGCATGGTCACATTGATATGATTCTTGAACGCGCTCAGTTACGCGACCAACTTGCTGAGCTTGCTGCTAAACTGATACATGAAAATAAATTGACCTCAAATGAGTCAGTTTAAGTCGCTAGAACAGTGGTTAGATTATTTTGAGTATCGACATCGAGAACCTATTCAATTGGGCCTGGATAGGTTTAATCGTGCGCTTCTGTTTTTTGGGTTAACATTTCAACAGAGTCTGGTCATTACTGTCGGTGGGACGAATGGTAAAGGTTCGACTGTGGCTGCGCTTGATGCGATTTATACAGCAGCAGGTTATCGCGTTGGTCGGTATACTTCACCACACTTATTTAGATTTAACGAACGAATATGTGTTGCTCAACAAGAAGTCAGTGATGATGTACTTTGTCATGTTTTTGAAAGGATTCAAGCGTGTCCTGAAAGTCTGTCATTAACTTATTTTGAGGTGACGACACTTGCTGCATTGATGATTTTTCATCAAGAACGCCTTGATGTGATATTGCTTGAAGTTGGAATGGGTGGACGACTGGATGCGACCAATGCGATTGATGCAGATTTATCGATTATTACAACAGTAGATTTAGATCATCAAGATTGGTTGGGTGAGACTGTTGAGCTGATTGGCGCTGAAAAAGCTGGTATTTTACGTCCAGGGAAGCCTGCTCTTTATGCTGATGATAGACCACCTTTTTCTGTGATCGCAAAAGCGAATGAGCTTAATGTGAATCTTTTTTGTCTAAATGAAGCATATCGTTTTTCTTTGACAGAGAATGATTTTGTTGTTTCTATGGACGAGCAATTTTTTGTTTTACCGAAGCCTAGTATTCATCCTAAAGCGGCTGCCGCTGCTGTTGTTGCGACTCAGATCATGCAATCAAGCTATCCTGTAGAGGTATTCCATTTAATTGCAGCGTTGCAACAGGTGATGATTGTTGGGCGTCAGCAGTGGAAAGTTGGCGATATTACAGAATTGTACGATGTTGCGCATAATCCACAAGCTGTTGCATTGCTTGCACAAAGTGTGGCAAGGTATGAGTCACGCGGCACAGTCAGAGCTGTTTTTTCTGCATTAAAAGACAAAGATTTACCCGGGTTGATTCAGCCGATGGCTGAGCTTGTTGATGTTTGGTACCCTGCGTTGTTATCAGGGCCTCGACAAGCATCAGAAGAAATATTGTGTTCAGCTTTTGAACGAGTGCAATGCCATCACAAAAAATGTTATAATACGCCCGTACAAGCTTTTGATGCAGCTCGACGTGAAGCAAAAAAAGGAGATGTGATCGTCGTGTTTGGATCATTTTTAACGGTGAGCGCTGTATTGTCGTCACAGTCATAAACTGTGGAGGAGAAGTAAAATGAAAAAAATTGCTTTGGATGAACGAGTAAAGTATCGCCTAACGGGTGTTTTAGTGATTGTCTCGATCGCTGTAATTTTCTTACCTGCTATGATTAAACGCTCGAATCAGCATTTGAGTGAACACGTTAATGTTTCTGTAAAGTTACCCCCCAAACCTGTTGTGCCTCATGTTGCGATGGTGCAAGAAAATGCGGTATTTTCTGAGGTAAAAATCGCACAGGTTGATATGCCAACTGTGGCACCACAACCTTCTCAATCTAAACGTGTTCAGGTGGCTTTTCAAGAAGAAACCAGGCCTGCTGCCGTGGAGTTGGTTAAAAAGACTGAACCTGTCGTTGCGGCAGTGCCTGTGCGAGCCGAGTTAACTCGCAAGTTGGCTTCAAATTTGAAAGCTACGCTACCTGCGTCTCAGAAAGCTGTGAGTGCAAAAGAAGCTTATGTTGTGCAGTTGGCCGCATTCAGTCAAGAGCAGAACGCCCAAGCTTTAGTTTCTCGGTTGCGTCATAAAGGTTACTCTGCAAAATATAGCAAGCAAGCGGGTATGTACAAGGTTGTGGTAAGTAGTTTGGGCAATCGTGATCGTGCACGTCTTTTGCAAAAAAAGCTTGCTGATACGATGCAAATGACTGGTTTGATTGTCCGCGCTCAGGTGAGTTAACATGATGCTGAGTACAGTGGATTATATTATTCTGGCCGTGGTTGGTTTATCGGTTTTAACCGGGTTATTTCGAGGTTTTGTAAAAGAGTGTATTGCACTTACTGTGTGGGTGCTCGCACTTTGGTGTGCTTACAACTATGCTACGCTAGTTTCTTCATGGCTGACGTCCTATATTGACGATGTTTCCGTGCGTACAGCGGTGAGTTTTGTTGTTATTCTTTTAGCAATTTTACTCTTGGGCGCTATTGTAAATGCATTGCTTAGCTTTATTTTGCACCGGACCGGTTTGAGTGGCACAGACCGTTTTTTAGGAATGTTGTTCGGATTTGTCCGTGGAGTGTTTATTGTTGCGTTGGTGATTGTTGTTTTGAATATGACATCTCTTGCTAAAAAAGAAGACTACGCGCATCATTCTGTGTTTTATGCAAAATTTGATCCTCTCGTGCATTGGTTATCTTCTATGATGCCGAGCTTTATCAAGCAAGCTGCCTTTTTTGACAAAGAGGCTGCCGCGCCTAAAGAGGCGACTGAGCAGCAGGTTTTAAATCCTAAATAATTGGTTCAAGATGAATAAAAGTAAAAAACTAAGCTTCCTAATGGCTTTATTTCTGATAGGGTGTCAGCAACAGCATGATGCGTACTATTACGCTTCTCACCCCAAAGCACTGCGAGAAGCGTTGCTTTCATGTCCGCATCATACTTCTGCACCTTTAAGTTGCGATGCTTTGCGTGATATTGACATTAGAATGGGACATTTAAGTTATCAGCTACAGGATGATCAATTAGCTTATGGCCGAAAAATTTTGGCTTTGCAGGAGCAAGCGGATAGATATCGCCAGCAATTAAGGGTACATCCGGATCTTAATTTAGAGACATCCTTAAGTGAAACTCAAGCCAAAATTCAGGAGTGCTTGTTACCTCTGCAATGGTTGACGTCGCCGAGAAACCGTACATGAGAATTTTAGTTTCTAATGACGACGGTATTTTAGCTCCAGGCATTCGAATATTAGCGCGAGTACTTTCTGAAATTGCACATGTAGAAGTCATGGCTCCAGATAGAAATCGTAGTGGCGCGAGTAATTCATTAACGTTGTCACGACCGCTGACAGTCAGAAAACTTGAAGAGCATTTCTATAGTGTGGAAGGAACGCCTACAGATTGTGTGCATTTGGCTTTAACGGGTTTTTTTAACGATCCATTTGACATGGTTATTTCTGGGGTAAATGAGGGAAGTAACTTAGGCGATGATGTGCTTTATTCTGGCACAGTTGCTGCTGCGATGGAGGGACGAAATTTAGGATTGTCCTCGATTGCAGTTTCTTTGAGCGGGCATGCTCATCACCATTTCGAGACTGCAGCAATGGTTGCACGCGATCTTGCGTTAAAATTGGTTGCAAAACCATTGGCGCAAAAAACTATTTTGAATGTGAATGTGCCCGATCTCCCTTTTAACGCGATAGAAGGAATGCGTGTGACGCGCCTGGGTCGTCGTCACAATGCTGAGCCTATGCTCCAATCCAAAGATCCACGTGGCCGCACAATTTATTGGGTCGGACCTGTGGGGAAAGAAGCTGACGCCGGTGTTGGCACAGATTTTTACGCACTGAAAGAGAATTGTGTTTCGATCACACCAATTCATCTTGATATGACGCATTATGAGCTATTTAGCCAAATGAATGCATGGAATGATAAAAATTAAGGAATAAGTATGAGGATTTTCACACGAGTTTATAATCGAATGATTATTTGGTCAGCGCATCCTCACGCGCGTTATTATTTAGCCGGTGTGTCTTTAGCTGAGTCTTCTTTTTTTCCACTGCCTCCGGATATTATGTTGATTAGTATGGGGTTGGCGACACCTCATCGAGCTTGGTATTATGCTTTTATTGCAACGCTTTTTTCAGTGGTAGGCGGTATTTTAGGATATGGCATCGGTTACTTTTGTATGTCATTCATAGAGCCTTACTTGCTCGCATCACACTATGCTGCAAGTTATGAGCACATCAAGCAGTGGATGGATTCTGCCGGCGTATGGATGGTGATTTTGGCGAGTTTTTCACCTTTTCCTTATAAGATATTTACAATCACCGCTGGCGCGATGGCGATGCCTTTTATTTCTCCTTTTGTCATCGGCTCTATTTTAGGACGCGGGCTGAGATTTTTCATCGTTTCGGCTGTGTTGTATTTTGCTGGTGAAAGTTTGGAAAAACAGATTCGCCGTTTTATAGATATCATTGGCTGGGTTGTTTTAAGCGTATTGGTGTGCGGATACGTTGCTTATAAATGGTTACATTGATGACGCGCATTGTTTTTTCTGTTTGTGTGTTATTATTTCTTTCAGCATGTCAGGAGCGAGTTGGGCTCGCACCTGTTTCAGAGGCGCGGATTGAGCGTGAAAGTACGCCTGTCATGTATCGAGTAAAACGTTATGATACGTTATATTCGATTGCTTTTCGTTATGATCAAGATTATCGCTCTATAGCTCAGATGAATGGCTTTTCTCCGCCTTATGCATTGCGTGTAGGGCAGGTGATTTATTTAAAAACGCCATTTATTCCGCAGCGTAAGCCCCAGTATAAACCGCCTGTGAATTATCCGCTTAAAGCTTATCATCCGCCAGTTTACGCTCAAAAAATTTCGAGGCTACGTTGGCCAAGTCAGCAAAAACGAATATGGATTTATTTCTCTCCTGAGAAAGGACGAAAAGGTATTGATATTTTAGGGCGACCAGGTGATGTTATTTATGCGTCAGGCGGTGGTGTTGTTGCTTATGCTGGTGATGGGCTTAATGGTTATGGAAATTTAATTATCATTAAACATGATGATAAGTTACTTACAGCCTACGCACATAACGCACGTCTCTTTGTCAAAGAGGGTCAAAAAATTTATCCAGGACAAAAAATTGCAACCATGGGGCAATTGGACAGAGCGCATTGGGGATTACACTATGAAGTGCGCGAGTGGGGAAAGCCTGTCAATCCTCTTCGTTATTTAAGTCGATAAAAACCAGTTGACAAATATTAGCGTTTTATTGCAAAAATAAAAGACCACACGTTTTACTCGGATAGGACATCATGGGAAAACAGACAAAAAAGCCATCGCAAGAATTAGATGAAGTGAACGAACCTTCAGAAGATGAGTTACTCGAAGAGGCTTCGGACGAGGATGCGCTACCTAAGGAAGAAAGCGAGAGCGATATTCCAGAAGAAGAACATCATGAGCTTCATGATGACCATTTTGTTAAAACAATGGATGCAACCCAAATCTACCTTAGCGAAATAGGCTATTCACCGCTTTTAAACGCACAAGAAGAAGTAAAGTATGCGAAAAAAGCACTCAAAGGTGATCGTGAAGCAAGGCGGATTATGATTGAATCTAATCTGCGTCTAGTCGTGAAGATATCAAGACGCTATATCAATCGAGGCTTACCCTTGCTTGATTTGATTGAGGAAGGAAATCTTGGACTAATGCGTTCAGTAGAGAAGTTTGACCCCAATCGTGGCTTTCGTTTTTCTACTTATGCGACATGGTGGATTCGTCAAACAATCGAAAGAGCGATTATGAATCAAACGCGCACGATACGATTACCGATACATGTTTTAAAAGAGCTCAATGTTTATTTACGTGCGGCACGCCAATTAACGCAAAAACTTGATCGTGAGCCTTCTACTGAGGATATTGCAGAAATGCTGCATAAACCTGTTGAAGATGTAGAAAAAGTGATGAGCTTTAACGACAGGGTTTCTTCGATTGATAGCCCGATTGGTAATGATGAAAATAAATCATTAATTGATACCATTGCAGATGAAAATAGTGTAAATCCAGCACAGTTGCTCACCGACGAAAGTTTGCTAGAGCAGATGGATAGAATGCTAGATAGGCTGACAGATAATCAACGTGAAGTCATTGAAAGACGATTTGGTTTGCGTGGCTTTGAGAAAGGCACTCTTGAGGAAGTAGGTCGAGAAATAGAACTGACGCGCGAGCGTGTCAGACAGATTCAAGTCGAAGCACTTAAAGCATTGCGTGTCTTGCTTGAGGACGAAGGATTATCACACGAAGATTTGTTTTAATATTTTTTCGCAAGCAGTAAGTAGCAACGCCTCCTTAGATGCGTTGCCTTACCAACTTGCTACTTTTTCCGGTGCATTGTGTGCACTGCAAAGTTCAGAAACAGTGTTGTCATTGCAAATAACCGCACCATAGCTGTTGGTTTTATACACTCCACCGTGCCACATACAGCAGCCTCTGAACCGATCCATTTCCATGACAGCATGCCGTGTACAATAACAGGTAGAATAATCTCCATTTTTACAGACATAGCGGCCAGAAGATGAGTCGCAGTAGGAAATGCCACCATCTGCAGCGCAGCAGTTGTTCCCTGAACAAGAGCCACAGGCGAGGGCGTGATGACTGAGACACAAGAGTATAAAGGCAAAAAAGTTATTTATGCGCATAGAGGTTTCTCATTAAAGGTAAAAGATAGTTACTTGTAGTATAGCGATAATTTTTTTATTTTTCTGTGGCATAGTCTAATTTTTCCGGATGAGTATCTATCTCGACAGATTCAATTTTTTGAAATCGCTGCGTGATTTTCTTGGCAGAGATATTCACTTCACTCACATCCTGATGTGCTTGTTCGATATGTCGAGATAAATTATCCATACGCTTTTCGAAACGTTGAAAATCATCTGCCAAGGCTTGCAAATGTCTTTGAATGATATGAACTTGTTTTTTAGTTGCATCATCCTTTAAAACGGCACGAGCGGTAGTCAATACTGCCATGAGTGTGCTGGGTGAGACCAACCAAACTCTGAGTCGCTGAGAGAGTGCAACAACTTCAGGATAATTGGCGTGAACTTCAGCAAAGATTGCTTCTGCTGGGATAAACATTACGGCAGAATCGGCGGTTTCGAGAGGAATGATATATTTTTCAGCGATATCTTTGATATGTTTTTGTAAATCTTGACGAAATTGTTGTTGCAGAGTTTTTCGCTCAGCTGAGGTGGGGTCGGTGTTCATAATGCGTTGATAGTTTTCCAGGGGAAATTTCGCGTCAATCACGATGTTTCCAGTGGGGTCGGGTAAAAATAAGATGCAGTCAGCCCGTTTTTGATTAGTCAATGTATATTGCATTTGATAATGTGTACTAGGAAGCATGTTACTAATCAGTGATTCTAGTTGTACTTCTCCAAAGGCTCCGCGCGATCTTTTGTCAGTCAAAATATCTTGTAAACCGACGACATGTGAAGAGAGCTCCGTGATCTTTTTCTGTGCTTCGTCGATGATAGCGAGTCTTTTTACGATATCAGTGAATGTTGAAGATGTTTTTTCAAATCCTTCGGTGAGTCGATGATTGACCTGGTGTGTCATGTTTGTTAATTGATGACGAATTTCTTCTGTCAGTGATTTTAAGTGTGTACTTAATCCATTCGTGTGTTGTAAAAAGCTATGATTAATTTGTTCTCGTACATCTGTCATTTGTTGTTGTATATTTTGGTTGAGACGCTCTTGATAATGAATGGTTTGCGTGTCAATTTTTTGTTGGAGCTCTAGCTGTGTTTGCTGTAGCTGTAAACTTAAGGCATGGCGATGTTTTTCTTGTTCCGCGAGGGTTAGAAATGTTTTTTGAGAAAGATGTTTAAAGACATTGATGTTGAGTATAATCGAAATCACACTGCATATACCGATGATGCAAAGTAATAAAAAAAGAAAATTGATCTCGAGCATGCAGAGCGACCTAATAATAAAAAAACCTAGTATACCTGGTTCATAGAGATGACAGAAGAGACTTTAATGAGAGAACTTGAAGCGCTACGCGAAGAAATTCGTCGTTATGATTACCATTATTATGTGATGGATAATCCACTTATTCCTGATGTTGAGTATGATAGAGTCTTTAGACGTTTGCAGGCTATTGAGGCAGATCACCCTGATTGGATCACCCAGGATTCACCCACGCAACGCCTCATTCAAATGCCAGTAACAGCACTTTTACCGATTCAACACTTTGAGCCGATGCTGTCTTTGTCTAATGTTTTTTCGACAGAAGAACTGGATGCTTTCATGAAGCGGTTGAGTGATAAATTAGATCTAGATGCAGATACGCTTCAGTTTTCTTGCGAGCCCAAATTTGATGGATTAGCAGTCAATTTGACTTATGTTGATGGGTATTTAATTTCTGCAGCAACGCGTGGTGATGGGACGGTTGGTGAAACGATCACTAACAATGTGAAGACAATTCCAACCGTGCCGCTAAAATTAATGACTTCTGAGCCACCCGAGCTGATTGAGATACGTGGTGAAGTTTATATGCCTAAGGCCGGTTTTGAGATTTTGAATGAAGAAGCAAGACGTTTAGGGCATAAAACATTTGCTAATCCCAGAAACGCCGCTGCAGGAAGCTTAAGACAATTAAATCCAGCGATTACGGCAAGTCGTCCTCTGGAGTTTGCTTGTTATGGTGTCGGGGCTTATACCGGAAAAACACTTCCAGAAAGTCATATTGAAACGCTTCATCTTTTGAACACCTGGGGATGTCCGATTTCTTCAGAGCTTCGAGCGGTGATCGGTCGTACTGCATGTTTGGATTACTACACGCAACTTTTGGCGCGTCGTTTAGAGCTACCTTATGAAATTGATGGTGTTGTTTATAAAGTAGACAATGTTCATTTGCAGCAGCGTCTAGGATTTATTGCACGGGCGCCACGCTTTGCTTGTGCGCATAAATTCCCGGCACTTGAAGAAATGACCACGTTACTTGGGGTTGATTTTCAAGTCGGTCGCACAGGGGCCATGACGCCTGTTGCACGATTATCGCCTGTGTTTGTGAGCGGTGTGATGGTGAGTAACGCGACATTGCACAATATGGATGAAATTGCTCGAAAAGATATTCGGATAGGCGATACTGTTATTGTTAGGCGTGCGGGTGATGTCATTCCAGAAGTTGTCTCGGTTGTTTTAGAGAAAAGACCAGCGAATGCTTTATCGATTCTCATGCCACAAAATTGTCCTGAATGTGGTGCTGAAATTGAAAAGCTGGAAGGCGAGGCGATTGCTCGATGCACGGGAGGATTGTACTGCAAAGCACAACTGAAGCGTGCCGTTTGGCATTTTGCTTCTCGACGTGCGATGGCGATTGATGGTTTAGGTAAAGAGCTAATTGACTTGTTAGTTGAAACGCATTTTTTAGAAGATGTTTCTTCACTTTATACGCTAGATGAAAAAACACTTCAAACTTTACCTCGTCTTGGTGAAAAATCAGCACATAATCTTGTTGTCGCACTGGAGCAGAGTAAAAAAACGACGTTACAACGTTTTATTTATGCGCTAGGTATTCCTGATATTGGTGAAGAAACAGCAAGGACGTTGGCCCGAGCTTTTGGTGATCTTCCTGCATTACAGAATGCAAGTATGGACGCGTTGATGCGTTTAAAGGATGTAGGGCCGGTTGCCGCACATTCTATTCTGCATTTTTTCAAACAACGCCATAATGTTGAAGTGATTGAGCGACTTCGTGCTTTAGGCGTACATTGGTCAGTCGAGGAAAAAGCCGTTGCTGATGCAGCCCATCCTTTATACGACAAAGCTGTCGTCCTAACTGGCACACTCACGCATATGAGTCGAGATGAGGCAAAAGCGAAATTACAAGCCCTAGGCGCTCGAGTTACAGGACAAGTTTCTCAGAAAACAGATTACTTGATTGTGGGTAAAGATGCAGGCTCAAAGCTTGATAAAGCAACAACTCTTGGAATTGCTGTCTTGACAGAAGAAGCCTTGTTGAAACTTCTGCAATGATCTCAACTTTAGGTAACACATACTCTAAACGAGTTGGATAAATAAATTCAGCTTGATTTTGAAACATTGGATATTTATCAAGCATCTACTGATCTTTATCCACCAATCTTGGGCTGTGGCTGGATCGACAAGCAATATCGCCAAACCATTCAAGAGATGATTTTTATCGCGCATCACCTCACCCCGCGCGATAAGAAAAAAGATGAAGTCTCAGAAGTCATGCTATTGCGTATGTGTCTCCTTCTTTGCTTAACTTCGTTAGCACAACCCAAGATCACAATTACACACGGGGCCTCTATGATCTATGCGTATTTCTTTGCTGTAAGATATGCTAAAATTCTCGGTTTAATCTCTTATTTAATAGTATATAAATAGAATTTTCCTATGAAAAAAAGCGATTTTTATTTTGAATTACCCGAACATTTAATTGCGCAGTACCCGTTAGAAAATCGCCGTGACTCGAAATTACTCCGTTATCATCGTGATACAAAGCAAATTTCCCACCATACTTTTCATGAAATTGTAGATTTTTTTCATCCCGGTGATTTGCTTGTGATGAATGACAGTTTCGTTATCCCAGCGCGTTTATATGGACAAAAAGAAACAAGTGGTAAAGTTGAGTTGCTTGTAGAGCGAGTACTGGATTCCTCTACATTTTTAGCGCATATTAAAGCCAGCAAGGCGCCTAAGGCCGGATCTCACTTATTTTTACCCGAGCAATGGCAAATCGAGGTGATTGAGAAGCAGGACGATTTGTACTATTGTCGTGTCGTAGAAGGCGAAGTAATCGCGCTTTTAGAGGCTGTGGGGCATGTGCCTTTGCCGCTTTATATTACACGAGAAGCAGCAATACAAGATACGTCACGTTATCAAACGATTTACGCGAAACACAAAGGCTCTGTTGCGGCTCCCACAGCGGGTTTGCACTTCGACGAAATGGTTTTGAGTCAATTACAAGAAAAGGGCGTACAATTGGGTTTCGTTACACTCCATATTGGTGCGGGTACGTTTCGACCTGTGCGCGTGGAGGCGATTGCTGAACATCGCATGCATCAAGAGTGGTTTCACGTTAGTGAAGCCTTATGCGCACAAATCGCAGAGACCAAAGCACGTGGGCATCGAGTGATCGCGGTCGGTACAACAGCTCTTCGCAGTCTCGAGAGCGCTGCTCGCTCAGGTGTTTTAACACCCATGCGGGGTAACACAGATATTTTTATCTATCCAGGATTTACTTTTCGCGTGTGTGATGGTTTAGTGACTAATTTCCATCTACCTGAGTCAACGTTATTGATGTTAGTCGCAGCTTTCATTGGACACGCAGAAGCCTTGGCACTCTATGAGACAGCGATTTCACATTCTTATCGTTTCTACAGCTATGGTGATTCGAGTATATTACTATGACGACTTTTTTACCTATTATTACGACACTGTCAGGATCATCGCTTCTTGCTTGTGATTGGAAGCATATCGGTGTTCACGCATTATCACTTCGCTTGGATTCACTTCTTGTCAAACCAGGTATTGAGTTGTTGACTCAGCTTAGAGATCTCGGAGCATATGTTGGATGGGATGAGACGATTGTCTTGAGTGCCTCTCATTTAAAAAAATCGAATACAGGTGTTTATCGAATACGATCAACATTTGATGGTCGTATCTCAACTTATACGGAAGACGAGCTTCTTCACGTGATTCGACAATTGAATCCAGCTTATTTTGTCGTACCTTCAGTCACCTGGGCTGATGCTTTGGCGGATACGGCGATACGATTGATTGTCCCTGAACATGAAAACACGATGAAGTATGAAGGAGTGTGGCGCAAATTGGATCAAGAGAGCACGCTTTTTATTGATGGGACACAAATCTGGCAAGAGACTGAAAAACCGATTTCATTAGCCGTTTCCGGTTTGATTTACACGGATGATGATGAAATCTTAGATATCAAGCAAGCACATATGGCGCAAATATTTAGACCATTGGTCGCAGGCTGTGCTTGTGAGGCTTGTGAAACAAATTTAACAGTCAGCTATTTCCATCATTTGTTTACGCAAACACCAGGATTATGTCAACGCTTTCTAATTCAGCATAATGTTGCAAACTATCCTACAATTAAGCTATGACAGAAGAATTTACAGATATTAATATTGAAACCTTGGTTCTCGTGACTGTTTGGCGTGAACCGGCTGTGTTTCAAGGATGTTTTAAGATTTCGGATAAGCACAGTACCCGGAAGCGGTACCTGTTTTTTCGTTGTGAAAGTCAAATCGGTGATCAACTTAGTCTTGCAGAAAAAGATTTTTCGCCAGATGATTTTCGTTGGACCTCTCTTTTTGAAGAAACTACAAAAAGAGACTGGGACGTGCAAGACGAAACCAAAGAGCATGCTTATTATGTATTAAAGTATGCTTTATACACCACACTTCGCACGATGATGCATAATCGAAAATATGATTTCATGTCGATGGATGAAGTAGCGATGCAAGCGATGTTTGAGCAAGTTAAGCCCATGCTTCAGCATAGCGATGCTTCTTGGAGCCAAGCTTATCCTGATTTAGGTTTCGCCGTAGCGATGGATTTTTCACCCTCTGAAGAGATGAGTGAACAAGCCGCAGTGGTCTTACTTGGGAAGCGAAGTGCGATCCATTAGCGCTCGTGCGCAACACCATAATATCACCGTTTGAACGCCATTTTTTTTCAATAATCTCGCCAAGGTGTTAGCTGTTTCGCCAGTTGTGGTCAGATCATCAAGTAATGTCACGTGTTGGTAATGGGATGTTTTTACTTGATAAGCATCTTGTGTATTTTTTTTTCTTTGTTCTGCATTAAGTTGTGCTGAGTTTGTCGTATGGTTATTTTTTTTACAAATAGTCGTTTCTATGTGGAAAGGGACGTGACGTGATACTGCGCGAGCTAACCATAATGTGTGATCAAAGCCTCGCTCTCGTAATCTTTGCGTATGCATCGGTACTGGGACAATACAGTCAGTCATGTAATCTTTAGGAAGTGCATCTAAGAGCATTTGTGTCAGTGTTTTTGTCAAAAAATAACCTTCACGATACTTAAACTCATGAATTAAAAATCGTAAAGGCGCTGTATAAGCATAGACAGTGAGGGTGCCATCGAGAGCAGGCTTGTGCTTGATGCAATGACCGCATATCGTGTCTGTTGGAATGGATAAGGGGCGTGCACAAGTAGTGCATTTGTGACCGAGTGTTGTCAGGTGCTGAAGACAGGCCTCACAAACAACTTGTTGTGTTTTGACATGACAAATTAAGCAGTACATGCGAGGAGAAAATGCTTGTGTTATACTCTTTGCCCACTCAGCGAGTAGGGATTGTATGTTGCTCATCCGTGAAATATCCTCAATGTTTAATCAATGCGCTCCTGTTTACGAACAGCATGCGGGCGTGTCACAAGAAATTGGTGAGCGTTTGATTGAGCGGCTTGATTACTTCAAGCTCGAGCCTCACTATATCTTAGATTTGGGGTGTGCCCTAGGTTTTTTTTCTAAAGCTTTGCGAAAACGTTATCCTAAAGCTGTCATTGTGAGTGTCGATATTGCGTGGCTGATGGCGCAAGCTTGCCAGAAACGACAACGTTTTTTAAAGCGCTGGCCTGTCGTGTGTGCGGATATGCATCGTCTTCCTTTTCAAAATAAGCAATTTGATTTAATTTTTATGAACCAAGTCTTGCAATGGTCTGTTTCTGTCGATACAGTTCTACAGGAGCTGTATCGTGTGCTTCGACCTCAGGGTTGCTTGATGTTTTCGATGTTAGGGCCCGATACCTATCAAGAGTTGCGTGCATTACCCGACATATCTGTCAAGGTGCCTTTAACAGATATGCATCATATCGGTGATGCGATGATGGACGTAGGATTTGATGATCCTGTTTTAGACATGGAAATGCTTACGGTCCGATATCGTCGATTTGAAACATTGTGTGATGCACTAAAAACACAAGGCGTCTTTGTTCCATCATCTTCTGAAACTAAACAACTCTTACGTCAAGAAGATGAGCGGTATCCAGTGACGTTTGAAGTGATCTATGGGCATGGGTGGCGCACGGCGGATAGGCAAAAAACGGTGGGGCATGAGACATTTATACCCTTGGATTCTATTGTGAAAAAAAGCAGTTGATGATGACAAAAATTTTATCACCGTTAGAATGTTACGATGCGTTATTACAGCAAAAAAATCCTTTTTTTGCTGATTATTTTGCATTTTACTCTTCTTTACTCGGAGGAATTACATTGACTCCGCAGTTGATGCAGCTACCTTTGGATGACCATATGGTGCATCGCGGTGATGGTGTGTTTGAAGCGATGAAAGTGGTTTCAGGTAGGATTTATCTCATAGATGCTCATCTGGAACGCTTGCTTTATTCCGCTTCTTGTATTGGCTTAACTTCTCCTTGGACGTTGGCTGAAATTAAAGCAATTATTCAAGAAACATTAGCAGTGACAGCACAACAGAAAGCAAGTATTCGTGTGTTCTTGTCTCGTGGGCCTGGTGATTTTTCGGCGAATCCTTACGATGCCATCGCAGCGCAACTGTATGTTGTCGTGATGCGTTTAAAAGAGCCTAAACTTGAAAAGTACACACAAGGTGTTGCGATTGGGAAAAGTCGTATTCCAACCAAGCAAGATTGGATGAGTCAAATTAAATCTTGTAATTATTTACCGAATGTATTGATGAAGCGCGAGGCGGTAGACCGAGGTTTAGATTATGTGATTGGTGTTGATGAGCGAGGTTATGTGACTGAGAGCTCTACAGAAAATGTGATGATTGTTGATAAAGACGGCTTGCTCGTGCACCCTCCGTTTGAGCGAATTTTGAAGGGAACAACGATGGTGCGTGTATGTGAGCTCGCGGCTGAGATAGGTATTGAGTCAAAAATACGTCATATTACCCTTGAGGAGTTATCGCAAGCCCAGGAAATGATGATGGTGGGAACCAGTATTAATGTCTTACCTGTTGTGCGCTATGAAGATCAAAAGATCCAGACAGGACAGCCTGGCCAAATCGCAAAAATTTTGAACCAACTTTTATTAGATGACCAAACCCTTGTTTAGAGGAGAGAAAGATGGCCTTTATTAGTCGTTATGTGTCGCATCAACCGGATGAAAAAGGCTATATTGCTTATTTTGATGAAGAGCATCGTGTTTGGTCGATGCTTTTTGAACGTCAAAAAAAATTACTGCCAGGGCGTGCCTGTGATGAGTATTTGCAAGGACTGCATGATTTAAATTTATCTTCAGAGGGTATACCTCAGTTGCCTGAAGTCAGCAAAATTTTGAAAGCAAAAACAGGCTGGCGTGTTGCTCCCGTTGCGGCGTTGATTTCGGCACGTGAATTTTTTGAGTTACTTGCTGATCGTGCTTTTCCGGCTGCAACGTTTATTCGAACTCGTGAAGAACTAGATTATGTAAAAGAGCCAGATATTTTCCATGAATTATTTGGTCATTGTCCGTTATTAATGAATTCTGTTTATGCGGATTTTATTCATCAATATGCGTTGAAAGTTTTGACTTATCCCGAGTCGGAATGGCCACTTTTACAGCGTATGTTTTGGTTTACTGTTGAATTTGGCCTGATTCAAACACCGCTAGGCGTGCGTATCTACGGTGGAGGTATCTTATCTTCTATTCACGAGACCGTGTATAGTGTTGAGAGCGATAATCCATTAAGAGTGTTGTTTAATCCAGTTGCCGTATTACGTACACCTTATCGGATTGATCAACCTCAATCTATCTATTATGTGATTGATGATTTTACAATGCTCTACCAAATCATCGACAAGCTTTCTGATTATATCCAGCGTGCTCGGGAGTTAAAAGAATTTACCCCATTGTTTGATGCAGACGATGTTGAGCAGCAGAATCTTCATATTCATGCTTGTTAGGCAGACGTCATTCGGTTCTGCTTAATTATATCAGTATCTTGCGGGTGTATTGGATTTGTTGAAAAATTGTAAATTTCTCGTATATCTGACCAATTCGGTCGAGCCCGCGGGTCTATAGAGGACATGCGATTAGCCAATGGATAATAAGGATGATCTTCCTCTAGGTCCAAATCATGCAAAAGAATCTGACCTAGAGCAAAAATATCGGTAGCGGTGGTAAATAAATGTCGAAAATCAGATTTGAGCGCGGTAATCCAGTGTTCATCTCCTCGGCTATATATTTCACACTGTTGAGCTGCATCTTGTATATTTTTAAAAAGCTCGGGTGCGACATAGCCGGGTGTGCCCAGTCCGTCTGAGACATGCTCTAGCTCTGGAATAAATGCATTATCAAAATCGATAATAGTGATCACATCATCTAATACACAAATATTTGCTGGTTTCAGATCCGTATGAACAATTCCTTTTTCAGCAACTTGCTCTAGGCATGCTCGAATTAACTCTCCGGCCCATTCTTTTTCGCTTTCTTCTGGCTCATCTAAAAGCAATGATTCGAGAGTCTCTCCTTTGTAAGGGATGATCTCGATATATTTATAGAACATATCATCGCATCGATAAGTGCATGACTCTGAAATAAAGTATCCGACACGCTTGCGGACCTCTTTTAGTTGTTCGGTGTTAGGTAAAAGTCTTCCTACTGTAGCGGCTTTACTTAATAAGCAATATGGATTGCCTTGCATATCGACTGCTTTTTTAATGCAGATTTTGAGCTTTAGAATATCTCTTGTTTCAATTTGATATTTATAGTACATACCGGCTTTTTCTTCAGCAGTTTTAGATAGGTCCGGGGATCTGGAACAAAATTCAGGGAAAATAAGAGCTATTCCCAGTTTGTTAGTTCAATCACATTACTCTCAGAATGGCTTATCCACAAGTCCATAGGCCAGGAGAGCTTTCATTGTCTCGGATAGGC
>CAYYEZ010000062.1:0-75251 GCA_964471225.1 uncultured Legionella sp. | reverse complement strand
ACCATAGCCGTTTGGAACCACCTGAAACCATACCGAACTCAGTAGTGAAACATTCGAGCGCCGATGATAGTGTGGGGTCTCCCCATGTCAAAGTAGGTCATCGCCAGGGTTTTATTCCTAAAGGCCAGTACTCTGTATCATTGAGTCCTGGCCTTTTTTTATGGTCAATCCATATCATTTTCTTGCATTTAGAGTCCTGACCTTTTTTATTTGTCCTACCCTTGATAAAGACAATCTAAACAGGTTTTTTATTCGACTAATTCATTGTAAATGCAATACCAGTTGGTGTTGGTGATGTTTGGCATGAACTTGAAGCAACGATACAATTAACATTCTGGATGCAGTAGTATCCGTTTCCGCTAAAATTGGCGGCTCCTCCTATGGAAGAGTAGAACATTATTTTTATCGAGTGGATGGCTGTTACACTTGGATATTGACTTGCTACAAAATAAGCAGCTGTCTTAGTAAATCCAAAGCTAGGTGTGGTGTTGACTGGCCAGCTTCCACTTGACCAACTGTATGTGCTGGCGGCTGTTGCACCTGAGCAGTCTGATGTTGTGTAGGTTGCTGCTGCAACCTTGATCAGACTCGTTGCCCCTCCCCCTGTCTTAGTAAATGTTGCAATGGAGTTTGCAGTCGATCCAAAAGGCTGAAAACTATTGTTTGATGCAAAAGTACATGTTTGTGTCATTAAAAAAATAAGTATAGGCTTTGTAATATATCGCATATGATCTCTCCAATTTAACTGAATTAGGATGCACTCGTTAATGCGCCATGAGAGGCTTCATTGATCGGTACTTGTGTCCCTGTTTGAATCTCTTTTGCATTTAAAGCGAATAATTGTGGCGAATGATAAGCTCGTTTTAAATTGCGCATACTTGTCTTATCTGTTTCAATATCTTCGCATTTTGATTTGTTCATTGGGCTATCCTTATTAAGATTTATCTATTTTTAATCAGCTACGATGTCAGTTTGAAAATAGATTCCCGCTTATGGAAATCTAAACTCTAACATCGTTCTATCAAGTTTTGTGAAAGAAGATGGCAAATTCTAAAGTGGCTTCTGTTCGATGCTGGTCTCATTTAAACTCGATACTTGAGGTGTAAGGTATAAGCATTTGCGCCAGGATTCTTTTTCGTTATTGTCATTAATGCTAATCTGCTTATGGTCATTGTCTTGAGCGAGCATGCACAATTCCGTTCAACTGATGAAATTATTGTTTAATCTTTTCATAAAAAAAATTAGAGGTCAATCAGGTAGAATATTTATTTGTTGGGTATATACTTATCTCAAAGTGCTTAATAAGAATAAGATGAAAGCGATCATTAAAAAATATAGCTGGCTACTCGTGATTGCCATACCTATCGTCATTTTGGGTTTGACCTATTTTATTTTTCACACGTCTCATCCACTCTTTCAAGGTTATGTGGAGGGTGAAAATCTTTATCTTGCAGCACCTTTTGATGGAAAGTTAATCAAAAAATCTGTTTCACGCGGAGAGCCTGTTAAAAAAGACCAGTTGTTGTTTCAGATTGACCCCAAACCTGAGTCGATGGCCGTTGATCAATTAGATGAGGCGCAGAAAGAAGCTCAATATCTAACCATCGATTTGGAAAAGCCTCGACGTGCTTTGGAAATTCAAGCCTTGGAGGATCAGGTTTATATTATTGACGCGAATCTTACATTGGCTAATATTCGCTTAAAGCGTTATAACGAACTTTACCAAAAACAAGCTGTAGATTTGGATCATGTTGATGAGGCGCGCAGTTATGTGAAGCAGCTGGAAGCTACAAAAGCACAAGCGGTTGCAAATTTAGATTTAGGCATGATGGGTGCGCGTGTTGATCAAATCAAAGCACAGCATGCTAGATTGTCTCAAGCCCGTCTTGCTTTAGCGCTCGGGAGGTGGAAACTTTCTCAAAAAACGGTCAATGCTCCGACGGAGGGTTTGATTTTTGACACGTATTATCAGGAAGGTGAATTTGTACCTGCAGGCCATCCTATTGCCTCACTACTGCCGTGTGAAAATATTCGAATCGAATTTTTTGTACCCGCACGCGTATTGCCTAAATTGCGGCTTAATCAAGCTGTAGAGTTTACCTGTGAGGGGTGTGCGTCAGTCAACAAGGCTGTTATCAATTATATTTCTCCTGAAGCAGAGTATATTCCTCCTCTAGTTTATAGTCGCGAAAACAGTGACAAGATTGTTTTTCGAATTAAAGCAAAAATAGTAGACCCCTTACCGTTTAAGCCCGGTCAGCCTGTAGATATCATGAGATTTGAAGATGCAAAATGATGATCTAATTATTGACGTCAAGGGCCTCACAAAGCGTTTTGGTTCGCTTTTAGCAGTCGATCGTATTGCGATACAAGTTAGGCGGGGTGAAATTTTTGCATTTCTTGGACCTAATGGGAGTGGGAAAACAACTACGATACGTATGTTGTGCGGTTTATTAACGCCTGATGAGGGCGAAGGCCGATGTTTAGGTTTTGATATTCTACGTGACTCCTCAAAAATAAAAATGCGAGTGGGTTATATGACGCAGAAATTTAGTTTTTATGAGGACTTAAGTGTCGAAGAAAATTTACACTTTATTGCTAAAGTATACAATGTCGATCGTCGAAAAGCTCGTATTGACGCGCTTTTATCCGATATGGGTTTGATGGCGCGTAAAAATCAATTAACAGGTAAGTTGTCTGGCGGTTGGAAGCAACGTGTGGCTTTAACGGCTTGTTTATTGCATGACCCTGATTTACTTTTACTAGATGAGCCCACATCGGGAGTTGACCCGATGGCGCGTCGAATGTTTTGGGATACGATTCATATGTTGAGTGAGCGAGGGATTACTACCTTTGTTTCTACGCATTATATGGAGGAGGCTTTATACTGTACGCGTCTTGCTTACCTAGCAAATTCAAAACTTGTGGTCACAGGAACTATTCAAGATGTGGTCGATGCGAGTGGTGTTCATGCCTGGAAAATTGAGGGGCCTGTGACGATACCACTGCTTCAAAAAATAAAATCGATGCCGGAAATTGAGCAAGCTACATTGTTGGAGCAACAAATTCGTGTCTGTGGTGTGATGAGTCACGATATCGAACGCATCTTAACTGATTTAATTGAAAAAAATCCAGGCCTACTATGCAAAAAAGTAACGCCAACACTTGAGGATGCTTTTATCTCGTTGGTTAAACAAACGCGAGGAGAGCTAAGTTGAAAGATCGTTATGCCCGACTTTGGGCGGTGATGTTTAAAGAATTTATTCAGATGCGACGCGATAGAGCAACGCTGGGTATGATGATCGGAATCCCTTTAATTCAACTGATCTTATTTGGATTTGCAATTAATCTTAATCCACAACATTTGCCCACAGCGATTGTCGGCCAAGATCAGAGTGTGTTTACGCGACGTATTTTAGCGAGCCTGGAAAACTCGACTTATTTTCGTTTTGTTGCACCTCCGATGCGTGAGGACGAAGCTCGTGATTTATTGAGGCAATCAAAAGTTCAATTTATTGTGAATTTTCCGCCACATTTTTCACATGATTTGGTGCGTGGATTGAAGCCTAGTTTGTTGTTAGAGGCCGATGCAACAGATCCTGCTGCGACCACGCGCGCTGTGTCTGTCTTTACAGCATTACCTGATTTGGTTTTTAAGCATGAAGCCGTTGGTCCATTAGATTATCTTAAAGATGTGCCTCCCGTGTACACGCCTGTAGTGTTAACAAAATATAACCCACTGGCGATCACCGCTTTTAATATTGTGCCTGGTTTACTGGGTGTCGTGTTGACCATGACTTTGGTCATTATTACGGCACTTGTGATTACACGAGAATATGAAAGAGGAACGATGGAGAATTTATTGGCGACACCTCTTTTACCTATTGAAGTGATGATTGGAAAGCTGGTTCCTTATATTGTTGTAGGCTACATACAAGTGTTGTTAATTTTAATTTGTGCAGCTTTTGTTTTTCATGTTCCGATGGAGGGGAGTATTCTCTTATTACTCGTGTTGTGTTTGCCGTTCATTGCCGCGAATCTTGCTGTAGGATTAACCTTCTCTACACTGGCCTCCAATCAGTTACAGGCCGTTCAAAGTGGTATGTTTTTTTTCTTGCCCTCAATTTTGTTATCTGGATTTATGTTTCCATTTAACGGTATGCCTGAATGGGCTCAATGGATTGGGAATATGTTGCCGTTGACTCATTTTTTATTGATTGTACGAGGCATTTTACTCAAAGGGAGTGGTTTTTTAGAGCTATGGAATAATGTGGTGCCTATTTTAATTTTTACGGTGATTGCCTTGTTTGTTGCTGTGAAACGTTATCGACAGACTTTAGATTAAGGTAGCCAAGTAGTGCTCAAGAAATTTCATGAGCTTTCTTGCATATGGTTTTATTAGGGACAATGCCAATCACGATGAATTTATGTTACAATGAACGTTTTGAATAGTATATTCAGATGAATGTTCTATTGGGTATCACAGGTGGTGTTGCGGCTTTTAAAACAGCTGCGTTAGTGCGTGCTTTGCGTGAGCGCGGAATGAGCGTCCGTGTGGTCATGACGCCTGCTGCAACTGCGTTTATGACGCCACTCATGCTTCAGGCATTGAGCGGTTATCCTGTCCGCGTGGATTTATTTGATACAGATGCTGAAAATGCAATGGGGCATATAGAATTTGCTCGTTGGGCGGATATTCTGTTGGTTGCTCCCGCTACAGCAAATTGTATCGCAAAATTAGCCCAAGGGCTCGCTGATGATTTGCTGACCACTCTGGCCTTGGTTTTTGAGGGGCCTCTATTAATTTGTCCAAGTATGAATCATAGCATGTGGAATCACGCTGCAACGCTCGAAAATTGTGAGCGCTTAAAGCAACGTGGCGTGTTCTTTTTGGGTCCCAATGAAGGCGAGCAAGCCTGTGGAGAATACGGCCTTGGTCGGATGGCGGAGGTTGATGAAATTGTTGACGCAGTCAGCCAATTGACAATGCCGAAGTGTCTAGCGGGTCACCATGTGATTATCACCGCGGGGCCTACACGCGAAGCGATTGACCCTGTGCGCTATCTCAGTAACAACAGTTCTGGAAAAATGGGATTTGCGTTAGCCGAAGCCGCGTTATTGGCTGGTGCTTCCGTGACATTAATTTCGGGTCCTACAGCACTTCGAACACCTCACGGTGCCGCTCTTGTGTCTGTAGTGTCTGCTGATGAAATGCATCAAGCTAGTCTGGCGGCTTTAGCCTTGCATCCTCAAAGTATTTTTATTGGGGCAGCCGCCGTGGCTGATTATCGTGTGAAAATGCCAGCAACGAATAAATTAAAAAAAACCGAATCTTCCTCATTAACCATTACGCTTGAGCTTAACCGTGATATTTTGTCTGATGTTGTAAAAAGTGAACAGGCTTTGTTTGTGGTCGGGTTTGCTGCTGAAACAGAACATGTATTGAGTTATGCTGAGCAAAAATTAGTGCGAAAACAGCTTGACATGATTATTGCCAATCGTGTTGGACCTGGCTTGGGCTTTGATGTGGATGATAATGAAGTTGTGGTTTTAACTGCGACAGAAAAGCTATCTTTAGCGCGTGCGAGCAAGAGGGATATTGCTTCAAATTTAATTGCAATTATTGCGACAAGCTTGCAAAATGCTCGCTTCAATATTGCTGAAACTGGACGAAAATATGCAACCAACAGTACAGATTAAAATTCTAGATGAGCGAATTGGCAAGGATATCGATTTTCCAGCGTATGCCACAGTGGGCTCAGCTGGCTTGGATTTGCGTGTTGCTTTAAAGGAGCCTTTGCAGATTGGCTCACAAGAGACCGTATTATTACCAACAGGTATTGCTATTTATATTGGGGATCCATCCCTTGCTGCTGTGATTTTACCGCGTTCAGGTCTTGGGCATAAGCATGGTATTGTATTAGGCAACTTGGTTGGATTAATCGATTCAAATTATCAAGGTGAGTTAAAAATTTCTTGCTGGAATCGTAGCCAAGAGCACTTTACTGTGCATCCTGGTGATCGTATTGCCCAGCTTGTGTTTGTGCCAGTGGTTCAACCGACATTCGCTGTGGTGACAGAGTTTGTGGAGAGTGAGCGAGGAGAGAGCGGTTTTGGCAGTTCAGGGAGGCAGTAAACGTGACCACAAAAAAATATGAAATCCGACATATCGATAAAAATGTATTTCGTGCTTACGATATTCGAGGAATTGTGGGTATTCAATTAGATGAAAATGCTTTTTATAGTATCGGAAAAGCAATTGCATATCAGTTATATAGCCTAGGGCGGACATCGGTACTTCTGGCTCGGGATGGTCGTTTAAGTAGCGCAAGTTTAGCCATGGCTTTAAAGCAAGGTGTACTTGATAGTGGCATCGACGTGATTGACTTAGGTGCTGCTCCGACTCCTGTGATGTATTATGCAACCTGTGATACTGCCGTAGATAGTGGATTGATGGTTACAGGTAGTCATAATCCTGCGAATTATAATGGAATTAAAATTGTAATGGCAGGAAAAACACTTGTCGAAGAAGATATTGCACAATTACATAAAATACTGCACACAGCCAAACTTCTTGAGGGGACTGGGCAATCTAATTATTTAAATGTGATTGATGAATATATGGATAGAATCGTCAATGGGATCACGCTCAAACGGCCATTTAAAGTGGTTGTGGATTGTGGAAATGGCATTGGTGGTCAAATTATTCCTGAAGTATTGCGTCGTTTAAATTGCGAAGTGATAGAGTTATTTTGTGATGTCGATGGTCGTTTTCCTAATCATCATCCTGATCCCACTGTAGAGGCTAATCTTGTCGATCTTAAGGCGGCCGTTGCTGAGCATCAGGCGGATTTAGGAATGGGGTTTGATGGTGATGCAGATCGTTTAGGGGTTGTCACGAATACAGGTGAGGTCATCTGGCCTGACAGATTAATGATGATCTATGCTAAATATCTTCTAAAAACGAATCCAGACGCGACCATTGTATATGATGTGAAATGCTCTAGCCATCTCAAAGATGTGATTGTTGAGGCCGGTGGTATCCCTCAAATGTGTCCGACTGGGCACTCAATTGTGAAGCGCGTGATGCGAGAGTCTGGTGCGGTACTCGCAGGCGAAATGAGTGGACATTTATTTTTTAAGGATAGATGGTACGGTTTTGATGACGCATTATACAGTGCTTGCCGTTTACTCGAAGTATTTAGTGCTTCTGATTTATCGGTGAGTGAGCAATGTGCATTAGTTCCAGATAGCGTGAATACGCCAGAAATTAAAATTCCTATTTTCGAAGAAAAAAAATTTCCATTTATGGAGAGATTTAGTACAGAAGCAAGTTTTCCTGAAGCACAATTGATTGATATCGATGGTGTAAGAGTGGAATTTGCTCATGGGTGGGGCCTTGTTCGTGCCTCTAACACCACACCTTGTCTTGTGGCTCGTTTTGAGGCGGTAGATTCTGAGAGATTAACCGAAATTCAGGCCTTATTTAAAGAACAAATGCAAGCGATTGATGCGGCATTAGAGATACCATTTTAGGAGTAAATTATGATAGTTATTAAAACCTCAAAGGGAGACATTCGTCTTCAATTACATGACGACGTAACGCCTGTGACTACGGCGAATTTCTTAGCTTATATCAAAGATGGATTTTATAACGATACTATTTTTCATCGCGTGATTGATAAATTCATGATCCAAGGTGGGGGATTAACCTCGGATATGGAAACGAAAAAAACGAATGCTCCAATTCAAAACGAAGCTAAAATTGCAAAACCAAACAAGCGTGGCACAATCTCAATGGCACGAACTGCTTCGCCGCACTCCGCAACAGCCCAGTTTTTTATTAATCTTGTGGACAATGATTTTTTAAATTACGCCGGTGATCATCAATACGGTTACTGCGTTTTTGGTGAAGTGACGGAAGGTATGGATATCGTCGATACAATTGCGAAGCTCAAAACAGGTCAAAAGAATGGTCACAGTGATGTGCCTATAGAAACTGTAACTATCCACTCGATTGAAGAAGTATAAACCAAAGATATTCAACAAAACCGAAGGGGGCAGGAATGCCCCTTCGGTTTTTCACGGGACTTATGATGATAGCTCGGGGCAGTGGGTGATATCCACACCGACTTTCAAGAATGCGGATTTGACCGCAGAAACGTCTAAATCTAAATCATGTGCTGCATCAATCACACCACAAGCGCCTGTTTTGAAGTCTGTGGTAGGTGTCCAATAGTTTACGTTTGCATGTAACATCGTTTCAAAAGCGTTTTTGATTCCTAACTTTTTTGCGAGGAAATAAAATGCGCGGTTGTATATCCCGCTTGCAGTATGCACGAGTACACTTTGATAAATATCTTCATTTTTCGTGGCTGAGTTAATTGTTGATTTTAGTTCGGCGTAGCTAATGGCGCATGTTTCTTTATGTTGCTTTGCTAATCTTTTGCCCAAACACTCAGCTGAAATGCCATCTTTTGCTGGGTGGTCAATATAGCGGAGTGCATCACTTGAAAAAAATGAATAAGGCATGACACTTTCGCCAATTTTCCAGGTGATTTTATCTGAAACAACATGAACTTTATTGTAAATTAACTTAGACTGATCTAATAGATACTGACGTACGGCAAGGCCTGCCATATCTGAAAATGCTTCATTGATTGCACCTGATTCATCATGATACTCGAGATCTGAGTGTTGAGAGGTAAAGCCATGTGCAAATTCATGACCAATAATGTCGAGACCGGTGAGCGGATAGTAATGACTATAATCTCCATCACCTAAGTTGACTGAGATACCGTTCCAAAAAGCATTCGCATAATTTTTTCCAAAATGAACACGTACCATTAATTGCTGTGGATTTCCCTCCTTGGTTTGTAATGCAGGAAGACCATACCACTTTTGGTACATTTCAGAGACAAGCGAGGTAAAATACCATGCATCGTTTCGAGGAGAATAGCCGCCATTTGTGGAATTTTTAACATTTTTTTTGCAAGGATATTGATAACTCATCGTGTATTTATTTTCAAAATCGTTGCTGTTTTTAAGATCGATTAATTTGATACTGGGTGTTTCCATGACACAATTTTCACCCTCCCGACTCATCTCAAGTTCAGGTAAACCTTTAGTGCCATACCAGTATTCTTTTACTCTTTCATTTCCACCGGGTCCTGTATCCGAGTGAGTATACGCACTATCCCATTTTTTAATCACTTCTCCAGTTTTTGCATCGATAATTTGATGTGGCCATGAAAATTTTTCTTGGTTTGTTTCAATATTTTTAAACGAAACAAGATAAACTAAAGTCCAATTTTTTTCGTCTTGGCTCCTTAACTGTAATGACACCTCTTCGTCTTGTGGAACAAAGCTGGGTTGTGTCGCAAACACGTTGCGTTTTGCAATTTCGATAGCTTGATCTGAATTAATCAATGGTGTCGTGTTTAAATTTAAATCGGAAACGAGTTGACCATTTATTTCTTTGACTTGGGATTGACGAATCATAATTTGTGCACCAAAAACAGGAACACCTTGATACATTTGTTGGTAGCGAGTTACCGATGCATTTTTTTCTCGTGTCATGTTGATTTGTTTCAGCGCGTATTGTTGACTCATTATTTCTTGCGGTGACGCTGAAGCAGGAAATAGGTGATAGGCAGAAAGTTGATTGATTGGTGCGTGATGAAATTTAACAGTGAAAGCTGCGGACGAGAGGTTTGAAAGAAATACGAATGACCACAAAGTAACTTTTTTTAATATCATAACAATGACCTGTTCTAATTTTGAATGCCGATTCTATCATATCAAGCAACTCATGATCTTGATTTCATATGGCTTTCAGTTAAGATGAGGGGATAAAAACAAGTATTTCCGTGAGGCATCATGAGTGATGAGTTGGAGCAAACACCAGATATTATTGAGGCGATGCAGCTTCAGCGAGAGCGTTTATGGAGTGGTGATGAAGGCGCAGAGCTTGGTGCTGATATGGAGGCGCTTTATCATTTGTGGTGGCGTTGGGCTGATTTTCATCTATATTTGACTTCGCCGATGTTTTCTATTTACAAACCGCCTCGTTTGATTCTCCCCGAGCTTATTGAGGGGACGAAAGACAAATATGAGTTTGTCTATCCTATTCTTGATTTTGGTAATCGCTTGAGTACCTCTAAAGGCTCAGAATTATACACAGCGGGTCTATCGATGTGGAAGCTTTATTGTACAATTGAAAAAATGATTGCGATCTTAGTCGAGCGTTTAAAAGAGTTGGAGTCTGATGGCTCGGGCAGCGTTACTCAAGAAACAGAAATTCAAGTTGCTTTTGCAGGGCATGAGCTTGCGCAGCGTAAGGGATTCGAGTCGATCATCAACTTAAGTTATAACGTTGTGGTAACCAATTTTGATCCTGGCGCATGGGGCGAACGATATTTGCAAAATGTGAAGCGTTTGGCCGAAAAAGGTTACGGTTATCCAAGTGCTGCACCGCGTGATTTTTATAAACATCTCCCGAACGCTATTTCTAATGGTCCTACGTAAACCACTTTACTAATAGTGATGTGATAGCGGTAGTACATAAAAGTGCGATGACAGGGCGCATGAGAAGTGCAAGCTTTGCGCCGGGGACGTCGTACATCGCCATTTTCATTAAAAGGGACTTCTTCTCTTTTAATTTATCTCGACAAATTCGTTTACCACGAACATCGACTATTCGGCCATTGCGATGGATAAAAAATTTGTGCTTTAAATAAGTGAAATAAAGCTCACCATAATCGACGAGTAGTTGCTCTCCGGCTTTGATTTCACGAGCGGCGGTGAAGATAATAAAGTAATGTCCATTGATGCGGTGAGCAGACGCATTGACATTGGCGTAAGACAGGGTGGGTTCTAACTCATCGTATCGTTCTGGGCTGTCTGCGTGATTGATGAAACGTGTAAAATTCCCGTAATGTCTGGCATCAATATCAAGTTTAAGGCAATCATCTACACCACGGTATGTATAGCTAAGATGCTCCGGATCTTTTGTGATTTTAGCGCCACAATAAAGACCAATCCGTTCTCCTTGGTTAATATCTTTTCGTGTAAATACACCTAATCCGATCAGATGATGGATATATCGAATGTCATAATGTTGTAATTCATCTGCGCGCTCACAAAATTCGATAAGTCCTCTATCTTCTTGATATAAACTTTCTCCATTGATTTCTGCAGGTAGATCTGTAAACAGAAAAGTTTTATCCAGTAAAATATTATCTTGATAATGGAATGTATAGTTACGGAAGCAGGAGGCAATCTCATTGAACGCATCTAAAGAGAGCATTTTTTTTGCAGCTTTTTTAGTATGCATTGAGAATGCAATGGTATAGTTTGATTTATGTTGCTGATAACGCAATGTGGGCTTGATCACAAAGATGCATTCTGTCGGATTTTTTGCTCTGAGTAATACGCTATAAATAAAGCGTCCGGCATGAGTTAGGCTTTGAAAATTATCATACGTGTAGGTATAGGTCTGTTGTGTAACATCATGTAAGGGTTCATCCAAGAGTGGGTGATGAAAATCCAGTGTGAAGAATGATTCGAGAGATAAAGTCGATATATCGTCCAAAATACAGGTCTGAGCGATAAAATCAATGACGACTTTACGGGGTAGGCTATCTTGTTTGTAGTTATTTAAGATCAATTTCATATTTTAAATATTTTTGCCACTGTGCACTTATACCACGTCGAGACCTAATAACGGTGCTGTTCTTGGATCCTCCTCGTCAGGGTCCTTGTCTGGGCTGATGCAGCTGGAATGTGATGCATAGACGCCCAAAGACAAGGCAATAGATACGGTGAGAATCATAAGTGCTGTGAAAGAAATGTAATAACAATAATCTGGTAATACATCGGTATGATGTACCATATCCAGAAAACTTTTAGGTAGTTCTATCTTTACATCCTTTAGTGACAGCGGTACCTCATGTCCTTTGATTTCAGTGACGATGTTAATCGAAGGAATGGTCACCGTATCTCCAATCATCTCATCCAAATGTTGAACGGTATGCTCACATTTTTCAAATAACAAGATTGATAAATAAGCCGATATCCCGCCACCAAGTAGCATCGTAGCGGAGAATGCGCCGGCACAACATCGAGAAGAACGTCTACTGAAAAATTTCATGACAGCCTCTTTATTACCCTCAGATGTCAATATATACCTAATGAACTTCAAAATGCTAGTTTTGAAGTTCATTAGGTATATATTGCTCCTCTGCATTTTGAGATGTGCGAGGAAGCCAGCTTTTGGCCTTTATTTCCATGACACATCAGATGTTCATATATTTGTGTGACGTGAAACCCTCGAGCTTTTAAATAAGTCCTGTTATACTTCGGGTTTGTGCAATGAGATAAGGAAGGTTGATAGTGAGGCGTGAGCGACCGGTTAATTTAGATTTAACAAGTTTAAAATTTCCATCTACAGCGATTGCTTCCATTTTGCATCGAGTTTCTGGTGTTGCATTGTTTGTGCTAACACCGGTCATGCTTTATTGGTTGCATTTATCATTGGCGTCAGAAGTGTCATTTTCAGCGCTTTGTGCCGAGTTAGAGACTCCTTTGTGGAAAGTCACGTTATGGGTTTTCTCAACGGCTCTTGTGTATCATGCACTTGCAGGCGTCCGACATATGATAATGGATATGGGATGGGGTGAGACACTTCCCTTTGCTCGTAAGAGTGCGGTGATAGTGATTGTCCTTGCTCTATTAAGTGCAGCATGTTTGGGGGTGTGTATATGGTGACCAATATTACAAGCTTGACAGGAAATGGTCTTAAAGATTGGCTAATTCAGCGATTTACTGCCGCTTATTTTTTATTTTATGTTGCTTATTTGGCAATTTTTTTAATACTTCATCCTCACTTGACTTATTCAGTTTGGCTGGAGTTATTTCAATGTAGATTGTTTCAAATTGCAAGTCTACTCGCGTTACTTGCATTGACGATGCATGCGTGGATAGGGCTTTGGACGGTGACAACTGATTATTTGAAGTGCACAGTGATGCGCTTATCGGTTCAATCATTCATCTTATTAGTGCTGCTAACACAATTACTTGGCGGCGTGATGATTATTTGGGGGCGGTAAAATAATGGCGATTGCACGAAATACATTTGATGCAGTGATTGTTGGTGCCGGGGGTGCTGGTATGCGCGCCGCGCTACAACTTGCAAACTCTGGTTTGAAAGTGGCTTTGCTTTCTAAAGTTTTTCCGACACGCTCGCATACGGTGTCTGCTCAAGGCGGAATTACTGCCGCGGTTGGGAATGCTGATGAAGATGATTGGCGTTGGCATATGTACGATACGGTTAAAGGTGCGGACTATATCGGAGACCAAGATTGTATCGAATATCTGTGTAAAACAGGCCCTGAAGTGGTGTATGAGTTAGAGCATATGGGGCTTCCCTTTTCTCGAATGGATGATGGCCGAATTTATCAACGCCAATTTGGTGGTCAATCTAAACATTTTGGAGGAGAGCAGGCTGCGCGAACTTGTGCTGCTGCTGACAGAACGGGACATGCCCTTCTTCACACGCTTTATCAACAAAACCTAAAAGCGAAAACTCATATTTTTAGTGAATGGTTTGCGCTTGATTTTGTTAAGGATGCCCAAGGACGAATCGCTGGTGTCACTGCATTATGCATTGAGACGGGAGAGGTTGTATTTTTTCAATCTCGGATTTGTATTTTAGCCACAGGCGGTGCGGGTCGAATCTATCAATCAACCACCAATGCACATATCAATACTGGCGACGGATTTGGAATGGCACTTCGTGCTGGATTACCGCTACAAGATATGGAAATGTGGCAGTTTCATCCAACGGGTATTGCTGGTGCTGGAACTTTGGTCACAGAAGGCTGTCGCGGTGAAGGTGGTTACCTTATCAATAAAGACGGTGAGCGTTTCATGGAGCGTTATGCACCTCACGTGAAGGATTTAGCATCACGCGATGTGGTGGCGCGCGCCATTTCTTTAGAGCTTCGTGCCGGAAAAGGCTTCGATCCTAATGGCGTCGATCATGTTAAATTAAAACTCGATCATTTAGGTGCGGATCTGATTAAATCTCGCTTGCCGGGTATTCGAGAGCTATCGTTGACGTTTGCAGGGGTTGATCCAATTGTTGATCCTATCCCTGTTGTGCCCACCTGCCATTACAGCATGGGGGGAATCCCGACGAATATTCATGGACAAGTGATAACACGCCAACGAGGTAAAGAGCGTGTTGTTGAAGGGCTTTACGCTGTAGGCGAGTGTGCTTGTGTATCTGTGCATGGCGCGAATCGTCTCGGTGGAAATTCATTATTAGATTTAGTTGTGTTTGGTCGGGCTGCTGGCATGCACGTTGAAATGTTATGGCAGTCTAATCAAATCCCAGAGATTCCTTATGTAACAAATGAAGATATTGATGCGGCTTTAGGACGCTATCGTCGTTGGGAAGACTCGCCTAAAAATGGTGAAAAGCCTTCGGTTATTCGAGAGGCAATGCAACGTGTCATGCAAGAAGATTTCGGTGTTTTCAGAACAGGCGAAATCATGGAGAAAGGTTTAGAGCGCTTGAGTGTGCTTAAAGAAAGACTCTCTATGGCAAGTCTTGTAGATAAAAGCCAAGTGTTCAATACAGAACGAATCGTTGCATTAGAGCTTGATAACCTCATGGCCACAGCGTATGCAACTGCGAAGTCTGCATTAACCCGAACGGAGAGTCGTGGTGCTCATAGTCGTGAAGATTATCCAAAACGCGATGATGCTCATTGGATCAAACACATCATTTATTTTGATAAAGATGAGATGATTGATTATCGTCCAGTGAATGTTTCACCAAAATATATTGAGCCGTTTCAACCTAAAGAACGTGTTTATTAATGGGGATATCTTATGAGTGATGTTAGAAATGTGAGTTTATCCATTTATCGCTACAATCCTGAATACGATCAAAAACCTTACATGCAAACATTTGAATTAGCTGTTTCACGTAAGATTGATCCAATGTTACTGACCTTGCTTGAGCGCTTGAAGGCTGAGCAGGACGAGACGATTTCTTTCAGACGCTCATGCCGTGAAGGTGTGTGTGGTTCTGATGGAATGAATATCAACGGAACAAACGGGCTTGCGTGCGTGACGCCATTGTCTAAGCTAAAAACAGACCATGTCGTGATTAGGCCTTTGCCTGGATTTCCTGTCGTGCGAGATCTTGTTGTGGATATGAGTCAATTTTATCAACAATATGAACGTATCGAGCCTTACTTACAAAACGATGACGTGGCGCCAGCTAGAGAGCGTTTGCAGACACCAGAAGAGCGTGCACAGTTAGATGGTCTTTATGAGTGTATTTTGTGTGCTTGCTGTACCAGCTCATGTCCGTCGTTTTGGTGGAATCCGGAAAAATTTGTCGGACCTGCTGGATTATTGCAAGCACGACGTTTTCTTGCCGATACGCGTGATACAGCAACAGTGAGGCGTTTAGAAAAGTTGCAAGACCCATTCAGTGTTTTCCGATGCCGAACTATTATGAATTGTACAACGGTATGTCCAAAAGGATTAAATCCTTCACGCGCTATCGCTGAAATACGTCACCAAATGTTAGAAAAAGAAACTTAGAGGAAGCATCAATGAGTAGTAAAGAGTTGCAAAAAGCATGGGACAGTGCTTATTTATCTGGCGCGAATATGGCTTATGTTGATGCATTGTATGAAGATTATATTGCAAATCCAGAGTCCGTACCAAAAGACTGGCAAGAGACCTTTCAGAAGCTTGCTAATGGCAGTGCGAAGAGCGACGTATCGCATCGTGCGGTGCGATCTTATTTTTTAAATCACGCATCGATGCCTCAAGTCATAGCACAAGAGGATAAGCAATCAAACGTGGCTCAGTTAATTAACGCGTTTAGAAAATTTGGGCATTTAGGGGCGAATCTTAACCCTTTAAATATGACGTCAAGAGCCTCTTTGCCTCTGTTGGGGCTGCATGAGCATGGTTTGTCTGACTCTGATTTATCACGCTCTTTTCAAGTCAGCTGGGGCGGACAAAATGTTTCTATGTCATTACAGGCCTTGTTCACGACGCTAAAAGAAACATATTGTGGATCCATGGGCATTGAGTATATGCATGTTACAGATGTGCGTGAAAAGCAATGGTTTCAATCACGTATAGAATCTCTTCGCGGACGACCGACCTATACTTCTGAGCAAAAAAAACGCATTCTTCAAGAGCTTATTGTTGCTGATGGTTTAGAGCGCTATCTTGGTACACGCTATGTGGGTCAAAAACGTTTCTCTCTAGAAGGGGGAGATGCACTGATTCCAATGATGAAAGAAATGATTCGTGTAGCAGGTCAGGCTGAGGTCAAGGAAATTCCAATCGGCATGGCACATCGTGGGCGCCTGAATGTGCTCGTGAATGTCCTCGGCAAAGAGCCGCTTGCTTTGTTTCAGGAGTTTGAGGGTAAAGCAAAACAAGAAGGGACAGGCGATGTAAAATATCACTTAGGATTTGCATCTGATCTACGTACCGAGTCTGGTGCGATTGTGCACGTAGCACTTGGATTTAACCCATCTCATCTTGAAATCATCGGCCCTGTGATCGAAGGTTCTGCGCGCTCACGTTTGCGTCGACGCCAAGATTTAGTCGAGAAAAATGCTGTTCTTCCTATCGTGATTCATGGTGATGCTGCATTTGCAGGTCAAGGTGTTGTGATGGAGACCTTCAATTTCTCTCAAGTTCCTGGTTATTGCACCGGGGGTACGGTTCATATCGTTATCAATAATCAGATTGGATTTACCACAAGTAATCCGCATGATGCACGTTCTACGCTGTATTGCACTGATGTCGCGAAAATGGTTCACGCACCTGTTATTCACGTGAACGGAGAGGATCCTGAGGCGGTTGTGTTTGCGGCCCAGCTCGCGGTCGAGTATCGCATGCAATTTAAGCGTGATATTGTTATCGATCTCGTATGCTACCGACGTCATGGACACAATGAGGCTGATGAGCCATCCATTACGCAACCTTTGATGTATCAGAAAATTAAGACAATGTCGCCTTTGCGAGAGTCTTATGCAAATCAACTGATTAAAGAAGGTGTCACGACTCAAGCGGTAGTGGACAAACAAGTGACTGATTATCGTGATGCATTAGATGAAGGTAAAGATTTAGTCGATACGGTTCGCGGTGATTATCCCGGAAAATTGTACACCGATTGGTCTCCTTATTTATCAGCAAAGTGGGATATGCCTGTCGATACTAGCGTAGATTTGGAGACATTGCGTTCACTGTCTAAACAACTCACGGATTGCGCCTTTCAAGTGGAATTGCACCCTGTTGTGAAAAAAATCATGCAGGATCGCGAAAAAATGGCTTTAGATGAAATGCCCATGAACTGGGGCTATGCGGAAACCATGGCTTATGCGACCTTGTTACAAGAAGGGCATAGCGTGCGTTTGTCTGGACAGGACTGTGGTAGAGGTACATTTGCGCATCGACATGCCGTGTTACATGATCAAAAAACAGGTCAGACAACAACCCCTTTAGAAAAAGTGGCCAAAGATCCTCATAAACCATTTTGGGTGATTGATTCTGTTTTATCCGAGGAAGCTGTATTAGCGTTTGAGTATGGTTATGCGTGTTCTGAGCCGACCAGCTTAGTGTTATGGGAAGGTCAGTTTGGGGACTTTGCAAATGGTGCTCAAGTGGTGATTGATCAGTTCATTAGCTCAGGCGAGCAGAAGTGGGGGCGGCTATGTGGTTTGGTCATGCTTTTACCTCATGGTTACGAAGGGCAAGGACCAGAGCACTCTTCAGCGCGACTAGAGCGTTACATGCAACTTTGTGCACAACAAAATATCCAAGTTTGTGTTCCAACGACACCTGCACAAATGTTCCACTTACTGCGTCGACAAATTTTACGTCCTTTCAGAAAGCCACTGATTGTGATGACACCAAAAAGTTTGCTGCGTCATCGTTTAGCCGTGTCCTCGATGGCCGATTTAACTCAAGGACGATTTCATCCAATCTTAAGCGAAATCGATGCGTTGGTACCTTCAGCTGTTAAGAAGTTAGTATTATGTTCAGGAAAAGTCTATTACGATTTATTGGAAAAACGCAGACAAGATAATCTGTCTCATGTGGCAGTTTTACGTGTCGAACAGTTGTATCCATTCCCTGAAGCACGACTGAAAGAAGAGCTATCAAAGTATCCTGGAGTGACTTCGGTAGTCTGGTGCCAGGAAGAGCCGGAAAATCAAGGTGCTTGGTTCGCATCTCAGCACCATATTCGTGCATGTCTTGGCGCGCAACAAACATTGAGTTATGCAGGACGAGGTTTCGCTGCATCACCTGCTGTAGGAAGTGCGAATGTGCACGCAAAAGAGCAACAAGCGCTTGTTGAACAAGCCCTGTTATCAGATTAATTTTAAAGAAGAAGGTTAAGGCCATGTCTATTGAAGTGAAAGTTCCTGCTTTACCAGAGTCGGTTGCCGATGCCACGATTGCCACTTGGCATAAAAAAGTGGGTGAGGCTGTGAAGCGTGATGAGAATATTCTCGATCTGGAAACCGACAAGGTCGTTTTAGAAGTTCCTGCACCTGCTGATGGTGTCATGGGTGAAATTTTGTTTGATGTGGGTGCTGTTGTTCAATCTGGACAATTACTTGCGCGGATTGAGCAAGGTATTGTCGCTGCGCCTAAAACTCCAGACGTTCAGGCTGCCGTAGCACCACAAGCTGAGCAGTCTACCGGTCCAGGTGTTCGTCGTATGATTTCCGAGCATGGTCTTGAGTCGGCGACGATTCCGGGTTCAGGAAAAGAGGGACGTATTACTAAGGAAGATGTCGAGTCTTTTATTGCGCAACATCGCACAGAAACAACGACTGAGACTACTGCGATAGCCTCACGACCTGCTGGTGCAAGAGAAGAAAAACGCGTACCTATGTCGCGTCTTCGTATAAAAATCGCTGAGCGTTTGGTTGAGGCACAGCATCAAGCTGCGATGTTGACAACATTCAATGAAGTTAATTTGAAAGCGGTGATGGATTTGCGTGCGCAGTACAAAGATATCTTCGAGAAAAAACATGGTGTAAAGCTTGGGTTTATGTCTTTTTTCACGAAGGCTGTCGTCGAGTCTTTAAAGCAATTCCCTGCGGTGAATGCCTCCATTGACGGGCATGATGTGATTTATCACGGTTTTTATGATATCGGTATGGCTGTTTCTACAGAGCGAGGATTAGTTGTTCCGGTGATTCGTGATGCAGATACATTAGGATTAGCTGATATCGAAAAAAACATCGCTGAGATGGCTACACGGGCTCGTGATGGAAAATTAAAGATGGAAGAAATGCAAGGTGGTACTTTTACCATTACTAATGGTGGTGTGTTTGGCTCACTTTTATCGACACCTATCATTAATCCTCCGCAAACAGCCATCTTAGGTATGCATAAAATCGAAGAGCGTGCGGTTGTTGAAAAAGGACAAATTGTTATCCGTCCAATGATGTATGTGGCGATGTCTTACGATCACCGGCTCATTGATGGCAAGGATTCTGTGCAATTTTTGGTAAGTGTTAAAAATTACCTGGAAGATCCAGCTCGTTTATTACTTAATATTTAAAGGTTGATAGAATGAATTTACATGAATACCAAGCAAAACAGTTATTTGCACGTTATGGTTTACCTGTCCCTAAAGGGCAAGTGGCTTATAATGTAGATGATGCGAAACAAGTAATTATGCAGTTATCTACGGATAAGTGGGTTGTCAAAGCGCAAGTCCATGCTGGTGGACGAGGTAAAGCGGGTGGCGTTAAAGTGATCTCCAATGAAGAAGATCTAGAGGCTTACGTACACTCCTTGTTAGGCACTCGTTTGGTTACTTATCAAACGAACGCTGATGGTCAACCCGTGAATGCCGTTTTGGTTGAAGAAACTTGCGATATCGCTCGTGAGTTATACTTAGGTGCTGTAGTGGACAGAGCGACACGTCGCGTTGTTGTGATGGCCTCTACTGAAGGTGGTGTTGAGATTGAAAAAGTTGCTGAAGCAACACCAGAGAAAATTTTAAAAATTATTATTGATCCTCTCTTGGGTGTGCTTCCTTATCAGTCTCGTGATCTTGGATTTCAATTAGGTTTAACACTCGAACAAATTGGCCAGCTCACTCAACTGATGACAGGTTTGGGCAAAATGTTTGTAGAGAATGATTTAAGCTTGCTCGAAATAAATCCACTTGTAGTGACGGGCTCAGGACAATTAGTTTGCTTAGATGGGAAGGTAAGTATCGATGATAACGCGCTTTTCCGCCAACCTGCATTAAAAGCAATGGTAGATAAAAGCCAAGAAGATGAACGTGAAAATCGTGCACACGAGTGGGAGCTCAATTACATTTCTCTCGATGGCAATATTGGCTGTATGGTCAATGGTGCGGGTCTTGCGATGGCGACGATGGATGTGATCAAACTTCATGGCGGTGAGCCTGCAAACTTCCTAGATGTGGGAGGCGGTGCAACCAAGGAACGTGTTGCCGAAGCGTTCAAAATTATCTTATCTGACCAACAAGTTAAAGGAATTTTAGTCAATATTTTTGGTGGAATCGTTCGTTGTGATTTGATTGCAGAAGGTATTTTGGCTGCGGTGGCTGAAGTGAATATCAATGTGCCTGTGGTTGTGCGTTTGGAAGGAAACCAGGCAGCAGCTGGCGCCGAAATTTTAAGCAACAGTAGCTTGAATGTGATTGCGGCAGATGGATTAACTGATGCTGCTAAAAAAATTGTTGCAGCAATCGCGAAGTAAGGGGTCGTTATGAGTATTTTAATTAATAAAAACACAAAAGTAATTTGCCAAGGGTTTACTGGAAAACAGGGCACACTCCATTCGGAACAAGCGATTGCTTATGGTACGAAAATGGTTGGTGGTGTGACGCCAGGTAAAGGTGGACAATCGCATTTGAATTTACCTGTCTTTAATACAGTAAGAGATGCCGTAGAAGAAACTGGTGCGAATGCTTCTGTAATTTATGTGCCTGCACCTTTTTGTAAAGACTCCATCATGGAGGCTGTTGAGGCGGGAATTGAGCTAGTTGTATGTATTACAGAGGGTGTTCCTGTGCTCGATATGCTTGCTATCAAAGCAAGTCTTCAATATAACACGAAGACGCGCATTGTCGGTCCAAATTGCCCAGGTGTGATTACACCAGGAGAATGTAAAATGGGGATTATGCCTGGATTTATTCATCAACCTGGAAAGGTGGGTATTGTTTCTCGTTCAGGTACGTTAACTTATGAAGCGGTGAAACAAACAACTGATAAAGGTTTAGGCCAAAGTACTTGTGTCGGGATTGGGGGCGATCCAATTCCTGGCATGTCTTTCATTGATGTTCTGGCTCTTTTTGAAAAAGATCCTCAAACCGAAGCAATTATTCTTGTCGGTGAGATTGGTGGAAGCGCTGAAGAAGAAGCCGCTGAATTCATTCAGTCTAATGTAACTAAACCAGTTGTTTCTTATATCGCAGGAGTGACTGCTCCCGCTGGAAAGCGAATGGGTCATGCCGGTGCGATTATTTCTGGTGGAAAAGGTACAGCTAAAGAGAAGTTTAAAGCCCTAGAAGCTGCGGGAGTGTACACTGTGCGTTCGCCTGCAGAGCTCGGTGATGCGGTTCTTAGTGTGTTAGAATAAATGAATAACGATGATCTTTCAGCACTTCGTCGCGAGTATGGTGAATCTGTGTTAGATGAGCATGCAATGCCTGCATCGCCGATTTCACAGTTTCACCTATGGTTTGATGAGGCTTGCCAGAAAGAACAGGACGACCCAAGCGCTATGGTGATTTCTACCGTAGATGCCTTGGGGCGAGCTGATGCCCGTGTTGTGCTTTTGAAAGGGGTGGTTGAAGATCAGTTTGTCTTTTATACGAACTATGAGAGTGTTAAGGCGGAAGAAATTTCTGGTAATAAATATGTTGCCCTTACTTTCTATTGGCCTGCTTGGGTTCGGCAAGTGCGTATTCGCGGTGAAATCTCTCGTGTAGACGCGGCTATGTCAGATGCTTACTTTGCTTCACGTCCTTATGAAAGTCAGCTAGCCGCAACAATATCTAAACAAAGTAGAGTTGTGCCTGATCGAGCAACGCTAGAGAAGGCTTATCAAGATGCGCTAAAAAAGCATGGTGAGTACTCTAAAGTTCAACGACCTGACTATTGGGGTGGCTATCAAGTTTTACCCTATGCGTTTGAGTTTTGGCAAGGTCGAAATAATCGGCTACATGATCGTGTACAATACATACGTGTTGCTGATGTTTGGCAAAAAACACGTTTGTCCCCCTAGTTTTTTTCGCCCCTTCCCTAGAATGTTGATCCATATTAGATCATATTGATTTTATAGTCTACACTTAGTTCTAAGAGTTATTTTTAGGATGATGTGTGAAATTCTTTAGAAGAAGTCTTCCTGAATTAAGAAAACTTGCAAAAGCTGTGTGTTCAAATTCGTCGCATGGCTCAAGCTTCTCCATGTCGCGTATAGTTTTGGGCGTTGGTTTGGGTTTCGGTGCGATGTCGTTAGGATTACTTGTCAGTCACGCTTATGGTGACTCAGTTCGTCATCCAGTTAGGGTCGGGCTTGCGAGTTTATCCATTGCTAGTCCAGCGGCTTTAGGTTTAGGTGGTGTTAAAACTCACTTAGAAGAGTCTGACATAGAAGATTTGCATCGAAAACGTCTAGCTCGCAATCAGTCGCTGCCTGTTGAAGTGAAAAATGTTAACTATGCGTGTGATCAGTACGGAATTCCACTGACTGAAGAGTTAGCGGATTTATTTCTTTTACATCATGCGGTTAGTCCCGTGGAAGGCTCTCCTTGTGACGCTTCTTTCGAGTTCATGCTTAAAACTACATTTGATAAGGAGTGTTCTAGTGGTCTTTCTAGAGAGTATGTTTCTGCGGCTGGTGCTGATATTTTAATCAAACAAGGACACGGAGATCTTTTGATTGATGAACGTGATAAAGAAATAAAAGCTTTTAATAAAGCCGGATATATCGCCCATAGTTTTTACCAGACTGCTAAGAAATTTAAGTTTTCTCTCTTGGCTTACGGACTTTCTCCTGTGCACAAAGAACGTTATAGCAGGAGTGATAACTTGATCTGTATTCGAGAAGAAATTTTTAGTAAAGAGTCTGCCATCTATATTTCCTCTATTGAGGCTGCATTGGAAAATATTAAGTCACAACTTGAGGCTGAAAGAAAAGCGCAGGACTGGGAGCCTTACTGCCGAGAAGAAAATGATTTTCGTGATGATTTGGTGTTTATTGAGGGCGAAAAAATTAAGCTAATACAAAGTCAATTTTCCAAAACTATTCAACAAGAGTACAAGGCTATGATGCGTGCTGAGCGTGAGTCAACAGACAACACTGTAGAGCGTGACGATGTGCCAAATAACTCGAAAAGATAGAGCAGTCTCAGGTTTTTTAGCGTGTCCTGATGGGCGTGTCTACAGTGAGTGTAGCATATTCGGTTTGATCCAAGTTTTTTGCACCTGTCTCACGTATCCGTGCTGCGATAAAATCATATAGCTCGGGACAGGCGTGGCTGACTTCCCCTCCAGGATAATTAGGATCAAAAAACTCACATCCTCCCTTTTCATCTCGATGATAAGCCACAGCGTGTCCTTGATTCGGGTCCCTTGTCGGGTAACGAAAGAAAGCATATTGATGCGTCGCAAGGCTTTGTTCAACGCCTTCTTTTGTGGTTAACTCACTCAGCGGAACGTTTTTTTCTTTATAGGCTGTTTTTGTTTTTACAAAAGCATAGTTCAGATAGTCCTTTCCATCTTTTTTGAGCGCGTGGATATCGTCGTTTACGGATACGGTCGAAATTAATGTTTCTTCTTCATTTTTTAGATAGTCGGTATCTATTTTTTCTATTTTCTTTCTTAACCAGTCACTACTCATGGGGTGACAAAAAATTGGCTCGCACGCTCTGCCATCGTTATATTTAAGGCTCTTGAAGAGCTCCACTTGAGTCAAAAAAGGCCTGGTTTTTTTTTTTGCGTCGAGGATGTAAGCCAATAGAGCATAACTACTAAAAGCTGTAGCGGCAGCAACACCAATGCGTCTAAACATATAGCTTTTCTCCTATCGCGGAGGTGACTACACAGAGAATGTTAACATTGTACGTTATTTTGCCATATTGATCAATATGTAAGTTTATAGGGGCTGCAGTTATTTCGCTCTAAAAGCAAGCGACATGTCCCCATTCAGGTTGCCACGACAGGGAGTGAAGGCGCCGGTCGGCTCTGAGTCGGAGTAGAAAAGACTGCAAACCTGTCTCATAAAAACATAATGCTATGAGATTTGTTGTATGTGGCAGTGAGACAAATAATATTTCACGTTGAAAACATTGCTTTAAAGCTTGAACTAGTGGCATCTGAGCTTGGATGTTGGCAAAATTCACAGCGAGCACGCCACCTGACTTAAGATTTTTTTGGCACAGTGCGACAAAATCAAACGAATTACAATGCTCAGGGAATGTGGTTGCATTAAAAATATCAACCAGTAAATGATCAAATTTTGAGTTATTCGACGCAAGATAAGTGTAAGCCTCAGCCTGTTCAACATGCAAAAAATTGAGTTTTTCTAGAAAAAAATATGCGTGTGCGGCTTCAATTACTGTCGGGTTTTGTTCGATTGCAAGACAAGGCATGTCTTGATAGAAGGGCGCGAGTGCGTGCATCACACCGGCCCCCCCGAGCCCTAGCACACATGTTTCTCCAGGTCGGTAGCGCGCAGGGAGGATGAGTGCTTCGATGTAATTTAGCTCGATTCGCTCAGGGCGTCGGCGATGAATCAGCGTTTGAATCGTCATGCTTTCAAACGCTAACCATCGATATCGCCAGTTTTGAAAAATATAAACTTGGTTCTTCTGATAAATGCATCGACTGAAGCGAGCTTTCCAATACATGATTGGTGTCTAACTTAGTGGCTCGACGAGAAATCTCTTAGTTGTTTAACAAGAGGATGTTCTTTCGAAGACACGCGAGCGACCTCATACTCAAAAGAGCTAAACTCTACCATACCAGTTTTCACATCATACAATGCGCCAATCATGCCGATCTGATTTTCATCAGTCATTGAGGAGCGAAGTGCTAGGCTATTGTTGTAGAGCTGAACCAATGTATTTGCAATATTCAGCGTTGTGACATGTTGCACAAATTCTGTGTTTTGGCTTGTTCTATCATGTGTTGTTTCATGCTCTGCATGTATAGCTGGTTTGATTTTATCTAAGAGCTGTGTGATATGCCCTTGCTTGACATCATCACATGCGGCAGCAATTGCACCACATGCGGTGTGGCCCAGGACGACAATGAGTTTTGCGCCAATAACCTGACAGGCGTATTCAATGCTTGCCAGAATATCGTTGTTGACGACATTTCCTGCGATGCGTACGCAGAATAAGTCGCCAAAACTCATGTCAAAAATAGTTTCTACAGGCACGCGTGAGTCGATACAGCCTAAGATCACTGCGATCGGATGTTGACCTGATGCTGTTTGCTTAATATCGTCTTGAATGCTTCGATGGATCCGCCTATCCTGCAAAAGCCGATGATTACCTTCTTGCAAAAGGAGAAGCACTTCGTGTGGTGTCAGAGATGTTTGAGCGCTGTAGGTTGTAACATTCAAGAAATCGATATAATTATGAATCGCATATGCATCTTGGAATCCTATTAAATTGAGAGAAATTTCTCTCACGCTTGTTTGCTCATCCTGAAAATTTTTAATATATTCAACAATTTCTTTGTCGATGTAATTTGAATAGCGTGCGTCGATGATAACTTGTGAACCATGTGGAATCGCATTTAGCTCTGCCACCAACGCAGCTTTATTTAAAAAAGTGATTTGCTGAGGTAAAACAATACGATTGATAATTCCATTAGGGCTAATCTCTTTGATAATGTCAATTCGCATCTGGCTGTTAGATTTCAAAATAAAAAATAAGCTAGCGAAGAGCCCCATTAAAATACCGGCTAACAAATCAACAGAGACAATTCCTATAATTGTGGCGACAAACGGAATAAATCTGTCTAATCCTTGGCGATAAATTTTTTTATAAATTTTAGGGCTTGTGAGCTTATAGCCGGTATAAATTAGAACTGCTGCGAGAGATGAAAGAGGGATGCGATTCAGTGCATGTGGTAAATACAAGATAGCAAGTAAGATGAAGAAACCATGCATGATGGTTGCCATCTTAGTTTTTGCTCCCGTTTGAATATTCACTGAAGTTCGAACCACTACCGAGGTAATAGGTAACCCACCAATCAATCCTGAAATTAAGTTTCCCAAGCCTTGTGCAGCAAGCTCGCGATCTTTTGAGCAATGCCGATGTTTTTTATCTAATTTTTCACCTGCTTGGATGTTAAGTAGTGTTTCTAAAGATGCCACTATCGCAATCATAAAGGCATATAAATAGACCTTTGGCTCTGTCCACGCAGACCATTTAGGAAAAGTAAACTGCTCGAACAAGCTTCTAAATCCTGCTTCATTTGGGATATTGACCAACTGAGGCGTGTCTTGAGCTAAAGAAGAGCCCATTAGCGTAAAGACTTCATTGAGTAAAACACCAAAAATAACAACGATAATTGTGCCTGGAATTGCTTTGAATAAATTGATTTTAGTTTTTTCAAAGTAAATTAAGATAAAAAAAGATAAAATAGAAATAATCGTAGCACCTTTGTTGATGTGTGCTGAAAGGGCGAGCAACGGTGCGAAAGTAAAGCCTTCCGTGGTGTCAAGTAGGAGTTGTTTAAAGTCTGAGAGGGTACTTGCGTGTGTGAAGGCCAGTGGCAGCTGTTTCACGATGAGTAGTAGCCCAATAGCGCATAACAGACCTTGGATCACATTGCTTGGGATATAATCTGCGATAAACCCTGCTCGGAAACTTCCCATGATAAACTGAATACAGCCAGCAATAGTGAGTGCAAGTAAGAATGTATTGAAGTCACCTAACTGTGTCATGACTGTAAGCACGACAGCTGCCATACCTGCCGCAGGCCCACTTACGCTGACTGAGGAGCCACTGAGCGTACCAACGATGACCCCACCAATCACACCGCTTAAAATCCCTGAGAAAAGTGGCGCGCCTGATGCAATAGAAATCCCTAAACAAAGCGGAATAGCCACTAGAAATACGACAACTGCTGCAGTAAAATCTAGTCTTAAATTGTTCTCTTTGTACAACTTTATATTGTGCATGAGGTTTCCGAAATGCATGGTATGCCCCCTAAATGTGCATTTAAATGAGATTAATTATCATTCAGTTCTATGGTAAAATGCAAGTCACGCCTAAGTTAAATTTTTTTATCCTACCCCTTGAAATGTGAAAAAAAACCCCCATATCCCTAATCAACGTTCCCATAACGTGGTTTGAATACAACAAAGCACATGGCGTTGTATGATGATTTTTAACTAAATATTTACGGGAGAAATACATGAGCGTAAAAATTCGTCCTTTACATGATAGAGTTGTTGTTCGTCGCATGGAAGAAGAGCGCACGACTGCCGGTGGTATCGTGATTCCTGATAGTGCTACAGAAAAACCTATGCGTGGTGTTGTTGTCGCTGTTGGCTTGGGCAAGCCGCTTGAGAATGGTGATGTTCGTGCATTAGCCGTGAAAGTGGGCGAGAAAGTATTGTTTGGTAAATATTCTGGTACTGAAGTTAAAGTGGGTGCAGAAGAATTAGTCGTGATGCGTGAAGATGACATCATGGCCATCATTGATGAGAAGTAACCTTATCTAAATTCTATTTTGAAGGAGATTGTAATAATGGCTAAAGACTTACGTTTTGGTGATGAAGCTCGCCAACAAATGCTTGCCGGTGTAAATGCCTTAGCAAACGCAGTTCAAGTAACAATGGGGCCTCGTGGACGCAACGTTGTTCTAGAAAAATCTTACGGTGCACCGACAGTGACTAAAGACGGTGTTTCTGTTGCGAAAGAAATCGAGTTCGAAGATCGCTTCAAAAACATGGGTGCGCAAATGGTTAAAGAAGTCGCATCTAAGACTTCTGATACTGCTGGAGATGGTGCAACAACAGCAACTGTATTAGCACGAGCTATTCTTGTAGAAGGTCATAAGGCTGTTGCTGCTGGCATGAATCCTATGGATTTGAAGCGCGGTATTGATAAAGCCGTTGCTGCAGTGATCGAGCAATTAAAAAGCATGTCTAAACCTTGCAAAGATAGCAAAGCGATTGCTCAAGTAGGCTCTATTTCCGCGAACTCTGACGAAGCGATTGGTTCAATTATCGCTGAAGCAATGGAAAAAGTAGGTAAAGAAGGCGTCATCACTGTTGAAGATGGTAACGGTCTTGAAAATGAGCTTTCTGTTGTTGAAGGGATGCAGTTTGACCGTGGTTACATTTCTCCTTACTTCATCAACAATCAGCAAAACATGTCAGCAGAGTTAGAGCATCCATTCATTCTGCTTGTAGACAAGAAAGTGTCTAATATTCGTGAAATGTTGACTGTGTTGGAAGGTGTTGCAAAATCTGGTCGTCCTTTGTTGATTATTGCTGAAGATGTTGAAGGTGAGGCTTTAGCAACATTGGTTGTGAATAACATGCGTGGCATCGTGAAAGTATGTGCGGTTAAAGCGCCAGGTTTTGGTGACCGTCGTAAAGCAATGCTTCAAGATATCGCTATTCTGACGAATGGTGAAGTGATTTCTGAAGAAGTTGGTAAGAGCTTAGAAGGCGCAACTTTAGAAGATCTAGGTGTTGCAAAACGTGTTATCATAACAAAAGAAAACACAACAATTATCGATGGCGAAGGCAAGTCAAAAGAAATTTCTGCGCGTATTGCACAAATTCGTGCGCAAATCGCAGAGACAAGCTCTGACTACGACCGTGAAAAGCTCCAAGAGCGAGTTGCTAAGCTTTCTGGCGGTGTTGCTGTGATTAAAGTAGGTGCTGCAACAGAAGTTGAAATGAAAGAGAAAAAAGCACGTGTAGAAGATGCACTACATGCAACAAGAGCTGCTGTTGAAGAAGGTATCGTTGCTGGTGGTGGTGTTGCATTGATTCGTGCTCAAAAAGCATTGAGCAGCTTGAAAGGCGATAACCATGATCAAGACATGGGTGTTGATATCCTACGTCGTGCAATTGAGTCTCCTTTGCGTCAAATCGTTTCAAATGCTGGTTACGAAGCGTCTGTTGTGGTCAATAAAATCGTTGAAAACAAAGGCAACTTTGGTTTTAATGCAGCGATTGGCGAGTACGGTGATATGGTTGACATGGGTATTCTGGATCCGACTAAAGTCACTCGTATGGCACTTCAAAATGCAGCTTCTGTTGCAAGCTTAATGCTGACAACAGAGTGCATGGTTGCTGATTTGCCGAAGAAAGAAGAAGCGGCTGGTGCTGGCGATATGGGCGGCATGGGCGGTATGGGTGGCATGGGCGGTATGATGTAATATCGCGCTACTCAAAAAACCCCGCAATTGCGGGGTTTTTTATAAGTTCTGTTTACCAATCTTTTTGTTTAACAAAGTAAGTGCAATCAATATCTACGTGATCACTGTAACCGATGGCCTTGTAGAAATCATGTGTCCCATGGGCTCTACGGTAGTTTGCTGTGGTGAGCTCTATTTCTGTTGCGCCTTGTTTTTTTGCGTATTGCTCTGCAATTTTTACAAGGGCTTTTCCTGCACCTTTCCCTCGGTAAGCTTTATCGACGACTAATGTATCAATATGACAGCAACACCCTTGTAATCTGAATTGCTCGTAGCAACCAAAAGCGATGAGGCCCACAATTCGATGGTTATCTTCTGCAATCAATAATTGATGACGCTCTTTATTAAAAGATAAAATTCGGTTTTCTAATTCCTCAATACTACGTTGATAGACCTCACCCATTTGTGCGAGTAAAATGACCAACGGGGGGGCATCTTCCTTTTTTGCAGTTCTTATCGTTAACATCACATGATCTCCTTGTAATGGAAAAACGTTTCTTATGTTTGATTAATCAGCGCATTTGAGTCTGATCAGATGTTCGATCTTTGGGCACGTCAGAAGATGCTGAAGACATATCATGTTCGGTACGTTGTTGTTTATACGTACTCATTAAATCCCGAGCATGATTAATCTTATCGATCTGCCTAACTTGGTCTAGCCGCGCTTTGACGATCTCGGATGTGATGGTTGGTAATAAACTAACGTCATACTCTTTGCCTTGATTGACTTCACTCAAAGCTTTAGCGCAGTTTGTTAAAATCTCAATATCCCACTCACTGGCTGTTGGATATTTTAAACTCCAATCTTCTTTTGTTAAATCTTCATCGATATGTTTTTTGATATAAGCGATACCAGGAAGTGCTGCAATGGCTTCTTGTCTACGCGCCTCGTATCTTTTTACGATTTCTAAATCAGTCTCATTCCTCGAAAAAAGTTCTGACGGATAACCCGAATTAACATTATCGTATGCTTGTATAAGATGTTCACATCGTCTTTGCTCAAGTCTGGTAACTTTATATTTCTCTCCCCAGGCTATCGTTTTTTCAGCAGCATGCCGATGGATATACTCAAATACTGTTTTAGGTTCTTGTCTTGCTGCTAACGCATATTGATAGTCTTTCAACAACTCATTTGCTTTATAAGGTAACGGGTAAGCATCTACTGAAAGAAGACCTTGTCTTGCATCCTCATAAGCCTGTGCTAAGAGTCGATAAGTCATAATTTCTCTGACTGGCGCGTCAGGATAGCTACTTTGCCAATCATATTGCGTTAAATTATCATCAGGATGGCTCCGAAATACATCAAGCCCTGGAAGCTCTGCTTGCACAAATTCTTGAAGTTGACTCAATGTCTCTTCTCGCGTTTCACGAGCATTCATGATGTGATCTTTAAAGTAATTTAATTTTTTATCATAATCTTCGCTTAACCAACAGAAAGGAGTTTCTTGCTCAATAAGTTGAGCGCATCCTCCATTCAGGAATCGAGCTTGCTCGAGAAGCGATAGGTATGATTTTGATTGTAGGACACCCTCTGGTCGATGGCCTGAAAGTAATATTTGTTGCGGGGTCTCAAGCCAAATATTAGATTTTTCAGAATCACTTGCACCATCTAATTTATTTTTTATTTCCTCCGCTTCACGAGGTGTTACTAGGTAGGCTTTTGTAACATTGTCTTTTCGCCAAAACAGCATCGCATGTACAGGCTTTGGATGATCTACATTTGTCGTGCTTGGTCCAAGTGTCATCACTATCTCTAAATAGTTTTCCGTACCTAACAATGTATTTGAGAATCCACTGTCTCTATAGAACCAATCTAAAGATTTACTGTATATCGGAATGTCCCCTGAGTCGTTTAATCTCGTTAACCATGATCCTTTACCCCAAGAGACATATTTTTTTTCAACTGCAATACTATCGAGAATTAATGTTTCTTTTAACTGTTCTTTTTGCTTTTCTTGCTCTTGCTGTAGCTCAATTTCTGTATTATTTTTAACAGATTCGGGACTTAACACGATGTGCTTACAATAAGGCAAAGCATCCTTGATTACTTGTTCCATCAAGTCGGCAGATTGTTTAATATATGACTCAGGCTTCAGTCCCATTTTTTCCAAACAATCCTTCCAATCAACCAATAATTTCAATTTGTGCTTATGAAGCGCCTCTTTTGTTTCTACCGGTCGATATACAGCACCATATTGATCATAGATAGATCCCATGTTGTGCTCAATCAAATGATGTTTCGCAATCTGTGCCCATTCGTATTTTGTATCGATGTCTGCATCAGGTTGCGACGCGATGAGCTGTAGAAGTTGCTTACGCACAATATTGTTCATTTGTAAAAGAGCTGAAAAAAACATATCGTCATGTAATTGTGACGTCTCATTCTTAATGAACTGTTCTATCAAGTCACTGAGTGTAGACTCAGCCATATGATCCGGTACCACGACCTCAATACTTTGCCCCTGATCTAGCCCTCTCATGCGCATGCAGCCTTGAAGAAAGCTCTGTAAATGGGTGTGTTCGTCTACTAAACAAAAAGCCGTCGCATTGTCCGCTTGTTTCAAGTCGACGCCAACCGTATGTGCTTGATCATAATAAGTAAAGCGTTCATCAGGTTTGCAGCTTAATCGTTGATTAATTTCATCTGGGTCACTGCTGCCTAATACTATTGATTTTTTTAGGTCAGTCATATCCAGAGCATGAAGCACATCTGCATCATTAATTTTTTCATAATATAGAATATATTTTATGGGCGGTGTTCTATCTTGGCAGATATGAGATAGGGCACGAGCAACTTCAACATTACTAAATCCAACAAATGTGGCGTTAATATCAATTATGGCATGGACTGTATTTTTTGTTGTGATCCTCTCCATGAGTGCTGCAAGAAAATCATTCAGTGTTTTATTAGAGCGTGGCAACTGGAATGAAATAGCATGAACGGGGCTTCCGGCTCTTTGTTGTTTTTCTTTTAAAACTTGCTGAATATATCCGTCTGTTCCCAAAGATGTTTGCACATTAAATTTCAGCCGATGGTGATAGGTTAGATGATTTGATGGTGTACCAGATACGCCTTGAGCTGAACGATACAAATCAACATGATTATATGCATCGCTGTGTAAAATCTGTGGTTCAACCGTAATTTGAGGAAGGATACGCCTCTCTAAAACGTGCAGCAATAATGGCGTATAATGCTGTACATGTTTGAGTAATTCCTGCATCTGTACACTATTTTTAGGTTCAAGCTCAGTCAAACTCACTGCATGAGGCGCTAAATAGTTCAGACTTTCCATTCCTGTTGGAGTGTCATTCAATGAGTGATAACGCGTTGGATTTCGTATCAACTCCATCTGTGCTTGCGCCTTCCAGACGGTGATGATGTCACTGAGTAACGCTTCATTTAACCCCTCATGTAGCAAAGATTGAATCGTATAATTTAGTATTTCTAACGCGTTACCAAAACGACTTCGCTCGTTCGGGCAATCATTGGCTGAGTAGGGGATAGCCAATGCGCGCTGTAAGGCTGATTTATCTTTGATCTTAGAAGGCCCGTAATGTTCTTTGTAATGCCGCGCTTGAGTCAGAGGCCATAATTTGAGTTCTTCTTTATAAAAAGCAAAGGCATCTTTCATCGCTATAGAGGCATGTTCGAAACAATCTGGTACGGCTTCATTATTTAAATAGGCACGTAACGCTTCTTTATTTTCGGCATTAACCCACTCATAGAGCGGGCTATCCTCTCTAGATAATAAAGCATCAATATCTATGTAATGCCCAAGTTTTTGAGTAAAAGCATAAAAATTCACAGCATGGACCAGCATGCCACGACTCATAACCAAGGGCGAGCCGATGGTATAATTTAGTTTTTTCTTTAATAAGAGTCCTTGATGTAACTCATCAATGACCACATCGCCTCGTTGCTTGAGCAATTCGCTGATTTTACTCGCCCAAAACACCTGTTGGGTCCAGCGCTCTTCTTTTTGTTTTTCCCGAGGTTTAGATAATAGAAGCTCTAAATACTTGAGCTCCAGAGATTGCATCGACTCGCCTGTTGTGACCAAATACTCCTTATTAGTCATTATATTGACGAATTTATTGTATATATCCTCTAATCGCTCAGGAGAAGAATCACTGTCGCGATTAAATTCAAATCGATGTGCTCTTTGATTAAATATACGTAAAGACGTGCTGTTTAAATCTGTATGATTTGTATTAAGTAAGGCTTGTGGGACTTCAATCACAACAAGATTTAAACCTGTGGTTTTTTTTTGTGCAAGCAAAGGTAAAATTACTTTAGACTTACCGCCACCCATAATAATTTTTTCCACCGCCTCATTAAACTGATGTGGATCTTGGGGAGTCGAAAGAAGATTTCGCAATGCCTGAACTTGCCTTGGTCTCAATAAAACGTCCTCTTCATATTGAAACAGCATCAGCGTTGGATCATTTTCAACTTCAGGCAAAGTACTACTCATCAGCGTTTGAGCGGCGTATGCGCGTTTTATCTCATCAGATGAGTCACTAATTCCTTCAATTGCTTTATAAGCGCGCATAGCATGTTGCTGTTCTATGTCTTTTGCCACGCAAGCATGAATCATCTTGTGCAATGTCGTGCACTGATCATCCGTTAAACCTGTTCGCTCACGATACCATGTTACATCCGCGTGAAAATAGCATTGACGTAGGTCTTTTTCTGACAAATAGCGGCACACCCCAGCCGCAATATCAACAGGATTCATCGCTTGATTAGCTAACAAAAGCACCTCGGCCCAAGCATTAGACTCATCACGAGGTTCATCGATAATTTTTTTTAGAGTACTCAACAGCTTTTGACGTATATCAGACGATAACAAGAGCTCAGCTGCATTGAGACGCTGCTCCTGAATACTTTCGTACTGATACTGACCGGCTGCTTGCTCCGATGGGTTATTTTTCAATTGCTCGATAAAACGTGACTCAATCGTTATGTTTTTCATCACACGTTGCTGAATTATTATTTTTTCTTCTTCAGTGAGTGCCTCATCATCCAGTATTCTCTCAATAATACTTTTATTTTTAGCCTGTGTTTGTAATGGAGAAGAGGGATGATTTAATGCAGCGATTTCAGTAATCATGCTTTGAGTGTCAATAAGAATCTCATGAAAAACATCTTTTGTTTGTAAAATGAAAAGAGGTTCTGGATCAAAAATGCGAGAAGCAGAATATAATCTATCAAGATCAAATACGTCCTGAACATATCTCAATTTTTCAGGATTAGATAAAATTCGATAGAGTATTTGCACCAAATGAGCGGTACTCGATGTAGCCAGAGCATCTCTATGTGCAATTAAATAATGACTACAAAACTGTTTTAGTTTTTCGTGATGAGGATGTGCTGGCGTTCTCGCGATAGTCAAATAAGCCGGAAAATACTCAATCAATTCCTCATCCTTAATCTTAGACGAAAGTAAATGAATGGCTTCATCATGGCGCTCTGTAAACGCACACCCCCAGCGTTCTATATTTATCCATGAAGGATTAAACAATGCACGATCAAATTTGGAAGGACGACTCAAATCAACTTGAACTTTTTCTAAAATGGTACTGACCTTCATGATATCTCGTTGATTTTTGAGTGCTTCATCAATTTCAGTAATCCGTTTTACCATCGACGCTGATTTATTTGGAACTGCATCCAACGCCCGTCTTTCTTTTAAAAGCTGCTTTAAAGTTAATCTTCTTTTCTCGTAAGCGAGTACTCCGGTAGCAGACTCTTCTTGTCTAGGCATATAAAAATTTAACAGCGATTGGCATTCATTATCACTGAGTGAAAAATATTCGCTTAGATGGTCTCGCATTGTAATGAGTTTTGAGTAATGTTGATAAATCGTTTCTTTTAACTGTTTATGAAAATTTATAATTTGTTTTCGACTCTCCTGTGCATCGTATTCATTTGCCGTAGTTGACTTCATTGCTTGCTCAACTGGTAACGAGGGCTTTCCTCCATCAGCTAAAAACTCAGTATAAAGTGATAGGGCCTTGAGCTTACACGCAACCTCACGCGGAGATTCTAAAACAAGATTTTTATCAAAATCCTCGATTTGATGAGGGAGCTCTTCCATAATCCACGACAAAAAAGTGAGCTCCTCAGCACTGCCTGTCATTGAAAGTCGTCGACTTAAATCATCCAATACATCCCACGCTTTTTGCTGTTCATGCGAGGCTAAATATACATAGCATAAATACAAGGCGCTTGCTGCAGTATCAGGTTTTGGAATCCCTTGAACCAAAGGGTACACCATATAATTTTCTGAGTCTCTATAATGCCAATTTGTGCTTTTTAACCTCATCTCTTGCAACGTATGTGTTGCGACCCGATTCGATATATCATGTGTTAATGCAATATACTCACCTTTTTTTTGCAACACGACTGGATCAAGATAAAACCGTTGAACAGGAAGAATGCATTTCGTTTGTTTATCATCAGCAAACGTCAAATGTGCTACTTCATGTTGAAATGGCGAGTGACTATTGGATACAAGCGATAGTGTTGAGTTCGGTAATTGTACCCTATCTTGCTCCACCGTAAATGTAAGACCATATCGCACTAAATCAATGCTACCAGTCTGCGTCGTGTCGTTTAAATTCACGCAGAAAAATTCCGGATCTTCAAACTGACTTAAATACTGATGGAAAACCGAGTTAGATTTAAGTACATTCTCCTGATGCGCGACAGATCGTAATTCGCCTGTAGACTCAATCCAATAGACCACTTGATTATTTTGAAAAACTACACCCTTTCCTCCGTCGACTTTAATCCAAGCTTGTGTACTATCATCGGTGAGACATGCTGGTAATTGATGTGGATGAACAATAGATTCTCTATATGACGAGTCAATTAAAAAAAATTTTCGATATTGTTCATCACTCAATGCGACTAGCTCATACCAATCCATTTGCCCATTGACCGTTAACTCTTTTTGTATACTAATAAACGCACCATCTCGTCGTTTAATTCTGACTTTAGCTTCAGGAAATTGAATTAAACGACCATCTTTAGAAACAAAGCAAGATGCTTTTCTATCCAGATTTAATTGGTCAAATAAGGGATGTTGTTGGATTTCAGCAGGAATTTTACTGAGCGCATGATCCATGCAATAAATTTTCCCTTGTTCAACATCAACTGTATACTGCATACCGACCACGGTATCGATCATGCTAAATCGCGGGTAATCTCCACTCAGAGTCAAATCTGCCACATTTAAAGATAAAAGCTCTGCAACAAGGAGTTTCATTACAGTAGATAATTGCTCGGGGGAGATAGTTTTAATCCATTCTTGAAGCACTTGATTGATCTGTCGTAGTTTAAAGCGATCATATGCACTTTCTGGCTCTAGCACATTAGCATTGGTCTGAACATAAAAATAGGATAGCAATCGTGCTTCAACGGATATTTGTTCGGGAATAGTGCTCGCTAAAATTAATCGATATCGGTGTAAACTAGCGAGATTCTCAGGATCAGATTCGCTTTGTATCTGCGTATTAATTAACGCGAGTGTAGCGGATAGCCTAGCTCGCGATTCGCCTGAAGCATTCCATTCATGCGCATAACAATCCACCTCCATACGTAATCGTATAAAAAACAAAAACCCCGCTGATATTCGACTATCTTTACTTTGAAAATATCTTAAGCCACGTTGAATAAAATCATCAAATCTCGGCATAAATTCAGGATTTTTCAGTTCGCTAATTAATAAGCCAGGCGCAAATAAATTTGCTCTGAAGTAACTTTGAACATTTAAATCATGAAATCGCTCTAGCGAATGAGTAAAATAATCCAAAGTAAAATTGATTTGATTACTAGGTGATAGTCGCAAGTAATAAAGTTGACGATCGAACACGGTTTTTTCTTCTAGCTCTATCGAATTTTCTGTACGCCTCTGGTCTAACATATGCATACTGCTAGCGGGGCCATAACTGAGCGCATCATTACAAGCACCTGTAAGCGAATAAGTGAAAGCGTTGTTTAAATAAAAGTTACTCACAAGAGCAGTCACTGGGGAATTAAATTTAAGCCGTGGCTGTCCATCTTTTTTTACGCAAGTCAAAGATATCATGGTATGCTTGAGTCCACTGAGGAAACATGCGTTCAAGCCTTGGGTAATCAATGTCTCAAAATCAATCGTATGCTGTATTTTTTCAATCAAAGGGCTCAGCGTGGGTTGTTCGTAAAGAAGCGATGCAAATCCGCCATTTTGATGACGCCTCAATAAATAATACAATCCAACGGCATTCTCTTTCTCAAGCTGCTCGATGGTATCTGGGTTTATAGACGCATCTTGTTTACAAAGCCCTGTGAGTAACTGACTTAATTGTGGATTCTGATGCACCAATGCATTGTAATAATTTAACAGGTTGTCTGGTAAATCCTTTTGCTCTGATTGTTGATAAGCAGAACGAAGCTTTATCAACTGTTCGTCTAATTGAACATGATGGGTCGCTATATGAGGGGAGTAACTGATATGCTCAAGCAATCGATTCATATACCAACTAAAATAAGGATGAAACAGTGGATCATGATGCTTTTGGGCATGCCTTTCGTTAAACTGATCTGCTAGAGCAATCATACTGCATTGTGTGATAAGAAACGGAGACAATCCGGGATTGTCACCTGATTTACCTATTGCTTGATTATAAATACCCTGTAATGTACTCATATGGCTAACAAGTGTTTGAAATTGATCAAGCCTTTCGATTTCCTGATAGAATGGATTTGGGGTTGTAAAGTCTTGTGTGCTTTTGGGAAGCGGAAAGTGAATAATAGCCTGCTCGATATGTTTTAAAACCCAGAGTGGATCTTGATTTAATACTTCTTTGCAGCCTGAGATCAACTGTTCAACTTCACTCAACGTTAGCGGTCTTTCAGGCATACTAAAATCGGGCATATTTGGTTTATGAATATCGATTCGCGCTGTGATTGATATAGCTTGATGATCATCATAAATATCAGACGAATTTTTCTGGACAGAGACGTTATAGCTTTCTAATTCATCATGCACATAATGGCCGTGGGCTAGAGGTGCGGATACCGCATCAGAACTTAATACTTGTTCTTTACAACGCATCAACTCTTCTTCCAGTGCTCGTTTTTCATCAGGGTTGTTCATCACACCTGGCTGTTTTAGAATTTTTAAGTTATTTTCAATTGCTAATTTTAAAAGCTCTGCTATTTTTGGAGAGCGTGGTATCGGATGTGTTGCAATGAATTCTCGTAATGCATGCATCTTAAAATTTAAAATAAAATGCTGATAATTTTCTAACGTGTCAAAATGAACTTTCATGAGTTGATGCAGTGATCGTTGTGTACATGTTCCAGACAATTGACCCGTGGTTGTGAAGCGTTTTAATCGAGTGTCCGCTGAGACCAGTTGTACCTCGGCATTCAAAAAGGTTAATCTTTTATCAAGCTCGGCATACAATTTACTTGCATTTAAAGTGGTTAAATCACCTGTGCGACCAGGATGTCTTGGACAATGGCCCAACGCTATTGTTTCAAGTAGAGAGCTCAACTCTTGATTATCTATAGGCTCAGGTAGGACGTATTTTTTTACAGGAAAAAATTGTTCACTGCTTGTTGTGGATACTTTTTCGTGATGCTCGATTCCAGATCCTGAATTATAAATAGAAAAAATCAAACGTCCTTGCTCATCTCGATTAAATTGATAAATCATCGCATGCCCAGAGCCTTTTTTATTACTCCATCCCCCAGGAAATAACAGCTCTTCTCCTGGTTGAAGTGAAATCACGCGACGGGATGACTCGTATGCAAACGTGTTAATTTTTTGATGCTGAACGTCTTCGCCGTTAAGCAAATTGATTTCAGCTTCATATAATGCAAGTTGTTGCATCGAGATGGAAAGATTCTGTATATTCGAGTAATTTTCACCTAATTGTGTCGGATCCTGCGCTATCTCTTTCAAGTAGTCTGATAAATAAGCGATTGCATGCTTAAACTGATCCCCCTCAAGACCTACACGCCCAGAGAGCTCTGCATCTAATGAGGTATGCGCTAATCTCTTCAACGAGACATTTTCCTGCATAATCTCTTGAAAAATCAATAAATTGATATATTTCATTTAATTCGGCCATAAGGATAAGCTGACTATGTAAAGTATAGAACACAATCCTAGACTTACCATGGTCTGCTGGTTCCTACACAATACTTGAGATTTTATAAAAACAATTCACCTTAAAATTTGTCTAATGAGATGCTATGTGGCAAACGACAACTTTTTGGTGAGCTAGCTTCTGGGCCAGCCTGTGAGCTTGATGAAAAAAATCTATTTCTGTCAACGGGCGAATTTATCTTTATCTCACGCCAACTCGTTGCTCGTGTTAATGAAATGCTGACAGACAAACCGCTGTCAGCGTTTCTATTCGAGCTTGTATTGCTCTTTGTAGAAGAGGTCGGGCTGCTCATTTCCTCATCAAAAAAATTGGCAAGATACGCATAGACTTCTCGACGTTGATGTTTTTTAGCCTCATTCCATGCGCGCTTGATAGTCGGTATTCGTGGCGTCAGTGTTTTTTGCTCAAAAAAACATCGTATTGCGGATAATTGACTTGTTCGTGCTGTGATGAGAAATGCAGTGTCAATCATGTTAATACGACTCAACGGGATTAAATGACTTAGTCTCTCGTGATTGCCGGTACGCGCGCTCTCTAGGAGAGTATCTTCAAAAGCTGTTCGCAATAGTTTGCTTTCAAAGTTTTGGACTATCAATTTGGCCACGCGATAGTGTTCTAGACTGATGGCTAGCTTAAATGCTCTCGCAATCATTTTATCTGGTGGCATTTTTAGACAGCAGATCATATTATTGATACTTGCGACATCATTTTTTTTTACAGCCAACACAAATGTTTGTTCAATTTGGTTAGCAGTCGGTCGCATGCGTTCTTTTCTCCATAACAACATAATGGCATTAGCCGCACCTTGATTTACTGCTGTATGAAGTAAAAGGTTAATCGTCGTTATTTTCAGATGATGTTTCATATACAAATGACAAACGATGGGCCATTGATTGTTATGTGCTGCAAGAATAGATAAAACATCGTAAGAGGTGGCTGGAGAAATGTGATTTTTTTGTAGCCATTCGATGTAGCCAATATTGGCGGCTTGAATTGCACGTTGATAAAAATCTAAATCGCCATAATGATGTTTGCGCCAATTACGTGTTTGAACACTCTCGTCTAGTAGTGTGGTACATGCATTTCTGAATAGCTCATCATCAATAGCTGCTAATAACTCAATCACAAGGCGTTCGTACTCTGTCACATTGATTTCATCAAAATGCATGGGTACATTGAGTAGCGTTGCAACCGTTGTTAAATTAAATTCTTCTGGATGATACTGAAATAAAGCATGAGCTAAGCGTAAATATAAGGCCCATTTATCTGCGGGGTAAGTGCTTTGTATATCGATAATTTCTTGTAACGTTTGAATTTTAGTTGAACCATGTCGCCATAGATCTTCAATGGTAATATAGTCAAAAGATGCGATATCACCTTGTGCTTGGACTTGAATGAGCGTTTCTAGTTGCTCTTCATATTGTTTGATTTGTCCACCGATACAGTCATTTGACAAAGAGAGTTGTCTAATTTTACGTAAAACCGCTTCATCTTCTAATATATATGGCTCTTCAAGTACACTACTTAATAAGTGCTGAAACACTAATGTTTTGATTTCTATACGAGCATGTTTAACTGCTTCCGATAAGCTTAACAATCCAATGATGAATGACATTGCTGAAGATGAGTTCTGTCGAATATTTTTCAGAAAGATGGCTAAATCTTGTTGTTGTATCATCTCGACTATCTCTTGGCGAAAGGATATTAAGCACAACACATCTGCGTTTCGGTGCAAAATAAGCTGATTGAGTGTTTCTTTTTCTAAAATTTCTGCTAGAGCTTGTTGTAAGGCCATATTTTCATGGAGTCGACCAAGCACAACTGGTAATTGCTCAGAAATAATGTCAGTTCGATTAAAAAGAGTACGTATATAATCAATCCAGACAGAATTGCTGTTCTGTTTTTCCCACTGAGATAATGCTGCTAACAAAAAATTACTACCAAAAAGGGCGTGTAGGGCGCGTAAGTTTTGCTCGTTGCCTGTGAAGTTTAAAGAAAATATTTTCCTCTCTACTGTTGTAAGCGTATCTCTACTCATTTGACCATCTAATGCATAAGATGCAAATCCTCTCTCGTTACTTGTGACTGTCCGTGCGGCACTCGCCAAGGCGATTGCTTCTGGAAAAGCCATGAGTAATTGAAAAAATGTTGTAATTGGATGATCTTCTTGCTCCAACATACCTAAATGATAGCGAAAAAAATGATGTAGTAAGTGTGTTGATAAGATCTGTTGCTCTGAAATGCCGTGTAGGCATAAGCAGCGCAAAAAAGCAGCAAATGTAATGGGTTGATCAACGAATATTTCTCCCATCAGCGCAAGGCCAAGTGCCTCATCTTGATGTTGTGTATTTAAGTAAAAAAGTTGAGTGATCACGTCACAAACCATTTCTACTTCAAGCGGAGAATGCTCATCGAGCAGGGCTCCAAATAAAAGGGGCAATAGCGGCTTTTCTTCATGAGATTGCATGCGTTGTTCGCAGAATTCTAAAAAATGCCGATAGGCTTTGCTTTTATCTGGGTGTTGGAGTGCGCGATAACATGAGATCGATTTTTTTAACGCGAACTCAAGTTCGGTACGAGTGAGTAGCGTGTCTTGGTAAGATGAAGATAAACGGCGTGCATCGATTTCGAGAAAAATGTCATATAATAACATCGTTACCTCCTTTTAATGGGGAAACATGCCTCTTATGTCTGACGAGTAACGCTATTTTTTGATCACTGATTCTCCATATTACATGTTTTTTAGTAAGTAGCAAATTCTTACAGATAAAAAAGTTTCTCGTGTATAAGAGTTGAGGATTGCGTGTGCTTAGCTATACTGTAAATAAGGTTAAATTTTTAGGGAAGAGTTATGCAACAGCAATTGGTGCATCGGTTAGCAGTTTTATTGGCGGATACTTATACATTGTACCTTAAGACACAAAATTACCATTGGCATGTGATTGGTCCTTTGTTTAAACCTTTGCATGTATTGTTTGAGGAGCAGTATGAGTCACTTGCTGATGCGGTCGATAGTATCGCTGAGCGTATTCGCATTTTAGGGCACCAAGCGCCTGCGACATTTTCTGAGTTTCAGCGACTTAAGACGATACAAGATGGTCATGCTGATGCAAGTGCGAATCAAATGCTCACGGATTTAGTGGGCGATCATACGACCTTATTACACGATTTGAAACAGGTGTTACTGCTTGCTGAAAAATGTGATGATGTGGGTACGGTCAGCTTACTAGAAGAGCGTGTTGTGAGTCACGAGAAAATGCGCTGGATGTTGAGTGCATCGTGTGAGTTAGGATAGCTTTTTCAGCTCACTTGCGCGAATGTGTATTTCGCGTTGCACGAATGGCATATTAATTTGTCGTTCTCTGAACGCTTTGTCTATTTCAAAATTGATGTCACTGCGGACAACTGATTTTTTGTTGACGTCTTTCAGAAGGCAGGTGAGTTGAAAAAGAAGCCCATTTTCTCCAAAAGAGCTAAGCAATACGGTTGGCTTATTGCGCTCGGTTTTGATGACTTCATCATGTCGGTTTGCAATTTCAAGGAGCGTATCTCGTACCAAATAAGTGTCACTGCCATATGCCACCTCAATATCGAAGGTGATTCGGCAGTACTTGTCTGTGAGCATAAAATTAACTACTCGTTGTGTAATTAAGTCTGAGTTAGGAATAATAATATCTTCTCGTGCACCAGTAATAATTTGTGTGGAACGTACGCGAATTTTTTTGACAACCCCTTCGACACCAGCAATTGCAATACGGTCTCCTGGTTTAATGGGTTTTTCAATTAATATAATCAAGCCAGAAACAAAATTATTGACGATACTTTGCAAACCAAGTCCAATACCGACAGACAGTGCGCCTGCGATAATGGCTAAGCCGGTAAAATCAAATCCTGCAATGAGTGCTCCGATCACAAAGGCAACAGAAAAACCTACATAGGTTAACAAAGAAGCAACGGCAACTTGCGTTTCTTCTTCATCTTCAAATTGTTGATGACCACTGATTTTCGTAGAAATTGCTCTGGAGCTCAGATAAAGCAAGCAGAAAACGACGACGCCTAGAATAATTCGTGTGGGGTAAAAGATCATATTGGCAATATGCACACCATTAACAAATTGGTCGTAGGTCCGCTCGATGGTATCCGTTGAGAAGCCTGTTGCTTGAACAATCAGAAAAAGACCGTAGGTGAGAACAATCAGTTGAATTGCTATTTTTAAAATTAAAAATTCAGTAAACGTTTGCTCAGATTTATAACCTAAAGTTTTCATCAGACGCTGTTTAAGTGGCGTGTATTGATATAAATAACGGTAAAACTTTTCGGAGCCGATCAATACCGCTGCCATGAAAAATAAAATTGTCAATAAGACAAAGCCCGCGTAAATGAGCTGCAAACTTAACGAAAGATAACCCATGGTGCCTAGCACTAGCGGTATGCTTAAAAAAGCCATCACGCCCATCTGTATGCCAAAAGCGTGCTTTTTAATCCAGGGGCGTCGATCGATGTGATGACAGTAATAAACAACATAAGCGAAGCAGACAAAAAGTACGGTGTAAAGGTATGTTGTCTTTAAGAGTTGCCAAACTACAGGAGAGTAGAGTTGCATATCTGAAGACCATTGACCTAGCGCTGCAATAATGAATGCGGTTAGGATAAAAAAGATAGAAGCGCGTGCAAAGCGGTAGTTCAAATTATACCAGTCTAATAGGTTGCGGATAGATTTGATCTTGAAGAGAAAAATTAACACAAACCAACTTGTAAAATAGATACAACAAAGTGCTAGAGGCCTTGTGAGAGCGTTGGATTCATCGTGGACAGTATAGCTAAAGAGAAAAGGGGCTAAAATGATAGCAGTCGTAAGGCTGAGCGTCAGAATCGTAATGTAGCGTAATTTTAGCTGTTTAAAATGTAGATAACGCACCGAAAAAGTTGTTTTACGTAAACTGATAAGAAAAAGTAGCGAAAATGAAAATGCAGCGAGTACCCCGATGATAAGGTAAGGAGGATTAACAATAGTATGCGCTGTGATGATCTCAGTGATACTTTGTTTTGTATTTGAAGATGGCGTGTTGGTTTGTAGCGTTTGCAAGAGTGTCCAAATTGGCGTACTGCGAGAAAGCGTCGCTTTTTCTCGCAGTACGATTACTGCATGTTTATAATCCTCAATTTGCTCTGTGGCGCGAATCGTGAACAAGCGACACTCCGCTTGAATATTAGACCATTTTTTCTTTTGTCTCTCGAGATAAACTAAATCTGCACTTGCTGTGGTTTCAGCAAGTTTTTTGCTCTGTTTCATAAAAATATCAATATCATTCAGCTCTTTTTGGGTATCCTCTGTACAAAGTAGGGCTTGATTGATAAGTTCATCAATCGTATCGATTGCATCGAGATAAGCTGCGGGTGTCGCGTGTGGTACAGAGAGATTTTTATTCAGTAGAGTAAGTTTTTGAGTGGCTACTTTGACGTTAAAGGTTGCGTCTGTCTCATCTGCCCAGGCGAAGTTGATGAATGTAACGAGGAGTAAGAGGCTAATCAAAAATTTACGCATAAACATCCTTGCTGAATGAAAAAATGGGCCTAATGCATATGAGTTTAAGAGCGTAACGTCATCCTCCTCGAAGGCGTGAATCTATCCTATCGCGCTTATTCCGCGTGTTGAGAGATAGATTCCGGCTTTCGCGGGAATGACACCTCTTGCTTAACCGTTCAGCATGGGCATATGACCCACTTCTAAGTTTTTTCTGGTCTACTTGTCCAGTTTTCTTACATAAATAGCGATTGCTTAAGAGTCGTCGTTTTCTAAAAAGCTACGTAATTTTTCAGATCGGGAAGGATGTCTTAGCTTACGCAGCGCTTTTGCTTCAATTTGCCGAATACGCTCACGTGTAACGTCAAACTGTTTACCTACTTCCTCAAGCGTGTGATCGGTGTTCATTTCTATCCCGAATCGCATACGTAGTACTTTAGCTTCACGGGGTGTCAGTGTTTCTAATATTTCTAACGTAGCTTCTCGCAGACCCTCGGCTGTTGCGCAGTCGACGGGCGAGTCCATGTTGTCATCTTGAATAAAGTCACCCAGATGAGAGTCGTCGTCATCACCGACAGGTGTTTCCATTGAGATAGGCTCTTTGGCAATTTTTAAAACCTTGCGAATTTTATCTTCGCTTAAATCCATTTTTTCGGCCAATTCTTCTGGTGTGGCCTCGCGACCAGATTCTTGTAGAATCTGCCGAGAGATACGATTAAGCTTATTAATCGTTTCTATCATATGCACAGGAATTCGAATGGTTCTGGCCTGATCTGCGATAGACCGCGTGATGGCCTGACGAATCCACCATGTCGCATAGGTTGAAAACTTATAGCCTCGACGATATTCAAACTTATCAACGGCCTTCATGAGTCCAATATTACCCTCTTGAATCAAATCGAGAAATTGTAAACCACGATTGGTGTACTTCTTCGCGATGGAGATTACAAGACGCAAATTAGCTTCGACCATTTCTTTTTTTGCACGGCGAGCTTTTGCTTCGCCGATGGACATTTTCCGGTTGATATCTTTAATTTCACTGATATCTAATCCATGTGTTTCTTCAAAATTTGCAAGTTTTTGTTGCGCATGGAGAACGTCTTGCTGTATTTCCTGGATTTTGACTAAATCAAGTTTTTTGCCGTGTTTTTGAATAATACCAGGCAACCACTCTAACGTAGTTTCGTGGCCAGGGAAGGTTTCGATAAAAAGCTTTCTTGGCATCTTCGCACGTTCGATACAAAGCCGCATCACGTAACGTTCGATGTCGCGAACTTCGTTTCTCAATTCTCGAAAATAGTGCGTTAAACGATCCACTTCTCGTGATGTGAGTTTAAGCTTTAAGAAGGACTCTGCCATTTTATCAATGGTATCTAGTGTGCTTTGAGCATGTCGACCGTCCGTCCTCATGACTTCAATAGCTGCTTGATATGTTGTTCGCAGGTCGTCAAAATATAGCTGAGCTTGCTCTGGATTAGGTCCCTCATCGACTTCGATGATGCCGCCGCCTTCCTCGTCTTCCTCTTCTTCAGCAAGAGCAATGGTCGGCTCTTCAAGCAGCGCTTCGGTTTCTTCGAGCATGGAGCCAATGTTGGAGGCAGGTGCTTCTTCCACGTCTGCAAAGCCACTAATAATGTCGCTTAATCGTAACTCTTCTGTGGCAATCTTCTCATAATCAGAAAGGACTAAGTATGCTGTTTCCGGATAAGAAGCAAGTGCTTTTAAGACTTGGTAGATCCCTTCTTCGATGCGCTTGGCAATACGAATTTCGCCCTCACGAGTCAAGAGCTCGACTGTACCCATTTCACGCATATACATGCGTACAGGATCGGTGGTGCGGCCAGACTCTTTGTCTACGGAGAGGACAACATCCGCTGCTTCCTCAACATCGTCAGGGGCTTCTTCTGTGTTACCTAGAAGTAACAGCTCATCGTAACTCGGAGGAAGCTCAAATACTTTAATATTCATGCCTTCAAGCATGGTGATGATCACATCAAAATGCTCGGTGTCCACGATATTCGGCAGCAGATCGTTAATCTGGGCGTACGTGAGATAGTTTTGCTCTTTACCTAAGCTGATGACTTTGGTAATTTGCGATCGTTGCTGTTCATTGTCGTTTGTGGACATACGTATAGTCTAAATGAAAAATGGGCGGTAAAAATGGCCAATTATAAACTGCCTTGACTCAACATACTAGTTCTTTTTTTTTGTTTAACGAGATGTTGTAATTTTTGACGCTCTTCTTCAGTTAGACCCTGCTCTTTCGAGCGTTTTAATAGCGTTTGAATTTCGCTCTCTTGGTTTTTTTTTGTTAAAAACGCTAATGTGTCGTGTAGCTCTTGAATCAGTGTTTCCTCTGACACAAAAGTTTCAAGGCTTGCTAGTTTTCGAATCACATCAAATGAAGATGAGTCTCGGAATCGCTCAATGAGTGCTGCCGTTGAGAGATGCGGTTCAGCGCAAATCGTTTCCATCAGCTGTACAATCAGCGGATGCGCTTGAAAATTCATCGCAGGATATTGTGTCGCGAGAGTAAGATATGTCTGTGGGTGTTGCAGCAAAAGCGCCACAGCAATGCGTGCTGGTGTGCGTTTAATGGTTTGTGGTGCGAGGGATGTTGGTAATGGAGATGAACTAAGTAGCTGGGTGAGATGATCCGCATCAAGATGCGTATGTAGGGCAAGTTCGCGTATGATCAAGGACTTAAAAGGACTTTCTGGGATCTTTTCAAGCCAAGGTTTGGCTTGGTGCATCAGTTGATTTTTGCCTTGAACTGATGACGTATCTACGCCATATGCCATGACGGTGAGTAAATACGAATGCAATGGGCGTGCGTTTTCAATCAGTTTTTGAAAGCCTGCTTGCCCTTCCTCACGGATATAGCTATCAGGGTCGTGCTCTTCGGGCAGAAAAATAAAAGACGCGGTCAATGTGCTGTCAAGGGCAGGCAATAAACTTTCTAAAGCTTTTTGCGCTGCTTGTTGGCCGGCATGATCTCCATCAAAACAAAAGACGATGTGTCCTGTATACTGAGAGAGCAATTGTATGTGAAAAACGCTTGTTGCAGTACCTAGGGTGGCCACCGCATTTGAAATACCATATTGTGCGAGAGCGATGACATCCATATACCCCTCGACGACAATAATTTTTTCTGGGCGAGGTGTGTGTTGTAGAACCTGATATAACCCATATAACTCTCTATTTTTGTGAAAAATGGGTGTTTCTGGTGAGTTCAGATATTTGGGTTTGTCATCTTTTTGTAATGCTCGTCCACCAAAACCAATGATACGACCCTTTTTATCATGGATAGGAAACATTAATCGATGACGGTAGCGATCATAGTAACTGTTTTGGCCTTCTTTTTGGATAAGCATCCCCGTTGTGAATAAGGCTTCTTGATGTGCTCGAAACGCTTTGGTTTGGGTTAGTACGTGCCAACCTGAAGGGGCATAGCCGAGCTGGTATCGAGCCAGCACCTCTCCCTCGACACCTCGTGTTTTAAGATACGTCAGTGCAGGTTGTTCACCGAGTGTGAGTGTTTTTTGATAAAATAACGCAACGTAAGCGAGGAGTTGATAAAGATTAACTTGGGCTTGTTTCTGGGGGTTCGTTTCTCGGGGAACTTGCAGGCCGGCTCGCAATGCTAGTGTTTCTACGGCTTCAGTAAAGCTTTGATGTAAGTACTCCATCGCGAAACTAATAGCATTTCCACTGACACCACAGCCGAAGCAATGATAAAATTGTTTTTTTGCGACGACATTAAATGAGGGCGTTTTTTCGTGATGAAAAGGGCAGCAAGCAACAAAACTATTGCCCTGTTTTTTTAAAGGGATAAATCCATCGATAAAAGCAACAATATCGGTTTGACCCAACAGCTCGTCGATAAAGGGGCGGGGGATAAGTCCCACGGTTTACCCCAAGAGGTGAATAAGTTTATCTTTCACCCACTGGCTTACCTTGCTCATCTCCGCACGTCCTTGTAGATGTGGTTTGATGTGCGCCATAATTTTGCTCATGTCACTCGGCTGGCTGACAGAAATCGAAGCAAAAGCTGCATCGATGATGGCCATGATTTCTGTTTCAGATAAGGGGGCAGGTAGATAGTTTTGAATAATTTCAAGCTCAAAATTTTCTTGTGCTACTAAATCATTCCGATGTGCGGCTTGATAGTGGCTGATAGACTCCTGGCGTTGTTTGGCCATTTTGTCCAAAATAGCTAGGAGCCTCGCGTCATCCACGACAATACGCTCATCAACTTCAATTTGCTTAACGGCTGCAGAAATAAGGCGAAGCACGTCGAGTTTTTGCTTGTCTCTGGCGCGCATGGCTTCTTTAATGTCTTGTTGCAACCGTTCTTTTTGAGTCATGAGAAATTCTAAACTTAGTTATTTACGGCGTCTTTTACAAGACTTGCTCATTACAACATCACGAGAAATTTTTTTCAAGTGACGTTTTACAGCAGCGGCTTGCTTGCGTTTACGCTCAGCAGTAGGCTTTTCGTAAAATTCACGACGTCGAAGCTCAGTTAAAAGACCTGCTTTTTCGCAAGAGCGCTTAAAACGACGCAGTGCATACTCAGGATTTTCGCCTTCTTTCACGCGAACACTTGGCATTCAGTAACCCTCAAAAATTTAAATTAGACCAAACAGGTTGAAGATTTTAGTGATCTCCAACTGTTTAGTCAAGTGATTCTCAGTGATTGTTTAATTTTCGTTATCTACGGCTCAGGGTAGTTGGAGTAGCCTCATCTCCATCTTCTTTTCTACTGGCTGCAGGATCAGTAGCTGTTTTTGCTTCTTTAGCAGCAGCTATATATGGTTTTAAAGTGTCTTCAAGATCTTTTTTCATATCCCGAATAGTTCTTTCTGTTGCGGCTCCTCTCTCAATTTTTCGAGTGACGGCAACTGTTGTACCAAGTACTGAGCCACCAGCGCCTACACCAAGAGTTGCGCCAGCTATGATAGGGTGTGCTGCGGCGAGTGTTGCTGCTGTGGCAGCGGTTGTCGTCGCTGTCGCTGTTACGGTCGCAGCTGCCGCTGTTGCAGTCGCAGCTGTAGTCGCAGCGGCGGTCGTTGCGACCGTGGCGGTGGCTGCGGCTGCAGTGGCGCCAGTAGCAACGATAGTACTTCCGATTCCTCCTATCATTGATGCCGCAGGTGCCAATAATGCTGATACGAGAGGTATTGCTGCACCGGCAGTAAAATATATCGCCGCAGCAACGAGTGCTAGGATGGCGCACGCTACAACTACCTTAAGAAAAATTACTGCTGCTATTTTTAAAGCCTTCCATGCAGCATCTTGCCGGGGCGTAAAGCTTTTTTGATCTTTTTTTGTCGTTTCGATCAGCTGTGCAACCGCTTTTGCGTTTGGATTTTGCGGATCTTTGGATAATTCCGCAGCACTTTCTAGCATCTTCACAAACTCGTTACACACTTTAGGATTTTTTAGTGTACCAGAGAATTCTTTATCTCGAATGCAGCTGTCAAATTTAGAAAGCAAGCTTGCACCTTTGTCGTAAACCGCTTTTTCTTGTTCAGTGATAGTTCCAGCCTCAGCTTTTGCTTCTAGTACCGCTAAGTTTGCTTTTAGAGCTATCATGTGATCTAAAATCAACTTTTTGTTTTTTGAAGAAACGGGAAGCTTCGCTATATCAGCTTGAAGCTTTTTGTTTGACTCTATGATTTCAGCTTTTTTTACTTCTATGTAGCCAGGAAGTGGTAGGCTAGATCGATGCACGTTTTCATCATCTAGAGGTATCTCTTTGAAAACCCCTTCATCTAAATCTTCATCCTCTCGTTCTGAAATTTCGGCTTGAATTATCTTGTCAAGTGATGCCTCAGCTATTTCTAATATAGCAGTGTAGTTGTCTATCTTTTTTTGTGTAAGAAGTCCTGGTCCGTCCTCTTCTCCCAGACGCGCTGTATCTTTATGACTGATCACGCTTCTTAAGTCATCTGACAAAGCCAGCAGCGATTCTGCGCCTTGGCTTTCAAGTAAATTGGTTCTCTCTTCTTCTGACAAGTTGATTAGAGCATTTCTAAAAAGAGATCTTAACTCTTGATTGACCTGATCGTTGCCGTTTAATGAGCTATATTCAACTCCTAATATTTGTTTAGTAATCGATTCTTGAACCTGGGGTAAAATGCGTACCGCATCCCCATTGCCTCTTCCAACGAGGATGAGTAAACTTTGCAATAGTCGTTTCAGTGAGCTAAATGACTGTCGTGTGGCTAATTCTGGATTCGACCCGTTAGTAAAGAGAACTTCTCTAAAGTTCATTCTTTCAGCTTCGTTCAGAGTTTCGTATTGCTGAGACAATATTTCTGTCGTCGTTGCATTTGCTTCAATCTCCGGAGGTGGAGTCAATGGAGGCGTGGGGAGTGAGGATGCTAGCATGTCGTTTGCCAATGCAGCATCATGAATTGCGTACCAAATGTATTGCATTTCATCGTTTGTTAACACTGTTCCATCGGGAATTCCGAGTCTACGAATATTTTCTTCAAGCTTTTTTAAATCCCATTTCAAAAGTGTTTCTAGCTGTTCTCTGTCCGTTATCTTACTAATCTCTGGGCCTATGTGACGGAAGACCTTTGCATTTATCTCCTCTGTCTTGATTACTTCATCTAGCTCTTCTCTTTTTTTCCACATGTCTGTTCTCCAAAACAAGCCGTGGCTCCATGACGGGCTCAAGATACCATCGCCTACAGGAGCTCCTATATCTTGATTTTAGACTATTTTAGAGAATTATTTTTTCTTTTTGATTTGAATATGATCTTTTTGAGTTTTTTGCAACTCTAGTTATGCCCTAAAATCGGTTCAACTCCAATCAAGTTCAGATCGTTGGCTACGCTCAGGTCTTACTTCAGGAGTGATCGATTTTTCTTAATTGATGCATCAGCACTCGACAAGATTCACAGCAAGTCCGCCTAAAGATGTTTCTTTATAGATGGTTTGCATGTCTTTTCCGGTTTGTTTCATGGTGCGGATGACTTTGTCGAGAGAGATGTGATGTTGACCATCTCCGATGAGGGCCATGCGACAGGCGTTCACGGCCTTGACCGCACCCATGGCGTTGCGTTCAATGCATGGAATCTGTACCAACCCCATGACCGGATCACAGGTCATGCCCAGATGGTGCTCCATTGCAATTTCAGCAGCATTTTCGATTTGCTCGATTGTTCCACCCAGTATCGCGGTTAGGCCTGCTGCAGCCATACTCGATGCCACACCCACCTCGCCCTGGCAGCCTACTTCAGCACCAGAAATAGATGCACCTTTTTTATAGAGAATACCGATGGCGGCTGCAGTCAAAAAATAAGTAAAGATATCTTCATTTTGATTTTTTTTGTGCGCGTCTTCCGCGTAACGCAATACGGCAGGAATAATGCCTGCGGCACCGTTTGTTGGGGCTGTGACAATGCGTCCACCTGCTGCATTTTCTTCATTCACAGCCATCGCATAGAGATTCAGGCGATTCATGACGTCAGAGTCTTCGTAAATACTACATACGCCTCCTTTATTATTGAGTTTACGATACAAATCAGGCGCTCGGCGTTTTACATTGAGTCCGCCAGGAAGGATGCCTTCATGCTGGCAGCCGTTATCAATGCAAGTATTCATGACGCCTGCGATGCCTAAAATACCTGTTTCAATTTCACTTAAGCTACGCCAAGTCAGCTCATTTTTTTGCATGAGTTCGGCAATGGTGAGATGATGTTTGCGACATGCGCTTAAAAGCTCGTCGGCTGTGTCAAAAGGAAAAGGGAGAGGGGATGTGTTTTCATTCGATGAGGAAAACTCTTCATCTGTGACAATAAAACCACCGCCAATTGAGTAATAAATTTGCGAGCATAAGCTTGTATTTTCTGCATCAAAGGCATGAAAGTGCATGCCATTGGTATGCTTTGGTAATAATTCTTTTTGTAAAAACGGAAAATCATGCTCTTCATTGAAAGGAATATTTTTTTTACCCGCTAAGCATAATGTGCGTGTTTTTAAAATATGCGCCATCCGAGGTCCCATGGATTCGGGTGCGACTGTGTCAGGAAGTTGTCCTTCGAGGCCATTTAAAATCGCTTTATCAGTGGCATGCCCTTTACCGGTTAATGCAAGTGAACCATAGACCTTGACTTGAATACGAGCTGTTTTTTCAAACACATTTTCTTTTTCTAACTTCTCAATGAAAGCATGTGCAGCGAGCATCGGGCCTACTGTATGTGAGCTTGAAGGTCCAATGCCGATAGAGAATAAGTCAAATAGGCTAATGTTCATTGTTTTACCTTAAAGGATGGTCGTCACGAATCATACCCTAAGGATTTGCAAAATGCCATCCAGTCACTTTAGAGAGCTCTTCGAGCATAATCTCTCCACGAATACTGTTGCCTTTTTTGTTGACTCTTGGGCTTAAGACTGCGATTCCTGCTTTGTTCGGTACGCTTGCGATAGTGTATCCTGACACGCCACTTTTTGCAGGCATGCCCGTACGCACCATGTGTGTGCCTGTCTCATCGTATAAGCCACAGGTAGCCATAATCGCTAACGTAATTTGACAAGTGCTTAGAGAAATGACTTGCTTATCGGTGAACGGATCTTTGCCTTTATTTGCTAAGAGTGTGGGAAGATAAAGCATTTGCTCGAGGGTTGCTTCATAAGAGCATAAGCTGAAATAAAGATCGAGTGTATTAGGTACATCTTTTTCAAGATGCTTACGACTTTTCAAAAGATAAGCCAGCGAGCGGTTTCTATCCCCTGTAGCCTTTTCTGAGGCAAAAACCATGGGGTTAATGCGTAGAGTTTGATTAAATAAACGTTGCACCCACGCATCAAGCCAACCAAAAGCGGCCTCACTATGACCCGGAATGTGTGAGCAAAGCGTAATTGCTCCGGCATTCAACATCGGGTTTGATGGTTTAGGGCCGAATTGCTCGAGTTGTGTAATCGATGCAAAATCATCTCCAGAAGGCTCAACCTTGACCCATTCAAGTACTTTTTCTGGACCATTTTCTTCTAGTAATCCAATGAGTGGAACCATCTTGCCTGTGCTTTGTAAGGTCACTGGATGGAGCGCGGTGTTGCTGAACACAACACTGGGCTCACCAAGAGGTTGCACCGCAATTGCGGTGATATTGGGGTTAACATTGGCAAGCTCAGGAATATAATTGGCCGTGTCGCCTTCCTGGTTACGCTGTGCTTTGGTGACAATTTTTTTGAGAAGTTCAATAGTGATTGTAGTCATTTGTATTAAATATAGAAAGATAAGTTATACTTCAAATCTAGCACAGGTTCTTAAAGTTTGAACTCTTCACCCAAATAGACTGTGCGTACCTCTTGATTCGCTAAAATAGTTTCGGGCGTGCCTTCACATAAGTGTTTACCCTGGTTCATGATATAGGCACGCTGACAAATAGCAAGCGTTTCTCGTACATGATGGTCTGTAATCAGTACGCCGATGTTAGATTCACACAAATGCTCGATGATTTTTTTTATGTCGATGACCGAAATCGGGTCCACACCAGCAAAAGGCTCATCCAAGAGAATGAAATTCGGGTTGATAGCAAGCGCGCGTGCAATCTCGACACGTCGGCGTTCTCCACCAGAAAGTCGCATCCCAAGTGTGTTTCTGATGGGAGTAAGATGGAACTCTTCGAGGAGCTCTTCTGTGCGTTGCTTCTGTTGGCTGCGCGTTAGATCTTTTCTTAATTGTAAAATCGCAAGAATATTGTCTTGTACGGATAATTTTCGAAAAACAGACGCTTCTTGTGGTAAATATCCGAGACCCAATGTGGCGCGCTCATCCATCGTCGTTTTAGTAATGGGCTGATTATCTAGCAGAATTTCACCTTCATCTGTCTTGAGAAGTCCCACTAATAAATAAAAGCATGTGGTTTTTCCTGCGCCGTTTGGGCCTAATAAGCCGACACACTCACCACGAGCAATATGCAGGCTGATGTCATTGACGACGGTGCGTCCCTTAAAGGATTTTTTTAAATGTTTAGCGGATAAGAGCGTCATGGTCTTGGTCTAATATAATTGTTGTTCGTTGATCCCCTTGGGCTTCACTTACAATATGTTGAGTCAGTGTATTGTAAGTGATTTTAGGGGCGGAAAATGAATTTTTTCCTTGAGCAAGATGCGCGTTCCCAGTCAAAATAACACGATGCTCTTTCGGGTAATACTGGATTTCATTTGCATAGGCATGAAGAGAGGGTTCTTTTTCTGTTGACCAAAGATGTGCTGCTGTATTGTGATCGCCATGAGCGACAGCCTGCACAAGTTGATTCTGTTGGTCTGTTGTGACCTTCACCCAGGCGGCGCGTAAGTGCTGATGATCGTCATCTATTTGTACTTCCTGGCGAAACAAATGCTCATGTGTATTTTGATCAATCGAAGCAAACCCCGCACTGATATTGATGGGTGTGGCGTGTAATGTTGATGTAAAAAGCAACAGTGCGAGGCTATGTTGTCGGCTCATACCTTGCCTTAGCCTGAAAGAGGTCCACTCGATTTTCATTCAAATAAGCCTTCATCCCTTGAGAAAATACACGGTTGTCTTGTTGCCTCCACGTGATTGCCTCGTCTGTCATTGCATAATTTTGTTTAGGATAAAAGGTAAGCTTTTCAGTTTCAATACGTCCTGCTGGATGTGTTTGAAAGGGGGCATGCCTGAGTACCACATGATGAGACAGTATAATTTCTTCCCCTCTTTCTCTTGCAATGGCCTCGTCTGAGTCAATTCGCCAGTGTGGTTTACCTATCGGTGTGAAGGTGAGATGAGGCGAGTATAGTTGATAGGTATCGTGGTGCGGAATATGTTCTAGTCTGGGGCTTGTTACGGCGTGTGTTTGATGTCCCTCCGTATCAAAAAATTGTACTTTGAGCCCTGTGATATGCAAATCGTTCAGTTTTTCCAGTGCATTTTTCGAAGTGACTTTGGGAAGATCTATTTTAAAGTTGAATCCGAAATAAAAAAGGAGCGCGGCAAGCGCGCTAAGTAAAAAGGGATGCTTTAATCGACTCATCATCAAGAGGTAAGGTAGGTATCGAGTGCCTGCTCGAATTTGCCTTGAGCGTGTAGGATAAAATCACACACCTCACGTACCGCTCCTCGACCACCGAATTGCTGTGTGACCATCTGAGCCGCACTTTTGACTTGTTCAACGGCGTTAGCTACGGCAACACCGAAACCGACTTGCTGAATGATCGGTAAATCAGGCAGGTCATCCCCAATATAGGCAAACTCTTCTTCACTGAGATTTAAACGAGACTTTAGTGTGTCGAAGGCAACTTGTTTGTTGACTTGCCCCTTGAAGTAATGGGTAATTTTTAATTGTTGCATACGGTGATCGATAATTGAGGTGACCGCTCCTGTAATGACAGCCACTTCAATGCCCGCGAACATCAGGAGCTTTAAGCCAACACCGTCTAAGACTTGGAAGGCTTTCATTTCATTACCTGTCGCGTCAAGATAAAGTGTCCCATCAGTGAGTACACCATCCACATCGCAAATAACACATTTAATTTTTTTTGCTTTTTCAATGAGTTCGTTCATCATATTTTCCTCAAATAACTCCGGCGCGCAGTAAGTCGTGAATATGGAGTACTGCCTCAGGATTGTGCTCCTCGTTTTCAATCACGAGTGACGTAATCAAGTGTTGCTGCATCAAAGAGAGCGCCCCTACTGCGAGAGCATCGCGCGAGATAGTTTGATATTGTCGTGACATCACGTCTTTAAGTGGGGTTGTATTGATGTCAAAATCACCGGTCAGTGTGCGGCGAATGTCACCATCAGTGTAGACGCCTACGAGTTTGTTTTGGTGATCAACGACACAAGTCATTCCTAGTTTTTTTGCACTGACTTCAATCAGAGCCTCCCTCACACTCACGCTTTCAGAGACCACAGGAACGGCTTGACCTGCGTGAAAAATATCTTCAACTTTGAGTAAAAGTTTTTTCCCCAAACTTCCGCCGGGATGAGAGCGTGCAAAATCATCCGCGGTAAAACCACGCGCCTGTAGTAATGCGACGGAAAGTGCATCACCCATCACCAAAGCCACTGTAGTACTGGTTGTCGGTGCCAGCCCTAACGGGCATGCTTCTTGTCTAATGCTGACATCAAGATGCACATTAGATGCTTGCGCAAGTGTCGAATTGGGTTGGCCTGTGAGAGAAATTAATGGAATCGATAATCGCTTAATTGTTGGGATTAAAGTGATAATTTCGTTCGTGTTGCCGGAGTGAGAAATCGCAAGCACGATATCGTTTTTCGTGAGCATGCCGACGTCTCCGTGGCTTGCCTCTCCTGGGTGCATAAAAAAAGCGGGCGTGCCTGTGCTTGCCAAGGTCGCAGCAATTTTTTTGCCGATATGGCCAGATTTCCCCATGCCTGTGACGACAACGCGCCCGTGGCAGGTGAGTAGTAATTGACAAGCTTCATCGAAGCGTTCATCAAGACGCGAGGCAAGCTCGAACACGGCTTGTGCCTCTGTTTCGATGACGGCTAGGCCCAAATTGCAGAAATTCATAACATAGAGAGGTTAAACTTTAGCATGCAAGCTTACCATAGAGCATCTTTTATACTCAAGTTCATTTTGATGTTATCGATAGTTCCTGAATCAGTGGAAAAATATAAGAAGTGCAGTGTATACTCAAACAAAATAACTAAAAAAATCCACAATGGACGAGCATACCGTCGTTATTGAACACCTTACTTTTTCGCATCGATCTCGCGTCATTTTTGATGATATTGATCTTGTTGTTCCTCGCGGAAAGATTACCGCTATCATGGGGCCAAGTGGCAGTGGTAAAACAACTTTGCTGCAACTCATTGGTGCGTTGTTAGCCCCTGATGCTGGTCGGATACGCGTTCAGGGAGCATTGATTCATCAACTACCCAAAAAAGAACTGAATTTAGCACGCCAAAAAATGGGTTTGCTTTTCCAAAATAGCGCGTTATTTACCCATTTGTCTGTTTTTGATAATGTTGCTTTTCCGCTACGTGAACATACTACTTTGTGCGAGCCTCTGATCAGAGATGTGGTGTTAATGAAACTTGAGTCTGTCGGGCTTCGTGGTGCCGCGAAACTGATGCCGGCAGAGCTTTCTGGTGGCATGGCCCGGCGTGTCGCTTTGGCTCGTGCGATCGCACTAGATCCTGCACTAATGATGTACGATGAGCCTTTTACCGGACAAGACCCGATTTCGATGGGTGTCTTGGTTCGTTTAATTAAACAGATTAATCAATTGCTGGGTACAACAACGATTATCGTGTCACATGATGTCGAGGAAACTTGCTCTATTGCTGATTATGTGTATCTTTTAGCTTCAGGCAAGGTGATTGCTCAGGGCACACCTGATGAGTTGAAATCATCGACTAACCCGCAAACGAAGCAGTTTATGCATGGTGAGGCCGATGGAGTCGTGCCTTTTCATTATCCTGCTCGCACTTATTTGGAGGAGTTGCTCGATGTTTGATGCTATCGCGCGCTTGGGTAGAAGCACCTTATCTTCTGTAGAGGCGATGGGGTATTCTGGTCGCTTTTTGGCGAGTGTGCTTTTTCGTCAGCCTTATTTTCGTCACTTATGGCGAGATGTATGGCGTCAGCTTTATTTTGTTGGTGTGCTGTCTTGCCTTATTATCGTCGTGTCTGGTTTGTTTATCGGCATGGTTGTGGGTTTAGAAGGTTTTCATACACTACAAAAATTTGGTGCAACAAGTGAGCTAGGTCAGCTTTTGGCTTTAAGTGTGATTCGTGAGCTTGGCCCTGTGATTAGTGCGCTGCTTTTTGCCGGACGAGCAGGCTCTGCATTGACCGCTGAGATTGGACTAATGAAAGCAACTGAACAATTAGCGAGCATGGATATGATGGGTGTTGATCCTTTGACTCGTGTTGTTTATCCGCGTTTCATAGCAGGCTTGATTGGCTTGCCTGTTTTAGCGCTCATTTTTTCTGCGGTTGCCATTGTAGGTGGATATTGTGTCGGTGTGTTATGGTTAAACATTGATGCAGGCACCTTCTGGTCGAATATGCAAAGTGCTTTGAATGTCAGAACAGATGTTTTAAATGGCGTGATTAAAAGTCTGGTGTTTGGGTTTTTAGTGATTTGGATCGCTGTTTTTCAAGGATTCTCATGTGTGCCTACTGCTGAGGGGATTAGCCAAGCAACCACACGATCGGTGGTCTTTGGGTCTCTAGCAGTTTTGGGTTTTGATTTCTTATTAACAGCAGTGATGATTGGAGGTTGGTGATGAACAAACAACGACGAATAGATATGAGTGTAGGGCTCTTAATGTTGTTTGGTTTACTCTCGCTTCTTTTTTTGGTTTTCAAGGTTAGCGGATTTTCGACGGCATCTTTTGGAAAATCTTATGAGGTAAATGCGGATTTTGTGAATATTGGTGGCTTAAAAGTGCATGCTCCTGTGACGGTTGCTGGTGTTCGAATTGGAGAGGTTTCAAAAATTATGTTACAACCAAACCAACTGAATGCTACAGTCACATTAAGACTACGTTCAGACGTTTCTATTCCGTTTGATGACGTATCGGCGCGTATTTTAACCGAAGGGTTACTTGGTTCAAATTATATTAGCATTGTGCCAGGTTTTGATGATGCTGACTCGGCTCATCCTTATCTGAAGCAAGGAGATTTGATTGCAAAGACCCAAGAGGCGATGGTGCTTGAGAATTTAATTGGGCAGCTGTTATTTTCTATCAACAAATAGGTGATGTCATGCGAGGAATAAATCGATTGTTGGGTGTGCTTTTGATGTGTTTTTCGACACTCAATTGGGCGGCTGATTCTGCTGTGCCTATGCTTGAGGGGGCCGCGAATCAAATTATAACAACGCTAAAAGCAAACCAATCTAAGCTTAAAGATGATCATTCCATTATCGAGCATGCGGTTCGGCAGTATTTACTCCCTCATGTTGATGTAGTGGGGATGTCTCGTTCTGTGTTAGGTCGAAATGCTTGGAATAGTGCGACACCTGCTGAGCGACAAGAATTCACTTCTGTATTTACCGATTTGGTTATTCGCACGTATGCAGCACCTCTTGCGGAGTATTCTGGTGAAACGATTACTTTTTCATCGCAGCAGTCTGTCGACGGCAAGTTTGCTCGTGTGAATAGTATGATCAAGCGCAATAATGGACAGACAATTCCGCTAAGCTATGCACTAGTGGCAAAGTCAGGTAATTGGAAAGTGTATGATTTAAGTGTAGAAGGTGTAAGTCTTTTGCAGAGCTTTAGGAACCAATTTGGACAGGTTTTGCAAAATTCAGACATGAAAGCACTTATTTCTCAGATGAAACAGCGCAAAGTGGCTGCATAACATGTATACTATCGCGTTCACGCCTTCAGCCGAGCTTGCATTTCATACAGTAATGTCTGATTTGTCAAAATTTCGTTCGCTTATGATGCAAGCTGAGGTCCAAGAGGTATGTATCGATTTGAGTGGCGTATCGCTGTGTGATAGCGCGGGACTTGCTTTACTCATTGAGGCAAAACGTCTTTGTGTGTCTCATGGTAAAGCTTTAGTGATTCAAAAAATACCTGAGCAAGTTCGCGCGTTAGCTGAATTTTGTGGTGTAAAAGATTTGTGGAGTATGGTTTGAGTAATGTTAGTGTAGAAGAGATTTCAAAGCGACTTTTGGCAATAGCTGGAGTGCATCACGTCGAGGCTCAAGGTGATGGTTATCATTATCAGCTAATCGTGGTTTCGGATAAGTTTGAAGGGTTGCAACGAGTTAAGCGCGAGCAGTGGGTGTATGCGCAGCTGGTGGACTGGATTACAGCGGGACAGTTGCATGCTGTAACAATGAAAACCTGGACAGTAGCAGAATGGGAGCAAAATCATGGATAAATTTATCATTCACGGCGGACGACCATTGGTCGGTGAAGTTGAAATTTCTGGTGCTAAAAATGCGGCATTACCGATTCTTGCGGCAACAATTCTTGCTACAGATCATGTGACTCTTCATAATGTTCCAGATCTTAAAGATGTGCAGACCATGCGAAAGTTAATGATGAAGCTTGGCGTGCAAATTGAGGCGCGAGAAGGCTCAACTTTACGTTTAAATGCAAATGACATTAATCAATTTGTCGCACCTTACGATTTAGTAAAAACCATGCGTGCCTCTGTTTTAGTATTGGGTCCGTTGTTAGCTCGTTTTGGTCAAGCAGATGTGTCTTTGCCGGGTGGTTGTGCGATTGGCACACGTCCTGTCGATTTGCATTTAAAAGCTTTAAAGGCAATGGGTGCTGAAATCGATGTTAAAAACGGATTTATTAAAGCCAAAGTTAACGGTCGTCTGCAAGGTAAAACATTGATGTTTGATACAATCACTGTCACCGGTACAGAAAATATCATGATGGCTGCGGTATTAGCCGAAGGTAAGACTGTCATTAAAAATGCGGCACGTGAGCCCGAGGTTGTTGATCTGGCCCATTTTCTTAATAAAATGGGTGCACGTATTCGTGGTGAAGGAACGCATACTATTGAAATCGATGGTGTTGAATCGTTGCGAGGAGGCGAGTACGCGGTCATGCCTGATCGTATTGAAGCAGGGACTTATTTGGCTGCTGCCGCTATTACACGAGGCCGAGTGACCGTTAAGCATGTGCGACCAGATAACTTGCTGTCAATGCTGTGTAAGTTTGAGGAGGCCGGTGCCTCTCTCACACTGGGTGAAGATTGGGTTTCGCTTGATATGCATGGTGCGCGTCCAGAGGCGATTGATATCTCAACCGCACCTTATCCTGGCTTAGCAACGGATATGCAAGCACAATTTATGGCAATGAATACCGTCGCTAATGGTGCTTCTACGGTTGTTGAAACTATTTTTGAAAATCGCTTCATGCATGTGCAAGAATTGCAACGCATGGGCGCCAAAATACGCCTAAATGGAAATACTGCAATGATTACTGGTGCAGATCACCTGACAGGTGCCCCAGTGATGGCGACAGATCTACGTGCTTCTGCTGGGCTCATTCTGGCGGGATTGGTTGCAGAAGGTGAAACTGTTGTTGAGCGAGTTTATCATGTAGATAGGGGCTACGAGCGTGTTGAAGATAAGTTCACAAAACTTGGTGCTGATATCAAACGTGTCGCTGATTAAATCATGAAGCGGCATGAGCTAGAGACTTACCTCGCGACGTATTTTAATGTCGATCTGTTTCAAGATTACGCGCCTAATGGTTTACAAATTTCAGGTAAGGATGAGGTTGGTCTTATTTGTACCGCAGTGAGCGCATCATTATCGACCATTCTGGCTGCTGTCGAGCGTCGTGCTGATGCGCTTTTAGTGCACCATGGCTTTTTTTGGCGTGGTGAAGAGCCTACTTTACTGGGTTTGAAGCGCTCGCGTATTGCTGCATTATTAGCACATGATATCAATTTGTTTGCATTTCATCTGCCGCTTGATTGTCATAAAGAGATTGGAAATAATGCGTGTATTGCACGCTTATTGAATGTGCAAGAAACGGTTTCGCAACCTCAAGGTCGTAATCGTGATTTACTCTGGTCTGGAACACTGGAGCGCCCACTCACACCTGATGCAATGATGACATTGTTGACCGAAAAATTCCATCGTACCCCTTTACATCTTGATGCGTCTGTACCGCTTATTCGGCGTATTGCATGGTGTAGTGGTGCAGCGCAAGATTTCATCGAAGATGCAGCACGATTGGGTGTCGATGCTTATTTGAGTGGAGAAGTTTCTGAGCGGACTTATTATCAAGCTCAAGAGCATAATATTCATTATTTTGCTTGCGGACATCACGCCACTGAACGCTTTGGGATTCGCGCGCTAGGTCAACACTTAGCGACAACATTTGGATTAGAGCATTATTTTATTGATGCACAAAATCCAATTTGATCTCATTTAAAGTGAGCATGTATTTTAGGCGCTGTTTTAGTAACTCATCCTATACTCTTGCCATTTCATGACAACGTGATGCTCCATGTTCTACTAAACCTTACGAGACCGAGTTTGTGAGCGAGTCCGAGCTCGTCCGAATCTGATTTTTAAATTAATTGTACATGATTGGGTTTCAGCTTGGTCATCCAGAGGACACTGGAAATTAGGATACTCTCAACTATATTCTGAGCAAAGGTCGAATACGCCGGAGCAGAGCATGAAAAAAGGTGAAGAGAAAAAAGACGTCATTAGCGAAACTCAGGAATCAGGGGAAAAAGAACAGGTATATTCGGAAGTACTTCATATCATGCTTTCGGACTGGGACAATGAAATTTCACAGAACAAAGCTCAAAGAGAAGCTCAAAAACTCCCAAAACGGCAAAAAGCGGATGGTGCTCCACAGTCAACACAACAGGTTGAAGTTGAAATGCTTGGCAATATTTTGTCATCAAGGACTCCTGGTAGCTTAGATGAGTTAGATCGTTATCTTGCAGACAATAGACAAAAAATTCATGATGCATACGTGAAGACATGGTCTTATCGAATCTCTCAAATACCCACCCAGATCAAGGCTCTTTTTCAAAACATCGCCAAAGCATTCAATGCAATAGTTGATAAAAGAAATCAGTTGTTTCTTCAGGTTCCACATAAAAATCGTGAGGGTCGTGTTCGAGACATAGATGGGGATATTGAGTTACAGGTTTTTAGTAAAACTGAGGTTGAAGCTGAATTACCGCTTGCTGAACCACTACCTGTGGCCATTCCTTTTAGAGATGTAGGAGGTATTCCTCGCGCAATGGTCGTGCCTGTTACTGAGCAATATAAAGAATTCTACGAAGTTACGCCAAGTAACGAAGCTGATAACCTAGCTAAAATGGAACCTTTATTAGGAAACTTTAGAACAGCAGTCTCAGATGCGATGGTGGGTTTAGCTAGCTTTCTCACACAAGGTTTCAAAGCTAGAGTACAAGAACGTCCCGAGCAGGCAGAAGAAGAGGTGAGGTTAAAGCCGAGTCAACTTCAGTAACGGCTAGAGAAGAAAAATAACCGGACAGGGTGCGATTTTAGGTGTAGTGTTAAATCGTTACCCCGTTCGCCTCTTGTGGGATATGTTGAGGTAGAGTGTCTGGAGAGGATTTTCTATCTTACGAAAGACTAAAATTTGGGTATTTCCACAGCAGGTCATTTGCAGAATTTAATTCAAAAAAGTCAGACCGTTATTTTAAGGGCTGACTATCTAAGCCATAAAAAGGAAAATACTTCTTTAATGTGACTTTTATCGCATCTAAATCGGCATTGGTTGTTTGATTTGACTCCGGTGTGATGAGATACACGCCGCGTCTTTTTAGGATATCAGTCAGCAGACGGTTCTTTTCTGTGAGTGATGTAACAGATAAGTAAACATCTTGTCTGCGTGTTGAAATGATGTCATCACTAAAGCCTTGTTTAGGAAACGCTAGCCATTGTGACATAAAGCTTCTTGCATAACGGAAAAAAGGCTCGCGTGCACGCCGATAAATCGGCTCGATACGATAGCCTTCAGGTGGATGATGGATGAGTTGATGCAGTAACTGTGATTGCTGTTTTGATAATTTTTTCCACTCGGTGATGTCAATCATGAGTTGCTTAATCGCACGCGGAGGCTGATTGATCATCATGCTTTCTAAAAAAAGTAATGTCGTTTCATTGTTTGTAAATTGGCTTTTTTTGATCAGATGTGCTGGATGAGGTGTTGCATAGCTTTTTTCAATAGCGTTGAAATAAGCTGCAGCACACTGGGTGATGGTGTGATGTGTTTGAATATGAGCCAGTGCTTCCGTAGATAACTTTTCGCGTAATGCGCTATCTGTAGTGAGTGATTCGAGTGCTGCGATAAGCTCATTCGAAGTATATTTATCCTGGAGTTTAACGACAGTATTTTCGGGTAAATCTTTCATTGAGCCATGAGCGTTGACTATAGTAGGTAAGGCACTCGAAAAACAACTGAGTACTGCCCCAGAGGTTTCACCACGAGAATCGCTGCGAAGTTGAATCGCCAGATCTGTTGCTTTGAGGTAATGGTCAAATAAGTGATCATCAATCCAACCGGTAATGATCACCTGGTTTTGAAGTTGATGTTGCTCAATATACGCGTTGATACTTTCTGCGTAGGCTCCTTCAGCCGCACCAACAAACATCAGATAGTGATTAGGCTCTGTGCGTAGTGATGAGTTTGTCCATGCTTTTAGAATTTCAAGATTTTGTTTTGTTGGCGCTAAAAATCCAAAACTCGCAGTGATAAACGCATTTTCTGGTAAATTTAAGTGTCGGCGCGCTTCAATTTTTGTAAGTGGATTGATCTCTTTTAGCAGTGGAATATTAAACCAAGGCTTTTCATGTGGCTCATTTAGCCATTGTTTTGCAAGACGAAGCGATTCTTCGCTATGAATAATGATGCCTAGCGCTGATTGAATGACCTCTTGATTGCATGGGTAATGCATTCTTACAAAATCAAGATGAGGAGCGTGATGGCGTGCAAAAAGTGCGCTATAACCGTGAGCGTGATAGAGTGCTTCAGACCAGCACGTCTTTTTTTCAGTCATTTCAAGATGAGATAAAATGCCGCTTAAGTAGAAGTCGTGTAAAACAACGACTCCTGGAATGGTTTTAATACACTCGAACTGATGCGTGTGGAAAGTAGAGTTGCCGAAATGATAAAGTACACGGTCATATTCATGCGCATGTTTCATAAACCATTTGACGTTACGGATAGGGCAATGCGAATGAATCCACTCATCATCTACTTTGGCTTGTGCAACGACGACATCAATTTCATAGTAATGAGCCAGTGCGGGTAGCAGTGTTCGACTATATTGAGCAATCCCTGTTTGTTCCGGCGGAAGAGGGGATACAAACGCTAATCTTGGTTTAGTTGATTGATGTGATATTTTTTTTATTGTTGGGGTGTGTTGAGCTGCTTCTAATGCACGCAGCGTTTTAGTGGCAGTGTTTTCCCAAGAAAATAAAGTGACTTGATGTTGTCCATGTTCGATGAGTGTTTTTCTAAAAGACTCATCTGTGAGGACATGTATAATTTTTTCTGTAATGGCCTGCTTATTTGTTGGATCAAAAAGTGCATCGTCATGACCAATCGCTTCTGGTAGGCTAGACCGATTTGAGCCAATCACTGGGGCACCGCATTGCATCGCCTCTAAAATAGGTAGTCCGAAGCCTTCATGTATGGAGGGGAATATGAATGCTTTGCACAGGTTATAAAGAGCGATCAATATTCGTTCTTCCACATAACCTGTGATGATGACCTGCTTCTCAGTCAAACCATGTTTTTTCATATGTTTGACTAGCTTATGGCGCTCATTAGGTTGGACTGCGCAAACAATTGCAAGTTGATGTGTTTCGAGTAATGTTTGGGGTAACTCAGCAAAAGCTTCAATGAGTCCTTCGATATTTTTACGAGGGTCGATCCCTCCTGTATACATGAGGAATTCTCTTTTCAATTGAAATTGCTTCAGAATGTCAGCTTTTTCTGTATCAGAATAAATGATTTTTCTGAAGTGAGTCTCTGCGGCGGAGCTGATAACTGAAATGGGTGGCAGAGGGTGAAGGTGTGTTAACGCTTCACTTTTTGCTGACTCTGAAATTGAAAGCAAGAGATTGGCTTGTTGTAGCTGGCGAATTTTTTCATTGTAATAATTTCGAAATTCTGGGGTTGTGAGGTACGTATCTGGATAAAGCATGGGGATCAGATCGTACAGAATCACTGCTGTTGGGATTTGATTTTCAAGTAATCCAATACTTGTCACGGCATTGTCACTGAATCCCTCAAATAAACTCGTGATGAGGATGAAGTCAGGTTTAAGGTGTTCGAGGAATGCCTCTCTTAGAAGCGATGCGTTGTGAATTCGTGCTGGAATAAACTCTTGCTCTGGGCTCACAGCAAAAGGAGCATGCCACACTACAATGCGCTCCTCAGGAATCAATGCTAAAAAATGCTTACGTAACGGCTCAATAGTTTCAGGAAATGCGCCCGATAAGGCGATGAAAATCTCATGTTGGGTATTGATTTTCAACATTGCATTGACGAGCGATAGGCTATATCGTCCTATGCCGCGATGCGCACTTTGTGATTGGCAAGCCTGAAGATCAATGACGATGCGCATGGTTGCTCGAAGTCTGTTTGAGTATGCGATACATTTGTTGCACTTCTTTAGAGGTCATGTTCAACCTTCTAGGTTGATAAGGGAAGACTAATCGCTCTTCACCTTGTCTTTTAAAATACAGCAATACACCGGGATAAAAAGTAAAGAGACGGATGAACCGATTGTGTAGTTTGGTATGTCGCTCAATTAGACATTTTATTTGGTACAGGCGAGGAAAACCGATGCGACGGATGATTGAGTTTAAATAACGTTTAAGAAGCGTGCGCATGGTGATCTTATGAGTACAAAATTGAGTGTAATCATACCTGAAGTGATGTATTGTGTCATTATGCATTCCTTATAAATTAAAGAAAATGCAATCAGTCGCACGAATACTTTTTTTAAGTTTTTTGAGCATACTTGTTGTTTATCTGCTTGTTTTTCAAATACAGGCTATTTGGCGTTTTACCATCGATGATATGTATATTACTCTGCGTTACGCAAAGTATTGGGACTCGCATGGTGTATTGTTGTGGAACATGGGGGAGGTGCCCGTTGAAGGGTACTCTAATTTTAGTTTTTTACTGATTGCGCGTTTTCTGGAGTGGTTACAGATAGATCCTGTGTTCGGCTTAAAAATGGTCGGAGTCGCGAGTTTACTTGGATTGTCTATTGGTATTTTTCTTCTTACAAAACATCTTGCAGGGATAAGATACGCTGTTATTCCTGTGATTTGGTTATTAATGTATCGAGGACAGGTTATTTGGGCTGTGAGTGGGCTGGAGACGACCTTTTATCAATGCGTTCTCATTTTTGCAGTCTACCATCTTTTAAAAGCTTTAGAATATCAATCCACTCAAGATATCTCGACGGCGGGGGTTTTATTTGCATTGTTAGCACTCACAAGGCCTGAGGGTAGTGTGCTCGCTTTAGGTTACTTTTTAGTGTATGGTGCGTATGCTTTTCGCCAGCCAAATTTCAAACTGCGATGCTTTTATTTAATCGGTTTTTTCGCAATAGTGTATTTTCCTTATTTTTTCTGGCGTTGGTTTTATTTTGGCTATTTATTTCCAAACTCTGTTTATTGTAAAGCAACGTCGACTGAGTTTATGGGTGTTTTAGATGCGCGTTATCTGAAATTAGCGTGGCCTTTTTTATGTTGTACACTCCCTCTTTTGAGGCAACCTTCTTATCGACGAGTTTACTCGTTTCTTATTTTACCTAGTGTTTTTTATCTAGTATTTTGTTGGACTTCAGATCCTGTGGTGGCCTTCGATAATCGTTTGTTTCTTCCCGCATTGGCACTTCTTTTTTCTTTAGCTACGCTCGGATTAGCAAGTGCTGTGCAACAGCCGCGTTTAGTTTATGTTTTAAGTGCTGTATTACTGTTTTGTGCCATTCCTAAAATGTCGCTTGAAGCTTATCGACATTTTACAAAGAATCCTGCCGCTGGCGAGCGCCTCAGGCGAGAAGTTTCTCATTGGCTTTCAAAATATGCTCACCCTAAGCAAAATATAGTTTTGGCCGATAGCGGGCTTATTCCTTATTTACACCCAGAATTAAATTTTATTGATTCTTACTGTTTAAATAATCTCGAGATGGGGCATACCCCTATAGCAGAGCGTTACACACATTTTTGCCAAACCCTATTAGATAGACATCCGAGCTATATTATTCTGACTGCATGGATACACGATGGGTATACAGAATACACACCTGCTGATATGTGTTTAAAGAAGGTGCTTTCTGAGACTGCGCAATACCAACTTTTGAATGTATTTAGAAGTGATAATCCAGATCACACGACATATCAATATATGCTTTTTGGTTTAAAGTCGCCGGTTTGACGTTCTTGCGGATTCATTAATGCATAAGTTAAAAAAAATGCAGAAAAACCGATGGCCAACCAAGAGTATGGAATATTCAATTCAGCGCGGGCTTTAGCTGTCTCTGTACCCCAAAATGAAAATGATCCTAAACGAGGAGGATTTTTTAAGGGATGATGTATTTGAGTATCGATGTGTTGCTCTAGTGCAAGCGTGAAGGACTCTTCGTTTCCGTCAAATTTATTTGCTGTCTCAGTCCAATCAAAATGACGCGTCACAAGTGATACCGAAAGTGTCGATCGATATCTTTCTGCGTAGGCCCTAAATGTTTTGATATGCAGAGGATCATCATCCCAAAACTCCAAAGTGACATCATATTTTGACGCTGGGTAATATTGTTCAATGTAGGCAAGATGGATGGCTAAAAGATCTTTTTTCCCTTCATTTAATAGCTGTTTGTTTTCCGGCCAAAATAAGTCATCAGAATAAGTGTCTTTTTTTAAAACATGTCGACCTCGCGTATTTTTTTCAAAAGGTCCCATTGTTTTACCTAAGTTTTCAAATGTATAGGGAGAGTGTGGACAATCAGGCATGAGTAGACAATTAAATTGCCATCCATTTTTTTCAGCAAGATCCGCAAATAAGGGAAAGCAAAGACCGTTATGATCGTTAAACTCGGATGAATAGGCATCATGCTGACGTGTTTGTCGGCCGGATCCGACAGCGAGAATTACTAAATCTGTGTTATTAGTGCTCAAGTCAAGACGATTTTCTATGACGTTAAACATTGTTTTTGCAAATAACTCGAATTTTGATCTGTGGATTTCTTTAATGCTAGCGAGTTTTTTTTGATAAACCTCTGACTCAGGGTTTAGCTGACTTAAATACAGAGCCAATACACCATCAAAATCAAGCAATAGATAGACAACTTTATGTTTCATCTCAAACGTGCACATCTAAAAGTCGAAATTTTATCACAAAAGTTAAATTTAAAACAGATTGGCTTTAAAAGTCCTTTTCTTATTGGATACGACTTAAGGTGTGCTTCACACTGAATTGCATTTTATCATCTCTTGGGTATAGTATAACGGATAGATGGATTATATTGCTTGTGGTGATTATGGATAAGTTCAGCGCGTTTTTTCAAAAGCTCTATGCGAAGTTGCCTTTCATTGTTTTTGATGTTTCTGCAATCCCTGTGTCTTGGTTGCTTGCTTATTGGGTGAAATATAATCTTCATACCACGGTGGTGAGTAAAATTACGCCTTCTGTCTTGTCTGCGTTGTTATGTTTGACTTTGATTCAAACTGCTTGCTATTACACATTCAAAGTTTATCGAGGATTGTGGCGCTTTTCTTCTCTTGGAGATTTAACGCGTATTTTGCGTGCTACAGTGACCGCTACTTTGATGGTTGTTCCAGCGTTATATTTGTGCGGATTGCTCCAGGACGTACCTCGCTCTATTTTTCCACTATATGCTTTGATTTTGACTGGTTTGTTATGCTCAGGCCGTTTAATTGCGCGCTATTACAGTGATATTAAACAACGCACCTCTAAACGTGAAGAACCAAAGCGAGTGTTGATCGTGGGGGCGGGACTTGCCGGCGAAGGTCTCGTGAGAGATTTAAAACGTTCCAATGCGTATATTCCAGTTGGATTTGTTGATGATCAAAAAAACAAGCGTGGTTTAGAGGTCCACGGTGTGCGTGTCCTTGGAACAATTGCTCAACTCCCTGAGTTGGTTGTGCAGTGCCAAGCAGATTTAATTTTTATTGCGATTCCCTCTGTTGGCTCGTCGGAAATGCGTCGTATTGTTGGATTCTGTGAGCTGTGTAATATTCCATTCCGCACGCTACCTAGTCTCCAAGCGCTTGCTTCTGGGCATGTCGAAGTGAATGACTTACGTAAAGTGAACATCGAAGATTTACTGGGTCGAGATCAGGTCGAATTAAGCTGGGAAAAAATCGCAGCGTTTATAGAAAATCACAGTGTATTAGTGACGGGGGCTGGAGGCTCGATTGGTGCCGAGTTGTGTCGGCAAATTGCACGTTTAAAGCCACAAAAGCTTTGTCTTTTGGACAATAACGAATATAACTTATACAACATCGAACAAGAAATGCGTCAAGCTTTTCCGCATGTGATCATTGAGGTTGCATTGACGAGTGTGGTGGATAGTGTCGCTGTTGGCGATGTTTTTCGGAATGCGAAGCCCGAAGTTGTCTTTCATGCGGCCGCCTACAAGCATGTCCCCATGTTGGAAAATCAGGTTCGTGTTGCGGTGAGAAATAATATTATCGGAACGCAAATTGTTGCTGAAGCCAGTGTCCATGTGAACGCGAAGAAATTTATTTTGATTTCTACTGATAAAGCGGTCAATCCAACCAATGTCATGGGAACGACAAAACGTGTTGCTGAGATTTATTGCCAGAATTTAAATTCACGTGTGGACACGCAATTTATCACCGTGCGCTTTGGAAACGTTTTAGGATCTGTTGGAAGTGTCGTTCCTCTTTTTCAAAAGCAGCTGGAAAGAGGCGGGCCTCTTACTGTCACACACCCTGATATTCAACGATATTTTATGACGATTCCAGAGGCGTGCCAGCTAATCTTACAATCGATGGTAAGTGGTAATGGTGGTGAAATTTTTGTGTTAGACATGGGCGAGCCTATTAAAATCAATTATTTGGCTGAGCAGATGATCCGCTTGGCAGGTAAGACTCCTGGTAAGGATATTCAAATTCAGTATACTGGCCTTCGTCCTGGTGAAAAGTTATTTGAGGAATTATTTCATCCCTCCGAACAATTAGTGCAAACTGAACATGAAAAGTTATTTAAAGCAAAATTTAGAGAGATTGATTGGAATGAGCTGACACAGACGTTACGTATGATTAACTCGGCTTGTAGCACTCACCAACATATGGAGCTGCTCATTTTATTGAAGAGCCTTGTGCCAGAGTTCCGTTGTGAGCTATTAGCGGAGGTATAGCTGTGACAGAGTTATATGTCTCAGAAGATGATATTAAAGCAGGCTATGCCGCGTATACTCGCTTTTTATTATCTATCTATAACTTGTCTGTGATACATTTTTCTAATCGTTGGATTTGGCGATGCCCTAAACGGTATCAACTTGAACAGTATATAAAATACACAACAAGTCATCATTTAGATATTGGAGTGGGAACGGGGTACTACCTTAAACATAATCATTGGCCAACGGATGCAAGACTAGCACTGATGGATATGAGTCCGATGTCGTTAAAAGCGGCACAACGTGCAGTATGCAATTTATCTCCAACGTCGTATCAAGCGGATATTTTTAAGCCTCAAGACGCGTTGAAGGAGCAATTTAGCTCGATTTCCATGAACTACTTACTCCACTGCTTGCCAGGCAGCATGCATGCAAAGTCTGTTGTGCTAGAGCATATCGTGAACATGTTAAAATTAGGCGGTATTTTATTTGGTGCTACTATTCTTTCCGATGAACGATTACACACGCCAGCGAGTCGCGCGTTAATGAAATTTTATAATCGTAAAGGCATTTTCTCCAATCGTTATGATACGCAATTGGCATTACAAGATGTGTTAAAAAAATATTTAGACAATGTTGAAATTCAAGTGATAGGTTGTGTCGCTTTGTTTAAAGGGAAAAAATCTTTCTAGAGTTTATCTTATGCATGTTTTTCATATGTTTTCTGCGTTATTTCTTGCCGCAATCTGGGGTTTTAACTTTATTTTTATTCAGTTTGCACTTCAAGATATGTCGCCGCTGATGCTGTGCGCCTTGCGCTTTTTCTTTGCCTCAGTTCCAGCTTTGTTATTTTTTAGGTTGCCAAAAACTTCAATAAAGTTACTGGTTGCTTATGGGTTGCTTATTTTTGCATTACAGTTTTTATTTTTATTTTTAGGTATTAAGGCAGGTGTGACTCCTGGACTTGCCGGATTATTAGTTCAGGTCCAAGTTTTCTTTAGTCTTTTTTTTGCCTCACTGATTTTGAAAGAGCGTATTTTGGGATGGCAAATCATCGGAGCACTTGTTGCTTTCTCTGGTGTCGCGGTTGTGTTTATGCACGTAGGTGGCGAAGTTTCTGCTCTTGGTTTGGTCTTGATTTTGTGTGCGTCATTATCTTGGGGGCTGGGGTCTCTTTTGATTAAAAAAATGGGCCAAGTAGATCCTATGGGGCTCGTCGTTTGGGGGAGCTTTATTGCGTTTATTCCATTATGTGTGTTGGTGTTGTGCATGGAAGGGCTGGATACTTTTTACGAGCTTCGTCATATTTCATCAGAGGGTCTAATTTCCGTGCTTTATATCGCATATGCATCTACTTGGGTTGGTTATGGCTTGTGGAATTCGCTATTAGGGCGATATGCGATAAGTATGCTTGTTCCGTTTACTTTTTTAGTGCCGATTTTTGCGATCATCGGCTCTGTTTTGATTTTACACGAACCGCTGTACTCCTGGAAAATATTAGCTGGTATGTTAGTATTGTCTGGTCTGTGTATTAATCTTTTTAGCTCTAGATTACCAACAAAACTCAAGTTACAAGACCAAGTCAATCCGCTTGAAAAGCCATGACTTCTTCAATAGTTTAAAATCCCCCATTAAAAATGAGAAACCCAATGTTAATTTATTTCGGTGGAAATAAATCATGAAACTGGGTGTGATCTTGGTATTGTTTTTGCATCGCTTGGCGTGATCTGCTGCCGATTATTCGATAAACAATCATCGGAAAAAGCGTAATGAAAATACCTATCCAAAAGGCGACACGGTACTCCGGATCATTATTTAGGCTCAGAAAAATTAAACAGCCAAGCATTAAGATAATCGCAACAATTCCGGTATAAGGCGAGCCTGGCGTTTTATAGCGTAAATCGTCGGTGGTATAGCCCTGCTTGATGAGGCGTTTTCTGAAGTTAATTTGAGCCCAGCATAAAGATATCCAGGAAATCGCACCAGTGAAACCTGAAACAAGTAACAGCGCAATGTAAAGAGTAGATTTACCAAAGAAATAACTGACCAAAAGAAGGATCCAGATTGAAACGAGTGTGACAATCCCTGCATTTTGGGGTACAGCATTGCGATTGAGTTTAGCCAGGCTTCGTGGCGCCATGCCATTTCTTGCCAGTGCGTGCAAAGAACGAACGATACCATACACACCCGAGTTTGAGCATGATAGTGTCGCGCAGAGTGTGACAATACTCGTTACAATGCCTGCCCATTTTTGACCGTGAAATTGGAGTGCTTCGGCGAATACTGAGTTAGCGAGATCAGCCTCTTGCCAGGGATAAATCGAAACCAAGCAGAAAATAGGGACAATATAGATAAACAAAATTCGAAAAGTGACGTTACGAATCGCTCTTGGAATCATTCTCGCCGGATCAATAGACTCTCCTGCAGCAAGGCCAATAATTTCTGAGCCTTGGTAATTTACCAACAGAAGGACCATCGCAGTCAAAAAAGGCATGACCCCGTTTGGAAATAGACCGCCATTATCTAAAAAATAACGCCCGCCGATAAAACTTGCGCCAGGCTTTCCAATCACGCCAAAAAAAATCAGTAAGGCAAGAATAACGAAAGCGAATAACGCTAAAACTTTAGTGAGTGCCAACCAAAATTCAATTTCGCCAAAAGTTCCAACTTTGACTACATTTGTATAGGTGATTAAAAATCCAAACCCGACTGCCCAAATATAACTATTTACCCCAGTAAAGTATTCCATAATGATGCCGCCAGCCAGACATTCTGCAGGAATGTAGGCGACCCAACTTATCCAATAAGACCAACCGACCCCACATGCAAGCGACGGAGAAATAAAATCCGCAGTGTAATTGATAAAAGAGCCGGAAATAGGAATTGCTACGGCAAGCTCACCTAAACACAGCATCGTCAGATAAATAATTAATCCGCCTAAGAGATAAGCAAAGCAGACGGCAGGACCGACATCATGAATCACGGCACCTGTTCCCAGAAAATATCCAGAACCGATGACACCGCCCAACGCAATCAATTGGACATGCCTATCTTTTAATGCACGATGAAACTCTCCTTCACGAGGAGCTGGACGTTGAGTGTGAGCGCTCACGGGTGTTTTATTCTCTCTGTTATTTCAGGTACACTCATTGCTAGAATGCAATGATAGATAAATAGCGTATGACTAAGGCGCTAAAGATAGCATATACCCAGGAA
>CAYYEZ010000061.1:0-15287 GCA_964471225.1 uncultured Legionella sp. | reverse complement strand
CTGGTGTAACCCTGCTCAAAAACCAAACTGATCGCATCCAGCTTGAACTCTTGTGAGTATTTTTTTCTAGTGGCCATTCTTCTCTCCAGTTAAGTTAATTATCTCTTAACTGGTGTGTCCAAATCTATTAGACCACGTCATCTTAACTTGCTTCGCTCACGCGCACCCCACTCTTCAGCCGACATTAAATAGCAACAATGATCAACAAAGTGATCGTACAACCACTCTTTTTTACTGACCAATTCCGTGCGTGTAAACCCTAAGCGCTCAGGAATAGCTTTGCTTTTTATATTAGCTACATTACAACTAATTTTAATTTCAGATAAATTTAATTCTTGAAAACCGTACTCAATAAGAGACTCGCAAGCCTGAGTAATAATCCCTTGACCTTGATGGTCTTTGTCAATCCAATATCCGATACCAGCACTATTTGTCCTCACATCAAATGGATGAAAACAAATCACCCCTATAATTTGCTCATCTTTCCGAATACACAGTGTCAATGCCCCCTTCTCTTCGTTCTCGATAGCTATCTTATTTATAAATTCACGACTATTCTCAACAGAGTTACAGTAATCTAACCATGGTAAGAATTCTTTTAAATAGGCTCTATTTTTATCAATCAATTGATAAAGCACAGGCGCATCTTCCAAATTAAAAAAATCTACGCTCAAACTCCTAGTTAACTGACAAGGAAACATTTTTTTCTCCTCTCATTGCATAACGTCTTAAATAAATAAATAAATAATGCAAACATGATAGAAATAAAAGTTAGAATAAATACATAATGGAGCGAGCCATTACTAACCAACAAAGAACATGTAAATAAAATAAAAGAAATAAAAATTCGACCAACCACATTAGAAAATGAAATAACCGTTGCCATTTGTTGTTGTTTTATTTCAGTAACAAGAACACTTTTCGTTAAATTTGAAAAAATGGACATAAATCCATGAACAGCTGAAAACAAAACTATCAGCAACCATAACTTCTCATGAACAAAAACAATTGATAATATTAAAATTAACAATAAGAAGGAAATAAGCGTAATCAATTTAATAGAACTGTTTTTAGATAATTTGTTTTTAGCATATTTATTGAAAATATAATTAGACAAACTATAAACAAAAAATACAAACCCCAACATAGCCGCTGTATTTTGCTCATTATTTTTTACTGTAAGCATGCCTGTATTGCCATTAAAAAATTGTATAAATAATGGTTGCCAAAAATGATAGATCGGTTGATATGCCATAATAATCAGACTTGCAACAAGTATATATGTCCAATTATGACCATTAGCTAAAATACTTCGAAAATAAGACCAATTTAAAATTGTTAGCTCTTGGCTTTGACGAAAAGACATTTCATCTACTTTGTAAATTAGTAGTGGCAAGAGAAACATAAAAATAGAAGCTAAAAAATAAACACTGCGCATATCTCCATGAGCAAGAAAAATTACCACACCCAATGGTGCCGAAATCATACTTCCTATCGACATAATTTCATTGCTCAAAAAATAAAAATAACTGATTTTTGTATCTGCATTTTCATATTCTTTCTTTACAGATTGAACAAGCAATGACTCTAATGAGCCGGATATTAAACATAATCCAATTGCATAAAAAGATTCGGCTGCAATAAGAAAAACAAAATCAGGAGAAAATAATGAAAAAATATAATAACAGAATTACCTATTGTCACCAAATGGGGCTTGTTGATGATGAAGGTTTTTTCTAGCTGAGCTTCCTCAATGCCTTTATAAAAGCGTATCGCTTTATTGTGGCATACAGGACAAATTGCTGATGCCTTAATGTTGCCATTTTTGCTTTTGTATATGGATATCGTATTTTCATGAGGGGGCGCAATTTCTCGGCATTTCAAGCACTTGAACTCTTTAAACGCCAATTGTTTTTTGTGGCTCATATTTCGTTTTTCAAGAAAAGCCTGAAGCACTTCGCCATACACTGTAATCGGCTTTTGAGTAACGACCTCAAGCTCGCCAGATCTTACCCAGTCTCTGATGGTTTGAATATGAAGTTTTTTCGTTTCGAATAGCTTGCATATTTCTGCAGCCGTATACGAGCGATATTTCTTAACCAAGCGTGGATTGTAATATTTGAACATCGTGACTCACTTTATTCATTACATTTTTTAGTTTATTAAAGACCGCTTCTTCTATTGCTTGACTGGCTTTCTTATTAATCGGATGACACAAAATATGTTTGCCTTTACTGGGATAAGTAAGGCGATATCCGCCTCCATCTAATTTGCGATGAATAGCAACACTTGAAATATAGAAACTGCCTTCGATGACGAAACTTGCAAAGGCAATTAATCCATCTTTAGGCTTGATAAACTCAATGTTTATTTCGGATATTTTCATTTTTTGGCTCGTTAGTTTGCGTGGCTTGAGCCATCCTGGAATCAATTTGCTCCAACATCTTAAAAAGGCTTAATAAGCTATCTGCGGCAAGCTTTGCCTCGCCTTCTGAGATATCTTCATAAAGCTCTTTAATTGAATCGGTCAAATTTGACATGGCTCATACAATTTTTACGGTATGGGCCATGTTATACAGGTGTTTTTGAGCAAAATATAACCAATCACTAGAGATGATTGATCACCTCTAGTGGTGATCAATTTCCTTAGCGGGGTAATTGGTGAATGAAGGTATTTTTAATCGCCTCTACAGCCTCAAATAAATCCCAACCTTCTGTGACCATGGCATGTCCTTGCTCTGTAAGAAAGCCCATTGGACGTGAGTGATTATTTTTCAATCTGGGAGCAAGTAACGGTTCAATATCATCAAGGAAGGTATTATCCTGCAACTTTAAATTTAAATTATCGGTGAATAATTTTTTTGTGATTGTTTTGTTGCTGCGCGTCATATACTCAATAAAAACAGCGGTCGTCCTTGAAGCATCAAATTCCTTTTCTTTGATGGCCAACCATAAATCGAAAGCATCACGTCCTTTTTTGCGCTCATATAAAGCACGCAATTTAGTTGCCAGCAGTTCTTCAAGTTGAAACGTATTCACTTCCGCCTCACGAGAATACCACGGCGATTGAACGGCAAACGGAACTTTAATGCGGTCTAAAACAGCAAAGCTCTCATGGATGTTGATTTCGATTTTAATTTTTTGCTTGATAGAGGCTGAAGTCTCTGGAGAAAAGTAAAAAAGCAACTTAAAACTTTGGCCGGTTTGTCGCGTTTTAGGCTGCCCTAACCATGGCTCCAAACAATCACGCAATGCATCAATGATCTCTTTAATACCTCCTTTTGCTGTTCTTACTAAGTCAATATCCTCACTGTAACGCGCGGCCGGTGAAAAAAATAATTTGTGCAGCGCTGTGCCACCACGAAACGCAAGATGCTCAGATAAAAACGGATTAGAAAAAATCTCAACGATGACTCGTGATAAAATTAAATCCTGTTCTACTTGCATATCATCAGGCCAGGGTGCAATTTGCCGCCACTGTGTAATATAGGCCATAGGAATCATTCATCAATCTCCAAATGTGTATTTACAATTACATGCCATTTCTTACTACGCTCAATAGGCTCATAGGGCCTATTGGGCGACAATCGCACCCAATGCATTGTTTTGCCCTCAAGCTTACTTAGTAATGCTTGGGTGAGCGTTTCACCCCCTAAATAATCAAGTAGCCACCCTAATCGTTGTAGACCGAATGATTTCGTATGATATTGTGTCAGTTCAGCTAATTTTGTTTTATCTAGCGATTCAATCAAATCGGAAAGAACAGTTGCTGCGTTATTTATCCCTGCAGCATGCTCAGGGTTACTGACAATATCAAATGCCAATAACTCGGGGCTTGCGACCTGAATGGTTCCTGCTAATGTATTAAATTGTCGCATAATTTGAGAATCAATTTGTTTTTTCGCAATAAATTCAATATGTATTCGACCACAATGAATCGGGGGGCGGTTTTTGAGGGTTACGACCTGAAATCGCTGAGGCTTCTGATGCGCAGCGCCGTAGTATTGAGCAGCACTCAAGAAGCTCACATAATAAGGCAATCCCCAATAATGCATTAAATCGGGAATAAACATCTCTGCCGGCAAACATTCGTAAGCTTGATATTCAGGAGGTACAATCAAGTAAAACCCTCTGGCTGGGCTTACAAGCCATTTATCCCGTTTAAGACGATATAATGCGTTAAGACAAGAAACTTTTTTCAATCCAAGTGCATTTTCTGCTTCTAGAGTAGTGAAAGAAAAACGCCCTTGTGCTCGTAATTCATTGATAAAATTTAGTGCTTTCATCGAGAATTCCTGTGTTTATACTCTTATAATATATCATATTTCGTTATATTACAGGAGTAAAAACACAGATTTTATGAATTGACTACTTCGGAAGATTGATTTTCGAACTCATTGTAAGCTTTCGTGCACCACTTATAAAATGTAGGTGTGATCCAGTCACTACCGTCAGCAAGATGGTTTTTATAAGGCTTAAATAATTGGAGTAATCCCGGAAATTCCTTAACCATTCTCGTGGCTACTTTTTCTGATAATTGCAAAATAGAAGAGTAATTTTTTGTTCTTAACTCTTCCATACAAAGAGCCTTAACTTGTACTTTCAACGGTTGATAGGCTTTATACGAGCTCTCGCCACCTTTACGTTTTTCTTCTACGTATTGCGTCTCTTCAAATCCAAGATCCACAAAATCAAGAAAATCTACATCATTGGACTTTCTATAGAGATCAATACAAAAAATACTGCACAAGGGATTATCAAGCACTTTAATTTGTTTAAATTGCTCCGTCTATTTTTCTTCGAAATTCATAAGCAAAAAAACATGCTGCTCACTCTCTAAAGCTCGACACTTTTTTAAGATATCCATGTATCCTTTTAACAAATTTGTATTATTGGCATGCTTAATATGCAGCACCAAGCTACATTCTTCAGAAACTACAAATTTAAGCCTAATCAAGCCTTTGTCTTGCAATAAAAAACTTGAATGTTGCTGTCCTGAGAGGTTAACCACGCACTACAAACAGTATAAAAAATCATCTGAGAATAATACTCTCTGACGTGCTTATATTGCGACCGATATGACGCCCAGAATATTTTCCAAACACCATTGCACTCTATTAAATTTTTAAAATGAGAAAGAATGCTGGTAACGGAGGATAGTAAAGCCTCAATATTATTAGCGCATACTCGCGTTTCTTTTGATAACTCAAAGTTAGTAAAATGTTTACTATCAGCTAACCATTTGTATAGCCCTTCGGAGTCTTTTTCTAAGTCATAGTGCTCAAAATCGTATTCTTTTAATGCTTTAAGTGTCTCAAGAAAAAAGGATGTATTGGTCTTCAGCTCACTAAGCAGCATTTCTTTGCGCTCGGATTTTGTGGTTTCAAACCATATGTGTGCAATATCTTTATTAACGATATCACGCAATCTAGCATTGTGCTCAGCCAAATCATGAATGATTGAACCTACGCAATCAGCCATAGGCAAATTTGAGAGAATATCTCGCGGTAATAATTTAATGGGATACTTTGAAAATGGATTTTTCAATAACCAATAGCGGTTATGATTTCGAGTCACATATTCAACATCGCCTTTTATGCCAAGTTTAGCCATGATATCAATAGTGTATTGGCAGATATCATCATCAATAATATTTTGAACCATATCACTGATGCGATCACCAGCAATCCCTTCCTCAAGTAAAGGCAATAACAAGAATATCTCAGGGTCACCTTGCGCTAACTCAACAATTTCTTTCGCACTTTGAATGATTTTGTCGTTAAACTCAGTGCCGGAACCTCTGCCGTCCGTATTACCTGAACTGTACCCGATGCACGTGTATTGATACTCTGGGAAAAACACCATCCTTTGAGCAGCACGCCAGCATTTATCACCCATTTGAGTGGATTTTTTAAGCAGAAGAAGCAAGTTTGAAAAGAATTTTTTATACGTTTGATATGAGTTTCTAATGATTTCACTAGCACTCTTTTTTAGCAGCAGCGGCTCGACAAAAACTTTCGTATCAATGTTCAATATTGGATCAAACACTCCCAAAGTTTTAAGTAGGGATTTATCAATTTTAAAATAATCTGAGAAATGTGTTGGCTCTTTAGGGTTCATTACATTATTATTTTGGGAGTTAGTTCAAATCAATTACAAAACCCCATATTCAGTGCATGATGTGATTATACATTGTTTTTACTCATATGCCCGTTGTATTCCCCACAATAAAATATTCCTTCTTCTTATAACTTGTAATACAGTCGCAGCGACCTAATTTACTTCAATAGACCATAATGAAATCTTTAACACATGAAACGCCTGACAAAATAGCTCTCGAGGATATTTTTTCCGAGTGCCAAAGCATTTCTCAACGCTTATCTCAAGACGGAAACATCGATGAGTCCACAAAAGAGCGATTATTGACATATCTTAATCAGCTCACTGAGTTTGAATTAGGTCGTTTTTTTATTAAAAACCAAGGCGCTTTAAGTGGACATTGGACTTATTATATTATTTTAGGCTTTATTGAATCCCCAAGTTTACACCCATTAGAAGAGGCAATTATACGACCGCCCCTTCCGTACTTGCAACAAGACAGCGGTTTCATATTTTTCAATCTTTATTACAAAAAAATATTCAATCCAATACCATTACTTGTTCAGTTCCGTGTGGTGTCATGGCGGATTTGCTGACGCTGGACTTACCCGAGGCTGTTGAAAACGTTCGTTTTATAGGTATTGATTTAGATCAAGCTTCTCTCGACTTAGCCCAAGATATGGCAAAAAGCAAAGGCAAAAAACAATCTTGTCAGTTCTTTAGAGAAAATGCATGGGACTTAGCTTTAAATCATCCAGCAGAGTTTGATTTGATTACAACAAATGGTTTAAATATCTATGAAGCTGATGACGACAAGGTCACAGATTTATATAGAGCACTTCGTGCGGCGTTGAAACCAGGCGGAAAACTTATTGGTAGCGCGTTATCTCTGCCGAAAGAATGGGATATGTCTAAAATAGACGTAAATGCACTCAGTTTACAGCGCGCTATTTTTATACAAATATTACAAGCAACTTGGAGCCATTTTAGATCTGTCGATCAAACGACTCAGCAATTAAACACTGCAGGATTTAACGCTATTGAAATTCATTGGGATGACGCTCATATGTTTTACAGCTTTGAAGCAATGCAGATGCAATAAATTATATCTCATCTTGCATTTCTTTTTTTGGTGAGGCACAGCACATTAAACGCAGCAGTGGTTATTAAACTATGTCCGTCAGTTAGTATTTTGATCTATTTTTGACATAACTTTTTGAAGAACCTCTTCTTCCGCCACTCCATGAATTGCCTCCCATTCTTCAACAATGTCATATATTAATAATTCTTCCTCACAAAGCTCACTGAGCTTTGTGGGAGTAATACAAAAATAATCTCTTCTTCTAACGATGGGGAAAAAATAATCTTCTCGTTGATAGATATCAATAACATAATGGAGCTTTTCTGACCCATCAACAGAATAAATAGGTTCGAGATCATACCTCGCAACAAATTTTGAAATTTTAAATGTTATCATAAGCGCACGGAGTACAATGTTTTCGTTGACAGCCCCTGGGTGCAGTTGCCGCTCTTTTAGCTTCTGTACAAATTTTAGTACGAGGCGTTCCTGTTTTCATCGTCGCATGCCCAATCACGTAATCAGGACATCTAACCTTTGGGTCTAGCTGGATAAAATAGCATTTAGTGGCTGCTCGAGTAAAACCAGCCATTAAATTTTCATGCAAAATTTTGGATAATGGATCGAAATTCTTAAGCTCTTTTGAGGGTATCGTTGATAAGTAATAACTTGTTGCTCCTTGCTCAATGACATCATTATTATCGGAAGCAAAGCTCGTGATCGGCAGCATAGATACGCATAAATATAATCCTACAAGATATTTTTTCATATTGATTCTCCATAAAAATTTTAATTTAAAAACTACTCATTCTCACTATCTTGGTATTCCAAAATATCTCCTGGTTGGCATTCTAAATAGTGACAAATGGCATCCAATGTTGATAAGCGAAAAGCTTTAGCCTTCCCTGTTTTCAATATGGATAAATTTTGCTCTGTAATACCTATTGCTTCAGCAAGCTCTTTTGAACGTGTTTTTCTTTTTGCCAACATCACATCTAAATTTACGATAATCGTCATTCTTATTCCTTACACCGTGAGCTGTTGTTCTTCGCGAATTTTGCAACCTTCCAGCATAATCCACGAAATAAGAATGACCATCAATCCAACTAAAATGACGCCTATATTCGTTTGATCAAGCGTTATGGAGGAAAAACGATGTCCAGGTGGATTACGCCAAGTTAATATAAAACCCATCAATGCTTGATATAGTGCATTCGCAATTTGCGTGACAATGAGCGCATACCCAATATTTCGAATATATCGAACATTGCTCATCGAAAAAATCTCCTGTCTTTCATATAATTTAAATAATCGAACGAGCGAAAATAGAATATACAGTTGAACAAATAAGGGAAGGCAGCCAGCTCCTAATGCCAACAGTTTTTCTGAAAGATTCAGCGGATGCAAAATATTGCCAGAATAGGCAGCAGGAACATAATTTAGATTGATCACACCCTCGGCTATTTCAAAAGTACCTCCCGATTGTACCCAAGCCATAATGAGCAGTATGGGTAAAACAATAAATAGAATTTGAAACAACACTCTAAAACATAAACTGGTTTTTTGGATTTTATTCATTTTATCTCTCGCTAAAATACTAATGGGTTGTACAACATCTCACGTTGCCATTACTAACGAACGAAATATAATTCATTTATTATCTAATTACAATAACAAATGAATTATAAATAAAATAAATTACCGAATTGTTATGATTTCACATGCTCATGCGACCAACTGTAGGGATGAAAATCTTTGACCAAAATTTATCACTTCCTCTCGCCGCTGAGTTCGGAATATACTTACTAACTAGCAATTTCATCTTTCCATTGGCACAATGTTTTTCCTAACGCAACCAACGAGTAGCCTTTCATGCGGCTATTTGATCATAACCACATAATTTTCAAGTGTTTTTACATTATTTTTATTTAGTACGTGCCAACCGACAGGAGATCCCTCACCCTCGCTGCGCTCGGGTTCGGGATGACGCTCATATGTTTTACAGCTTTGAAGCAATGTAGATGCAATCAATTATATCTCATCTTGCATTTCTTTTTTCGGTGGGGCGCTAGAAAATAACAAATAGCACCACCACTTCACACTCCTTTATGAACTTTCTGACTCCATTCAAGCTCACCCGGTGCAAATGCGATTGCGGAGAATTTCGCCCTCCTAGTCAGAATCGCTAATGCCGTGTTTTCCTGAACCATACCATTCGTAAAACTGTACAATAAACTGAGCGCTATCTTTGTCAGGAATCATCCTCTTTTACCATGTAAACTTTAGATATTTTTACCTGGAGAAAAATCGTGAGAATCCACGGTACTTCCATTCAAGTAACTTTCAATGTCGTCAACATAAGGCCTAGAAACCTCTGCTGTTTTATTCATACATTTGAGCAGAGAGGGCTTCACTGCTTCAAATACATAAAATATGCTATTTTGACTTCTTTTAATGCAAGGCGATGTTTTTTCATTTAATTTACTCATAAAGCCATCTAACAAATTAACGCAATAAGAAAGCCTTAAATGATCTTCTTTCAAGATTTTGAAAATAGCATACAGCGCGCCCAAACCACTTACACCAATTATTGATAACTCACTGAACGATATTTTTGAGCGTTTTTCTACAAAAGCGTTATGAGCCAAACTAAGTAACAATTGCGTTAATAAGAAGGCTGGAATAGGGTAATCATTAATTTTTCTTCTAAAAAAAGAGTACTTAGCTTGAGAAGATGTACGTCGCGCACTGTTGATGTCCCATTTTTCAAGAGTATGCATCAATAAGATTAACGACATTGTACCTATAAACATGATAGCTCTATCTTGAAAGATGTCTTCTTCGTCTTTCATCCTGTCTCTGTGATCAACCTTTACTTCATTTTTTTGTTGCTGTAAAAACACACTAAGAAAGATTATTCCTGCAAGTCCAGTAAACATCTCCGAGACTGTAAAAACGAGAGACAACCCAGCAGCTTTGCCAATTAAATGATAACGAGGTATTTTGATTTTATGAAAACTATTCGGTCTCTCAACTAAACCAAAGCTTTCTAAAAAAGTAAGTTTTTGAATTAAATCATCTGCGTTATGTCCATCATTTTCAATTAATGCCTTAGTATCACTACCTTCCTCTAGACTCTCTTCTTCGTAAGCTAATTCGTTTTTTTTCATTTTTATCTCTTGAATTTAAAAAAAGGCATTGTAACAAAACTTGACACTCTTACAAGCCGGCTCTACTTGCAGAAAAACAAATGGATTTAAATCATCTTGTCACACTGCATCACATTAAAGTGACATTCACAGCATTCAATGCTCTAGCACTCAAAAATACACTAGAGCATAATACAGACCTGAAGACACAAATCGACAGATTGATTGTGTTGGCTAAAGAATCGCAACCCAGTCTATTCAACTTGTATTTGAATAAAACTGATAAACTCATCGACATTATATCGAACTCATCATCTGATTGGTTAGAGAAAATAGATAAAGCACTTGGATTGGAGTGTGCCAGAGAAGAAGCAGGCCTGATAACACCTGATGAAATGAAAGCTGCATTTACACGCTATGCTATGTCGGAATCATGGGTATTGAAACCTCGAAACATCTAGGATGCCCGCGATAATGATAAAGCGCACTTGCCAAAATTTATCACTTCCTCTCTGTGAGTAGTTCGTAATATACTTATCGTCAGGGGGGCCACACCACGTAAGAGTGGCGACGAATATCACCAAAGTTCTGAAGCCCTCATGTAAAAACAATGTAAAAAGGATAGGGATTTTTAAATTGAAGACAAGACGTCATTTTGCGCTTTATATTGCACATACAGTTTTTTATATCATCTTACCACTACAGACTTGGTCATCTGTTCAAGTCATAGAGCAGAGTTTAGGAGCAACCCTTGTTTGTCCTTTTACCGTCAGTGGGGGCCCTAAAGCTATTGCAAATGTGACTATTGGCTGCTTTTCCGATACTGCATGTACGGCGTATAATGGTAATAATGCTTCTTGGGGTAATAGAACAGCAGGCTTCAACCCGATCCTCACAAATGGCTCACACACTTTATCAAACGATGCCATGGCTAGTGTCAGCCTACCTACTGCTTGCGCTAATGCAGCAACACAATGTATACAAATACAAGTGAAAAATCCTAACGACTCTGCCACAGCATTATTGTACATGCAAGCGACCGTTGTTTCCGGTGTATTTACGTGCACGACCACAGGCACGCTAGATATTAGTGGCCTCTAAATCTTCAAGGACTGACTGATATGACAGAAAAAAAGATTGCACAACAGAATTGCTTTGAGCTGTCTACGTATCAACAGACCTCTAAGCAATGCTACCAGCGCAAATCCTATGAGAAGCCAACGCTACAATCTTTGAATACTTCAGCAGACATGATCGCAGGCGGTTCTACGAGCAATCAACTTGAAAACTCGAACGGATTAATTGGAAGTTAGAATCTAACCACTCTTTCCCAAATCTCAGGGTATCTAATCAAGCGCATGTCCAATATTGCGAATATAGCTCATCGAAAAAATGACCTCTCTCTCGTATCAGAATATACAGTTGAACAGCTAACGGTAATTTATTGATAGTGGTTCTGACTATTCAATTCAATACTTTTCACGATCTCGGGCAAATCATCAAAATTTTTGGTGCGCAATATTTTATACACTGAAATTTGATTCAATAAAGCGGTACAATCATAAAAAAACGATTCGAGTTTACCCAACGGTTTTAACATAAAATGCCGGTAAGAATTTTGCATGATAATTTTTAATGCTGCTGTGGAAGGTGATTTTTTTGATACATAAAAACGCTCTTCGGGTAAAAAATTGAGCTCATAAAAGGCCTTGATGGGTATCATCTGCTTGTTACAAAATTGTGATATTGGGATAGAAAATTTTTCTACTTTATGATGAATAGGACAAGCGTTTTGCTGATCATAATCAAAATAACGCATACTATCTCGCCACAGCTTTATGTGCTGAGGGCCTGGAATGATACAGTATTGATTTTTTTCATTGCGCTTGATGACGACCAGGTCGTCAGTTATCAAAAGGTGACCTTTTTGCACGAGTGCACTAGCTAAAGTGGATTTTCCAGCCCCAGAATGCCCGCTAAAAATGACAGCTTCATCGTTTATCATGACAGCAGAACCATGTAGCACTAAATAACCATGATATTGCAAAATATAAGCCATGACTGTGCCAAAAAGCCAAATGTTGATGCTGTTATCATCAAGTGAAGGGTCGGTCTTTTCGACTATAATACTATTTTTCGCTGGTAGTGCTAGAAAACGTGCAATATCAGGAACATTTAAGTAAAACTGTGAGGATTGGCAATCATATTTGAAGACATTTTCATCGATTATTGGTACGTGTTCCCACAGGCACTGTATAGGCTCACCAAATATCACTTGTCTTGAGGACGATGGAGTTATTACGTTCATAAGAAATGTCTATTGAATGCCACTCGATATCAAAGCGATGCTTATTTTAGTCAATACCTTGATTTTCTGAGTCATCATAGTATCCTTCTTTTGCAACACAAATTAATATATTACTAGGAAGAAATCAACATGGCAGAAAGGATTCTAAAAAAGCACATCTTAGCTAGCGGTCTATTTTTACTCGTATTCTCCACACAAAGCTTAAGCGAATCCTCATCTCTGCACCAAACGATACTTTCTGATCAGCCGTTGAGTTTAACCTCATGTCCTATGCAAATTAGTGCAGGAGCTGGAGGACAGGTAGTACGATGTATTAAACTCACTCGCCCTGTAGCGGGTAGCTGCACTACTGCTTGTAGTGTTTCGCCGGGCGCTAGTATAACAAGTGGAAGCTTTACTTTACCCGCGTCGGGGGGAACCATACACTATACTCTGGACGGACTCAATGCCTCATACGCAAATAGTACTGTTTGTGCAAGTAGTTGCGTAGGAAATCGTACATCTTCGTTAAAGTTAACACTCTACTCAGACTCAGCCTGTACGACTTCAATTTGTACTACTGGGTGTAATAGTGGCGTATCTTGTACAAGTACAACTACACTAAGCGAATGCCCTACCACCCAATTATCATGCACTTAACAGAAGAGGTCTTAATTATGATTGGCAATAAATTGGAACTCTGTAAGCAAGACGATATAGATTTGATCGAAAATCGGACTAATCCTAAAACTTACCTCCCTCCATTGACCAACACTATTAATCTAGAGGATATCGAAATTACGGGAAACTCAACAACAGTACCAGAATCCAGCCAGGGTACCTTATCATCTTAAGCAAAAAGGAGTAAATATAATCAAATCTATCATCGTCAGTCGAATGGACAATATTTGTCACACTGTGTCCGGTGAGCAATGTTTTGTGTTTAATCCAGAGCAAGAGCTTCAGTTTCATGAGCTCAATGACTCCGCATCTATACTCTGGAGCGTGTTGGATCAACCTCAAACCATTACTGTGCTGGCAGAAAAACTTTGTGAGGTTTATGGCGGTCAGCATGAAAATTACATTGCAGATATTCGGGTGTAGGTAGAGATAAATACCAAAAAAGGCTTGCTAATATGCAGTTTGTCTTGAAACTGCTGACAAGAGGCTTTGCAAAACAAGTAAATTTAGGCTCCGTAAAAGTGACGTATAGTGGTTGTCTTCCTCCTCGATTATTGCATTCTGTTGCAAGCACACAATGCAGCGGCACTTGGAAAAATCACTATCAACCTTTTGCTGCTGTTATTCATGATCTGAAAAATAATATTGTATTGTTAGTACGGGATCATCTTGGTGTAGAACCACTCTACTATTATTACACAAAAGATTTGCTTATAGCAGGACAATCCATTCCCGATATTTTATCACATCTGAAAAGCACACCCGACTATAACCAAAATTATTTAAATCAATTATTCACTGACCATAGCATGCCCTATACAAATGATACGCACTTTAAAAATATCTATAGACTTGAACCTGGTCATGCATTAAGTGTAAATTCGGGAAGTATGGAGGAGCCTCAAGCCTTTTGGCAGTTAGCAAAAAAAGCGCCTACGTTATATTACGCCGATGAGCGGGACTATTTAGCGCATTTCACAACATTGATGGATGAAGCGCTATTAAACGCGGTAGGCTCTGAAACGCATTGTGCAAGTGAATTTAGTGCGGGATTAGACTCTAGTGCACTGTATTGCACGGCTAAACGCTTAAATATTTCGCCAACGTTATTTATGCACCAGCCCGTCAAAGGGACCCCGTCTGCTGAAAAATATAATGATACATTCGAAGCAGCGTTTCTTAACCATTATCAGCCGCTTAATTTGCACCGCATTTGTGCGGAATCGTTTGATGCCATTCCTATTTTTAAAGAATATGCCAACTGGTTTGGCGGACCGGCTCCTTATCTTTTTTTCATGTTTGCTAATCCATTACACCGAGCAGTAGCCGATGCACAACATCCCATTTTATTATCTGGCTTTGGTGGCGATCAGTGTACTTCTGGTATTGTGCCATTGAGCTTTTACATGCCGCAATTGATTTTAAATCAACAATTTAGGCAAGCATGGCAAGAAATAAAAGGACGATCGCTACTAAAAAGAGGGCTCCAGTTTTTAAAATACTCTCATCCTTTTCTATATCACGTGGCTATCCGACACCAAGAAAAACGTTGGCGTCGCGGCATTATACCTCATCCTGTTCACCCTTATTTGCGAAAATATTACCGTTCAGTACGTGAAGCAGAATGGTCATTACTACAAGGCTCTGATAGTTTTGAGGTAAGAATGAGGATAGAGTACAGTAGTATTGTAGCTAAACGTATGGGCTTTTCTTATCGCTACCCGTTACTCTATCCAAAATTACTGGAATTCATGTGTTCATTGCCGTTAACCCAAAAACGTGACAACCAAGGTGGACGTTATCTTATCCGATGTTATCTTGAACAATACTTGGGAAAAGACAATGTGCGAACTTTTAGATAGGTCCGGGGATCTGGAACAAAATTCAGGGAAAATAAGAGCTATTCCCAGTTTGTTAGTTCAATCACATTACTCTCAGAATGGCTTATCCACAAGTCCATAGGCCAGGAGAGCTTTCATTGTCTCGGATAGGC
>CAYYEZ010000060.1:0-9044 GCA_964471225.1 uncultured Legionella sp. | reverse complement strand
CATCGCATGTGCTGATGATGCCCCAATCTGTTTCACGGCATCATCAGATACGCAGAGAAACTTATCATCGAAGTTCGAATATGCTGTTTTTCTCCCCCCAAAATAATCAAACGATGTCAGGGCAACATCTGCAAGACGTCGTGCTCCGGAATTTGTGAGCTGAATGGGGATAATTGCAGCTTGTAAAGAAGCAATGGTGATTATATTTGGCACAAATACGACAGGAGAGCATAAATACAAATGTAAGAACGAGTACGGCACCTTTTAGCTGCTGTATTCTCGTAATAGAGAATCATTGAAATGGCATTAAATGATGGTATTTGTGATACCGTGAGGGTGCTCGAATACCGTCATTTCAGAACTAAAAAAAACGGCATCATCACGGTATACCAAGTATTATTTTGTGAACGACAATTAGAACGGGCTTCGATAGCCAAGATCAACCCTAAAGCTCTAGTAATGATTAACTATCATTTCTATTTCTCCTGCAACAGAGATGCTTATGAAAAAAAGAGAAAAATCTTTCCACAAGACTCAGAAAAAGATCCCAATATAGATTATACGGATGCAGATGCTATCTATAGCTTTTCGAGTCCCGTGATTGTCAATGTCTCTTCCAAAAAGAAATAAAAAGTCTCTATTTCAGTGTGTTAAAGTGAAATCTGATTCAACATACTCGCAAAATTCCAAATAGCGTATTGCATCGTTGGGATGCCATTCGGAAAGAGTTTGGGATACAGTTTTTGAAGATAAAGAAAATTAATACCTAGATTATAATTCAGCTGATATAGGTTTGCTAAAGACCACCCTGGTGCCCCTAAAATATTTGGCTCACCAGATAATGTAATGTAAACCGTCGCACCATTAGTTGGTATAGATTCTTGAATAGGCGGATATTGCGTCATTACAAATGCGAGATAATTACTAGCCAATGCGACATTGGGTGCTGATGCACTGGGAATCGTATAGATATTGGCAGCATCTACTTGTCCTGGTGTGTGGCAGGGTATTTCTGGCGCGTATGATCCTGGGGTGTCGACGTCGACGACATAAAGTGGTTTAGGGTAAGGTGCTGGTTGGCAAGTTGTGCTCATGCTTGGGAAATATCCTCCTGAAATGAGTGCATCGTAGTCAGAAATGATTTTTTTTCCTAAGTTGTAATATTGAGGGTAGCCAAAATCCAATGCAGTAGGTCCATACAAGTCTGAGCTTCCGTAACTACCCAATACATCCCCAAATGTGACGCTTGGTGAGGCGAGCGTGACGCCTGTAAGGCAGCTATAGGAGTTGACGGTTGGACAGGGCGTTCCATTTTGTGTTTGCGTTCCTTCTGGGCACAAGCAAGCTTTAATCTGTTGCAGGCATGCCGGTGGCTGCGCTGGTGGTGGGGACGGTAGTGGGCAGGATTCTGCCGGCTCGACGTAACTTTGCTCGATAGAAAACGTATCAAAACCTTTTCCTGGAGGCAGGAGGGCTGTAATGGCGTTCATTGTTTGAATACTGGCGTTTAGCATGCAGGTAAGTTGTGTCAAGCTCCATTGAGCCGGCGGCAGAGCACAAGCTGTGGGGTCGCATCCCCAGCCAGTACAACTGTCCTGAGTCATACTGTTGTCCGGGTGGAATCCAATAATAAGAGGTGTTGTGCTGTACGCGGCTCGGATTGCCGTCACGACATCAGCATATTGTTGATAGGCAGGAGAGCCTGTCTTGAAAGGTGCGGGTGTAATTCGGACATGGAATTGTTGTAAATTAGGCGCTAACTTTTGAATTTTTTTGATATATGTCGTTAAATCATTGGGTGGGGTGCCTGTAGCGCTTGGTGCGGGATCTTGTTCAATCAGAACGCTAATCCATGCGTTATTCACTTCGGCATCTGCTGATGCTGTGGTGAATTTTAAACTGTTGCTTGGACTAGGTTGCGTACTTGTCGAGCTTGTTGTGAGAATTGGTCCTCCTTGAAGTGATAGGGGCGTTTGGCTACCATTGAAGATCAAATACAGCAAACAAGAGGATGATGTGGTTGCTGTATTACAAACTCCTGTCGAGTCTACAACTTGCGTGACACCAGGGATGGGGGTCATGACGAATTGCATCAGAGAAGCATTTTGTGTGTTATTTTTAACCTCATAAATGACTGCAATATTTGTTCCATTATTTGAAATTTGCGAAGGTAAGGGTGTGATCGGAGCGATATTGAGGAGTGGTGTGCTAGAAAAAGAAGTGCTTGCTACAGCAAAAAATAGGATGGCAATTAGGTGGTGAAATTGATGACGTCGTTCATTCATTGGTAGCTTGCCCTATAAAAGATAGCTCAAAGTAAACTCTAATTGTTGTGTATATAAGTTTGAAAGTTGGAGTCCACTACTTGTTGTTTGTGTAGGGGTGCGTCCGAGTGCTGATTTTCCCCATGAATTGACTTGATAACCTACACCAGCGTGCCAGTGTGTATTAAGTTGTTTATCAATACCTGCACCCAAAGCATAGGTTAATGCCGTGAGTGTGCGATTTTGAAAGCCTGCAATAGGTAACGCTTCATAAAGTAAAGGGGTTTGTGTGAAATGATAAGCTGTATTTTGAGCGACACCGATACTTGCGGTAAGGTAAGGGAAAAAAAATTTAGTCCAATTTGAACAAAGCCATTTCGCTTTTGCAGCCACATGTTGATGCTTGATACGATATTGATAATCATAATTGTCAAATTGTGGATCACCTGTCTCCCATATTCGTCCTTGTAGTTGTGCGCTATTTGTTACAGCGAGCGCGATACCTATTTCACCGAATCCTTTGTCCTGAAAATCACGTCCCAATCCTAAAAAAAGTTCGCTGCTTACTAAGGTTTGTGTCGATTGATGAGCGCTGTACGTATTTTCAAAGTTAGGTTGAAGACGAATGCTCTGAGTTTTTCCTGCTTGATACCAAGCTGGTCCTGCAGTGAGCGCAACGATGTTATTTATATTGGATGAGATAGGGCTTGCAGCTTGTACTTGCACTGCTAATAACTCACTCGCCAGAAGGCAAAAAATTTTTTTTATCATGAAGTGTCACATCCATATGATCCTCTGGCATTTTGAGTATCTTTCAATAAAATGTCAAAAAATTCATTACTTCTTTTATAAATCGAGATCATCAACTTCTAGATGATAGTTTTCTGTCTTCATGATATAGAATAGATCTCTATACTAAAGAAACTTTAAGAATAAATAAGGACGAATCAAATGAGAAAATGGACAAATCTCTACGTTGCTTTTGTGTTCGCGATGTGTAACGGAAATATGCAAGCTGGCTCTGTGAATGAGCTTTTGTTGTCTAACCATGGATTATCAGCAACTTGTGGAACGCCTGTTCTCCCTGTAGATATTTCTTTTGGCTCGGCATCAATTGATATACTTAATATTATACTTACTGGGTATGATTCTACTGATTGCTCAGGACCTTCGGATTATACAAGTACTTGGTCGACACCGCTTCCTGGTGCGACAATCTATCCTAAAAGTTACCGTTTATGTTCGAACTCTCTCTTAAATCCAGCTAATTCTGCTTGCAAAGTAGGAATGAAAAGTATGAGTTTTCAGACGGAGAGTGCTTCTGGATATAAATCGCCTGAGGCTTGTCAAAAAGTCACATGTTCTAGTGATGTTTTTACGCCAACTGGTGCTGCGTGGTCTAATAATCCAGAACAGCCGGCCGGACGTATGATTGGGTATTTATATGGTTGGCAAACGCCACCTGCAGCAAGCGCGATTGCTACAGCAGGTTACACACACGTTTTAATCGCTTTTGGTTTATTCAGCACAACCTCGTACGGAACGATTAACTTGGAGGCCATCAGCGGGTTTGATTTAGCCACATATATACAAAATCTACATGATCGTGGAATTAAGGTTTTGTTATCAATTGGTGGTGCATCAACGAATGTTCCAAATACCACGGTTGATTTTAGCTCGGCTATTTCTCATGCATCTACACCAGGTGCGTTTCAAACTGACTTTGTAAATAATATGGTGTCGCTTGTTGACACTTATGGTTTTGATGGGTTTGATTTTGATATTGAGGTTGGTTTCAATGCTGCAAATTCATTTGTTAATCCAGGTAATGGATGTAGTGATAATAGTTACACTAGTGCATGCGATATTTACTATCTTTCAAAGATTATCAATCAGTTTCATGCACGCTCACCTTCAAAGATGATTACTTTAGTTCCTCAAATTCCTAATATCGCTGCAACAGCTTCTTTTTCATCGGTTTGGGGAAATTATGCCTCACTGATTATGCAAATACGTCCTGCACTGACATGGGTAGCATTTCAAAACTATAATTCGGGTTGTGCTTTTGGAATTGACTCAGTCTGTTATCCAACGACAGGGACATTAACATCAACAGCTGATCCTGCTGTTGCATTTTCGACTGATCTTTTAGAGAATTGGCCAACACCGTTTAACCCTTATACTTCTCTTCTTTCACCTTCTCAGGTCGTTATTGGTTATACGGTAAAAAATGGCTCTGGAAGTTGCGATGGAGCACCTTGTGCAGACCGTGCTGTTGCGAAAGATGTATTAACTTGTTTGACATCACATCAACATTGCGCAACGTACACTCCACCGCACTTTTACCCTGGAATTGGTGGGGTCTTCGCTTGGTCAATCAACTACGATGCAAATAATAATTATGAATTTGCGACAAGCCTATCTGCTTGCGCAGTTTCTGGAAGTTGCAATTAAAGATAGTTGAGCGGGAGATAAGCTTTTAGCTATACATGATCCCGCTCGTTACTTCGATAACACGAGTTAGCCCACCCTCAATGCAACCTAACTCAAGCCGAACAATACTGGGAGATGTATAAGGTTTTCCTATCATGTCATGGCTCTCTTTTTTTTTATATTGAGAGAGCGTGTTCTCTTGTTGCGTTGTTTCTATACTAGTACTCATAATGAGAGGTCCTTTAATTACAGTGATATTTGATGATGCAGTCATGCTAAATTAGACGATACCTTACTTACGGTTTGTTGACAATTAACTCTTAAATCGTGCTCAAAAAACCACTTTATTTTGAATGTTAATTTGGCATACACTGGTTATTTAACAATTGGGACTGAATATGCCGCAGTTAACGCTCACCATTTCAAAAAATATTGATGCGAATTTGATTGATTTTAGGGACGTTTTTAGACAAGTACATGAAGCGTTGGCAATTGTTCCTGGTTTAGATATAAATTTTGCTCATACAGGGCTCGTTCAAGAATCATTTTCATATATCGGTTTAGATAATCCTAAAGCAACTAAAGTTTATCTACAGCTTTATTGGCTGGAAAATGAGGCTCGTGCAGCGCTGAAGTCAGCGTTAGGAAAATCATTGGTTAATGTGCTTGAAAATACGATTTCCATAGCAGTAAAAAAACAAGGACTTCATTGTACTCCTAGAGTTACCATTTCTTCTCTTGGGGAGTTAAATAAAGGTTACTTTGTGGGCATGTCTTAGTTGGTTTTTTCATCCGCATAAGACTAGCCCGCGTCAAGGTTAGTCTGATCGATTACTATGCAGTCAGTCGCGTCTGGCGTTCATCTACGACCTCTTCTTCGTCTTTTTCTGCAGCAGCTCCTAAACTTGCAACCGCGATTTGAAAAGGAGATATTTTATTTCTTGTAATCACTCTTGCATCTTTAATCATTAGAACATAATGGCCACTCGCCTTATTTTTTGAAATTAAGACTTCAGATTTTTCACGATCAGTAATCAAAAATCCCTTGATGTGTTTAGCTAATTTCGATAGTAACTCGAAATCTTCTTCTGCAGAGCTGAGCTCCAGCCATATGCAAGAAGCTGACGGCCATTTTTCGTTCCCTGACCATTTGAATGGTGCTTTCGGCTGATAAATACTAGAGGCTCGCTCCAAATTATATGCTTTACAATTAGGTACCGTTGAAAACAACCCTCTTTTACTCAGCAATATTTCGCTCTTATTAGTTATTTGAATGTCTTTTTCTGAAATTCTTGCCTCTTTGAGCTCGTGAAGGATTATGTCATTTCGTTGCTTATCACCAATAAAAATAAAGAACGTTGACGTTTTCGGTCGAGTAACTAACTCATCCTCAATGAATGCTAGTTTACCCCATTCATCTTCATTGTACTCTGCTTTTAATAATTCACGCATTAGTACTGAATCTGACACAGATGAAGTGAGTTGTTGCATTTGTTGCTCTGTGGTGAATTTCACATCTGGGTTTGGCTCAGTAGGACGTATGATAAACGTATAAAGTTGTTGATGAATACTCGCATTAAATGACGGGTCGTGTGTAAAGTATGTGTAGTAAATCAAGGTGAGATACGACGAGCCTTCAGGCGTTAAAACATAAATATTTTGATTTCCAACAAGTTCGCTAACCGATACTGGGCTAAACTTGCCACCGACGGGCTCATGAAAAATAACCATTGGATTTTTCCAGTGAAAACAATCTTGGGGAACAATGGCACCTGTTTTGGTCAATAAATATGGAGAAGACAGAGTTTTTCTCTGAAAATACTGCAGACCATAATTCCAGCAAAGAGGTTCTCCTGGGGATATCTCTCGCAACGCAACCAAAACAGAAAATGTAGTATTACCAATTTTTTTTGTACGAACAATGAAATTAGCCATAACCAATGAGTCACCGGTGAGCTCTGTTTGCGAATGGAGTTCGATCTGCTCATGGAATTTTTCTGTAGTGAAGGCATGATTTAAAAAGCGTGCCATATTTCCATGATGGCGTGACGTTACTCTTTCGGATCCAAATCTTGATCCTGTAATATACGAGTCATCAAAAAAAATAGCAGATTTATGGCCTGAGTACACTATACAGCTTCCCTCTGGAATAGTTTCTCGTGCGAAAGCACCATATCCAGGGAAAGGTTCTCTCATAGGCGCGATGAACATTTTTTCTTCTGTGGCAATAGAATCTTCTATTAGCTTTGTGAGTGCTAGCTGATCTTTCGATCTCAATTCTTCTTTCGTATAATCCCAGATTGTATGCGTCCATTGCTCCATATCAAATTTTTCTAAAGCCTCTTCTATACTTAAACGCTCTATCGACAGTCCTTCTCTGGGACGAAAATAAATGCTTGTTGGTCTTGTTTCGCTACCTAATGGAAAAGAGGTTTGCTTTGCTGGTGTTCGGCTGGTATGTTTAAGACGAGAGCCTGAGAAAAACATGAAGATTTATCCTATCTGATAATTTAGACATATATTGTACATGGAAGGGGTAAATTTAATCAAAAATATAGATTATTTTATGTAAAAAGTATCTTTAAGAGACTTAATGTTTACTTAATGTTTTAAATTTAAAATGCTTCTTTTTTATTTCAGAGAGCAGACAATGGAAAAAAGTATATTTAAGCTAACACCAAGTCAACATGAAGCCACAGTTACTTTCATGCATAACTATATCGACACAATGGTTGCTGAAGGAAATATTACACCATATACCGCAGATGACATGCATTTATCTATTAATCAATATAAATCTCAAAATAAGGGGCTCGCTCTTGAAGCATTTTGCGCTGGAATTAATGCACATATTTCAAAAGAATTGGAAAGTTCTTTAGAGAACTCTTCTTCAGTGAAACCCTAATTAAAATAACGGGTCACTCCTGATTTGATATAGGCGTAGGTTTTTGAACGCAAAAAACCTCGCTTATATCAATGCGCTCCGGCTTGATGGAGTGGTAAAAAGTCAGTTTTTATTGGTATTATGGGCTTGATTGAAAGTGCTCCCAGAAATGGGAAAGAGCCCATAGATTCCCGCTTTTGAGGGACGGGGGAAAGACAATCGCTATAGATTTAATGAAGTATGCTTATGTTATGCAAGAGCTCTATTAGATGGCACATTAGGACGTCGATGCCATTCTTATCCGGAGATTTCCTTACTGCTTGATTGATACGCTTAATTTTTGTTTTCTCAGCTCCATATAAAACTCATGCTCTTTTTGGGCAATATGCTGTTTATATCCTTCAGGATCAACAAAAGGGTTAATAAGACTATGATCAAGTGAGAGATATTTTTTATTCAAATCAAAATAAATGGCATGTGCACCTAGAAAAATATCACAAGGCAATGATTTGAGTGTTTTTATCGCATGCTTATAGTCTTCTGCAATATTAGGGTATGCGTCGTTGTTAATGAGTTTGTAGCCTGGATTAACATTAAGGCTACCGACAATCACCGCCTGATATGGCTTCCCGTGATCGATCACTTGGATGCTCCAAGTCGTGCAGCCTTTTGTATGACCTGCTGTTAAATGCGCGGTTAATACAGTTCCTCCTAATTTTATTTGCTCACCATCATGGAGGACTTTATCTACTGTTGTTGCAGGAAAATGTGTGCTTTCGTCATTGCTATAATTAAAATCTGATTTTCCACCTGATTGTATTTCAGGTACGTCAGTATCCATTACCATATAGCGTGCATTTGTTTGTTGCTTAATTAATTGACTACCCGCGGCATGATCAAGATGAGCGTGGCTGATGAGTAAAAATTTGGTGTCACTGAATTTAAAGCCCAATTTTTCTATGCTTTCTTTAATCATTGGAACATTCGCTTCAAGGGAACTATTAATAAGAATGTTTCCTTTAGGCGTCACTACTAAATAACTGGCTAAATCATCATTGCCTATATAGTATAAATTTCCGGCAATACGAAATGGGGGAAAAGAGTTAGGAATAGGGTAGGCGAAGCACGATTGGTTAGATGAGATGAAAAATAAAAAAAAGGGTAGTGCTAATTTTCTTATATTCATCACATAATACCCTGATTTTTACTTCAAGTATGTGGTGGCCAGAGCTGGAATCGAACCAGCGACACAAGGATTTTCAGTCCTTTGCTCTACCGACTGAGCTATCTGGCCAGCGGGTTGTATTAAACGATGATAATGCTCCTGAGTCAAGGGAAAATATGTGTTTTTTATGATTTTTTTTCGATGTAACCTGCTGGAGGCTCTGAACCTTGGCCAAAAAAATACTTTTCCATCTCTGCGTGCAAAAATGTTTTGGCATTAGGGTCAATCAGACTGAGTC
>CAYYEZ010000059.1:0-42992 GCA_964471225.1 uncultured Legionella sp. | reverse complement strand
TTTCGCTTGGTTTAATGGCTTTTCCAATTCTTTTAAATGTCTGCAAGCATGTATCTACACTCACAGGCAACCCTCTTGGTAACTCCACTCCTTGCTCCTCAACTTTCATAAACCGTTTGACCAATCGGTCTTCTAGCGAATGAAAGCTAATTACAACAAGACGACCTTTCTTACCTAACACATGGACAGCGGCACGAAGGCCTTCAACTAAATCATCTAATTCATGATTCACATAAATACGAATTGCTTGAAAAACACGTGTTGCAGGATGCTTATGACGCTCCCATTTAGGATTGGCAGCTTTAACAATTTCAGCTAAGCGTGCAGTCGTCATGATAGGTTCAACTGCGCGCTCTCTTTCAATTGCGCGAGCAATTCTCAGAGCAAAACGTTCTTCGCCATATCGTTTAAAGACATCCGCCATCTCTTGAACAGAGGCTTGATTAACAAAAACTGCAGCATCCAGTGCTTGCTCGCGATTCATTCGCATATCTAAAGGACCATCTTTTTGAAAGCTAAATCCCCGTTCTGCATCATCTAATTGTGGTGAGGACACACCTAGATCTAATAAAACACCATCAACTCTCTCAAATACGTCGTGATCTTTAGCAACAGACTCCATATTTAAAAATGAATCATGAATCATTAAAAAGCGCTTATCGTTTTCAAAATGCGCTTTAGCATGAGCAACCGCTTCAAGATCTTTATCAAAAGCAATCAAACGACCGTCTTCATTGAGATGATCTAAAATCGCCTGTGCGTGACCACCACGTCCAAATGTGCCGTCGATATATACCCCGTTTGGGACAATATTGAGTCCTGTTATCGACTCTTGTAAGAGAACGGATGCATGTCCTCTGTTCATAATCGCCTCGTTATAAGAAAAAGGTTTTCATTTCATCCGGCAAACCTAAATCAGCCGGTGTTTCTTCGTTCAGCCACGCTGTACGGCGTGTTTGCCAATTCTCTTCATCCCAAAGTTCAAACTTATTACCTTGTCCTATCATCACAATTTGTTTATCAAGTTTTGCATAATCACGTAATAACTGCGGAAGCAAGAGACGATTATTACCATCACAACTCATGTCTGTTGCGTGACCAATCAGCAAGCGTTGAATGCGTCTCGCTTGTGCATTAAAGCTAGGTAGTCGCTGTAGATTATCTTCAATGACTTGCCAAACGTGAGCAGGATAAAGCAATAAGCAAGGCTCTTCTGTATCAATGGTCACAACAACATGCTCGCCTAATCCCTCTCGATACCGAGTCGGGATAGCAAATCGACCTTTTCCATCGATTGTGAGTGCGTTGATGCCTCGAAACATACCGTCCTCTTTCGGGAAACTTTCCCACTTAATGCCACTTTTATGAATATTTTTACCACTTAATTACACTATAGGAGTTAAAACACAAGATCGTCAAGAAAAAAGCATGATTTTTCTGAAAAATCTTCTTGAATCTATATGTCAATGGCACTGTGTGAAGGTTTTTCTGACGTCTACTCAGGAGCAAGAGTTTTTTCTAACCGAGTGGAATGGTTGTGTATATAAGGGATGTATCTACAGCGCTAGCTTAATACAGGACTTACGAAAAACTTCGAGATCAAAGCGGATTTAGTATTTCTCCGTAGATGACAGATTTTTTGTCATCTGCGGAGTGAGTATTTAATGAGAGAATTTAGACAACTCAATGGTAGAATTAAATATCAAATCGAACTCAAAGACTGTCGAAATATTCTTAACGCAGGCGCTCGTCTGGTAAATGATTTAACTCCATCGCTATCTTAATTCCCTGGAGCACCAAGTCAGGAAGTAAATGATCGTACAATTGCTCATGCTCAAAAAAAGGCGCAAATCCACCCGTTGCAAGAACTCGTATTTTTTGATCTTTAAAGACGGTTGTCTTAACTCGACTCACAATTTCTCTTGCTGCACCTAAGGCACCGAAATAAAGTCCTGACTGTATACTCTCTATTGTAGAGCGCCCAATCACCTCATCCACTCGAAGGAGATCAACGGAAGGCAGCTTTGCCGTATTGTGAGATAAGGCTTCCATTGATAAACGTAGGCCAGGTAAAATCGAGCCACCCAAGTAAGTGCGCTTTTCATCAATCACGCAAAACGTTGTCGCCGTCCCAAAATCAATAATCACTAAAGGATGACCCGGAAATAAAGAAATTCCCGCAATCGCATTGGCTATCCTATCTGCCCCTACATCACCAGGATTTCGATACTTAATGTTTAACCCAGTTTTTACACCAGACTGCAGAAAAAATGGCTCTATAGAAAAATATTTGATACATGCTGCACGCAAAGAATAGTCTAGTTGAGGCACAACAGAGCAAATCCCAATGCGAGAGACCTCCTCAGGCAATAATTTATTTTCACGTAGAACTGTTTTCAGAAAAATCCCTAATTCATCAGAGGTCGCATTTCCCGAAGTGTGTCGAAAACGCAACACAATTTCCTGATCTTTGAAAACCCCACCGTACACATGTGAATTTCCCACATCCAAACATAACATCATAAAAAACTAACCTTAATAGAATGAATAGGATCCCAATCCTGAGTTTTTCTGCCATTTCTAGATAAAACACGTTCACACAACAATACCAGGAGCAAAAGCTCGTATGATTGCACTGCATGAGAAGGTGTTGCATGTTGATAGCATAGGGCATTATATGCCATACATAGGGTTGAAAAACAAACCAGAACCCAAGGTGTAGCCTGCCTAAAAAACCCGAGTGTACCACGATATAACCCAATCAACAGCAGTGCTGATATAAAACCGGCAATCACATCTTTCAGATTATGATAGTCGTAATGTATCAAACCAAAACCCTCGCCAATACACAACACAAGCATCAACCCTCTGAAAACAACTGACGGCACGTGTAATGCAAGCCATCCGTAAAATACGGTTGTAATTTGCATATGTCCACTCGGAAAAGCATAACCTCCGTGCAACCATCCGTTTAAAGGAATTTTGAACGTCCCTTTCAATGCAACATTCACTATCATGTCAAGCAGCACGAGACAGAGAGATTGCATAAAAAAAGCACGGCCAATCCATAATAAAAAGCATAATAATAAACTTAATATCACCCAAATATGCGCAACGGGGAGAAAAAAATCAGCAAGATGATTCAACATATTTTAAGAGACCTTTTTAAAAGAAGAGGGTACAGGCTCCAGCCAATTTATTTGCTTGAGTATCTGGACGATATGCCGGGCAAATCCCGAACTTATCAGCATATATAAGATTACAGTTGCCATTTCTCGACTCACGCGAACCATGGAAATGAAAGCATTATCGATATGGCTTTTATCCAACATCCAGTAAAAACTTGGCAGATAATAAAACAAGCTAGAAAAAAGCATAACCTGCATGATTAGCGGCGAAACAAAGGTTGTTTTACGAAGACGAAATAGCATCGCCACAACAGGAAGCATCGATGCATACTGATACTCCCAAATTGTATTATAAGATAAGAAATAACTCGTTGAATTCAGCAACGTCAGCCACAACAACAAATTAAGACGCTCTTGTTTCTCTCGAGCAGCAAACAAACTCAACGCTAACAACTGGCAAAAGCCCAGAGGAAGAAAGTAAATGTATCCGGGTAACTCTTTGCCCAAAAGACCGTCTAAAAATACTGGAAAAGAGAAGTTGTCAATATGATTAAAACGGTATCCGGATTGAGCAATCAAGTTTAACCAATGAATGATGTTGTCCTTCATCTCAGGAGTCAATACAAACTGATTTTTATAAATATTCATATTATCTTTTATATAATGTATGTCAAACATCACAAAAAAACGTTTTACCCAGCCCAAGCTTTCTGGGTTTATCCAGGGAAGAGCAAGTACAGCGAAAGAACCTAACGCATAAAGCGCAAGTGCGATAAGCGTTGTCCTGCGTGTTTCCCGCACAATCAACAGCGCTGGAAGTAAAAGAATCACTACAGGCTTTGTGAAAAATGATATGAGTAATCCTAATAATAATTTTCGATGGGAAAATTGAGAAGTCTCTGGAGCGTAAGCAAGCTCGTATAACGCAAGCAAAATCAAAGCGAGAGAAAGCACCAAAGGAGCATGCATATTCCCCACATAAAACATCCAGTACACTGGGAAAGCCAACAAGAAGAAGGCATAATAGTAAATACCCTCACGATCTACCGCATGTTTTGCATACAAACAAGCACAGTAAATCATAAGTAACAAAGAAAAAAACACAAAAGCAACATAACTCAACCAAGGGGGGGAAAATGCAAAAAATGGCATCACTAAAACTGTGAACAAAGGATGCGCCAAATACCAAGTCGCGTAAGGTCCATAAGCCACACCTTGCCAGCTATCGTAAGGGCTCCGATGCTCCAGCAGATTTAAAAAAGACTTAGGTAGTGCAAAGTAATCGACTCCCTGCACATGAGCATGCTGAGCCGCCCAAAAAAATGGATCGAGCCAACCATAATACAAAGAGAGCAGCATGACCGAAACGGAGCAAACAATCACACCGGCTAAGAGTGAGGGAAGCCCTCGATTCAACTGCATTGCATTTTCCTAAATTCAAAAAAAAACTGCCATTACAATATCAGAAAAACACGCTAGAGTTAAACTAAAACATTTGCTACACTTTGCGAAAATTAGCTGACCGTATTGCACTCAGGGAAGATGTATGACTCAAACGCTTCGTGTCTCCAGAAAATTACTTTATCTGCTGTTTTCACTTGCGCTCATCCTCATATCAATCACCTATAGCAATCATTTTCATAATCAGTTCCACTTTGATGATGCTCATGTTGCTCAAAATAACATTTATATTCGAAGTTTAGAAAATATCCCTCGATTTTTTCAAGATGCAACGCTTAGCAGCTCATTTCCGGAAAACCAACATTACCGCCCTCTTGTGTCAACGACACTCGCTCTAGACTATGCCGTTGAAAAAGACATTACTCGCCCATTTTGGTTTCATGTTTCTATGTTTGCTTGGTTTTTAGTGCAATGCGTGTTCCTTTTTTTCTTTTTATGCAAAATCGCAGATCGCACCATTGAAAGCCCTTGGAATCCTTTTTTTGCTTTGTTTGGTATGACATTGTATGGTGTACATACTGTCAATGCAGAAACTATTAACTACATCTCAGCGCGTTCTGACTCAATGTCAACATGCTGGATTATCATTGCTTTGGTTACATTTGTAGGATGGCCTCGTCTGCGTAAATGGGGCCTGTGTCTTATTCCCTGGTTCATTGCCTGTTTATTTAAACAAACGGCAATTGTTTTTCCTGCCCTTGCTTTTTTGTACGTGCTTTTATTTGAAAAACAACAAGCGCTTAGTACACTTTTTCAACCTAGTACAGCAAAACAAACTTGGCTTGCATTACTTCGGTCAACCGGTCTATTGTGGGGATTCGGTTTGGCTTTGTTTTATTTCATTCAAAGTATGGAACCCCCTTCCTATAATCCTGGTGGTACTTCTGTTTATCAATACATGATTACCCAGCCGTTTGTCATGGTTCACTATTTTTTTACTTTTTTCCTACCACTTCAATTGAGTGCCGATACAGATTGGTCAACGTTAGCAAGCGCCATTGACGACCGGTTTTTTGTAGGAGTTTTGTTTATTTTAGGCGCACTCAGTGTTGCGTTTTTTACATCAAAAAAGCAACGTACTCGCCCAATTGCTTTTGGTCTTCTCTGGTTTTTTATTGCGCTCCTTCCTGTATCGAGCGTCATCCCTTTAGCTGAAGTAATGAATGACCACCGATTATTTTTTCCACTGATAGGACTAGTAATCACGTTTTGTTTTATACCCTACTCGTTTCTGCTCGATAAACTCCAGCAACAAAAAAATGAATCACTTATACCTCTCACTGTACTTTCGATATGTCTGATTTTGAGTGCTTTTTCTTATGGCACTTACCAGCGTAATAAAGTCTGGTCGACAGAAGAAACACTTTGGAAAGATGTCACACTAAAAAGCCCTAAAAATGGCCGAGGATTGATGTCTTATGGCCTTGCACTGATGTCTAGAGGCGATCTTGTTCAGGCTAAAAAATATTTTTTAGAGGCCAAAAAGCTAACGCCTTATTATTTTACATTGATGATCAATCTTGGCATCGTCAACGATGCTTTAGGACTCAACAAAGAAGCCGATGCCTATTTCGAAAAAGCATTAAAATATCGCCCTGATGCCCCCGATGTCTATATTTACTACGCAGACCATCATCGCGCAGAGCAACCTGCTTTAGCAGAGCAGGCACTCAACAAAGTCTTATCGTTAAGCCCAGGCAGCATCGATGCGCATCATAGACTCATGCAGCTATATTGGGAAGAGGAAAATTGGAGCAAACTCAGCCAGGCAGTAGAAACAGCGCTTCGACTAGTACCAGAAGATACTTTAGTCAAAAAATATAAGTATTACGCTGACCACCGCTTAGATTTGATTAGCGAAGCCTTAGAAAAAACACATATGCCTCGTTCACCTGACTCTCTTATCACACTCAGCAATGCTTTTTTTGAGCAGCGTCAGTACTTAGCTGCCCTCAAAGCCTCTGAAAAAGCACTTCTTCTAGACCCTCAATTAGCGATTGCTTACAATAATATCTGTGCAATCCACAATAAGTTTCGTCAATATGAAAAGGCAAAAATAGCCTGCCAAAAAGCAATATCAATCGACCCTAATCTTGATGTAGTCAAAAATAATTTGACAAAAAGCCTCATCTATCTGAAGTATGGTGACGCAATAAGCCAAACTACTTTTTTAACTCATAAAGCAAAATTGATGCCTTCACTTGAGGTTTATATTGAATTAAGCGCACAATACTATGCTCAAAAAAATTATGACAAGGCGATTAAAATAAGCAAAAAGGCAATCGCGCTAAACCCTAAGTCTGCCATACCGTATAACAACATATGTGCAGCATATAATCAATTACATGATTTCCAAAGAGCAGAGGTTGCCTGTCGAAAAGCGCTTGAACTTCAACCAAACTTTGATATGGCAAAAAATAATTTAGAGGTGAGCATTAATGGACAACACAGTTAACAACATGAAAATTGCTGTTGTCATACCCTGTTATAAGGTGAAGGCACACATATTAGGGGTTGTTGAGGCTATCGGGCCTGAGGTCGATTATATCTATCTTGTTGATGATTGCTGCCCTGAGCAAAGCGGTAATTACGCACTTCATCATATCAATGATCCTCGAATGAAGGTAATCAAAAACTCCATCAATTTAGGAGTGGGTGGCGCCGTTATGCGAGGCTATCAGCAAGCTCTTTTAGAAGGAGCCACGATCATTGTAAAAATTGATGGTGACGGGCAGATGGATCCTAAGTTTATCGGGCAACTGATTCAACCTATTGTCGATAAAATAGCGGATTATACTAAAGGTAATCGTTTTTATAATCTAGAAAAACTAAGCGCGATGCCCAAAATTAGGATGTTTGGTAACGCTGTTTTATCTTTTTTAACTAAACTTTCTAGTGGTTACTGGGATATTTTTGACCCAACAAATGGATTTACTGCGATTCATGCAAATGTCGCAAGTCATCTACCTTTTGATAAAATTAGCAAACGCTATTTTTTTGAATCAGACATGTTATTTCGACTCAATACGTTGCGCGCCGTTGTTTTTGATGTTCCACTAGACGCAAGCTACGGAGATGAAATCAGCAATCTCAAGATTCGACAAGTTGCTGGCGAATTTTTAATCAAAAACATAAAGAATTTTTTTAAACGAATTTTTTATAATTACTATCTAAGAAACATGTCGATTGCTTCATTAGAATTACCAATCGGTCTCGGTTTATTTCTTTTCGGTACTATTTTTGGCGCTATGCAGTGGTATTCTAATGCGCAACAGCATACTCAAACACCAACCGGCACGATTATGCTCGCTACACTCCCGACACTCATGGGATTACAACTCATTCTGGCTTTTCTAAATTATGATATCAATGCGGTATCAAAATATCCTCTACATTTGCGTCTATCAAAAAAAATAGAACATCAAAATATTGAAGCAACCTCTGTCGCAAAACTAACACCCTCTCCTTCAGAATGTTCATCAAATACCTGATCACGGCTGGATGCTCTTATGGCATCGACTTAGGCATATTCACAGCACTTGTGCTTTTACATCCAAGTGTAAATATAATCGCTGCAAGCGTCACAGGGAAGGCCATCTCCAGTATTTTTTCATTGGTTGCTCACCGTTTTTTTACTTTTCGATATCATGCGCTACAAAGCACGCTCCCACAGCAAGCCTGGCGTTATTTTACTTTAATTGCATTGAATATCCCGTTGAGCGCGGCCATACTTGCAATCACTTTAACCTTCATTAAACAATCATTTTGGGCAAAAATAAGTGCAGATTTATGCTGCATATGTTTCTCCTACACTCTGAGTAAATATAAAATATTTACAGCAATTAAGTAGACCGCTATGATGGATGACAAATACAAGTCAGGGATTACTTATGCCACTCAGACGCCTCTCGCTACTACTTATATTTTCTACCACTTCGCTCACATACGCTGCAAGCGACCCGGTTTCTTGGGCAATGAGTCCTGCAACTGGATTTCCAAAAACAAGTCTGGGCGACACGTCAAGTGTCACCGTCACTTTAACATCTCACCTACCACAAACAACCCCAATTATCACTAATTTTCAAATTGATGGCCCAGGAATTTCCATCGACGACCAATGCAATAATAAACGACTCGCTCTTGGAAAAGAGTGCAAAATCACTTTGAGAAATCGCCCGACTGTATCAGGCACAACAACAGTTCACTTGACTTACGGCTATGACAATAATCGCATTCCTCTCACTTTAACGGCAGTATCGACAGGGCTACAACCCGAATATAATCTTTCCGGCATGATTCCAAACTTTCCCCCATCCATCGCGCCGACGGGAACTTACCCTTTCTCAGCAGTCTTTACAAACACAGGCCCCAACGAACTCACGAATTGTTATGTAGGGGATAGCAATGGGGAAAATAGATTTGTTTTGTCCCCCCCCTCAATAGCGACACTCACTGTTACTGGCCCTGATAGCTGTGGAACTTTCGAACACCCCATTAGTCTCACAACACAAGCACCAGGAAACTCTTGCACTGTCACAGGACAATTAGCAAGCCCGTATCGAACAGGAAATTTTACACTCACATCAACCATGCATTGTGCTCAAGCCGTATCCAGCCCAACGGTTGCCTCCTCTGTCACAGAGCCTGTCATCGGATTTAACGGAAGCTTCACTCAACCAAGCCCTTTCCCTAGTATTTTTTATGATAATGAAGCGCCATTTGTCACAGCAAAATTTACTAACACAGGGAACACACCATTAACTAATTGTTATGCTACTGGCACGGGCTTTACAGTAAGCCCTGGAGATGCAGGAAGCGTCATAGCGAGCTCTCAACCCAATACTTGTGGCTCATCAGCACAGAAAGTGTCAATCAACCCTTCAGATAGCTGCTATCTTTATGGACAACTTACTAACCTTGTCACAACCGACTCTGCAACGCTAACAGCAGCGGTTACTTGTGCAGAAGCATCTCAAGCCCCGCAAAAAAGATTTTCAATTCAACATAGCAGTAGTTCATGTACAAGTTTAAGCATCTCCCCTATTTTACAGTTGCCGACAAGCACTTATGTGTACGCAGACAATGTCGTAAAATTTAGAGTCACTAACGAATGCGCCTCCCAGAGCATTGTCCTAGGAAACGTTAATTTAACTCTCACAAGCGGTTCTGCGACAGTGACAACAAATGATACTTATGACCAATGCTCACAGAATACTATTGCCGCAGGTGACCACTGTGATGTAACCGCATCGGTGATTCCTTCTTCAACTGCAAGTCTAACACTCAAAGCAAGCGTGACGCCCACCTCACCTGTCGGGGGTAACGAGGTCAGTGCAACAACCACTGCTACAACAGTGAAAACAAATCAACAAGCCTCACACCATTTTTATTTTGTAAACCAATGTAACTTTGATGTGTGGTATGGGATTGGTAATGCAGCAGGAACAAGTGCAAACGCAACACCAGATCCCAATCTCAGTGACAATCCTAATGGAGCACCACCTTCAGCGTATCATTTACCAGCACAAGTACCTAATCAAGCGCCAAGTACCATTGACATAGCTTTCAGCGAATATATCAATGGCGCATTATGGCCTCGCACAGGATGCACCATGACTGATAATCAATTTGTGTGCGCAACAGGGACTTGTGCAACACTCAATAACTCCGCCACTTGTGTTTCAGGAACAAACACTCTATCAATGCCATTACCGCCATACACAAAAATTGAGCAAACAATCATGCCAACAGCCGGGGCTGATGGTGTTTATGATGTATCCATCATCAATGGAATGAATGTTCCTGTCGAAATGAAAGCGTTTGGTCCACGAGGCACAAACCAAGTCGGCTCATCTACACCAGGCAATCCCAATAATGTCTACACTTGTACGGGAGCCGGTGCGCTGATTCAGCCACAAACAAGCTCTTTGCTGGCAGGCTGCCCTTGGACGTTTGACCCAAGCTCATCACTTACAGGCATTCCGAATGTTAACAGCGATTTTTATTGGGTCACGCCTGGGAGTGATAGTGCTTGTGCAACATCGACACTTCCTCAGCTATGCGGTATGGCGTACGATGTAGAGCCACCCGCTAATCCGAGCAAAATCAACCGCAGACTGGGTGATTTTCTGGCCTTTTCTACCCTATCAAATTATATAGGCTATCATAGTGCAGAAAGATGGGGCTCTCAAAACCTTTATAGCACTTATGGTATGGGCACACCCATTACGAGTACATCTACTGTGGCTTATGGTCCTCCCTACAACTATACCGTCATGATAGGTTGTGTTTATGATAAAGATTTAGGCTCAGCTAATTCATGCAACCTTAACAACTTAACAAACGCAGAATATCAAGCTTGTTGCGGATGTATCGACTGGACGATGACTACACCAAACACCTCTTGCGGTGGTGGCAGTGCGAATTGGCCAGGCACAGGCAATAACCCGCTTTGGACAACCAACACACCAAGCCAAGCAACGGTCAACTATACGATTGAAAAAGCCGTTACCTGGTTAAAAAATGCATGTCCGACAACTTATGTTTATCAATTTGACGACACTGCAAGTTCTTTCCAATGTAATACGGATGGTTCAACACAACTAAACACAAGTTATCAAATTACCTTCTGCCCAGGTGGTATCTCAGGACTACCAGCAGGCGCCAGCGATGGGCGAGCAACGCCGCCAGCGTGATCTAACTCCTTCAAGTTTAAAGGCTTGTCTCATGAGACAAGCCTTTAAACTCAAAAAATTACCCATCATAGACTCAAAGTACTCCAAAATTCATACTGAGATCGATAAATCAACATTTTTGCGGGCAGTAAAAGGTGAAATTCGACCAGTACCATCGATCAAAAGTAACAGCAGACTCTAAAATCCAAGATTATGCAAGATTAATAAGGTCACTCACCTAGCTGAGCAACCTTATTACAATTGAATGAGCGGGTTAAAAAATTAGGGTTTAGCTATGTATGATCTCAAAATTTTTCTAAAAAATATTTGAGCCTTACCAAGCTACGATCACGACCAATCAGCATCAATGTTTGGTCGATAGAAGGCGAAGAAGTTCCCCCTGTCACCGCAATACGGAGTGGTTGTGCTATTTTGCCCATACCTAACTCAAAGGTTTTACAAATCGCGTCAATTTCATGATGAATCGCGACTGTATTCCAATCTGTCAGTGCAGTCAAAGCTTCTAGTAACCTCATTAAGGGTTGGCGAGCAGTCTGCGTGAAGTGCTTTTTGATTGCCTCATCATCATAAGTCAGCTCATTTTGGTAAAAATAAAGACTGTTTTTCATGATATCGACCAGCGTCTTATACCGCTCTGCTTGTAATTTGACGAGCTCAACAAGCGATGGTCCTTGAGTTGTATCGATTTGAGCTTGGTCAAAACACACTTGTAATGCTTGCGCAACTTCTTCGGGTGATGAGGTTTTTTGATAATGTTGATTTAACCAAAAAAGCTTATCATAATTAAAGCTTGATACACCCCGACTGACATGGTTTAAATCAAATAAACGAATCATTTCATCTAAACTAAAAATTTCCTGATCTTGATGCGACCAACCTAAACGCACCAAGTAATTTAAAAGCGCTTGAGGTAAGATGCCCATTTCTTTGAATTGTAAGACACTCACCGCACCATGTCTTTTAGAAAGACGTTTCCCATCCTCACCTAAAATCATCGGTAAATGCGCAAAAAGCGGTACAGGAGCATTAAATGCATGGTATAGATTAATTTGTCTCGGCGTGTTACTTAAATGGTCATCACCGCGGATTACGTGTGTAATTTGCATATCCCAATCGTCTACCACAACAGCGTAATTATACGTTGGATTACCATCTGAACGAATTAAAATCAGATCGTCTAATTCCGAGTTTTGAACTTCAATATCACCGTACACCTGATCGGTAAAATTCACGGAGCCTGTCGTTGGATTTTTAAAACGAATCACATAAGAGTCATGAGGTAAAACCTCGAGATGCTTTTCTCGACAATGACCGTCATAGCGTGGTTTTTCTTTTGCCTGCATCTGCTTATCACGTAAGCCTTCTAGGCGCTCTTTAGAGCAAGTACAATAATAAGCTTTACCCTCTTCTAGCAACTGTTGAGCGAGCGCACGATAGCGTGGATAGCGATCAGTTTGATAAAAAGGACCTTCATCCCAAGAAAGTCCAAGCCAGGACATGCCTGATAAAATTGCTTCGACAGACTCAGAGCTCGAACGCGTCTCATCGGTGTCTTCTATTCTCAAAATAAATTCACCATGGTGATGTCTGGCAAATAACCATGAATATAAAGCGGTACGGACCCCCCCTACGTGTAAAAAACCTGTAGGACTCGGGGCAAATCGCGTTTTTACGCGCATGTGGACTCCATTTACGTTCGATGAACAACCACATATAATAGCTCATCTTCGAGAGCCTAGTCCATCCCAAATCCGCCGAGAGCTTGATGAAAAATCTTAGTATCAAAACACTTTTAAGAGTGATTACTATTCTCCCGATGATGGTTGTCGCTTTTGTATTTCTCTTGTTTTATAACATCGAGCTCACGAACGAGCGACAACAACGTATCGAACATCTCGCCGATGCGTATATTCGACAACTTTTGCCTGTTGCGCAATTTGCTTTATTACAAAATGACACACAGACGCTGCAAGCACTGATTGATGCCTCTATCGTCAATCAGGAGGTGCACTCGGTTGCTTTCTTTGATGCTAAAGGGCATCTCCTTGCATATCGCGGCGAAAAACCGATGACATTAACGAAGTTCACTGGGAAAGTTATCACTAGTGACCCATCCAGTCGCTACAGCATACGTATGGTAGCGCCTATCCGTGTGACACAATTTAATTTGTACCCAACACACACTTATATTCGCTTTCATCATAAAAAAGTTGATCATACGATTGGCTGGATCTCGATGTCATTAGACACCACACCGCTATGGATAGAGCAGTACAAAATGGGGATTATCTCAAGCTTAGTGATTGGTCTTGCGCTATTAATTGGTCTCATCATCCATCATTTTTTAACCAAGTCTATTTACCGTCCTATTCAAAAACTTGAGCAAACCATGGCGCAAATCTTAAATAATAAATTTGATGCGACCATCAATGATACAAGTACCAATGAATTCGAAATCATTGAAAAAGGCTGCTTATACCTTCAAGAAAAATATTTAAAAACTGTTGAAGAAAGCAATCAACACATTGAGACCGCAATCCAAGAGCTTCAAGAAAGTCATGAACTATTAGAGGAAAAAAATATTCAGCTTCTTTTAGATAAGCGCGTTTCCGAAGAAAAATATCAGCAAAAATCAGCATTTATTGCAAACTTAAGCCATGAGATTCGAACGCCTGTGAATGGCATTATCGGCTTTGCTGATCTTTTGTTAGAAAGCTCACTTAAGCCGCTAGAACATGATTATATCAAAACAATACGTAGCTCAGCGCAAACACTTATTAATACATTAAACGATATCTTGGATTACTCCAAAATTGATGCGAATAAATTACAACTTGATGCCATTCCTTTGGACATCCGTGCGTGCATTGATGAGGTTTTTGCGCTTAGCGCACCCAAAGCACATAAAAAGGGACTCGATATCATCCCATCAACGGACATTAACGTCCCCAGGATGGTTTTAGGTGACCCAAACCGCCTGAAACAAATTATTCGTAACTTAGTCGATAATGCGATTAAATTTACTGAAACAGGCTACATCATTGTTCGAACACGTATCGAAGAAGAAACAACCACTCACTATACATTGTGTTTGTCAGTGATTGATACAGGGATTGGTATTTCACCGGCCGAGCAAGCCATGCTATTTAATCCATTTCAGCAAGCAGGAGCTAATATTTTTCGGCGTTATGGAGGGTCAGGCCTAGGACTCGTCATTTGCAAACAACTTGCAGAACAAATGCGAGGAAAACTGACATTGTTAAGTGAGCCCAATAAAGGCACGACATTTGATGTTTATTTAACATTAGATAAGTTATCAGCTTACGAGGTTGAAAAAAACCGCACACACCCCTACCGTCATCTCTCTGTACTTTGCTATGACGAAAATCCGCTTTACCTCGAAGCAATCACTCATGGCTTAGGATATTTTCAAATTACCCCCACTACGATGAACAGTTATTCAAAACTTGAGCAACTCTACGCGTCATCACCTCAATTTGATATTGCATTCCTCAGTGTTACACCAGGCCAAGAGACAGCGATTGCAGCATTGATTCAAAAACAACAAAATATCCCTGTGATTCTTTTGTCTAAACATTTTATTGCAAACTACACCGCATTAGGTGCTGTAGGATTTTTATTGAAGCCACCCAATATTCAAAAAATCCAGGAAGTGATCGAATCAGTCATGAATGCAACTCACACGTTCACCTCGACAGATACCTATCATCACAACACACTTTCGCAATTACGGCAAAAATTGGCAGACCGTCGGCCTCACTTACTGATTGCAGATGATAATCCCGTCAATCGCATGCTTTTTTATTCGTGGCTCAATGATATTTCTTTTTTAACTTTAGTCAGTAATGGACAAGAGAGTGTTTCTCTTTGTCAACAAAAAGCGTTTGACGCCATCCTGCTTGATTTACAAATGCCTCAATTAGATGGGATTGCTGCGACTCAAGAAATTCGAGAAACAGCCATGCTTAATCAACGCACACCTATTTTTCTCATCAGCGCCAGTAGCGAAGATATGGCTTATTTTGATTTGAAAAAAAATGGTATCGACTTTCGATTAGAAAAGCCTCTCAATGAAAAAGTGTTTCTTGAAAAACTTCTTTTAGCACTTTCGAACGCGCCAGAACCTGTGATTGATTGGTCACTCAGTATTCAAAAAATGTCAGGAAATGAAACACTCGCGCGCGAATTGATGCTTGCCTTTATCGAAGAGCTGAAAGAAAACCGTACGGAACTCGTCCAAGCGATGAAGAGTGGGAAGTTTTCTGATCTTGAATGCATTGCACATAAAATTCATGGTGCATGCTGTTTTTTAGGTTTACCATCTCTACAAAAGCACATACACTCTATTGAAATTTGTGCAAAACAGCAGACGCATTCAGAAACATTAACACAAACATTTCAAGCCTGCATGACACAAATTGATAGACTTTTAGAATGGAGATCCTCATGTCAGTAAAACATGCAATTTATGCGCAATCTGGTGGCGTGACCGCTGTAATCAACGCTTCTGCTTGTGCTGTAATTCAAACAGCACGTAAACATCCCGATAAAATTGGCAAAGTATATGCTGCAAAGTCAGGCATTATTGGCGCATTGAACAATCAACTCATCGATACCTCAACACAAGACGATGCCACAATTGCCAAATTGTTACACACACCTGCTGGGGCTTTCGGCTCATGTCGACATAAATTAAAAAATGATGGAGACGAATTCGAGCGCTTAATCAAAGTGTTCAAGACACATGATATCGGTTATTTTTTTTATAATGGTGGCGGCGACTCTCAAGACACCGCACATAAAGTTGCAACAATGAGTCAAGCGATGGGCTATCCGATTACATGCATCGGTATTCCCAAAACCATCGACAACGATCTGCCTTTCACAGACGTCTGTCCAGGATTTGGTTCTGTGGCAAAATATGTTGCCATTTCAACACTAGAAGCAGGCTTAGATGTCGCGTCTATGGCAGAGTCCTCGACTAAAGTCTTTATTTTAGAAGTGATGGGTCGACATGCAGGATGGATTGCGGCAGCTTCAGGACTTGCGGCTCAAAACACAGATCTTCCTCCTCATATTATCTTATTTCCAGAAGTTCGATTTAATCCGACACGCTTTCTCGCACGCGTCAAAGAAACAGTAGAACAATGCGGTTATTGTGTCATTATCGCATCTGAAGGCATTAAAAACGAACAAGATCAATTTTTAAGTGATGCAGGATTGAAAGATGCATTTGGGCACGCACAACTCGGTGGCGTCGCACCAGTACTCGCAAGCTTGATTAAGCAAGAGTTAAAATACAAATACCATTGGGCTGTTGCAGACTACCTACAACGCTCAGCGCGCCATATCGCATCCCAAGTCGATGTTGATCAAGCGTATGCTTTAGGGCAAGCCGCTGTAGAGTTTGCGATTCAAGGAAAAAATGCCATCATGCCTGTTGTGATTCGTGAAAGTGATTCGCCTTATCAATGGTCGATTGGGCATGTAGCATTAAGCGATGTCGCAAACCAAGAAAAGAAAATGCCTCAGGAGTTTATCACATCCGATGGCTTTGGCATTACAGAGGCTTGTCGACGTTATCTCCTGCCTCTAATTCAAGGAGAAGCTTACCCTCCTTACCATCAGGGATTACCTGATTATGTGCGAGTGCGATAAAAATACACCTGAGACTGACTGCTAGAAACTTGGGGCTAGCAGTCGCTATATTGATTAATCATAAACATTCCCTTACTCTTTCAATAACCAGGATTGTTCTAAAAAAATGCGCATGAATTCCCCCTATAACACAAAAAGAATACCACCAGAATCTTTGAGAAAAAAAGAATACCAGTCGCCAATTTTATGTAAACTTGGCGGAGAAGAGATACATGGCGGAAACACTAGAGTAATTGCTGAAAATAGTTCCGGTAGCCAAGGCTGGATAATGACTGGCAGTTAATCGTAAACAGAGAATGTCAAAAATGAAAAGAATAAAAACAAAACCACTTAGCAAACTGAAATCTATCTTACCATTGCTGTTATGTTCTTTATGTACAACTGTCATAGCAGGATATGAGGCTACATCAATGATACAGCCATTTTCATCCGGGGGAAATTTTGTATTCCAACTTGTCCCGCCAGACTCAGACCCCGAGAAAACTTGTATATTGCAACATGAAGCTACCAAAGCTCTCATGATCTCTGCATGTCAAACCAACACGTTAGATTGCAGTGATGATTTCCCTTATGTCACAATCACTGTAGATCAAAATCCTCTCATTGAGCTACAACCAAACCAAAGTTATCATTTTAGTCCAGAGACCATCAAGGCGTTATCTGATCTATATTACACAAAAAATCCCACTCGAGGCTACCCCACTAGAATACAAATCCGTCAGCTACACTGTTCTGGCGTTGGCCAGGTGATATTCTCTAACTCAGACGAGGGCATGTACACAGCTTCATGCTCAAGTTCTGGCTGCATTGCGACATCAGGCCCCATTGTTGCGACAATTCCAGGATAAAAAGCCTCTGCCTAAATTGCATTTAGGCAAAGGCTAAGAGTATAATCTACACCAAACTTACTCTAATTTTATCCAATGAAATCTTATCGAAAATATATGTGCGTCATCTGTGGATTTATTTATGACGAAGAAAAAGGCTGGCCCGAAGATGGTATTGCTCCCGGAACTTTTTGGGAAGAAGTCCCGGAGAATTGGTTTTGTCCGGATTGCGGCGCGTCTAAAGAAGATTTTGAAATGATTGAGATTTAAGAAAAAAGATGACGCTTTTGGCGTCATCTTTGGCCTATCATAAAACAAATGTATCGGCGATACTGCCACTCAAAGTATGCGAGTCAGCTTCTGTCGCTTTCACTTTCCGATCAAAAAAACCGCATCGCGCCTTGCGACCTCTAAATATTCGTTGAATCTCTGTGGCCGCTGCATGTGGTTCGCCTTCTCGATGCAAAGAAAGCCATTTTTCCTTAAGCTCGGGAAGCTTTGATAAACATTTGTCTTCTTCTTCACTAGGGAGCAAATCAGGTGTGACAACAACGATATTCTTAAAATTTCTGCAGTTTTTTCTATAATCTAAACCAAAGCCAATAATAAAATCTTCCGGTGAAATTTTAAATCCAGCACACCACGCTTGGATTTTTCTTTCGGCTTTAAATTTATCCACCAAAGGTACAAATTTAACCTCTTTTGCGCCAGCATCACGTAATAGCTCTCTGATCTTGATTGATGTTTTCCCGGTATCCATCACATCATCAGCCACGTACACTACAGCATCAATAAAATTAAACCCCGACGGCAACTCTACTCTGATGTCACCGCATGTCATCCCATCATAGCTTGTTGCTTTGACTGTCAACCAAGGGATATCGGCCACCTTTTTTTCAAAGCTAGCAAGCATTGCAGAGGCATAATGTAAAGCACCATCCATTGGAAACAGTATGACTTTACGTTCCACATCATCATGAATAATTGTTTCTGTGATTTTATCAACAGCTCGAGTAATATTTTCTGAGGTTAACTCTTGACCTTGCTCATCCTGTGCTGGAGATGCAAATTCCCTTAATTTCCATTCGATTAGATCAAGCAAGGTTTGTATTTCACTTATTTCAGAACTCAACGAGCTTTTCTTCTGCCTTACTGCTTTTAAACCCCCTGTCATGGGAAACTCCTTTTTCATCAAGAAATCGTAAATCCTAAACTATCGAAGCGAATAAAATCAAGGTTTAACAACAACTAAAATCACAATCGCAATTAACAAAATTGTCGGAAACTCATTATAAATACGATAAAATCGACTTGTGCGACAATTTTTATCATCACGAAAACGCTTCAAAAAAGCACCACACACCAAATGATAACCCCAAAGCAACAGAACTAAAGCGAGCTTCGCGTGTAACCATGGCATGCGCATCGCATACGGCATATAACTCCACAATAACCATAGACCTAAAAAAGTCGTGACAAGGCCACCAGGCCAAGTAATACCATAATAAAGTCGACGTTCCATCACTTTAAAACGCTCAATACTCACCACATCATTGGTTTCTGCGTGATAAACAAAAAGACGAGGTAAATAAAATAATCCTGCGAACCAAGTCACCATTGCAATAATATGAAACGCTTTCAGCCATAACATTATACTTTACCTCGACGAGTTCGTTTGAATAAATTTAAACCTTCAACAGTAAGTGAAAAAGCCATCGCAAAATAAACATACGCACGTGGGATATGTAAAGAAAAACCATCCGCCACTAACACCATACCAATCAAAATTAAGAAGCTTAAGGCCAGCATTTTAAGCGTCGGATAACGCGCTATCGCCTCATTAACAACACGACTTGCAAAAAGCATGACAATAATCGCTATCGTAATTGCGATACTCATTATCCAGTAGTGTGTCGTTAATCCTACTGCAGTTAAAACGCTATCAAATGAAAAAATAACATCCATTAATGCAATTTGAAAGATTACTTTCCAATACAAGATTTTTTTGTCTATAGATGTTTTCGGTTTAGGCACGGCCTCTTCATCGTTATCGTCTAAAACTTCGCTATGAATTTCTTGCGTTGCTTTAGCGATCAAAAAAGCACCGCCAATGATAAAGAAAAGATCGTGCACTGAAAGTACTTGTGAGCCTATTGTAAACAAAGGCTTAGTTAAACGGGCCAACCAAAGAGCTGAAGCAAGCATCAATAATCTTGCAACCCAGGCTAACGTCAGCCCCCAACGGACCACGCGTTTTCTCTCCCTATCAGGAAGACGGTGTGCCAAAATACCTAGAAAGACAACATTATCAATACCAAGAATAATCTCAAGTAGTACTAAAGCACACAGCCCAACTACACTATTCAGCCATTCCATGATTTTCTTTTCAATAGAGAGGATTATGGATATACTATACCGTTGTTAAAGGCTCGTGACTAGGTGAACACCATCATCACATTTATTCGAAAATTACTACGTAAAAAAAAGAAGACTCAGCTTAACATTGACAAGGCTTACCTTGTTGAGAGAAATCAGCATCATGTCTCTAAAACAGAAATCAGTCAAAACGCACTGACTGTCGTTAATCGCCTCACCCATGCCGGTTTTCAAGCCTACGTTGTGGGTGGCGGTGTTCGTGATCTACTCCTAAGACACTGTCCAAAGGATTTTGATGTGGCGACAAACGCAACGCCCAATGAAATTAAAAAGTTATTTCGTAATGCACGAATTATCGGTCGTCGATTTAAGTTAGCGCATATTTTATTTCATCGTGAAATTATTGAAGTGGCGACTTTTCGTGGCACTGAAAGTCAAGAGATGAAGTCCGCGCAACAAAAAACCAATGAGCGTGGCATGCTTGTCCGAGACAATGTTTATGGTACTCTGGAAGAAGACGCCTGGCGTCGAGATTTCACCATCAACTCACTTTACTATGATGCAGCAACCTCTTCAATTATTGATTTTACAGGTGGTGTGCCAGATATTCACAAACGTCTAATTCGCATGATTGGTGATCCCAAAATGCGTTATGCAGAAGACCCTGTGCGCATGATTCGTGCGATTCGTTTTAGTGCAAAATTAAAATTTGATATTGAAAAAGACACTGCACAGCAGATTCATGCGCTTAGTCATTTGATAGAGCACGTTTCAAATTCCAGAATGTTTGATGAAGTTGTCAAGCTTTATCATTGTGGCGCGGCAGAAACAGTTCATCGATTACTGATTCATTATGGGCTCTTCCAACGCTTATTTCCCCTGACTTTCCCACTTTGTCATGAGCATAGCGTTAACACCCTGATTATTTTAGCGCTAGAAAACACAGATTCTCGCTTGAAAGAAAACAAGCCGGTGACTCCTGCATTTTTATTTGCTGTTTTACTGTGGTTTCCACTTAAAAAGATGATGAAAACACTAGAAAAAAATGCATCACTTGATCCACTTAGTGCGTTAGAGCAAGCTATGTCTATCGTACTATCCGAACAATGCAAAGTCACAGTGATTCCAAAACGCTTTACACAAGTGATTCGCGAAATGTGGCTCTTACAGTTTCGCTTTGAAAAGCGCACAGGGCAACGCGCTTACCAACTCATGGAGCATCCACGTTTTCGTGCAGCATTTGATTTACTCGCACTGCGCGCTCTTGCCGGAGATGAATCAATGGCACTTGCAGACTGGTGGACCATTTTCCAAGAAAGTGATGTAGAGAAACAAACAAAAATGATTGAAACAGCAGAATCTAAACCAGCTAAAAAACCAAAACGTAAAAAGAAACCGGACACAGCATGAAAACGGTGTGTTATCTAGGCTTGGGAAGCAACTTACGCACCCCAAAGCGACAGCTTCGCCAAGCCATTCAATCACTCAAAAAACTACCCAAAACAGCACTTTCTCGTATGTCTGTCATAGAGTCAACAAAACCGTTGAGTCGTGGTTATCAACCGCAATATTGCAATCTTGTGGTTGAGTTAAAAACGGCTTTACCACCTCAAAAGCTTCATCAGCACTGCATTCAAATTGAAACAAAACAACAACGTACTAGAAAAAAACACTGGGGCTCGCGCACGCTAGATATTGATGTTTTAATGTATGGCAATCGAATCTCGCGCTCGAAACAACTTACACTCCCTCACCCAAGAATCTGGGAGCGTCCTTTTGTCTATCGTCCTTTACTCGAGTTTTGTCCAACACTCAAAAAGACTACATAATTTAGATTTGTTTAATTTGGTTTGCAATGGGTTTAAAGATCTTTTTTTAGTCTAGTTTCACAAAGTTTATCAATTATTAGCAATGCAGCCCCCAGGCATATTCCACTATCTGCGACATTAAAAACTGGCCAATGATAACTCTTATAAAAAACATCAATAAAATCAATCACATAACCATAATGAAGACGATCAATCAAATTACCTATCGCGCCACCCAAAATTAAGCTTAATCCATAAAATTCAATTTTTTTGACAGTAACACGCGTCATCCAAAAAATAATAATCAAAGACATCAATGCACTAAAACCACCCAAAACCCACTGATGCCAAGGACCTGCTTGGGCAAAAAGGCTAAATGCTGACCCAGTATTAAAAGCCAAGGTCCAATTCATGACTGAAAAAACTGATTGTGGTTCGTACGGATGTAGTACGCTCACCGCCCAAGCTTTAGTTAAATAATCAAGCAGAATAACGAGCGTACTCAAGATATATCCAGAAATAAGGCAAACAGCATACTTCATGCATACGTCCTAACTTCATCGTGTCCTGTGATATTTCCAACACAACGACCACAAAGCTCAGGATGATCGGCATCGATACCCACATCTTCTCGACGATGCCAACAACGAGTACATTTTTGTGCATCTGACGCCTGAACTTCGACAATTAAAGACAGACCCTCTTGTGAGACACTACCCTGAGGACGCTCACTCCAAGGCTTCACCACCGCACCAGAGGTAATCAAAAGAAAACGTAACTCATCTTGAAGAGAGGATAAAGAGTTAAAAGTTGTTCCCTCAGCATAAAGAGTCACTAAAGCCTCGAGTGAAGAACCAATCTGCCCATTTTGTCTTGCGACTTCGAGCACTTTATTCACTTCATTTCGTACCAAGAAGAGCTCATCCCAAAAAGGCATATCTACAGCATCCATTTTTGGCCAATCCGCATACCACTCCTCAACAAAAAGCGAGTGTTGAGACGCTTTCGGCATCGCCTCCCAAATTTCCTCGGCAGTAAATGATACAATTGGCGCAAGCCATCGTGTGAGCGCTTGTAAAATATGATACATTGCCACCTGGCAAGAACGTCTAGCATGGCTGTTTACTGATGTTGTATATTGGCGATCTTTAATCACATCTAGGTAAAAGCTACCTAAGTCTACCGCACAGAAGTTATGAATTTTTTGGTATATGACATGAAATTGATAATCTTGGTAAGCCTGGATGATTTCTGTTTGTAAATTCTGGCAACGTTGAATAACCCATTGATCTAGCCACACTAAAGAATCACCTTCAAGCAGATGTTGTGTAGGATCAAAATCAAATAAATTAGACAATAAAAAACGTGCTGTATTGCGGATACGCCGATAAGCGTCCGAAGTGCGTTTTAAAATTTCCTCCGAAATACTCACTTCGTTTCGGTAATCTGTCGAAGCCACCCAAAGTCTCAAAATATCAGCACCATGCTGATGAATGAGTTGATCTAAGGCAACGTAATTTCCTTTGGATTTTGAAAGCTTTCGCCCTTCCGCATCAACCGTATAACCATGTGTCAGCACAGTACGATAAGGAGGACATTGATTAATCGCAACAGCCGTTGTGAGTGAAGAGTTAAACCATCCGCGGTGTTGATCTGATCCCTCAAAATAGACATCTGCCGGCGTATGATCATGTTTACCCGAACCCAGTACACAAAAATGAGAAACACCAGAATCGAACCAGACATCTAACGTATCTGTCAATTTTTGATAGTCTTTCGCCTCTTCGTGCAGTAAAACCTCTGGCTCCAGCTCAAACCATGCATCGATTCCTTTTTCCTCTATCAATAACGCAATCTGCTCTAAAAGCGGAATCGTTTTTGGATGTAAAGCCTGTGTTTCTCGATGCACAAATAACGGTAGCGGCGTCCCCCATGCTCTTTGTCTTGAAATACACCAATCTGGTCTGTCCTGTATCATTTTCTGAATGCGAGCCTTGCCCCACGCAGGGATCCAATTTACCTCTTCGACTTGTTTTAACAAAGCAGCGCGCAGTCCATTTTTATCCATGGAAATAAACCATTGGGGTGTTGCCCTAAAAATTACTGGTGTTTTATGCCGCCAACAATGAGGATAACTATGCTCAATCGATGCTTGATGAAGCAACGTCCCTTTTTCTCGTAAGGTTTCCAAGATAACCGCATCGGCCTTGCGCACAAACAAACCTGCGAATAAAGGCTGACTTTCGACATAGCAACCATTAGCCATCACAGGACTTTCTAGTGGTAAGTGATAGGCAAGTCCGACCAAGTAATCATCTGGGCCATGCGCCGGTGCTGTATGAACGCATCCCGTACCAGAATCCGTCGTCACATGAGATGATAAAACCACAGGGACTGTTTTATCATAGAAAGGATGTTGTAACTTCAACCCTTCAAGTTTCGCACCAGAAAGAGTCGTTAAAATACTATATTGCGATATGTCAAAACGAGACATCGCTTGCTCTACTAATTCTTTGGCAATGAGATAACAAGACTCTGTCGTCTCAACAAGTGCGTATTCTATTTCAGGATGTACTGCCACAGCCTCGTTCGCAGGCAACGTCCATGGCGTGGTTGTCCAAATCGGCAGAATAAGCGATGTGATTTTCTTTTCAATACCTAATCGGTCCAGAAAATCTTTCGCATTACAGGCAACAAAAGCAACATCTATCGAGGCAGAAGTTTTATTTTCATAATCAACCTCGGCTTCAGCAAGTGATGATCCGCAATCGATACACCAATGCACAGGCTTAAAACCTTGCTGCAAATGTCCATTCTCAATAATACGCGCTAGAGCACGGACAATATTCGCCTCATAAGCATAGTTCATCGTCGTATAAGGACGTTGCCAATCACCAAACACACCTAATCGTTGAAATTCGTCGCGTTGAATATCGATTTGTGTGGCAGCATAGCTTCGACAATGCTGCCGAAAAGTTGTTGCATCAACTTTTACACCGACCTTTCCTATTTTTTTCTCCACATTCAGCTCAATAGGCAGGCCATGACAATCCCAACCAGGCACAAGCGGAGCATCAAATCCACTCATTGTTTTGGATTTGACAATGATATCTTTCAAAATTTTATTTAAGGCATGACCACAATGAAGATGACCGTTAGCGTAAGGAGGACCATCGTGTAAAACAAAAGCAGGACGTCCAAGACGTGCTTGTCGAATTTGCGCATAGATGTCTTCTTCTTTCCATTTTTTTAAGCGCAAAGGTTCTCGTTCCGCCAAACTTGCTTTCATCGGAAAAGTTGTATTTGGTAAGTTTAACGTTAATTTATAATCAGTCATTCTCTACTCATCCCACTCTTGGATCATCATTTTCGCTTGCTCGCAGTCCTGATGAATTTGTGCAATCAACGCATCAACGGAAGAAAATTTTTGTTCATGCCGTAATTGCGCAATAAAAAAAACTTCAATATGCTCATAATACAAAGAATCTTTGAAATCAAACAGGTGAACTTCAAGTCTAGGGTGCACACCAAAGACCGTGGGACGATAGCCTACGTTTGCAACGCCCCAGTGCATCTTTTGTTTGACCTTCACCCGAACAATAAACACACCCTTTAGTGCAAGCGCTTGATGCTTTAACCAAATATTTGCTGTAGGAAACCCCCACAATCCGGCCAAGCCGTCCCCTCTGATTACACGACCATAAACACTATAAGGACGACCTAAAGCCGCATGCGCGCGCGTCAAGTCACCCTCGGCCAAGGCTTCGCGAATTTCGGTCGAACTCACACGAGCATTGTTATCTATAAAATCCTCAAAAATTTCAACATCACAACCTAACGTCTGCCCAACATGATGCAAATATTCAGAAGAGCCTGCTCGATGTTGGCCGAAGCGAAAATCTTTGCCTACAAGCATATATTTTGCGTGAAATAAGCCAAACAAATACTCTGATGCGAATACTTCATGAGGCAAGCTTGCATACTTTTGATCAAACTTAATACAACACACGTAATCAACCGGAAATTGCTGCAAACATTTTAATTTTTGCTGACGAGACATTAACCGCACTGGCGCGTGAGTACCGAAAAACTCAGCAGGTTGTGGTTCAAAAAACAAAACGACACTAGAAAGATGACGCTCACGTGCACGTTCACACAGCTGCTTGATCAAAGCTTGGTGTCCTCTATGGACACCATCAAAATTACCTATGGTCACGGCTGCACCCTTTTCCAGCACAGCCAACGATTTTAACCCACGCAACAACTTCATTGATAAATACTTTTAATGTCCTTCATGAATCTTAGGACGAACAATCAACATATCACACTGCGCACCATGCAATATTGCATCCGCAGTTGATCCCAATAGTAGCGCTAATCCATGCTTACCGTGACTTCCTGTGACGAGCAAGTCAATTTTCTTTTCTTCGGCAATACGCAACACTTCGTTTTTGACTGAACCAAATTCCAGTAAACGATGTGCAGCATCCACACCTAGCTTATCCGCTAAAGCATTCAGCTCTTTCGCAGCTTGGTCACGGATAGACACTTCAACCTCAGCAAAACCAGCAAAACCAGGGTATGCATAAGCAGGAATAGGCTCTACCACATGAACTAAAATTAGCTCCGCACCATTTTCATCCGCGATCTTTTTGGCCTTTTTAGCCGCTTCAATTCCTACCTCATCAAAATCAGTTGCAAACAATACCTTTTTGTACATATTAATCTCCTTTTTACTTCGCAGCCTACATCATACCGACTCTTTATAAGAAGAACAACTCAAGCTACCTCAAGAAAACGCATCTATTCCGGTCAAATATTTTCCTATCACTAGTGTATGGACATTATCTGTTCCTTCATAGGTAAACACAGACTCTAAATTGAGCATATGTCGAATAACATGATACTCAAGACTGATCCCATTCGCACCTAATAAATTACGGCACGTTCGTGCAATCGATAACGCTTCGCGACATGCATTACGTTTTGCAAGAGAAATCATGGTTGGCGTCTCTCGTTTTTGTGCTTTAAGACGTCCTAGTTGCAAATGAAGCCACTGCGCCTTCATTATTTCTGTATACATTTTAGCCAGTTCTTCTTGAATAAGTTGAAATGAAGCCAAGGGTTTATTAAATTGTTTTCTTTCTAATAAATAGGCACGTGTTCTTTCAAAACAATCTCTCGCAGCTCCCATCGCACCCCAAGCAATTCCATAACGTGCCTGGCTCAAACAACTTAAAGGTAATGATAATCCTTTTGACTGCAAACAGCGATCTTCGGGAATAAATACTTCCTCAAAAATAAGCTCCCCTGTCACAGAAGCGCGCAACGACATTTTATGCAAGAGCTCTTTTGTAGTAAAGCCAGGCGTCCCCTTTTCAACTAAAAATCCACGGATTCCATCTTCTGTTTTCGCCCAGACAATAGCCACATCAGCGAGCGTTGCATTGGTAATCCAAAGCTTTGCGCCATTTAGAATAAAACCACCTGTTACTTTTCTCGCAAAACTGCGCATACTAGCAGGATCTGAGCCTGAATCAGCTTCAGTTAGACCAAAGCAACCAATTATTTCACCTGCAGCCATTGCTGGGAGAAAATGTTTTTTTTGAGCCTCTGTTCCATAGCGAAAAATAGGATACATGCAGAGCGAACTTTGCACTGATACAAAACTTCTTAAGCCACTATCACCCGCCTCTAACTCCTGACACACTAAGCCGTACGCAACGTCAGAAGCACCGGCCCCGCCATATTCTGGTGGAAGTGTAAGCCCAAATAATCCTAACGCTGCTAACTTAGGAATCAGTGCCTTAGAAAAAGTTGCCTCCTCAAACGAAGTCGTTATTTGTGGTTCAATTTCGTCTTTTACAAATCGCGCTACTGTATCACGAATCAAACGCTCATCGTCTGTGAGTGTTTCTTCAAAAAAGAACAGATCATCCATGTTAACTCCTCTCAAAATCATTTTAAAAGTATATACCCATGTTCTTTGAAAATGCTATGATAGTTTTTATTGAGCTTGAGTTGAATTTTCACATGAAACGAAGTCTAGTTGTTCTCTCTTTTTTACTCAGTGGATGCACAGTTAGCAATACAGATCATCTTGAGCCACATCAAATTATCAGCTCACCGCAGCATGAATGGATACATCTAGACCAAGATGCCCCACTGGATGTAACACAAGAAAAAGTAAAAACAAAACAGGTTTGTCCTCGCAGCATAGAAGATATTTGAGTCTTGTTTTAAATAAGCTGCTTAGGTTAAAAGTTTACGTGAATCTGGAAAAATTACTTTAGTCAGAAAACCAATCAAGTAATGGTTGCTCGCCCTCGGCTCGTGGAATTAGATCAATAAAGCAGCTTCTTCTCGACGAAGTTCTTTAATAGCATTACGCTCATTCACGAACACCACTTTGGGAACCCAGCTCGCACAGGCGTGGTTTTCAATCTGGATAAAAGAGGCAATGATAATGATATCTCCAGGCGTGACGAGATGCGCTGCAGCGCCATTGACACACACAAAAGAAGAGTTTGACTCACCTTCTATTGCATAAGTCTCAAACCGTGTACCAGCTGTGACATTCCAAACATGAACAGCTTCATTCGGTAAAATATCGGCAGCACTCAATAACTGAGGTGATAATGTAATGCTGCCTTCATAGCTTAAATCGGCATGAGTAACCGTTGCACGATGAATCTTCGATTTAAGCATTCGCCTTGTGTACATAACAATAAAACGTTTTCGCTGAATTATACGACTTCAACATCTTCAGCTTGAGGACCTTTCTGACCTTGTCCTGCTTTAAACAGTACAGTTGCACCTTCAGACAAAGTTCTGAAACCAGATCCAGTGATTGCGCTAAAGTGAACGAAATAATCTTTACCTTCACACTCAATGAAACCAAAACCTTTGCTTTCGTTAAACCACTTTACTGTACCGCGCATTTTTTCCGACATGTTGCCACTCCTTAACTTTTAACTTAAATTACCGCACGTATTTTGAACCCTATTCAATCATTCTGTCAATATCATCCATTAAAAACTTCAATTGAGACAAAAAAACAAATCAAAATAAAATCTAATTGAGTATTTTATTTCCTGACTGAATATATTATAATCAATCGATTTTTATCGACCATGATGACTATAATGAAAAAATACATCGCTACGCTGCTATTATGCTTTAGTTTCTCTTGTGCTGCAATGGAAATACCACTGACACTTTTTCCACTAGACGCATACTCACAAAATATTGAGTCTCATCTTTGGATAAATCATGAGGACTATCATCGGCCACTTATAGAAGCGTCTTATCAACAAGAACAGATCACTCAATTTTATGAGCATTACTACAGTACACAAGGTCTGTCTCCTTGGAGTGAAAAAACAGTCTCAGCCATCTTACCACTCGTTTATACTTTGGAGTCGCAGCAATTACTTGCTTATGACAATGCTGACAAAGATCCCTTAGAGCAACATTACGCTGAAAACTTTAGACCACACGATGCGGATTGGTCGCAACATCTTCGAACAAAAATGCAGCTTGAATCGCTACAATCAATTTACTATGAGGATACAAAACGCGCGATTGTGACTGAAAATACCTCGGGACGAAATCTGCCAGAAGAAGCACCAGACTTTTTGCATGCCAGTTTGGCAGGACAAGGATTTCCTTTCGATAATCTGCAAGATACGTCTCTTTGGATTGGAACACCTATCTACGTTATTGCAACCAGTCGGGACAAAGCATGGTCACTTGTCATAACCCAAGATGCTTACATCACTTGGATAAAAACAAAAAATCTTGCTTTTACGTCTGAGCAATTTATCAAGCAATGGCAAATTTACGCAAAACAAAAACTGATTGCCACAATGAAAACAGAGATCAGCTTATTAGATAGTGACGATCAATTTTTATCATCCGGCTATATTGGAAGTGTTTTTCCTTTAATCGAAGAGACAACCACACACTATCTCGTCGCACTCCCCTTCAGAAACAAAAAAGGATGGGCTGAAATTAATACAGGAAAAATGCCTGTCGAAGATGCTGCGAAAATGCCACTGATTTTAAACAAAGCAAACATTGCAAAGCTTTTGTCACAACTTAAAAACCGCCCCTACGGTTGGGGCGGAGCTTTTTTCTTTAATGACTGCTCACAAGAACTAAAAAGCTTATTCACACCTTTTGGTTTATGGTTACCTCGTAATTCTGCACAACAAAGTAAAGCTGGCTCTACTCTCGATCTTTCAAACCTTTCGAATGAAGAACGCCTGCAGTCGATTCAAAATCAGAGTCACCCGCTGCTAACACTAATTTATTTGCCTGGACATATCATGCTTTATATTGGAAATGAAAAATTTCAACAGCAAACGGTTGCGATGACTTATCAAAATATTTGGGGTCTTTCTCCTGCGTCACGCGATAAGCGTTATGTGATTGGTCAATCGGTCTTTTTTCCTTTATTAAACACCTATCCAGAAGAACCTGATGCACAGCCTTTATTTGCAAAGCAAGTACTGAAATTAGTTTTTCTTGATGGTCGTTCTAAAACACTCGAATCTCCTGCATCATTCTCAAAACGCTTATTGCAAAGTGATCTATAGTTAAAATAAGTCACTTATATAAAGGTACGCTATCATGCGTCTGCAGGTACTTCTGATTGCTTCTGCTGCTGCATTTGGGTTAGGCATGACGCTTCCCAATGCGCCACTTGACTCTGACACACCTGAACTCATCCATCTAAGCACTGTTGGATATGAGTATCCACATCAGCCAATGAATATCAACTCTATTCAAGCAATGTTAAAAAAATCAGCTCCCACGCTATCTACACTTGCAACACAGAAAGTACTCACGGCGCTAGAATGCGCCAATTCATATCAAATTCTTCAAAACCCAATTCTTGCAGTGATTGACTATTCTCTGCCTTCGAGTCAAAAACGATTGTGGATTTTTAATTTAAAAAACCATCGTTTACTTTTTAATACTTACGTTTCTCATGGCATTAAATCTGGCAGCCTACTCACAACTTATTTTTCAAATCGTTATAACAGCAGATCAAGTAGCATTGGCATCTATTTAACAAACAACTCTTATCGTGGGCGAGAAGGTTTATCTCTAAGATTGACCGGATTAGATAGAGGATTTAATGACAACGCTGAAAATCGAGCTATTGTGATGCACGGTGGTTGGTATATGGATGAGGATTTTATCCAAAAATATGGTCGACCTGGCCGAAGTTGGGGTTGCCCTGCAGTACCTTTAGAGCTCTCAGAATCGATCATCAACACGATTAAAAATCAGGCTTTATTTGTTGTTTATTATCCAAACGAATCCTGGTTCCAATCTTCTAAATTTTTGAATTGCTCAAAACCCAATGTCACTTCATCTGAAGTGCAAAATCCACCCAACGAGACGCAAGAGCAACGCGACGACGTACTCTTTGCAAATCTCAAAATCAAACATGCTGAAACTGACCCTATCTTGACCATGCCGGCATTACGCTATCAAGAAATGTTTCACACACCCGTGCCACTCACACGCATGCTAAGAAGACAAATTCATCATACTGAATATGTCGCATTAAGTGATCATGAGCTACATCTTTTGATGACAGAGTTTAATAATCCAAACGCCTATCAAGATATTGCTTTTGTCATTCCAAATGTAAAAATGGAGCGTGGCTACTACATCACTGAAATGAAAATTCTTGATCTAGGAAAAATAAAAGATATTCAAGCGCAATCAACTATCAAAGATAAACAACGTTCTGGATATACTGTTTATTTTGAGAATAAAACACCAATCACACTCCGGCAAAATAATCAATTTATTCGATGGCTAGGACTCTAAACAGTGTTGGAGATACTCTAAAATTCATCATCAAAATGATCATATATTATTGACTATGATTTTATTTACTACTAAAATCCACCAATTTTGTTTTTTTACTCACTAAAGGATCGATGATGACCGTATCTATTAAAAAACCTGCTGCCGATATGTGCCACATCTTAGGTACAATTCTGATGTGCGGTGGTGGTGCAGGACTTTTTATCATGTCAGTAGTTGGAACCCTCTCTGTAGACTTAGTGCTTCTGGCCTATGCATCTAGAAGAAACGACCAATTTCTTACGGGATTTATTTTAGGCTCCATGTTCCAAAGGCAATCTATGTGGCCATTTTTGGGGTGCTCTCTTGCAATGACAGGCGTTGCTGTGATTTTATCTGTGGCGCTCGGTGTGCCTGGAGCTGGAGCATTGTTACTCGCAGGATGGGCGGCTGCAACTTTAACTTTCTCATTAGGTGTAGGGCTATATCAAGCTGGCGAAAAACTAGCTGCTGAGCCAGTACCATCAATGATACCTGCATTCAGCATGTAAAAAGCATTAGAGGAAGTTGCTTTAAAAATTTCTGGGCGGTATTCAAAGTGCATTGAATCATAATGATACCACTTGCCGCCCCAGATAAATCCGTATTTTTCGAATACCTCTACAATTTCAAGCGGAACACTGTTGCGATAAACAAGTGGTGCCGTCTCTGAAACTAGGTCACCTTGTTCAATAAGATCCCACTGCCAGTAATTAGACAATACGGAATTAATATCTATTGTCATACCAAAGCTGTGGTTACTCAAGCGTGTCGTATTTGCAATATAACGCCATTCAAATGTTCCACCAGGATCCCTTAAAAATGGAGCATACTCAGGATGTAAAAAAACTAAAGACTCCAATTCATTCGAAACAGCTATAAATTTTTCATGAACATGATTCACCGTCGTGACTAAAAGTGGGTATACTGAACCATATAATTTCGGCATCCAATAGATTTGGACTAATTTTTTTTTCACTTCTTCTTCACTATTGCCATACATTTTTTTAAAAAAAGGCTCATAACGAATTCGACCAGGATCGTCTTGGGGAAATGTCCAATTCGAAAATCCAGGGACATAATTCACATCTTTCAATTGATCAAGTAACGAAGGCTCGTCTAATTTTTCTTGTGGTGATTTAGAAAACTGATGTTCATCAATCAGCATCACTGTACCATCTTGCCAAATCACCCTATCTTCTGTCACCGCTTGAATGTTTTCCGGATAAGCTTCAACCAAACGAGAAATATTAGCGAAAGAATCAAAACTCAAACAGCATAATAAAAATACGAACAACTTATTAATCAAAACATCACCATTAAGATTTAGCGGTGAACATAATAACATATTTAAATACAATTCCAAAATCGATAGTATCCCCCACCCAGTCATTCCAAGCGAATGCTACTGCCCGGCTAATGTCTTGTCCGTGTTAGGCGGGCATCCATGGTGGTGTTGGCAGAGGGTGCAACTCACACTTTTTTATAGGGTAAATATTCAGCTGTCCACATTTGATTACGAATCGCCTCGATAATCTGATCTTCTGTCTTCATCGGGGCATATCCTTCAGCCACAGCTTCTTTGCCTACAGCAACAGCAACTTCGAATGAAAGATCTCGAATTTTATCTAATGAAGGAAGTAAATTACCATGTGGATCTTGATGGATAGGTGAGTATTTGGCTAACGCTTTAGCCGCTGTCATAAACATCTTATCCGAAACATGTGTACATTGAAGAGCAATTAACCCTAATGCAACACCAGGAAAAATATAAGAGTTATTGGTTTGATCAACTCGTTTTAATACCCCATCTTGCATCACTGGATCAAAAGGACTACCAGTCCCGACAAGCGCAGCTCCTCTTGTCCAAGCTAATAAATCCACTGGTGTCGCTTCACTTCGAGAGGTTGGATTAGATAATGGGAAAATAATTGGACGAGCAACATAAGACGCCATTTTACGAACAATTTCCTCAGTAAAAATCCCAGGCTGACCTGAGACGCCAATCAATACCGTGGGCTTTGCATGGCTGACAACATCAAGTAATGTAATATTTGATTTATCTTTACAAGTCCAAGTCGCAACATCATTCGGATCACGACAAAAAGGCTTTTGAAATGGCAATACATCAGACGCACCTTGCAGTAAAAGACCATGCTTATCTATGATAAAAACACGAGCTCGTGCCTCTTTTTCAGTAAGACCTTCAGACATCATTGCATGAACAATTAAATTACTAATCCCACATCCCGCGGATCCCCCCCCTGTCACCACTATCCGATGTTCAGCTAAAGGCATACCTGTCGCTTGTACTGCAGCAAATAATGTGCCTGTGGCCACAGCAGCGGTGCCCTGTATATCATCATTAAACGTCAACAATCGATCGCGATAACGTTCTAAGAGTGGATTAGCATTTTGTTGGGCAAAATCTTCCCATTGCAGCAATACATTCGGAAAGCGTTTTTGCACAGCACATACAAACGCTTCAACAAAATCATCATACGCTTGCCCTCTAATACGCTCATGTTTCCAACCAATATAAAGAGGGTCATTAAGCAAAGCCTGATTGTTTGTCCCAGTATCAAGTAAAATAGGTAAAGTTAAAGAAGGATGTATCCCCGCACAAGCCGTATACAAAGACATCTTTCCGACAGGAATCCCCATGCCACCGGCACCTTGATCGCCTAAGCCAAGAATTCGCTCGCCATCTGAGACAACAATCGCTCGTACATTATCAAAACGTCGGCTCTCTAAAATTTTTTCTATTTTGTCTTGATAAGGGTAGGCCAGAAATAGACCACGTGGACGTCGATAAATTTTGCTGTACATCTGGCAGCCCTGTCCGACAATCGGCGTATAAACGACAGGAAGCATCTCAGCCAAATGGTGCGATAGCAAGCTATAAAATAAAACTTCGTTTGAATCTTGCAAACTGCGTAAATAAACATACTGTTGTAATGGATCATGAATTGACTTAAAAGACTCATACGAGCGCCGCCGCTGCTCTTCCAAATCTGCAAATTTGGGCGGTAAATGTCCTAAAAGATGAAAAGCTTCTCGCTCTTCGGGTGAAAACGCCATCCCTTTATTTAACAAAGGATTAGTAAGTAAAGCATACTCAGTTAAAGGCGTTTCAATGTAAGATGCACCTTGGTTGTCTTTTTTTATCATAAATGTCATGCGTTATCCTCTGCATACAGTATCCTCAACAAGATTTAGTGCTGCTGAGTAGCGTAGCCCTCCTCGCGATAATAATAATTCGCGAAGCGCATCATGATACTGAAATGATTTTGAAATACCGTAAACATCATATCGTATACACGCTTGACGTTCATCTTTTTTTTGAGCAAAAGTGCTTTCCCAATAGTAAGGTACAAGATAGATTTCATAATCTTCTGTATGTAAATAAGACAATAATAACTGACTTTGATTTCCCCACGTTTTTTTGGAAAATTGCTTATAAAGATGCGTATCATGTAGTAATGTAAGATCACAATGCGTCACAATCAAATCATAATGCTCGCGTTTTAAATCAGCATACGTGATAAAATGATGCGCGTAAAAAGGCGTGTTTAATCCCCAACTGTCTTCGACTTGCCAATGCGTGTAGTAAGCCAGTCGCCCTGCTTCAGACACAAGCATGCGTCCTCTGGGAATATCATTTAATTTTTTCGCCAAAGTATAAATATTCATTGATTCAGACTTGAGTAATGAAACCACGGTATGCTGCGTGATTAAGCTACTATATGCCGCAGAACATAATACAAAAAATAAGACACCTACTGGTTTATTAAAAATACGCCGAGAAGACTCCTGACTTAAGCAAAACAGCCATCCCCAAAACATCGGTGCAAGCATCCGATTGCCCACATTCTGCTCTAACCGCATCAACGCATAAAAAAAACAAGGCGTGATAAATAATAAACAAGCATCTCTGAAAAGCTTCCGCTTATTAGAAAAAAAGAACATAGAGAAAAAAACAGGCTGTGCAACCAGCATGATGCAGCTCAAGGAATAAGAGTAAAAAAACCAAGGCTCATCATGTTGCAAACCTTTTACAATAAACGGGAGTGGCCAAAACTCACCAAAATACCAAGTACGCCAACACCAATACAAAAGATAGGGTAAGACAAAGCAACCCAATAGAGACTTTAAATCTAATTTTTTCTCATAAAAAAAACGATATGACAATAATCCAAACGCCCAGACCACACCATCAGGTCTCAATAAGCACAGAACAAGTAATGCAAAATAAAAATAACGATGCTTTATTCTTGCAAAAAATAATGCTAAAACATAAAAAAATGTAAAAAAAAGAGCACTAAAACCAAACAAAGTCGCGTATAAGTAAGGCGTTAAAATAAGACTCAGCATAAATAATCGCGCTGAGATACCACAACAATGTAAAAGATAAAAAAGCCCAAAGACACTCAATAAGCTTAATATTTCTGCACTTTTAAACTCATCAACACCAACCATTGAGCCTAAGCTAATGAGTATCATCCATAAAAAATCTGTTGCCCCCTCTATAGGCAAGGTATTCATACTATAGGTAATCACGCCAGTATGAGCCAAATTTTTTGAATAATCGTACAAAATAACCGCATCTTCGGCGGGCAACACCTGATAGCAAGTCCATAAAAATAATGACATTACACACAAAATAACGATGACATTTTCATCACAAAGCATCTGATGCAGCCGACTGAGCCTACTAAAGTGCTGTTTGGAAATCATAAGCTTGCTCACTTAAAGACGTTTTATGATGTAATAGACGCGCCAAATCAATCGTCTCATCTAGCATCATTTCTGGGATTTCATGATGGGAAATAATTAAAATCGTCATCTTGCCTTTCAGCGCTATCAGCGAATCGTGAATATGCGATGTTCGTTTTTGATCAAGCGCATTAGTACTTTCGTCTAAAATAAGTAACGCTGGTTTTTGTAAAATAGCACGAGCTAATCCTAATCGTTGACGCTCCCCTCCGGATAAAAACACACCATTTTCCCCGACTATCGTCTCTAACCCTTGAGGAAAATTTAAAACGAAATCAGCTGCGGCAAGCATTAATGCATCACGAATCTCTGCATCAGAAGAGAGCGGACTGGACCACAGCAGATTTTCACGAATCGTGGTATTAAACAAAAATACATCTTGAGTCATATAAGCAATATTTTGGCGCCAACATGCTCGATTAGCGTCAGAGAGTAAGACATCATCAATCAAAATGTTACCTGAGCTTGGCTCAATTAATCCTACGACCAAATCAACTAGTGTGGTTTTCCCAACACCAGAAGGCCCAACCAGTGCTGTTGTCGTATTTTTTTTAAATTCAAGCGTTAAATCTTGAAATACCGGATACGAAGCTTCTGGATATTGGAAGTAAACTTTGTGGAATAGAATTTTACGCTCAAATGGCATCTTCGCCGTTTTTTCCAGAAGCTCTTGCTGCTGATGCGCTTCATTTAGCAAAAATTGAACATGCTCGTAAGAAGGAATTTTATGCAAAATTCCTTGATAAACTTGTTGCGCACCTGAAATCATCGGCAAAATGCGTGCATAAATTATTAAAAGAACAAAAAACTGTGCAACAGGTATCGCTAAATATTGAATGCCGACATAAAGCAATGCACTAAAAAAAATCGCAGAACAGCAAGCATATAGCAATTTATTTCGTGCTAAAGCCATCTGAAATTGCGTTTGTTGCTTTACTAAAATCTGCCCGGATGCTTCAAACTGAGCATGAGATAACGCCTCAAGCCCTGAACTTTTAATTAACTTTAACGCGCCTAACTGCTCACTCAGTACCTCTTGTAATGTTTGATTAGCTTTAAGATGCATCCTTCCAGCACTTACAGTTAGTCGATGTACTGGAAGCATGAGTGCGAGTAAGGCAGTGGCAGTCAAGATAGCAACCGATGTCATGGACCACGAAAGGTAAAATGCGATAGAGGTATGGGCTGCGATCATAAAAATCTGATTCATAAGATTCAGTAGCTGATAATTACAGAGCGCGATATTTTGGGCTTCGGTTGACAAGACGTAGACTAGGTCAGACTTCTTTTGTCGCGTTAAAAAAGACCATCGAGAGAAAAAAATTGCACGATGAATCATCACTCTGAGATATTGATTATAGCCTTGCTGTAATCGCGTACTACAACGCTGCTCAAGGTAAGCAACAGACGCTGTTGCGCACATCACTAAGGAAAAAAGGATTAAAACTGAAATTAAACTAGGAGACAGTCCGATATATTTGAAAAAGACGCTCAGTGTTTCAGAGTAATCTGTCTGCATCGCATGCATCGGCAATCCGACAAACCCCAATAGGGGCAAAATCATCAAAAAAGTCAATCCAGAGCTAGCACTTTTTAGCGTAATTAATCCAAATGTAGATAGCATCAATTGATGATTAAATCGAAACAAGGCTCTGAGGGGATAACTAAAATTACGAAAAAAACTTAGATTCATCCTTAAATACCAATAGAAAGGTCAACATTTCTACTTTAAGATATCTCCCATTATCAAACAACCTAAAGATGGCGCATGAGTGCAATATGTGGTGTTTACGCACGGCGAAACCCTGAGCATGTCCCTGTTTTTTTATCTAGTATGATGTCTAAACTCGCTCATAGAGGCATTGATGGACATAGCGAATGGAGCAAAAAAAACATTGGCTTGGGTATTCAGCAGCTGTTCATTACGCCAGAGTCACACCATAACCCGCTACCCTACTATGACTCGAATCAAAAATTAGCCATCGTCGCTGACATGCGTCTTGATAATCGTCCTAGCCTTTTAAAGCAACTCCATATTGCGGATAAGGATATCTCTGATAGTCAACTTTGTCTTTTAGGATATCGTACCTGGGGAGTAACTCTGGCGGAACATCTAAAAGGAGAATTCGCTCTTTGCTTATTTGATGAGAGCGCACAAGAGCTTATTTTTATCACCGACCCCTGTGGTATCCGTACCATTTATTATCACATCTCCTCAGATTACATCGTTTTTTCCTCGGAGATCAAAGCACTGTTGGCTTTACCAATTGTACCTCAGCGACCGAATTTATCTCAGATTGCAAAAATAGATTTTTTTCTTGAAAAAAGTAACCCAGCAGAAACTTATTTTGAAAATATCTACGCACTTCCTGCAGCAACAACTTGGACCATCACACAAACTCATACTGGACAACAACGACGCTATTGGCAGCCTAACGCTCATTTACGTATTCATCTAAAGGATGAAACAGAGTACGTTGAGTATTTTCAGTCGATTTTTGAACACGCTATTCAGCATCGAATAAAAAGCACTTATCCTGTTGCCAGTACCTTGAGTGGTGGACTCGACTCGTCCGCAGTAACCGCGATGGCCGCACGATTATTAGACAAAGAAAATCGAAAACTACGAACTTATTCCGTCAAAAAATCACCAGAGCTCTTCGATTCAGCCTTAGATGAAACTGAATTTGTTTCACACTTTGATTATTTCTCAAATTTAGAACGCTCATTTGTGAGCGATAGTTGGCGAGGTCCGTTTGATTTTCTCGACGAGCTTGCGAAAGCAAGTGAAAGCCCAGACTTTACCTCGAGGCACTATCATCTTAGCGCGTTTGCAAGCGAGATGAAGATGAATAACGAAAGGATACTCCTCACCGGTCGTTATGGTGAAGGAGGCCCCTCATCATCAGGTGCAGGTTACTATGCCGAGCTTTTCCTCAAAGGAAAGATTGGCACACTCATCGATGAAATCCGTCATCTTTCACAATATCAACGCGTGAATACGCTACAATTTATTAAATCTCAACTGATTAAACCACTTCTGCCTGCACAATTTTTTAGACCCCGTTTGGATTTATTACGAAAACAAGCCACCTCTTATATCAACCCGGCATTTCAAACCAAGCACTTAGGAGAAACATTATCCAAGCTTAGAAAGCAATCTTTTCAATTCGGTCATATCAAAGCGAATCATCGTCAAAATCAACTCCAAACAATCAACTGGTTTCTTAAAGAGCAAAAATCGCGCTTTAGATTTCTTGGTTATGAGCATATTGAGCTTTCTTACCCATTTCTTGATCAAGCACTCGTTGAATTTTGTCTTGCTATCCCAGGCGAAATGAAAATTCATCGAGGTTTACCTCGTTACATGATTCGTAAAGGCATGCAAAACATTATGCCGGAACCGATTTGCCAACGCAGAACAAAGCGCCCTTTTTCACCTGATTATCATTTTCGATATAATCGACAACGGCAACAAGCACTCGCCTATATTCAAGAGATTGAGCATCAGCCTTTAGTACAAGAAATTATCAATATCAACCAGCTTAAGCAAAATCTCCTTCGTCTCGAAATGCAACAGAACCAAATTTTATCTGACGATGATTTTACAATGATGATAGCTATTCCAAACACTGTTTTTTTGATAGCATTTATAAAACAATTTTTTATAGACTAAATGACCATGGATGTCTCTAGGGAAACAAGGTTGGACACACGGAGCCTCAACACACGCGATATCAAAAATAGCTGGATTAAACCAGAGGTTTTTAAACTCGATAACGGTAGCATTTTAGGAGCTCCTGGCTCAGGTTCGGATATAGGGAGCATCGTTGATCAAGTCCCCTTGTCATGAATGAAAGTTATCAACGCGAGTCATTGGTCAGCTAACGAAGACTTCCCTTTTTTATTTTATTACATTGGAGAAAAACCACTTAAAAACGGCTTCTGCAAAGAGACATACGCTCCTTTCTCATGGATACGATTTAATATCAAAACCCAAGAGCTGATAGCCGCGCGCGATCACATCGGTCAAGAGTCTTTTTATTATACGTATCAAGAAGATCAGTTTATTTTTGGTTCGACTCTCCCCGATATCTTGTCCAAGCTTGAGAACCGACCTGTTTACAACGAACATCTTTTTCGAGATTGTTTTGAGCGACGGGAGTTACATGATTTACCACTTTCCGAAGAAACTTACTTTAAAGGCATCTATCGTCTCAAACCCGGGCATTATTTGACGCTCAAAAATAATCTATTCACTCAAGAACCTTATTGGAGACTTCCTCTTGATACTGACGCATTGAATTACAAAAATGAAGAAGATTATCTCTTGCAATTTACCGCTCTTTTGGATGAATCAGTTAAAAATTGTACAAAAAATGCCAAATCAATCGCCGCAGAATTTAGTGGTGGAGTAGACTCAAGTATGGTGTTTACTTCCTGTAGACGGCTTGGCCTTAGTCCTCACCTTTATACACAAACGGTGCCTTCAAATTATTCTTTAACCGAAGAAGCACGCAATGTACAACGAATTTTAGAGCAGTATGCATATCACGCCTATCATCACTACGTTGATGCCGAACAATTTGACCCAATTGATGTACTAAAAAATAGCGCACGACTTTACGCTTCTCCCCCGCCGTATTTACTCGGCACATTAGCACATAATCTTCATCAAAAAATTGTCGCTCAAGGACATGATTTACTTCTTTCAGGCCACGGTGGAGATGATTTCATTTCTCTCATCTTTCCACCCCCCATCGCCTTCCCTCAACGCTTCAAAGAGGATGGAATTAAAGGCATATGGAGCGATCTTCGTCACATAAAAAATTGGAAGGGAAAAATAAAATATGCCGGTAAACGACTCGCATATAGCGATCTTAAAACTTATCGGATACTCAACTTTATAACCCGCTTATCCGGTTTATCACCACCCAATGACTATAACTACTCGCGCCCTCCTTATTATGAAAGTTTAAAACATTATGAATACCATAACGTTCAGGGAGCATACGCACACGAATTTTTGATGAGAATCGAATACGACAGCGTGATAGCTAAATCAATGGGATTCCGTTATGCCTATCCGTTACTTTATCCGCCATTAATGGAATTTTGTTTCAGACTACCCCTATCACAGAAAATTAATTTACTCACTACTCGATGGCTTGCTCGACGCTATTTAACTAAAGAGATCCCGTCGTTTAATTTCAAAACAAAAGGGGGATCTCTTGTACCAAACACAATACAAAAGTGCCGAGAATACGACAAAAATGGACTGTTTAATGAAGCATTCCAAGATCTTCCTTACAGCGAATATATCAATACAATCAACATCGCAGAAAAAAAACTTCTACTAAAAATGCAAGCTTACATCCTCAAACATTGTCAACTAAGCGAGCAACCAATCAATCCGCATTAAATATTAATTTGTGTTATAATTGAACAAATATCCTTGTTTGGATGTAAGCGTATCAATATGGGACCGAGAGCCAAAATTTTAACTGATACAGACATTACAGCTTTACTGAAAAAACACGATATTTCCAAACAGCGATACGATGTTGAAAAAGACTGTCTTATGAAGAAAAAAGATAGCGCTGGCCTTCAAGCTTATACAGAAAAAGATATTCAGCGTTTGATTTTGAGAAAAAGCTCTAAAAACACAGTCGCCCAAGTATTGGCACATCATGACGCATTGATTGCTCTTGGATGTGATGTCATCGATATTCTTAAAATCGCCTGTCATGATGGCGGCGGTAAAAATATTGAAACCTTGACTACCGTCCTAACGAATTTGAAGGACGCGACAGGATGTCCTATCGCTTTGACCGAGCTGCACCCAGAGTTAACACTCGAGCATCTGATTCGAGTGCTCTCTCACGATGGAGGCTCTCACAATTGCCAAGCACTAATTGAAGCCCTCTCTAATCTTAAAACAACTGAAGGCCATTCGATTCGTTTGGCCGATTTGCACCCAGAGTTAACACTCGAGCATCTGATTCGAGTCCTCTCTCACGATGGTGGCTCTCGTAATTGGCAAGCTCTGATTGAAGCCCTGTCTAACCTGAAAACAACGGAGGGGCATCCGATTCGTTTGGCCGAGCTCCACCCAGAATTAACCCTAGAGTATCTCATTCAAGTCCTTTCTCACGATGGAGGCTCTCGTAACTGGCAAGCACTGGTTGAAGCACTATCCACGCTCAAAACAAGTGAGGGGCGTCCGATTCGCCTGACTGATTTGCACCCAGAGTTAACACTCGAGCATCTGATTCAAGTACTCTCACATAATGGCGGCTCTCGTAATTGGCAAACACTGGTTGAGGCCCTAACTAATCTTAAAACAACTGAAGGCCGTCCGATTCAACTGACTGA
>CAYYEZ010000058.1:0-39519 GCA_964471225.1 uncultured Legionella sp. | reverse complement strand
TTTGTTTCTTTAGTACTTCAACTCAAAGGCATCCGAAAATGCCCACACAGTTTGTCTCTCTCTTCTTAATCAGCGCGGCCTCTAGCCAAGTGCTGTGCATTCTACTCATTCAAATTTTATTGTCAACACTTTTTTGAATTTTGTGCATCGAAAATTAGCATCAGCACAGACAAAACGATAAATCTATCCAATAAAAAGACAATTGGGGTTTAATGTGATCAATTCACATGTTAAAACGCGAATACTTGTCTTTTAGGAATTCGTTGCCGTGCATACTGAAGATCTGATTAAGCTTTATATTCTTCAAAAAAATCATCTTGCCAACCCTAATGATCCAACAAAAAAACTTTTATTCGAAGCAGAGTATGAACGCCTACTACCCAAAACGTGTTTTGTATCTCAAGACGCTTTAGCCCCTCCTCTTTTTTTAGATCAACCGTATATTCCTTTTGTTTTATTTAAACCGACAGTCACATCACTTGAAACACCCAGACCTTTAATCATTCACACGCATGGCGGCCCACATGTTTATATGAGTAAAGACAAATTACATGCTGAGATTGCCTATTTTTTATCAAAAGGCTATGTCGTCGCTTGCCCAAATTATCGAGGAAGCACCCAATACCCTAACTACTTAGATATACAACTTCCACCAGAGCAACAATTGGATAGTTCTATTCCTCGATATGAAATATTGAATACGTGGAAGATCTGGGAATCTAAATCTAAAGATAAACACTCCATTTATGGGCCTGAAGATGTTTATGCAGTCACTAAATATCTACAAACGATGGATTTTGTTGATGCAAATTATATTTTTTTGAGAGGAGGAAGCTTTGGCTCTTATATCAATGCACATTTGCTTGCAGGTATCCGTAGCGGAAAATTTCCTCCTATTTTTAAAGGCGCACATTTAAGTGGCGGCATCAAATACCCATCCGCTTCAAGTTTACCGGATGACATTCCATTACTCATCACGCACTCAAAACCAGATGACATCTCACCCTATGCTACTGCAGCATTTTTTATGGAAAAATTACTACTCAAATCTTACAGTGAAAAAAAAGAGACTTTAGTACAGACTTTTGTCTCTGAATTTGGCAACCATCACTTAATTGCCCCCGATTTAGAACTTGATGATATTGAACATCCTGCTTATATAGAATTAGCTCAATATATTACTTCTACAACAACATTCATTGATACTTTAGCCAAAGGTCACGCGTTCCCTTTCACTGATGCGTTGACTCAGCTCAACGTTCTCACAGGCAATATGGAGGAAACATTAAAAAAAATAGACTATCACCAACACGTTTATTCACAAGAAAAAATGCTGACCCGCTCCTCTCCTGTCATTACGACACCACATTGTGGACCGACGATGGCGTTATTAAAGCTACAATTAGGATCTCAATTCACAGGCAATATCAAACGCGATCTCACTAGTTTTTTTCGATTTTGTTTTTCGCCTATTCATTGGGAAAGTCGAAAACAATTAACCATTGCCGGAGATGAAATATTAAATCAACCCGAGTTCGTAGCGCAGTTAGTTGAAATGATTCAAGCAGAAGAAAGTTTTCTTCAGGCCAATCCTGGACACATGGTGATGTACCATGCAGCAGATCAAAGCACGATGCAAGTTTATTGTTTTATTAGTTTATGGCACACGATATTGAAAAATGGCATTTTAAATGACGATCTCCCCATCATTAATGATATGCGTTTATATCCATTCATGCAGCAAACGTTTGAGGACATCAACGTCTTTTTAATTAAGATGCGTCAAAGAAAATCTGAAGTCATCCCATTTAATAACGCTCCTGGTTACCAAGACCGGGCGCTAGCATGCAATCCAGCGCTGACTTCAAACTCACATAGTACAGCCTCTTGTTCTTTATGGTGGTATTTTAAAGCAAATATTACAGGAGACCCTGTAAGGATCGAGAAAATTTTGATGGATTTTTTTGAGATTCTCGGTATTTACTCTCCAGAACGCCTTGAACGATATATGAATTTGTTTAGCGATAGAAAAATCAGATCACAAGGCAAAACACAAGCACTCATGCAACAATTGTTTATACCTCAAGAACTTGCTGAAAAAAGAGCATACATGAGTCAAATTTGGGGTGAGGAGTTTGGCCCTAATTCACAGGGATTAAGCTCTCCAGCAATTGTACAAGAAATCATCGCAAGACCTGAGCATTTTGAAGAAACACTCGTCCAAAATAATCGTCATGCATTTTCAAACCATGGAAATTGTCCTGGATTTGGAGAAACTAAATTAGGATTTAAATACACAGGGCTATTTCAAATCAGATATCTACCCATTGAAGATCAGCGAAATACAACACAATCATACTTTAGATCTAAAGATATGCATGAAGCCTTCGTGAGAGATTTAGCACATTTAGTTCGCGAAGATTATGTTGATTTTATCCTAAACGATACCACGGTCCCCGATTTTATTGCACCTGGTGCGAATGACATCAAAGGAGCAATCAAAGGACCTCACGCATCGAACTTCAGCGAAGAGGCGTTTTTTTTGCAACAAAAAGAGCTGTACGAGGGCTTAGTACAGAATCCAAATAAAGAAATTTATGGCGAGATTATCCGTTTAGATAGAAGTCAAAAAAACAAAATACAAGCACGACTAAAAAACGAAGAGCGATTGCAAGATGCACAACGTTTACCGCTTTTTGCTTTGTGTCGTTATTTAAAAGGATACACCTACTACGATTTGATGTTAGAGGCAGCTCGCTCTATATTAATCGACAACGTCACTGATGAGCGCGCGAAAACATTCTATAAAAACGACTTCGATCTTCTCGTGTCATTTTTGGATAACTGGAGTATCCCTAAAGCAATTGATACACAAGAGATGAACAGCGGGCTATACCATAAACTCTATCAATTAATGCATAATAAAATGATGCATTATAAGCTAGACCGTTCTCTACACGAGTTCATGTATCCACCAGGACCACGCCCTTTTGATGACTATCTTTGGAATTTAGAGCTTTCTAATGCAGTGAACTACGTGCTATTACATGCGTACCTCGCTAAAGAAAAAAGCTATGGTCAAGATATTTCGAGAGGGGTCGCCCGATTATATTCGTGATAGACCCTAGATTTTTTTCACTATCTTTGGTATCTTTTGCTCTTCTACGATGGTGGCTTTATGGGTCCCTTCGCGACGAGAAGCGGTGAACCCCGTCAGGCCCGGAAGGGAGCAGCGGTAACTGTTAACTCGGGCGCCGAAGTGTTGCTCATCAAGCCGCCGCCCTAACTTGACAGCGCATCTTATGACTTCTGTTGCATTAGCAAGAAAATGGCGACCTAAAAGCTTTGCTGCATTGGTTGGCCAAGATCACGTAACAACCGCCTTAATTCACTCACTAGAACAATCACGACTACACCATGCTTACCTTTTTACAGGAACTCGAGGTGTTGGAAAAACGACCATTGCACGCTTATTTGCTAAAGCGCTAAATTGTGAGCAAGGTATTTCTGCCACACCCTGTCTTCATTGTGATACGTGTCTTGCAATCGACACAGGCTCTTACATTGATCTGATTGAAATTGATGCGGCGTCAAACACTCGTATTGAAGAAATTAGAGAAATTTTAGACAACGTCCCTTACGCCCCGACCGTCGGGCGCTATAAAGTCTATCTCATTGACGAAGTCCATATGCTCTCACAACACAGTTTTAACGCCTTACTTAAAACGCTAGAAGAGCCGCCCTCTCATGTAAAATTTTTACTTGCGACGACCGATCCTCAAAAATTGCCGGCGACGATTCTATCACGATGTCTTCAGTTTTATTTGAGACCTATCTCTGTCGCATGTATCGCACAACAGTTAAAATCAATCCTCAAAGCAGAAGGAATTTCATATGATGAGGAGGAAGCAATACAGCTTCTTGCGAAAAGTGCCGATGGCAGTATGCGAGACGCCCTAAGCCTGCTTGATCAAGCCATTGCAGCAGGCCAAGGCCGAGTTAACTTGTCGATACTGGCATCACAGTTAAATTTGATGGAAACACATGACGCAGAACAAATCATCGACGCACTCGCATTGAGAGATACATCAAAATTACTAGAGATTTCTGAACGTATCGCCTGTCACGGTGGCAATTATGAGAAAGTACTACAAGATCTTATCGCCGCTTTTCATCAACTTGCTCTCACTCAAATACTAGCTGCAAGCTCACCATTACTCGAAAACGCACAGGCGTTAGTGAGATATCGAGATGCCTTTTCTGCGGAAGAGCTACAGCTCATGTATCAAATTGCACTCAAAGGCTCGCAAGATATTCTCATCGCACCAACACTAGCTATCGGCTTTGAAATGACGTTGCTCCGACTGCATACCTTTATTCCAGCCTCTTCTGTAAAAATTCCGCTGGAAGGAGCACAGCCAGAGACACACACACAAGAGCTTCATCACCCTCCCAGCGTACAGTCAGTCATATCGGATACCTCACTCAACACATTAGAGCGTGTTGACAATTCATCCTCGGAAGCACTAAGCCCCACGGCTTGTTCGCGCGATCCCGAAGTTTTACCTAATCCGCAAGCTTACTGCACTGAAATAGACTCAGCTGGATCCCGCGAACAAGTCGAGGAACATCGCGATATCAAATATCAACAGACCCTTGCCATATCGCAAGAAGAGCCAGAAGAAAATATCGCCATTGATGTTTCAACCGAGCCTCCATCAGTACCCATCCAGGAGGCATCAATACCCACAGAGTTTGACGATATTGAATTTTCTTTTGACGACTTGTTACCCATTGACGAAATATCGCCCCCAATACCACAGCCAGTCATCGAAGCATCAGCACAGTCCATATCGATAAATGACAACGTCATTGATGAACCTTCTGTTTCGCTTGATAAAACACGCACTACACCTTTAGATACAGATTGGCAAACAATTATTGCACACTTAAAACTAACGGGTCTTGCGCACGCCGCGCTCGATCACGCAAGCCTTATCGCGTTCGATGAAAACGAGCTCGTCTTAGGTGTTGCGGCCTCACATCGTTCGCTTTTTACACCTGCGATTTCAAAAAAAATCCAACAGGCAGTTGAAGACCATTATAAAATAAACATTAAACTAACCATTAAAGAATCAAATAACACAACACCCGCCGAACAAAAACAATATCAAAAAGAAGAAGACCGCACGAAAGCGCTTGAAATTCTCGATAACGACTCGGCTTTAGACACGATTAAACAGGTATTTTCAGCGGAAATTTATAAAGATTCTGTCGAACTTCTGAAAGATGGCATATAATTAGATAGATTAGTAATAAATTAAGGGGTTAAATCATGGCCATGAATATGGATCAAAATTTAGGTAACTTGATGCGTGAAGCGCAAAAAATGCAACAACGTATGCAAGATGCTCAACAGCAATTAAGTGACATGATTGTCCGCGGTGAATCTGGTGGCAACATGGTCGTTATTGAGATGAATGGTCGACATGAAGTGAAGTCAATGACAATTAAACCTGCCGCAATGGAAGAAGATACTGAGTTTTTGACTGACCTTCTCATCGCAGCATTCAATGATGCTGTTCGCAAAATTGAAAAAGCATCTAAAGATAAAATCGCTCAATTGACTTCCGGCTTGAATATCCCAACAGATTTCTTGCAAGAAGACGGCGACTCAGGCAAGAAATAAGTCGTATCAATGGATACGCTTTCCGAGCTTGTGCGTGCGCTGCGCGGCCTACCCGGCATCGGGCCAAAGTCCGCGCAACGCATTGCTTATCACTTACTTCAGCATCCTAAACAAAGACAAAAAGGGCTTGCGCTCGCCACAGCACTTGAGCAAGCAATGCAAACTATTCAACATTGCACACTCTGTAACAATTATACTGAAAACACTCTCTGCGCTTTATGTCAAAACAAAACACGAGATAACCAGATTTTATGCGTTGTTGAAACACCTGCTGATGTACAAGCCATTGAGCAATCCCATGCTTACCGGGGACGATATTACGTCTTAATGGGGAAAATCTCTCCGCTCGATGGTATTGGTCCTGAAGACATCGCGATTGAAGGTCTACATCGATTGATTGAACAATCTGAAATCAAAGAAATCATCTTAGCGTTAAGCCCTACCGTCGAGGGACATACAACCAGTCATTTTATCCGAAGTAGATTAAAACCTTATGCACTGACGTTTACTCAATTAGCTCAAGGGATTCCAACCGGTGGGGAGCTAGAGTTTCTGGACGCTAACACCATTATACAAGCGCTACGTAATCGCGCTGAGGTCTGTTGACTTTTTTATGATGACAATCATCAAAAATTTTTTATTGTGCAACTTCTGTTTTTTCTTACTTCAACTCCTTTTCATCGGTTTTCAAGGTCATTCTTTTGTTAGCACGCTACCTTTACCCAAACATGTTTACTGGGAAATAGGATTTACGCTGTATCTGCAAGCATTCGCCTATGTTTTATTAAGCTTACTTCAAGCCATCAGTTACTGCGCGCTTAAATGCTTTTGGCCTCAACAATCCCCCAAAGCACGCCAATGGATACTTATCATCTGCAGTTGGTGTACATTATTGTGCTTAAATGCCTACTATTTTCCATTAAGTCAGCATAGTCGAATCATTACATTAGTCTGCCCCTCCTCATTCATTCTTATCTGTGGTGCGATTTCAGCAGGTGTATTGATATTCGCTCTTCTTCTCGCACTTTTTTATTTTTCTCGTGATTATCCGCTCCCGATTGCAGCACTTGCTTTATGCTTTATAGGCACATCAAACATGCCGCAATCTCAGCATTACAACGCCTCTCGACCTCATATCATCATCATCGGCGTCGATTCGTTAAGCCCAACCGCAATGACGCCAAAATTAACCCCCACACTTTGGGCGTTCACACATCAAAATGTTTGGTTTGAAGAGACAGTCTCCCCTCTCGCACGCACTTATCCTGCGTGGAGTACCATCTTGTCGGGACTTCATCCTTTTCATCACAAAGCCCGTTACAACTTGATTGGCACAGATCACGCTGCAGAATCAAGCATCGCCTGGAAAATGAAACAAGCACACTATACCACCTTATTTGCAACCGACGACAGGCGTTTTAATTTGTTAGATGAATCTTTTGGTTTTGAAGATATTATCGGCCCAAGACGAGGTGTCAATGATATGTTAATGGGTACATTTAATGACTTTTTGCTGGGCAATCTATTGATTAACACGCGTATTGGACAATGGTTTTTCCCTTATAATTATATGAATCGAGCAAGTTATTTTTCTTATTATCCAGAAACATTTGATCGCGCGTTACAACAAGCGATTCAATCATATCACCAAGAACAACCACTTTTTATGGCCGTACATTTTACTTTACCGCACTGGCCTTATACTTACGCGAGCACCACACATCCCGCCGCACGCCAAGAATACAATATTGCTGAACGTGAGCCACTCTATCACGAAGCATTACATCGTGTAGATCAGCAAGTCCAAACTTTTTTAACAACCCTCAAAAAAAATGACTTACTCAACAATACATTGATTATTGTTTTAAGCGACCATGGCGAAACGCTTTACACACCACACTCTAGACCAATCACACAAGAACAATACCAAGGAGTTGGAAAAAGTACATTTGAAGCTTATCTCATCCAAAAAACCTCAACCGTGCTGGATAAGAGTGCAGGACATGGCTCTGATCTACTTAGCCCAGAGCAATTTCATTGTTTATTAGCATTTCAATATTATCATAAAGGCAAATCAAAATATTCCCATGAGCGTATTACTACACGCGTAGGTTTACAAGATATTGCGCCAACGCTATTAGATTATACACATCAACCTATTCCTCACTTGGATGGTCTTTCTTTACGCCCACGCATAGAGAAAAAACAGAACCTTCCTCAAAGGGCATTCATTTTAGAAAGTGGGATGTTGCCGAATCAATTTTTATCGCGTGAAAAAGCACGTTTAGCAGGACAACACTTTTTTAGTGTCGATAAAAAAACAAGTTTGCTGCATATCCGCCAAGATAAATTATCGGTATTAGACAAAGACAAACTCTACGCGATATTGAAAGGCTCCTGGATTTTAGCACTTTATCCCACAGAGACAGGTTATTTGCCTATTTTACAACAAACCCACACGCAAGCCTGGACTGATGATTTAAATTCACGATTCGCACATCAATCACCAGTCCGAGCTTTATTGAACGAACTTCGTACATTTTATAAACCAATGCACTTTAAAAATACTATTTAGATGCGACTAAATGCGACGTATCTCCTAAAGACAGAGTGAGCTCATCTGCGGTCTTTGCACCAGCACATCTCAAAATATTTAATGCATGCGCCTTTGCCTCCATGTCAGCTGAACTTTGATTTGCAAAATCAAGAGGTGTCTGCTTCGTCTTAGGAGAACACGCGTTCACATCTGCTCTATTCGTATGAATGAGTAATTTTATCACTGCAAGATCGCTCACTGAACAAGCCTGCCTTAAAGCACGAGATAAATCTTTTGTATCGTACGTCGCGTTTTTACTTTTTAAATACCTCACAATCCAAGCGTTAAGTTTCAATTCGATTCGACGGCCTTTAACCACGAACTCACTACACATCGGATGTTGTGCGTATATACCATGTTGATGTGTTTTAAGAAAAGCAACATAACGCTCAAACAAAGACAAATGACAGATGCAGTTAAGCAGTGTTTGCATATACTGCGTATCTCCGGATCCTGGGGTTAATTTAACAAACAAACCTGGGTCAATTGATTCATATTCAATTAGCAATAATTGATCTAAATTACGAAAATGATCTCGCAGCATATGCGAAACCAGCAACCCAGTCATCAGGCTGCGCTTGGCTTCGATATCTCCAGTATCTTGGCCAAGTGTACTTAAAAAAACACCGTACGCTGCGTCTTTTCGCAAGCAAGCTTTAAATGCAGGGATGGCTCGGTGTTCTTGGCAATGCGTTATCAAATCATCATAATCAAATCCAGCACGAAAAGCATCGCCATAGATCTCAACAATACAACGAGACAGTTGTGCTAACTCAGCGGGATCAAGATCAATCATCCCAGATTGATGTCCCACGTTTGCCAACATTTCCCTTTCAGTGTTTGATGTCGCAAATCTCGCTTTAGGAATAATCCATTTCGCACCAGCAATTTTAACATCCAAAGCTCGCGTGCTTTCATTAAGATGTAGCGTAACAAACGCACGGCCGGTCGCGTTATAAGCATCTTTCATGGTTACATAAGCAGGCTCAATGATAAAAATATGCTTCTCACCTGTCCTTTTATAGGTACGATAGAGTTGTTATAAAATACGCTGAGCTTCTCGCTCATTTTTTACGTAGTAGACTTCATCAGCCCCTCCTGTCGAACGATCTCCGATTTTAATAAACAGACCATTCGCTGAAGTACGAAGTGCGCTCAAATCAAGAGACTCAGGTGATTGATTATTGTTCCAATATAATACAGTTGGGCAAGCGTCTCTTGGTAAATACATCTCCATTAGAGCGTACCAAAGCACTTTATGCATTTCAGTAGCAATCAATCCCAGCGGTATCGTTGCCGTATTTTGAAGCCCCTGTTTCTGCCAGAAATAAGATTGATATGCAACATTACGATGACAAGCACTCGAAAGTACGAGTCGCTCCTCTCGAGACGCCAAATCCTCAATATCACTCAAACGGTCACCCACAGCGACTCGTCGTGAAACGAGAGGAAGATGCAGTGTTTCAGGCTGCATCACTACTTTAGGTAATTCTCCTAATAGCGTGACAATCGCATCCGCACCAGAAGCTTCGTACCAATCTCTCAGTATCGTTGCTCCTATCGTCTCAGAAAATCCATCTAATCCAGCAGAAAGGCCATCACCTAAATCAATAATTCGTAAATAACCTTGTTCATCAAATTTAAAATCAAGTTTTAGTGAAATAGCAGGCATAAAAGACCGATAAAAAATCAAAGTGAACTATTTTAATTCACTTTGATTTTTTTATCAGTTCCGCGTTTTGAGCATTTTGACACTTTTGATTGTATTTTCAGCTACTTTTAAGATTTCAATTTGATAGTGTTCTATTTTCAGACAGCATTCTGCAGGAGGAATATAACCAAGATATTCGATAATCAACCCACTCAAGGTTCTTGGACCCAAGGCAGGTAGCTGCCAATTCAAAGCACGCTGCAATTGACGCAATGTGATACTTGCATCAATCACCGCAGTACCATCCTCTTGTAGCATGATATCTTTACTTAGATCGGCGATATCTGTTGTAAAATCACCGATCACCTCTTCTAGAATATCTTCTAATGTCACAAGTCCCTGCAAATCACCGTACTCATCCACAACAAAACAACTTCGACGTTTCATTTTCTGAAAATTTAAAATTTGCACATTTAAGGGCGTAGCCTCTGGAATAAAATAAGGCGCCTCAGCCATCTTTACTAATCCATCGAGCGTTAATGCATTGCTCAAAGCAAGATACAAAGCGGAACGAATATGAATAATTCCCACAAGCTGATCTAAGTTTTCTCGATACAGTGGAACACGTGTATGTTGTACTGTCTCTAACTGCTCTACGACTTTGCTCCAAGGTAAGCTGAGGTCAATCCCTACAATTTCCGCCTTCGGGATCATAATATCTTCCACTCGAGCAGACTCTAAATCTAGCAGGCTAATTAGCATGCCTTTATGCTCTACCGGTAACATCCCTCCTGCCTCATGCACGACAGAGCGCAGCTCTTCTCTAGTCAAAGCTTCTTTTTGTGCACGCTCAATCTTAATCCCGATAAGACGAAGTAAACCGGTTGCAACTTTGCTCACCATATGAACCAAAGGTAATAAAAGATATTGCAGAATCATCAGTGGCAATACTGTAGCAAAAGCCACTTGTTGAGGATAAATCGCCGCTAAAGTTTTAGGCGCCATTTCCGCAAAAATCAGAACGATCAAAGTCAATATCGTCGTCGCAATAGCCACACCCAAATCACCATGCAATCGCTGACCAATTAGTGTAGCCACCGTAGAGGCCACAATATTTGCCAAGGTGTTGCCGATCAACACCACACTCAATAACCGATCTGGATGTGTGAGCAAATGATTAACTCGAATCGCTTGTTTATGTTGTTTTTTAACCAAATGACGCAAGCGATAACGATTAATCGACATCATGCCTATTTCAGAGGCTGAAAAAAATCCTGAAATCAGTATTAAAAAAAGAAGTATTAAAAAAAGGGTCGTGAGGTGCATGAAGGCAATCCATTCGTTAACGCCCCACTATAACAAAAAATACCCCCTCTCGCATCATGTGGAGAAAATTTTCCTGCGCAGTAAAAACACTAGTCTTGTCCAATCCTATCTGAAACGAGTATGATCCCACTTTATTCAAATTTATGTAAGGTGAGTCCGTGTTTCAAAATCTGACCGAACGACTAGCAAATGCTGTCAAAACACTTCGAGGACAAAGTCAATTTACCGAAGAAAACACACATGCGCTCTTGCGTGATGTCCGCGTCTCACTTTTAGAAGCAGATGTCGCACTACCTGTAATTAAAACATTTCTTGAAACCATCAAAGAGAAAATTTTAGGTGAAAAAGTGCATGCGGCACTCAAGCCAGACCAAGCGCTACTTAAAATCATTAAAGATGAACTCATTCATTTGATGGGTGATAACACTGCAGAATTAAATCTCAAAGCAGAGCCTCCTGTTGTGATTTTACTAGCAGGTCTACAAGGCAGTGGTAAAACCACAAGTGCCGGAAAACTCGCAAAATATCTTCAAGAGCAAGAAAAGAAAAAAGTGATGCTGGTCAGTGCAGACGTTTACCGACCCGCGGCCATTCAACAATTAGAACGCTTATCGGCGGAAATACAAGCCACGTTCATTCCAAGCCACACCAATGAACGGCCCATAGATATTGTTAAAGGCGCACTCGATAAAGCTAAAAAACAATTTATGGATGTACTCATTGTTGATACCGCCGGTCGATTACATGTTGACACTGAGATGATGAACGAAATCCAAGCGATTCACCAAGCGATTCGTCCTCAAGAAACCCTCTTTGTCGTCGATAGCATGACAGGCCAAGACGCTGCTAATACAGCAAAAGCGTTTCATGATGCGTTACCCTTAACTGGCGTTATTTTGACTAAAACAGATGGTGATGCAAGAGGAGGGGCGGCCCTTTCTATACGCCAAATCACAGGTCAACCCATCAAATTTATGGGATGTGGTGAAAAAATAGAAGCGCTTGAGCGTTTTCATCCGGAACGTATCGCCTCTCGTATTTTAGGAATGGGGGATATTTTAACTCTCATCGAAGAAGTTGAGCGAAAAACAGATAAAGCCGCGCATGAAAAGCTCAAGAAAAAGCTCACAAAAGGGCAGACATTTGATTTGAATGATTTCAAAGAGCAGTTACTTCAAATGAATAATATGGGTGGATTATCTAGCATGATAGGCAAACTTCCTGGCTTGAGTCAGATATCCCAACATATTCCCACAGGAGAAACTGAAAAAAAACTTGCGCAGACCATTGCGATTATTAATTCGATGACGATGAAAGAGAGACGTATCCCCAAAATCATCATAGGCTCACGCAAACGACGCATCGCGCAAGGCTCCGGGACACAGATTCAAGACGTAAACCGTCTACTTAAACAATTTGAGCAAATGCAAAAAATGATGAAAAAAATGACAAAGGGAGGCGGAATTAAGCAGCTAATGCGTGGTATGGGAGGTCTTCCTGCGCATATGAAAGGGCTGATTAAACCTGAATGATAAGAACCTCTTCCCATTCGGCGTTAATTTTCATATAATACCCGGCATTTTTATGGTTAATCTTTAATAAAGAGGACAACAATGGTCGTTATACGTTTATCAAGAGTTGGTGCCAAAAAGCGCCCATTCTATCACGTGGTCGTTACTGACAGCCGCCGTCGTCGTGATGGTAACTATGTTGAAAACATTGGTTACTTTAATCCCGTCGCACGTGGCCAAGAAGTGCGTTTGCACCTTGATACAGCACGGTTAGATTACTGGCAAAGCGTTGGTGCGCAATTGTCTGATCGCGTTCGTTCACTTGTTAAAGAATTTAACAAGAAAGCTGACACTACAGAAAAAGCGGCTTAAGTGACGACAACACACGATAATTGGATTATCTTAGGTCGGTTTGGGCGAGTGCATGGTATCAAAGGTGCCATTTCGGTCGTCTCTTTTACCAATCCAAGAGAAAACATTCTTGATTATCGAGAGTGGTATATCAAGCGAGAAGGACAGTGGGTGCTGATTCAGCACACACAAGATGAGCTGACAGACAAACATGTGCTGACGAGAGTCTCTGGTTTTGAGACAAGGGAAGACGTTGCAAGCTTGACTAATCTTGAGATTGCGGTACCTCAGTCCATGTTGCCCAAGCTCGACGTTGGGGAGTATTACTGGCATGAATTAATCGGCATGACTGTGATGCATCAAAACGGGACCGTATTTGGAACAGTGCACGAGCTCATCGAAACAGGTTCAAACGATGTACTCATTGTACAAGGTGACCAGCGCTATCTAATCCCCTACTTGGTTGGGGAGGTCGTACTCGCTGTAGATAAAGAAAAAAAGCAAATCACAGTAAACTGGGACTTGGATTACTGATGCTTGAAATGGGTGTGATCAGCATTATGCCGGAGATGTTTTCGGCATTGAGGCAAGGCATCGTGGGCCGCGCACTTGAATCAAATCTGGCGAAGGTTGAGGTATTTAACCCTCGCGAGTGGGCTAAACCACCGCACTGTGCGGTTGATGACAAGCCTTATGGTGGTGGTCCTGGCATGGTCATGATGTACGCTCCATTGCACGCTGCAATTACGCATGCAAAAGCAACATTGCCGAAGACCTGTCGAACAGTTTACTTAAGTCCGCAAGGACAGCGTATTGGTCAACAAACGTTAACTGATATTGCAAAAAAAAAGCAGTCTTTACTTTTCATAGCGGGACGTTATGAAGGGATTGATGAACGCATCATCACCCATGATATCGATGAAGAATGGTCTTTGGGGGATTTTGTATTAAGTGGCGGCGAGTTTGCTGCAATGGTGTTTATCGATGCTATTGTTCGCTTACTTCCGGGAAGTTTGGGAGATCCTACTTCTGCAGTACATGACTCTTTTATGTCTGGACTGCTAGATTATCCACACTATACCCGACCCGCACACATTGATGGTTTAGATGTACCGCCTGTGCTATTGGGAGGCTGTCATCGAGAGATCGAGCGCTACAGGCGGAAACAAGCGCTAGGAAAAACCTGGCTGAAAAGACCAGATTTATTAGAAACGCAGTCGTTGAGTCAATTGGATGAACAATTACTTGATGAATTTAAGCAAGAGTACTTAGGAGTCAATCATGAGTAAGATTATCGACCAAATTAATGCTGAACAAATGAATAAAACTATTCCAGAGTTTGGTCCAGGCGACACTGTTTTAGTGCAGGTTAAAGTAAAAGAAGGCTCACGTGAGCGCTTGCAGGCATTTGAGGGTGTCGTTATTGCAAAACGTAATCGTGGCTTAAACTCTGCTTTTACTGTGCGTAAAATTTCACACAACGTGGGTGTAGAGCGTGTATTCCAAACTTACAGCCCGATCGTTGATAGCATCACAGTAAAACGTCGTGGTGATGTGCGTCGTGCAAAACTCTATTATCTGCGCAACTTGTCAGGAAGAGCTGCTCGTATTAGAGAAAAGCTTCCGCTTAAAAAAGCAGATTAAGTCACTAAATTGTATGCTCTAGAGATTAAAGGCCTCAAAAAAACCTATAAAAATGGTGTTGAGGCCCTCAAAGGCATAGACCTCGCTGTCAAAGCAGGTGATTTTTTTGCTTTGCTCGGAGCAAATGGTGCTGGGAAATCGACCACTATTGGTCTTATCTCAACACTTATTCGCAAAACCGCAGGGCATATTGAGATTTACGGCCGAAGTCTTGACCGTGAAACCACACATGCTAAGCGCCTTTTGGGCTTAGTTCCTCAAGAAATTAATATCAATGTTTTTGAAACCTGTGAGCAAGTGCTTTTGAATCAAGCAGGATATTACGGGCTACCGCGTCACCAAGCAAAGATTCGCGCTTGTGCACTGCTCGAGCAGCTGGGACTCAAAGACAAACGTCTTCATCAAGTGAGGCAACTCTCTGGCGGAATGAGGCGACGATTAATGATTGCACGAGCCCTCGTCCATGATCCACGAATATTGATTTTAGATGAGCCTACTGCCGGCGTTGATGTTGAAATTCGCCGTGTCATTTGGGACTTTCTCACGGAAATTAATAAAACTGGAACCACCATCATTTTGACCACGCATTATCTTGAAGAGGCAGAACGCCTTTGTAAAAATATTGCGATCATTAATCATGGCGAGATTATCAAAAACACATCGATGCGGGCATTGCTTGATACGCTTTCACATCAGACTTATGTTTTTAATACGGTCACTGAGTTGACTACGCTCCCTGAAGCAATGAAAGACATGGTCGAGATCATTGATACTCACACTTTTGAGTTGCGGTTAGAGCATCAACACACCCTGAACGATATTTTTATACATCTGATAAATCACCAAATTATTGTACGTAGCGTACAAACTAAAATTAACCGTCTTGAAGCACTCTACATGGATTTAGTTCATCATGTTTAAAATCCAATGCATTGCACTCTACACGCTTGTACGACGAGAAATCGTCCGAATGTTTAACATTAAAAGTCAAACTTTTCTACCACCAGTCATGACGACATTGCTGTATTTTATTATTTTTGGGGGGATTGTGGGTGGTCGTATTGGCCTACTCGAAGGATTCAAATACAACACATTTATCGCCCCAGGACTCGTCATGCTGGCGGTGATCAACAATGCATTTAACAATGTAGTCAGCTCATTTTATGTTGCGCGCTTTCAGCGAAGCATTGAAGAAATGCTAGTCAGCGCCATGCATTGGGGTGTTCTTATCTTAGGTTTTGCTATTGGTGGTATTGTTCGCGGGCTGATTAACGGCATCTTGGTCATCCTTGTTGCTTACTTTTTTACCGATATACAACTGATACACATCCTTCCTACGCTGGGCCTAATTATGCTGGTCTCGGCAGTATTCGCTATGGCTGGATTTTTAAATGGGATGTTGGCACGAAATTTTGATGAAATCGCATTCATCCCAACATTCATTTTGACACCACTCATTTATCTGGGTGGTATTTTTTATAATAAAACCATGCTCAGTCCCTTCTGGCAAAAAATCATGTTCTTGAATCCCATCTATTGCATTATTAGCGCCACACGACAGCTGATGCTCGGAACTCAGGAAATCAATATGACTCTGGCAATTTGTGCCATCTTAACCTTACTCGTCATTTTAGCAACGCTAAACTGCGTTTTAATCAAGAAAGGTGTGGGCATTCGAGACTAACCTCGGCTTCAGTCATCGCAAATGACTTTGCAAAAAAATTCACCCCACTGCTGATAAACGATGGCTTTTTTACGACAGTTACAGGGAGCTCTTTTTTCGCTGGATTTTGACGAGTCCAGAAATCCAATCCTAAAATAAATGACGCACTGCCTGCAAAAATAGCAGAAATTGCTGATAAAGCTATCATGATACCCATTGGCGGCAAAGCAAAACTCGCGGCGATGAATACATCCGTTAATAACAACACGCCAGCATAGGTCAGTGCAGCATTCACAAAAGCGTTGATGGACACACAAGCTAAACCTAACCATGCTTGAGACGATGCAAGCATGTTATTCCAGTTTTCTTTAAAATCTTTACAAAAGTTAGCAAGATAAAAATTATAAAAATAATATTCAGTAAATGCGCCAAAAGTGAACGCAACTAAACCACCTGCAACTAATGCAGGAAAAGTCGCCACATGCAACGCACATAAGAACTCAGAAAGACTCAGTGTGAACAACAAACTCAGCGCTAACACATTACCAATAGCAATCAGATGTCCTATTGATTTACCCAACAACTGCTGCTTGCTTAACTTTTCTTGCGTTTCAATACCTTTACTTTCATAACTCCCCAACCAAGTTTCCACCTCTTGAATCGTCATAATTGCCGCAACAAAAACACCCGCAGCAATCGAAAGTATCGCAAATGGTCCTGTCATCGCAAAGGTAAACGCCATCAACCCAAATAAAATACCTGTGACAACAAAGACAAAGATACCTCCGAAATATTGTAATTTTTGTAGACGGGATAAATTTAATCGTTTGTATTGATAGTCATTGTGGGAAAAAACTCTCTTAAAAAATCCCTCAAGCAACTCGACATTCATCCAAAAATTAACCAATCCACTGCACATCGCACCAGTCATGAATGAACCAATCTCAATCGACCACGTTAGTAATCTACTCATGGAGGTAAAGCCTCTGGCTATACCGGTCACAAACAACGAAACAGCTGGATAATTTTGTAATGCCACACCCAGCGCACCCAGTCCGCCAATGATTTGTGCCGCGATTTTTTGTGCCTCTAATTTATTTGGTTTTTCTATAACCAAGGGTAAAGATACCTCTTCTGTTTTTAGCATGATTAAGCTTCCATTAATTTGAATATATATACGGATATTATGAATATATATTCATAATTGCAATACATTTTTGAATTTTACTGCTAAAAAATGGTTATGATATTTTGTCAGAGAGGAAAAAATGATACATTGCTTAAGAATTAATAAAACAAAGTTAAAAAATCATGCCCCTCAGCACCACGCACTTACTCCGCGAGATTTTATTAGCCGGTCAAGCAAGAACACAGTCAGAGATTCAACACGCTTTTGAGCGCCAAGGTATCGTCATCAGTCAATCTAAAATCTCTAGATTACTTCATCAGATCGGGGCAGTGAAACTTGTCGACAATAAAGGAAAAACACAATATAAATTGCCACACGAGGCAGGCTTGATTCACGAGCTCACCTCTCCACAAGAAAAATCATTTATTCGGCAATGGATTATACATATCGATGCGAATGATACAATGATTGTCGTACATACGACGCCAGGTGCGGCAAGCATGGTGGCCAGGATAATTGATCAGCATCGTGTTGATTTGGATATTTTAGGCTGCATTGCAGGCGACGATACGATTTTTATCGCCCCGAAAGAGAGTCAACACCTTGTGAAAACAAAAGAACGCATCGAGCAATTATTTCATTTATAAAAAATTGTCTTTTACATTCAGAGATAGTGCTTTAAAAATTGCCCGGTGTGAGATTGTATGCAAGAAGCAAGTGTTTCTGGCGTGCCTGTGGCAATGATTTTTCCACCTTTACTGCCGCCCTCAGGGCCTAAGTCGATAATCCAATCAGCTGTTTTAATCACATCCAAGTTATGTTCGATAACCACTATTGTATTGCCTTTTTCTCGCAAACGAAAAAGAACGGTCAACAACTGATTGATATCGTGAAAATGTAAGCCTGTGGTCGGCTCATCCAAAATATACAGCGTTTTTCCCGTATCTCGCTTAGAGAGCTCTCGCGCTAGTTTGATACGCTGAGCCTCCCCACCAGAAAGTGTCGTCGCACTTTGACCAATACGTAAGTAAGATAACCCCACATCTAATAACGTCTCACATTTTCTTGCCAGCGACGGGACTGCACTAAAAAATGAACAAGCTTCTTCGACCGTCATTTCTAATACTTCATGAATCGTCTTACCTTTATAATGCACCTCGAGTGTTTCGCGATTATAGCGCTTTCCTTTACACACATCACACGTCACGTACATGTCAGGTAAAAAATGCATTTCTACTTTGATAAGACCATCACCCTGGCATGCCTCACAACGCCCACCTTTCACATTAAAACTAAAGCGTCCTGGTTGATACCCCCGAGCACGCGCCTCGGGGGTGGCTGCAAATAACTCACGAATTGGAGTGAATAATCCTGTATAGGTCGCAGGATTTGAACGCGGTGTACGGCCAATTGGACTTTGATCAATATCAATCACTTTATCACAATGATGGAAACCACTGATATCTTGAACACGCCCGGTGAGATGTAGTTTTGCGCGATTGAGTATCGTACTTGCCAAAGGAAATAACGTATCATTAATTAAGCTCGACTTCCCTGAGCCTGACACGCCGGTGATGCAGGTCATAAGTCCAATCGGGATGGCCACATCCACTTCGTTTAAATTATTACAAGTCACACCCATTAGACGAATGAGACGTGTCTCATCATAAGGCGTTCGCGTTTTAGGTACGGCAATACTTGTTTTTCTTGATAAATATTGGCCAGTTAAGGATGAGGGATTAGCCATAATCATTGCAGGCGTACCTTCTGCCACTATCTCGCCCCCATGTACACCTGCACCAGGACCGACATCAATCACATGATCAGCCATCATAATCGCATCTTCATCATGCTCAACAACGATCACCGTATTACCCAAATCTCGCAAGTGTGTGAGCGTTTTAAGTAGGCGCGTATTATCACGCTGATGTAATCCAATCGAAGGCTCATCTAACACGTACATCACACCGACTAAGCCCGAACCAATTTGACTAGCCAAGCGAATACGCTGGGCTTCTCCGCCAGACAATGTTTCCGAAGGTCGAGATAAGCTTAAATACTCGAGCCCCACATCAATTAAAAAACCTAATCGAGCCATGATTTCTTGATTGATTTTTTGAGCAATCATCTGTTTATGCCCAGTCAGCGTCAGTTGCTTAAAAAAAGCGTAAGCGTCGTCAATCGAGTAAGCAACAATCTCAGACAAAGGCTTACCTTGAACAAAAACAAATCTTGCGGCCTCTTTTAAACGCGATCCTAGGCAATGCGGACAAGGACGAGAAGATAAATATTTTGATAAGTGCTCTTTCATGCTCAGAGAGTCGGAGTCTCGATAGCGCCTCGCCATATTGGGGATCACACCCTCAAAGCGAAGTGCCTTAGAGCCGTGTAAAACAATCTCTTGTGCCTCAGTGGAAAGATCACAAAAAGGAACGTCAAGAGAAAAGTCATAATGTACTGCAACACGCTCTAAAAGTTTAAAATAATAGGTTGTATGCTTATCCCAGCCTGCAATAGCTCCGTCCGCCAAACTCAGCTGCTCGTCTCGGACCACACGTGTTTTATCAAAAAAAGTTTCTAAGCCTAATCCATCACATGTGGGGCAAGCACCCGCAGGATTATTGAACGAAAATAATCGCGGCTCTAATTCGCTTAAACAATATCCACATTCAGGGCATGAAAACGTAGAAGAGAAAAGAATATCCTCAAACAAACTATCCATCGATGCCACAACAACCAATCCCTCACCTACAGCGAGCGCACTTTCAAACGACTCACTTAATCGGGCCGCGATCCCTTCTCGAATGACTAATCTATCTACGACAACGTCGATACTATGTTTTTGCTTGCCGTTCAGTGCGGGTAATTCTTCCATCTCATAAAGCTTTCCATCAATACGAACGCGCACGTAACCTTGAGCCTGTAGTTGCTGAAATAATTGTGTGTGCTCACCTTTCCTATCTCGCACACACGGCGCTAAAATCATAATGCGTGACTCATGAGGCATGGTTAGCACCTGATCAACCATCTGACTGACCGTTTGTGCATTCAAATGCACATGGTGCGTCGGGCAATGAGGCTCGCCAACCCGTGCAAATAAAAGCCTTAAATAATCATAAATTTCTGTTGTCGTGCCCACCGTCGAGCGTGGGTTATGTGAGGTTGCTTTTTGCTCAATCGCAATGGCCGGAGATAAACCTTCGATTGAATCTACGTCAGGTTTTTCCATCATCGATAAAAATTGTCTCGCATAAGCAGAGAGAGATTCGACGTAACGCCGCTGTCCTTCTGCATACAGCGTATCGAAGGCCAACGAAGATTTTCCCGAGCCCGATAAGCCCGTAATGATAGTGAGTTTATCTCTCGGAATATCAACGTGTATATTCTTCAAGTTATGTGTTCTTGCACCGCGAATTTTAATTTTCATTGATTGACAAAAGAGAATGCTCGCACTAACTTAGAAGAGGGTTCTAACATGTTTGAAGACGATGATCAACCTTACCATACAAAATCAACCCAACGACGAAACCTGCGGTCCAACTTGCTTACACGCAATTTATGAGCACTTTAACCATTCCGTGCCGCTAGAAAAAGTCATTCAACGCGTCGAGCGTTCTGTTTCAGGCGGGACTCTCGCGCCATTTTTAGCTATCGATGCGTTAAATTCAAATTTTAATACCACGATTTATGTCAATAACGTCGATATTTTTGATCCGACTTGGTTTACGCCCCAAGGATATGCTAAAGCCGATTTGCTCGAGAAGCTGATTATCCAATCGAAAGAAAAAAAACAATCGGAAGGACAGCAGCAGCTCAATCATGCATATCAACGTTATCTGGAGCATAACGGCGTCATTAAATTTAAAACATTGAGCACCCGATTATTAAAAAGTTATTTTGATCGCAACATTCCTATTATGACAGGCCTAAGCGTAACCTACTTATATCGTTGCGCAAGAGAACGATTTACTCCAGAAGGTCAATCAATTTACGATGATATCCATGGAACTCCTTGCGGTCACTTTGTCGTACTATGTGGCTATAATGATGTCCATCGACGTGTCATTGTAGCCGACCCCGCACGAGCCAATCCACTTTCGTCAAACAACTACTACAAAGTCAGTATTAATCGCCTAATCAATGCAATTATGCTCGGCGTTTTAACTTATGATGCAAACTTACTCATTATCGAACCAAAGGATACGAATGGAAACAATTATCGTCACGGATGATACTCAAACTTGGGAGTTCTTGAGCAGCATCGCTCCAATCGTGCACGCACACAACTACCTCTCAGATACAAGCTATCTGGAAGCACGAGCATTAAGAGTAATTAATTTGTGCTGTTCATATCAGTATCAAACCATCGGCTATTATGTATCTCTTCTTGCTCAGGCGCGTGACCATAGAGCGATTCCTTCTGTATTGAATATTCAAGATGTCTTAAGTGCCAGCTTATCAAAGCAAATTTCGAGTGAAATCGATGAAGAAATCCAGCATAGCCTACAAGATATCAAAACAGATGAGTTCACTTTGAGCCTATATTTCGGCCAAAATATGGCAAAATGTCATAGTGCCTTAGCCAGAAAATTGCACGGCCTTTTTCCACTACCGTTAATTCGTATTTTGTTTGAAAAGAAAAAAACATGGACGATTAAAAAGCTCTCTTTGCTCGCACCAGAAGATATTCCAGAGGCACATCGACCTTTCATGCAGCAAGCAGCAGAAACCTATCTAGGAAAAAAACGTTTTCATCAACGGAAGAAAAAACAGCGCTTCCATGACTTAGCTATTTTAGTTGATCACACAGAGCCTAATGCTCCTTCAGACAAAAAGGCACTTGAATTTTTTGTGAATGCGGGAGAGTCTATAGGGCTGAATATTGATTTAATCGATAAGCATGACGGCAAAGCACTGGCAGAATATGATGCATTATTCATTCGCGCAACCACATCCGTTGATCACTACACTTATCGATTCGCTCGCCGCGCAGTCCAAGAAAATTTAGTAGTCATTGATGACCCACAATCTATTGTCAAATGCACCAACAAGGTTTACTTGGCCGAGCTGATGCGTAGTCATCAAATCTTAACACCCGAAACACTTTTTATCAGTAAATATGACAAAACCCTTCCATCGATTACTTTTCCTTGTGTGCTTAAAAAACCAGACAGTGCTTTTTCACACGGCGTGATTAAACTCGACGACATGAAGTCCTTGCAAAAAGCATTGACGCAATTTTTTAAAACATCTGACTTAATTTTAGTCCAGCCGTTTATTCCAACAGAATTCGATTGGCGTATTGGTATTATTGATAACAAACCTCTATTCGCCTGTCGCTACTATATGGCAAAAGATCATTGGCAAATTTACAACTGGAGCTCGACGCAAGAAACCGAGGGAGAGTTTGACACTATTCCATTGAGCCAGGTGCCTGATGGTGTAATTAAAACCGCCTTAAAAGCAACCCGTCTCATTGGCGATAGCTTGTATGGTGTGGATATCAAAAGTCAGGGCGACAAACACTATGTGATAGAAGTGAATGATAACCCAAATGTCGATTCTAATATCGAAGATCAAGTTTTAGGTCAGCAACTATATTACGATATTATGTCTGTCTTTCTCCAACGTATACGAAGGAAACATGGTTATGTCTAAATCCTCTTACTCTATTTTTTCTGTACTAGGTATTGAAATTGAGTACATGATTGTCGATACACAAACGTTGGCGATTCAACCGAAAAGTGATGCTATTCTCCAGAAACTCGCTGGAGAATATACAAATGAAGTGAGTCTTGGCAAGATTGCAGTGAGTAACGAACTTGTTTTACACGTCTTAGAATTAAAAAATGATGGTCCCTGCCCTATTGATGAACCCATCGCACAGTATTTTCATGAGGGCCTGTCCAAACTTCAGCCTATGTTAGATAAAGAGGGCCTCTCGTTGTTACCCACAGCCGCCCATCCTTGGATGGATCCGCATACAGAAACTCAACGCTGGCCTCATGGAAATCGGAAAATCTACGAACAGTACGATACTATATTTGATTGTCGTGGCCACGGATGGTCAAATCTACAAAGCATGCATGTTAATTTACCCTTCGCAAACGATGAGGAGTTTTGTGCGCTACATAATACGATTCGACTCATTTTACCGTTGATTCCAGCACTTGCCGCAAGCAGTCCTTTTTTAGATGGGAAACGCACTGATTTTCTCGACACCAGACTGACATTTTATGAAAAAAATCAACAAAAAATATCTGCGATTACAGGTCTCGTGATTCCGGAATATATTAAAACAGAAGCAGATTATCGTGAAGAGATTCTAAAGCCAATGTATCAAGCAATCGCTCCTTTTGACCGAGAGAATATCCTTCAAGAAGAATGGCTAAACTCTAGAGGTGCGATTCCTAAATTTGATTATGGGGCACTAGAAATTCGTATTATTGACTCCCAAGAATGTCCGGATGCAGACATTACGATAGCAAAAACAATTTTTTCTATTTTGAAAAGTTGGTGTGATAGTGGTTATTATCCCACGCCACCAGAAATCGATACACGTGCACTGAAAGCCCTGTACGACAATACCTTGTCTCAGGGTTTTACAACCACGCTTAACGAAGGACAACTCCTCGAGGCCTACCAATTACCTAAACGAAGCATGCATTTAAGGGATGTCTGGTCTCAACTCATCGAGCGTGTCAGTCACATGCTTTCGCCAAAAGAGCAAACCACGCTTGAGTCGATTTTACGACATGGTAACTTAAGTGAACGCCTCATTCGAGCCTGTCAGGGAGATTATTCGCGAAAAACACTCCATCGTGTTTATCAATCGCTCATCCCTTGTTTGCAGCAAAATCAGTTGTTTGTATCATGACAATAGCCCTCGTACTGACTTGCGAACATGCAGTAAATACTGTTCCACCAGAATTTGCTCGGCTTTTTACTGATGACAGCCAAGTTCTAGAGACACATCGTGGTGTAGATATCGGAGCAAAAGCCATTGCAGATCATCTGGCTCAGCATCTGTCTTGTGCATTTTATCACAGCACCACAATTTCGAGACTCTTGATTGATTGCAATCGAAAACTAACCAGCAAATCTTGCTTTTCATCTTGGTCAGATCGTCTCTCATCAGCGGAAAAAAAATACCTCATCGAGACATATTACCAACCTTTTCGAGAGCCTGTTATCCAAAATATAGCGAAACTTATTGAGCAAAAAAAATGCGTACTGCATTTCTCTATCCACTCTTTTACACCGATTTTAGATGAGGAGACGAGAGAGGCTGAAATTGGCTTACTTTATGATCCACAACGCGCCTTAGAAAAAAATGTTGCAACTCAACTTAAAACAATATTAGAAGAGCTCACTCCACATTATCGTATTCGCTTTAACTATCCCTATCTTGGCACCAGTGATGGATTCACAACCTTTCTCAGAAGCCAATTCGATGAGCAAAGCTACATCGGCCTTGAAATCGAAATGAATCAAGCGTTAATGTCCTCAGAACACACACAACAGGCGCTGATGAGACAACTCACTCAAGCAATAAGGCTGATACGTTTAGTTTCTGTTGACAATTGATGTCAACAGAAACTAAAGCTTTGAATAAATTCAGATCTAAACAAGTCCGAATTAACTCATGCAAGGGCATCATTTCATTGAACAAGATTTTTCTTCTGAAGGTAAAGCATCTGGGTCAACTGAGCCTCGGAACATAGTCAAACGCCACAACGGATTACCCTCTGGATCATAATACTCAAGCACTTTAAGTGCAGCGTTATTCGAGGTAATGTTTTCACTCCATTTAGGCTCGTCCAGTGCCAATCTAGCTAAAACCGCTCCTCGCGTCTTAAATAGCTCTTTTGCAAGAGTTCGCCCTACAATTTGAACAACACCTTTTTCAGGATTTTTAAGCGAGAGAGGGATTCGGATTTGATGTGTTTTTCCGTTTTTTTGGACAACAGCAACAGGTTGATTGAGGATAAGAATAATATCCTTCCCAGGACGCGTTGCCTCTAATCCAGCAGGAAACAGGGCTGAAGCATAAGTTCGATAATCTTTGACATGGGGACTATCCGGATGAGCTAAAAGGCCTCCTATCTCTCTATCAATCATCCGTATCGCATCTAGAGGATGCGCTTCATGCCGCGGTAAGTCCTTCAACAAGGTCCTGACTCTTTCGATCGCTGTATCTCTAACATACGACTTTCTCATCATTGACTCTCCTGGCATATGTGCACAAAAATAGAATAACTCTATTTTGAGATAGAAGTCAAAATATAATCATCAAGATTTTTAATTGGACTTATTCTGTAAATGATGTCCGTTTTGTTAATCACTTACAGAATAAAAGGCTTATGCTTTTTTGACATACTGTGATTTGAGCTTCATCGGACCAATCCCCTCGATTTTACAATCAATGTCGTGATCACCTGAGACGAGTTTAATATTCTTAACCTTAGTTCCGACTTTCACCGTGAGTGACGAGCCTTTTACTTTTAAATCTTTAATCACCGTAACCGTATCGCCATCATGAAGCACTTGGCCATGCGCATCTTTAATTATAAGGCTATCGTTCTCATTCTCTTCACCAGTACTCTTGGCCCACTCATGCATACACTCAGGACAAATTAATAGTTCACCATCTTCATAAACATACTCAGAACCACATTTAGGACATTGAGGCAATATTGTCATAAAAATCCAATCAGGAAAATAATCTGCAAATTCTAATCTATTTCAAAATACTAGGGCAATACGTTTGCAGAGGCATCTTCAAAAGGGACCTTGATCTGCCCTTTAACTCTTGGAATAGGATCTGGATTAGGTGCTACAGGGGGACGCTTCCATCCGCCTCCTAACGCTTTAATTAAATACACACTTGCAACTTGGCGTGCGGTTTGAATTTGAATCAGATTTAATTGTCGTTGCAATGCATCGACTTCGATATTTACGACCTGCAAATAAGTCACCATTCCTTCTTTCATGCGCTGATTTGCATGGTACAAAGCACGATTTGCATCTTTTGTCGATTGCGCTTGTTGTGTGTTTTCTTGATCTAGGCGATACGTTTCAACTAACCCATCCTCGACCTCCTGAAACGCAGTCAGTACAACTTGGCGATACTGATTAACCATCTCATAATAGCTCGCCTTCGCCCGTCTGAGGTTAGCTTGTAAATAATAACCGTCAAATACAATTTGCGAAATTTCGAGTGGAGAAGGCCTCAGTTGAGAGGGCGGTCCGAGCGCCCAAATTAAACTGGGTCGAGAAAAAAGTTTTTGGTAGCTCATACTCTGTACGCCCACTAAACTTGCAAGAGTAAAATTAGGAAAAAAAGCGGCTCGAGCAACCCCAATACTTGCGTTTGCAGATTCAACACGCTGAAGAGCCGCTGAAACATCCGGGCGTTGCTCGAGCAACGTTGATGGAAGTCCTGGAGAAAGAGCGACAAATCGGATGGGAGAGCGTTTTTTAGGTAGCTTAAATGTTGCAGGAATTTCACCGACCAATACAGCCAACGCATGCCGTAATTTCGCTCGCTGCAAACGCATATCAGTCGCGTTTGTTTTAGCATGTGCTAATAGACTCAACGCTTGATCTTCTTCTAATGCAGAGACAGCACCACCACGGTGCAATTCATGCATCAACACCCAAGCATGATGATAGCAATCGACAATTTTATCGAGAACCAGCTGCATTTCATCAGCGCCCCTCAGCTGAAAATAGACTGTTGCCAACATCGCATGCAAGCTTAAATCCACTGCAGCCAAATCATATTGACTGGCTGCAGAGCTATGTATACTTGCTTGTACCTGATTGCGTATCGCCCCCCAAGCATCAACCTCGTAATTCAAGTACCCTTGTAACGTCACCGTATTAAAAGTAAACGTACGCTGATTAAAGCTATTTGCAGTCGTTTGAGGATTTTTTTGTCGGCTTTCACCCACATTTAACAGCAGTGTGGGATACATCGCGGACACAGCTTCTTCCACCAGCGCTTTAGATTCTTGAAATCGAGAATAAGCGAGCTTTAAGTTTGGATTACTTGCTGTGAGCTGCTCTTCAAGTGTGCTTAGCGTTTTGTCTTTAAAAACACGCCACCAAATTTGATTTTTTATTGCTTGAGGCAACGAAGGCTTAGCTAAAACCCAATGCACTGCCTCTTTGTATGTTTTACTCTGTGGAATCGTAGGCTTTTTATCCGGTGGTGCAAAAGAGCATCCGGTTAACGCAAAGACAAACATTAAAAGTATTTGTCGCGTCAGTTTCATACATTTCTCTTGTCTAAATCTACCAGCTGCATCTCTACTTTTTGTCCTTCAAAAATAGAATCAAAAGGATTGAGCACGATATGATCGTCTGTAGACAAACCACTATTCACTTGAATTGTCTTACCAAAATCAGTACCTACCTCGACATCTCTTAAACGTACTTGATCTTTTGCATCAATCACGGCTACCTGCAGACCTTCAGCGCGAAATAATAAAGTATTCACTGGAATAATCACGCTTTCAGGATACATTGGTAGCGAAAAATCAACAGACGTATAACCCCCGGGTAAAAGAATACCGCTATCATTATGCACCTCAAACTCTGCCTGTAATGTGAGTGTCACAGGATCGATTGCACCAGCCGTTTTTAATAATTTGCCATGAAATAGCTTACCAGGATGTTCTGCGAAACGAAGATTAACCTGCATCTCAGGTGTCACACGTGAAACATATGTCTGTGGAATATTGACATAAAGACGTAGAGGATTAGTCTGTACGATTCGAAATAATGGCTTTGATTCAGAGGGATTGCTGCCAATATTAATCAATGCGCCAATATCTGTTTCACGTAAAGAGATGACCCCATCAAACGGTGCGACGACTTCTTCGAAACTCACAAAAGCACGCAATTTTTCAACGTTTGCTTTCGCTTGACTCACACTCGCCATTAGGGCTTGTGCCGAATAATTTTTATCGTCATTCGCTTGCTTCGAAACCGAATCTGTTTTAACCAAATTACCCCAACGTTTAGCAGTAATTTGCGCTAATCTACTTCTCGCCTCAATCACATTTAAGTAATCTTCGGCTTCTTTAAGCTCTGCATCTAACTCCGGTCGCTCAATCACAGCCAGCACATCACCTCGTTTGACACGATAACCAATATCAACATTCCAGTATTTCAAGTATCCTTTAGCTCGCGCAAAAATAGGCGCCTCATGCCACGCCAGTACACTTCCTGGAATCACCACATGCTCAACAGCCGCAGTACGTTGAGGGTGAACCACATGCACAACAGGAATCGCATCTTTTTTAGTTTCCCTCGCTAAAAACATCTCCGAAAAAAATCGACTTAGAAATAATAAAATGACAATGAAAGCCAGTATTGCTCCAGTCAGTTTTATTGGCTCGTGCTTTAAACGTATCCAATACTCTTTGAAATCATTCATCATGTGCGAGCAACCCTTTTTTACGCTGCAAATAAGTATGAATCAGACAAAAAACACTCGGTACAAAAAATAGTGTCGCAACCGTTGCGAAACACAAGCCACCGATAACGGCACGCCCAAGCGGTGCGTTTTGCTCTCCACCATCTCCTAATCCTAATGCCATTGGCAGCATCCCGACAATCATGGCTAATGCCGTCATCATCACAGGACGCAATCGTGTCACACCCGCATCTAATGCGGCTTTCAATGGCGACAGACCATCGGCAATATTTTGCCGCGCAAAACTCACCATTAAAATACTGTTTGATGTCGCAACCCCCATACACATAATCGCCCCCGTTAACGCTGGCACACTGAGCGTGGTATGGGTTATAAATAGCATCCAAGCGATCCCCGCGAGTGCCGCAGGAATCGCGGTGATAATGATAAAAGGATCAATCCATGATTGAAAATTAATAACGATCACGAAATAAACCAACAGGACAGAAACAAGCAAGCCCCAATATAACGTACTAAAAGCTGACTCTTGGGTTGCTAATTGCCCTCTCACAAAAAGCTGTGAGCCATCTGGCAACAAACCACGCATTTCTTTAATAATACGACGCACATCTCGCCCGACAGCGCCCATATCACGACCATCAACACCCGCATAAATCTCAATTACAGGTTGCACATTATAATGAGAAACAACCAGTGGCACACCGGTATGTGTCACAGAAGCCATCGCGCCTAAAATTTGTGGATCCGTTGATAACGACATATTCGTGATGGGTGTATTCAATAAATCTTGCACGGTATCTATACCGTATTGAGGTGTTTGTGTCGTAATTTGATATGACATACTATTGCTCGGATCAACCCAAAAATTAGGTAAAGTCTGAAACGCGCCAGCAAGAGAAATCATCAGCGTATTGCCAATATCTTGCTGAGTAAATCCCAGCTCTTTTGCGCGCGACCTATCCGTATTCACGTAAAGTGCAGGATATTGATCTGACTGACGAATACGAGCATCAACAATACCTGGTACAAATTTAATTCTTTGTAATAATTCTTTTGCATATTTTCGATTAGCTTTATCTTTTAAGCCCGTGATTTGAATATCAATATCAGAAGGCTGGCCAAAATTTAAAATACGACTAACAATATCGGCAGGTAAAAAAGAAAAGGTCACACCCGGAAACTCTTTACGCAAACCCTCGCGAAGCGTATGAATATATTTTTTAATCGAATGGTGTTCAGGCTTTAAGCTAACAAAGGTGTCTGTATCGCAAGCACCATTAGTTGCCGAGGTATTGTAGACTAAATTTACCCCATTAATTGGCAAACCGATATTATCAACAATATTCTCAATTTCATCAGCAGGAATGACTTGGCGAATATACGCATTCACTTTCGATGCAAGCTTTGCCGTTTCTTCAATGCGAGTCCCTGGATGAGCCGAATAGTGCAGTAATATTTGTCCTGCATCGACTTTAGGAAAAAAATCCTCTCCTAATGAAGGCCATAAAATCACTAAAGAAAGCCCAACAAAGCCCAAGAAAAAGCGAATAAAACGCTCTCGATGTGCCAGTACCCAAGATAATTTTTGACCGTAGTTTTGCTGCAAATTTTCAAACGATTGCTCAAAGTGATGATGAAAGCGTTGAAACCTCGTCAGTGCGGCATCTTTGACTTCATGTGTTTTGTCTTTGAGCAGGTATAATGCCATCGTTGGCAACAGTGTCCTTGATAAAAAATAAGAAGCCAGCATTGCGAAAATAACCGCTTCGGCCATCGGGACAAATAAATATTTTGAGATCCCCGTTAAAAAAAACATAGGTAAGAAAACAATACAAATACACAATGTGGCCACAATCGCAGGAATTGCGATTTGCTGCGCACCCTCGAGAATCGCACTTTTCAGAGTCATCCCACGCTCAATATGGTAATTGATATTCTCAATCGCAACAGTCGCATCATCCACTAAAATCCCGACTGCTAAAGCAAGGCCCCCGAGGGTCATGATATTAATTGTTTCACCCAACATCGCAAGTACAGAAAGAGAGGTTAAAATAGCCAGTGGAATAGAAACCGTAATAATAAATGTACTACGTAAACTACCAAGAAAAAGTAAGACCATCGCTCCTGTCAAAAACGCTGCAGTAATTCCTTCCGTAACCACTCCTTTAATCGCCGAAGTAATGAAGACCGCCTGATTCCCTACAACCGCTAAATTAAGTGTTTTAGTTAAATTAGCTTTAATCAACGGAACAAGGTTAATCACACTGCTAATAATATCAAGTGTTGAAGAACTGCCTGTCTTCTCAACACCCAACATCACCGCACGATTACCATTCATATTCACGATATTCGTTTGAGGGGGAAAACCGTCACGAACATGCCCTACATCACGCATATAAATCACAGTATTGGGCGAAGTTCGAACAGGCATCGCATTAAAATCATCAACCCGTAAAGGGCTATTATTAATTTTGACAATATACTCGTAAGGCCCTACTTTTTCGGTCCCTGCAGGAATAATTAAACTCTGGTTATTGATTTGTGCTGCAATATTTTGCGCCGAAAGACCAAACGTCTGCAAAGATCGGGTATTTAAATCCATCATCACCTGACGACTCTTCCCTCCATAACCGGGTGGAATCGATGCACCTTGAACCGTCGCTAATTGGGGTCTAACAAAGTTATTCGCTAAATCATTCAACCGCTGCTCAGGCAAGATATCACTTGAAAGGATAAGATTCATCACAGGCACAGTCGCTGCATCATAACTTAACACATAGGGTGGTGTAATACCTGGAGGAAGGTTCTTTAACATGGTTTGCGCAATTGCCGTCACCTGACTAATCGCTATCGCGATATCTGTCCCTGGATGAAAATAAAGCTTCATCACGCTCACACCCAGCATAGAAGCCGACTCCATATGCTCAATGTTATTTACCGTCGTCGTCACCGCTAATTCAAATATCGTCGTGATACGATTTGCCATATCATCAGGGGGCATGCCAGAGTAAGTCCACACCACACCAACCACAGGAATGTTAATATGCGGAAAAATGTCTTTCGTAGTTTTTACAATAGAAAAAATACCCAAAAAGAGTAATAAAATAGCAATTACTACAAAGGTATAAGGACGACTAAGAGCTACCCTGACTAACCACATCGCAATCCATGCAACGCCGAATCAAAAATTAGTTTCATCATAGAAGAAATGTGAACTGTTGTCATCCTGCGCCCTATTTTAATTTTCACATATTAACCATCAGTCACTCTAGAACCTTTTTTTCGGAGAAAAATTGACCATAGAGTATCGAGCATCATCGAAATTTTCATCGACAAAAATCTGCAGAGCGCCCTTGCTTTTATCTGAGGTAAATTCTGTTGTAGAACTCGATTCACTGTTTATACTTTCTATCTCTCGACAAGACGACTGGATAGTAAAAAATCTAAATGGGGTATCACTGACCATACTCCTTGATGAAGAGCGACTATCAATCTCATATTGTGTGGTAGCCTCACTTGTCAGGCTACAGGATCTAGAAGATGCAGAACAAACTGTCGGTAAATACTCTAAGGATGATACAGACGTAATGATCTCCATTATAGCTCCTCCTCCTTGTTCAGGGTCTATATTCGAAAAACGAATTTCTGAAACCTTTGGTTTTATATATTTTTGCACCAAACAATCACCTTCTAGTGCCGCAGCATGCTCAACAAAAGCAGTCAATATTCGTAATCCTAAGCCCTTTCCTCCAAATAGCTTAATCAGCTCTTTAGTTGAACCGTGGTATTCTCGGCTACGGACATCAGGTGTTTTATCTGAAGATATGGAGTCACTCAGATAAGGGCGTAATATATATTCGGTGCGCCCAACTGGGGTGTTCATTTTATGAAGAAAATCTGGCCTAAAGCCTTGACCTGTATCACTTACAACAACAGCAATCGCATCGAAGTACGTTTGTGTATCAACAAGAACTTTGAGCTCTAACGTACCATTATATCCAACAGCACACGGATCTAAAGCACTCATAATCGCCTGATCGACGCTATTTTTGATGATTTCAACAAAACTATCCGCCATGTATGTTTCAACCGGCGAGCCTCTAAAGCTTACATTGAGGAGAAACTCCGAGTCATCCAGGGCATCAAGAATATGTTGCCACCATAAACAACCATCAAAACCCCTAAATAGACTACATATTTTGGCATACTCTCCCTCATAGTCTTCTTTCGCCTTGGTCAGCTCTTCTAGCGTAGCAGAAACATAGCTAACATAGGCATCGATATAAGGCCTCATATCAATAAAAAATGTCACGAAAGGAAACGCTTTTTCGTCAAGCGACCCCAGTGAAATAGCATCTAGACGGATATACGGTCCGCGCTTAGGTCGCCAGTTATCCATACCAATAAAATAGGTCTCGTTAGTAAATTAAAACATAGATTGAGTGCTCGGGAAAACTCGGCTTTTGCATGTTGAGAGCTTTATCGCCGGGTCACTCTTGACTCAAATGCGTTCGACGTAATTGCATGGTATCCATACTGTTCAGGACCGTATGGTGACAGATCACTTGCATAATCGGGATTTCATTCATTGGCGTTCCGGAATAAATGGCGTAGGCCACCAAAAAAGTCTCTTTCCATAAGATTTCATTTTTTCTGTTTTTAGCCTTCAACCACAGACTAACCCATAAAAAATGAAACAACCAACGAGTACGACGTGCTTCAAACTCATGCTCAAAAACAGCACGCATCGCATCTTCATACTGACATGTTTTTACACCGTTCTCATAAACAGAGTATCGATTGACCCATCTATCTACCTCTGCATTTTCAACAAACCAAGCATGAGCATAAGGCTTTTGACTGAACCAATTTTTTGAGCGCTTCAAGGCTTTTTGCACAATTTCTGGCGTAAACGGATCGATTTGTACGGCTAGTTGCTCAATCATTTCCGAAACATCCATTGACTCAGGAAGTAACACCTCTCCAATCTCTTCCTGTAACTCCAGAAGATGCAAATCTGGCATATGCATCTTTTGTAATGTTTCGTCGAGAAAATGCTGGATAATTTTCTTGAAATACTCCATATCAACTTCACGTATCGTCACGTCATCATTAAATACTTCATCCTGATACTGTTTCATTTCTGTGAAGGAAAGATAGGGCGTTAACCAAACATCTTTTATGCCGTGTTCATGCTTAAGAAGCAGTCCACACATTCGGTATTTTTTCCCTCTCTTCATTTTCAAAAACAATCCTTGCGCCCCCCCCCCATCAATTTCACTCGCACTTATTTTCATTAAATGTGCAGGCTGAGGAGGCTGAAACACAACTTCTTTCAATCTTTGCTCTTTAATCCAACGAGAGAAACTGTCTTGATACGAGGCGGGATACCAGTGTGAAATCGCTTTTAAACGCGTCAACGAGAGCGAGCTTAGTCTAATGCTAGGCAATAAAAAATCAAATGTCGAAACCACCACTTCTCGCACATCTGACTCAGGATGCATCAGCGCGAGCAAACCTATCTCTTGCCCCTCTTCAATACTAAATAAATCGTATAAAAGATCACTGAAAAAATCTGGCGGCATGGCATAGCTTTGAGCAAAAAAATGCTCTGCAATATCAAAGACTGTTAAATCAGAGAGCTCGTGAATAAGGTCACGAATAGAGTTGATATAAGAAACGCCGTCATCAACTTCCTCATCTTGCTCAACTAAATTGAGATAAGCCGTCTTCAGCGCCGGATTAAGCTCAACATGAACATCATAAAAAGCATTTAAAATAGGTAACCAAAATAATAGAGTATGTGTTTTCGCATTGATTTTTACAGCGAGCAGATCCATTAATTGATGAAGCTCTCGCTCAGCTTGTTTATTACCATTTTCAAATGCGGCTTGTAACTGTGCGACACACACATCCAGAGCAAAGATGCATGCCGAATAATAGGCGTGTTTGGTATCAATACCTCGCTCATCCATCGCAGCAATTTTTTCTACAACCTCAAAAGCGCTCTTAGGATATTGGATAAAGCAATGATAAATATGTGTAGCTGGCTCTCGGTTATCCTCAATGGATGCCGCGATGGTAGCTAACCACATATCAATATCGTTATTTTCACTCATGGCAGTATTCTTGGTCGCCCATCATCATCAATTGCTACAAAAACAAAAATACCTTCTGTCACCCGTTCACGCTCTCCTACGGAAAAACTCTCACGCCACACCTCAACAGCTAAAGTAACAGAAGTGCGACCACGCTTCATCAACTCAACATAACAGCTCACCATATCACCCACATGCACAGGAGAAATAAAAGACATCGAGTTTATTGCAACTGTTGCGACACGTCCATGGGCTATTTTTTTTGCTAATACACCTGCGGCCAAATCCATTTGAGACACAATCCAACCACCAAAAATATCGCCATTGGGATTCGTATCGCTCGGCATCGCCAGCGTTTGTATCATTAAACTGCCTTTGGGCTCCATGTTATTTCACCTTTAACTTGGCTAATGCATCCGCCATTGCTGTATTGAAAGGTTTGCTTTCTACTTTTTTTACAGTCTTATCTTTTCTAGGTGCAGCATTTGAAGCACGAGCGTTTCGTGGCTTATGAGCATCATTTGTTGAACGAGCAACATCCGAGCGAGCAGTGTCATGAGGCTTAGAAGAAAAACTACGCTGCGCTTTGGTTTTTACTTCTGAAACAGATTGTTTTTGCGCAGGCTTCTCTTCCAAGCGCATACTTAAACCAATACGACGACGTGCAACATCTACTTCAATCACTTTAACACGCACGATATCACCTGTTTTGACGATATCATGCGGATTTTTAACAAAACGATCTGCCAGAGCGGAAATATGTACTAAACCATCTTGATGGACACCCACGTCGACAAAAGCACCAAAATTAGTCACATTACTCACGACACCATCCAAAACCATATCAAGTTTCAAATGACTGATGTCTTCAACACCTTCTTGGAAAATGGGTGTTTTAAATTCAGGACGTGGGTCACGGCCTGGTTTCTCTAACTCATGCAAAACATCGCGAACAGTAAGCAAACCATGCTGCATATCGACATATTTCTCAGGTTGAATCGATTTTAAAACAGGTGTATTACGCATCAATTCTTGTAAAGATAATGCACAATCACTCAACATACGTTCAACAAGAGGATACGCTTCGGGATGAACACTTGAGCTATCTAAAGGATTATCTCCTCCCATAATACGCAAAAATCCAGCCGCCTGCTCATAAGTTTTTTCGCCCATACGAGGTACATTTTTAAGCGCTTCACGCGTTCGAAACGACCCATGCTCATCACGATAAGCGACGATATTTTTGGCTAATGCTTCGTTGAGACCTGAGACATAGGTCAATAAAGATACTGAAGCAGTGTTCACATCCACACCAACTAAATTCACGCAATCCTCGACCACATCATGCAGACGATTCAGCAGCCTCGTCGGATTCACGTCATGTTGATACTGACCAACACCAATCGCCTTCGGCTCTATTTTGACCAATTCTGCCAGCGGATCTTGCAAACGTCTCGCAATAGAGACCGCGCCACGTAAAGTCACATCTAACTCGGGTAACTCTTGAGAAGCAAGCTCTGAAGCAGAGTAAACCGAAGCACCTGCTTCGCTGACTAGAACAGGAATCATATGAATATCTGGATAACGTTTCATCAGCTCTTTGACTAACCTCGTGGTATCTCGAGAACCTGTGCCGTTGCCAATGCTGACAAAATGCACGTTATATTTTGCAGCCAATTTTGCCAAAGTAGAAATCGCATCTTCCCACTCATTTTGAGGAGCGAAGGGACAAACGACCGTATCATTTAAAACTTTGCCTGTTCCATCAATCACAGCAACTTTAATTCCTGTGCGAATCCCTGGATCTAGACCCATCGTGACATCATGTCCTGCTGGTGCGGCTAATAATAAGTGGCGTAAATTACGAGAAAATACATGTATTGCCTCATCATCGGCTAATTCACGTAGCCTTGCGAATAACTCCGACTCAAGCTTATTTGAAAGTTTGAGTTTCCAAGTATCACGTACGACCGTCATCAACCACATATCTCGCTCAGACTGTGACGCCATCTCTATCCCAAAAGCCCGCGCAAGGGCCGTTTCACCATATAAAGGATGATCAGGAACAGTCAATGAAAATTGAATCACTTGCTCTCGACGCCCTCTAAACAAAGCTAAAGCCCGATGGGAAGGGATTTTTTTAATTGGCTCAGCATACTCAAAATAATCTGCATATTTTTGAGTTTGTGCGCCAGAGGCTTGTTTGGATTTAGAAGCAGCGGCCTTGATCACACCATGCTCCCAGAGATAATGGCGCATTTCATTCAAAAGCGTTGCCTGCTCGGCAAAACGCTCCATCAAAATATGTGACGCACCCTCAAGCGCTGCTTTTTGATCTGGTACACCCAGCTCCGGATTAATGTACTGTGCCGCTAAGATATCAGGGATCACATCACTTTGATTCAGAATTTGATCTGCCAACGGTGCCAAACCTGCTTCGGCAGCCTGGGACGCTTTCGTTCGTCGTTTTGGACGGTAAGGCAGATATAAATCTTCGAGCTCCGCTTTAGTATTTGCGGTAGAAAGCAACTTCTCCAACTCCGGCGTCATGACACCTAAATCACGAATCGCGCCTTGAATCGACACACGTCTCGCCTCAAGCTCGCGCAAATAAGTCAATCGTTCCGTAAGCAGTCGTAGCTGTGTATCCGTCATACTGCCTGTTTGCTCTTTACGGTAACGGGCAATAAATGGGACGGTGGCCCCATCATCTAACAACTGAATGGCTTGATTCACAAACGAAATAGGAGCACGAAGCTCCTGTGCAACAACTGCTGCAACTGACAACTGCGACATACTTAACCTCTCTCTTACTCAACCGTTACTGATTTGGCCAGATTCCTGGGTTGGTCCACATCAGTCCCCTTCGCCACTGCGACATGATATGCCAACAGCTGCAAGGGTATCGTATAAATAATCGGTGCAATCCAATATCCACACACAGGAACTGAAATTAAATGAGCACCATTCGCTTGCCAAATCTCTGAGTCATCGACAAAAACAATCAACTGCCCACCTCTTGCACTCACCTCATGTAAATTTGATTTTAATTTATCAAGTAATTCATCATTAGGAGCTACAGCAACGACAGGCATATTATGATCCACCAAAGCTAATGGACCATGTTTCAACTCACCCGCTGGATAAGCTTCTGCGTGAATATATGAAATTTCTTTAAGCTTTAAGGCGCCTTCAAGTGCAACAGGATACTCAGCACCTCGCCCTAAAAATAGAGCATGTGCTTTATTCACAAAAATAGGCACTAATTTTTCAACGTCACTATTCACTTTCAAAACACGTTCCACGTGTCCAGGAAGTTGCTGTAGTTGTTTTAAAATATCCTCTCCACGTTTATCTCGACATAGCACTGCAGAAAGCATTAACAAACCACAGAGTTGTGTGGTGAACGCTTTCGTTGATGCCACACCAATCTCGATCCCTGCACGCGTTAACCACACGCACTCAGACATCCGCACTAAGCTGCTGGTGGCCACATTACAAATTGCAAGACTCGCCAAATAATTTTTTTCTTTCGCTTTGGCTAATGCGGCAAGAGTATCAGCTGTCTCGCCAGACTGAGAAATCGTGACAAATAAAGTATCCTCAGGAATCACTACATTGCGATAACGATACTCGCTTGCTATCTCCACATGAACCGGCACTTGAGCTAATGACTCGAGCCAATATTTAGCAATCAATCCGGCGTGAAAACTTGTGCCACAAGCCACGATATGAATATTTTTAACACGATCAAAGATTTCTGCAGCACGTTGGCCGAAACTCGCCCTCATCACATCTAGACTTGCTACGCGACCTTCTAGCGTATCGGCAAGCACTTTGCTTTGCTCGAAAATCTCTTTCAACATAAAGTGACGATACGGTCCTTTACTCACCACATAAGTGTCATCGTTTAAGAGTTTGATCTCACGTGTCACTAACTGATTATGCTTATCAAACAACTCAACTTTTTCTGGTGTAATCCGCGCACTATCACCTTCTTCTAGATAAGTCACTGAATGCGCAAATGAACGCAAGGCTATCGTATCTGAAGCAATAAACTGCTCTTCCACACCAAAGCCCACCACGAGAGGACTTCCTTTACGGATAGCAATCACCTCACGCGGATACTGTTGATGCAAAACACCCAAAGAAAAAGCACCGTCCATCTGTGCGGCAGTGGCTTGTACTGCGCGTAAAAGTGACTGGCTTTGTTGATAATGAAAATGAATAAGATGAGCCGCAACTTCTGTGTCTGTTTCTGAAGTAAAATCGTATCCCATTTCCTTTAAGTAAACACGAAGTTCTTCATGATTTTCAATAATACCATTATGAACGACAGCCACCTCATTACGAGACATGTGTGGATGTGCATTTTGCTCAGTGGGTTTACCATGCGTTGCCCAACGAGTATGAGC
>CAYYEZ010000057.1:0-1737 GCA_964471225.1 uncultured Legionella sp. | reverse complement strand
CGTGTATTGAGCAGCGCATAAAAGTTGAGTGAGAGATAAATCCCTAAAAGCGCCAAGAACATTAGGCTAACAGCATTACGTTTGAGAAATTCTTTGACACTACTCTGCACTTCTTCGGTCGAACCCCGTCTAAAGCCTGCAATCCAAAGGACTAAAGATGAGCTAATCTGAATGGCGAAGATGTTGGTCACCGCCAGTAAAAATGCATTGGCTGAGTTTTTCCATTCCATATGCGCGAATAAAATCCCGCTGGCCACCAACGGCGGAACTAAGGCTGTCGCAACGGCGACGCCCACCACAGCCACAGACAGGCGAGGGGATACTGAGGCAAAGGCGCCTGCGGCCCCTCCCGCTAAAGCGATCATCAAATCTAAAATGGTTGGCTGCGTGCGCGATAAAATTTCATTGGTCATGGGCAGGTCATAGTTCACCAGCCCTAAAATAATCCCAATGCTATAAATCATGGCAACGCCAAGTAACAAGGTCGACAACGCGGTTTTAAACAGCAGCCATCGGTTATCAATTAAAGCCAAGGCAATACCTGAAATTGGCCCCAGCATCATGGCAACCAACATCGCGCCAATCACTACCGCAGCCGAGTTAGACAGCAGTCCATAGCCTGCAATGACAGCAGCCAAGGCATTCATAATAAAAAAGGTTTTGCTTGGAAGTGCATCCGCTTGGATATTCAAGCGGACTTTTTGGTGGTCAATTTTTTTGGAGTTTTCGCGCAAGGCTTGCTTATAACGAATTTTTTCTTTCAGAAACTCATACTTTTCTTGGTCAGGTGTATCTTTGACTACAATGGTTGCATCTTTGTCTTTTTCGAGTGGCATGATGATGCTCTTATTTTGTAGGTGATTAAGATTTAATCTAGCGCTTTTATCACGGGAAGCAAACAAAAAAATGGTGAGAAATAATATGATTCACGCTTCAATTTAGAATATGTTCTAGCCACTTTCTTTTTATTGAAACGAGGCTCCTTAATTTTGCTGAACATCACTCAGTAACAAAGGTTTCTTAATTCAGAGCAGGACAGATCTGCGTGAAATCACGATGTCATCCATAACAAGACAGATCAATTGCAGATGTTTAGCTACCCCTAGAACGTGTTCTTTTAGAACAAAACGCTACGATTAGAAATAATATTTTTCATCACCATGGTGGAGATGAGACGTTGCACATTTGGCAGTGCTGACAAGTGCTCATCATAGAGTTTTTGATAGCTTTCCAAGTCATAGGTCACGACATGCAGCAAGTAGTCGGGGTCGCCAAAAAGTCGCTGCGCTTTCACAATTTGAGGAACCTTAAGAATCGCTTCTTCAAGACTCTGCACCGAATCTTTATCGCCATTTTTGAGTGTCACAAAAACAATGGTGGAGAAATTCAAGCCGAGTTGGGAGATATCCAGCTGTGCGCGATAGCCTTTGATAATACCTGCATCTTCTAGGGCTTTGACTCTGCGGTGACAGGGGGAGAGGCTAAGCCCTACCTTATGCGCCAACTCCGTAACAGATAAACGACCATCGGCTTGCAGCTCAGCAAGAATCTTCTTATCAATTTTATCCATGTGGAAGAATTTCCCCTTTTTAGGCGTTATTGCACAAATATTTGAAAGCACATTTTAGAGCCTAAAGGATATCCTTTCAAAATTATTTGATGCAGATCATTTTTGCCTGGGTCAAAGCTCAAAAACGATGATGGATAAGAGAGGAAAGGGATGTCGCTGAATATTTT
>CAYYEZ010000056.1:0-6868 GCA_964471225.1 uncultured Legionella sp. | reverse complement strand
AATCAGTGCGCCCATATCCAGCGAGAGTACGCGTTTATTTTTTAAGCCTTCAGGGACTTCTCCATTGATAATACGTTGAGCTAATCCCTCAACAATGGCTGTTTTACCCACACCAGGCTCGCCAATGAGTACAGGGTTATTTTTGGTTCGTCGTTGTAAAACTTGAATGGTACGGCGGATTTCATCATCTCTGCCAATCACTGGATCTAATTTCCCTTGCTCAGCGCGTTCGGTGAGATCAATCGTATATTTTTCTAATGCTTGGCGATGCTCCTCGGCATTCGGATCGTTGACCGATTCACCCCCACGGATCTCATCAATGGCTTGTAGAATATTTTTTTGTTGTGCGCCAGCTTGGGTGAGTAGTTTCGCAAGCTTGCCTCCATCTTCCATGACAGCCAAAATAAAAAGCTCACTAGAGATGTAATTATCTTTACGTTTTTGTGCGATTTGATCAGTGAGATTTAAAAGACGATTGAGATCATTTGATAGATGTATTTCGCCTTTGTTGCCAGCAATGGTTGCAACTTTATCTAAAGCTTGATCGATTAGAGTTCTAAGTTGAGTTAGATTAACTGATGCTTTTGCCAGCAGGGCGCGGCACGTGCCGCCTTGTTGATCAAGCAATGCTTTCATTAGATGCTCGGGTTCGAGCATCGCATGATTACGGCCTAACGCGAGTGATTGTGCGTCGGCCAATGCCATTTGAAATTTTGAAGTCAGTTTATCCATTCTCATGATATCTACCCTTTAAAATCAGTTCGATATCTCTAAGATAGGGATCATTTTTTGTAATTCAAGAGCTATTGTCTCTTTTAATTATTGAGTGCGTGAATCAATCCTTTGTGCACTTTAGGCGTACCTGCGAGGATATTTCCTTTTTTTAAGTAATGATCCGCGTCATGTTCGTCGCTGATGATGCCGCCTGCCTCTTGAACTAAAAGTGCGCCTGCTGCAATATCCCAGGGCTTTAAACCAAAACCAAAGAAACCATCTAATCGGCCTGCAGCAACATAGGCAAGCTCTAATGCCACAGAGCCTGTACGGCGTGCGCTGGCACACTCATGCATCAGAGATTCAATTTTGGATTTATCAGTCGTTGATACATAGTTGTGTTGCAAATTGACACCTAACATTGAGGCATCTAAGTGACTTTGCTTGGAGACGCGTACACGATGATCATTCAAACGCGCACCGCGACCACGGCTTGCTGAAAAGCATTCATGACGAATAGGGTCATAGACTACTGCATGCTCGATTTGATTTTTGATCTGTATCGCAATCGATACAGAATAAAAAGGAAACCCATGCAGATAATTGCTCGTGCCATCTAGTGGGTCAATAATCCAAACACACTCGGCATCATGCAAATACGAGCCACATTCTTCTCCAAGAATACCGTGACTTGGATAAGCTTTATGTATCGTTTCGATAATTGTTTGCTCAGCCTTAATATCGACTTCGGTGAAGTAATCGTTACGACTTTTTTCTGAGATGGTGAGTCGATCAATTTGATGCGCATAGCGCAGAATCAGGTCGCTTGCTTGTCGTGCGGCTTGAATCGCAATATTAAGTAGTGGTTGCATAAGCTCTGTATGTGCCTTAAAAACGACGGATTCTACCACGACGGGGTGGGATAAGGCTACACTCTTTGGACGAAAAATGGGGGAAACCGTCACAGTGTTTTATTTTTATTTACAAAAAAATATTTTTATGTAAAATTCCTATTTTTTTTCATAAAGATCAATATTTTTACAATAAGGTTGTTTTTATGTTTAGTAGAACCGGTTCTCAAGCCTCTTCTCTTGATTCTAAAAAAAAGCCAAAAACTATAAAATTAGTCAAAGAGCCAATACATAACGATTGGATTAAAATCCACGTTAAGTATGGTCATGAAAATTTAGCATATTTAGTGATGGAATCTTCTCAAAATAATAAATTAGCGTTTTACGCTCGAGGCTTGTATTGCGAAATAGAGTCAGATGAGTTAACTGCGTTATTTTCAGATGTCAGATGTGGTTGGTCTCGTGAAGCAACCAAAGCAGATCATGTTTACATGAAAGAAAAATCTGAGCTACTCTCCTCTTTCTTGTATATTGCTGAAGAGAATGAAGTTGAGGAAGCTGAAGACAGCTGTGGGTCTGTGTGTACGCCCTAAGCTTCTCTGGTTCTGACACTTTTGTGATATAATAAACGACTTTTTCAAAGTATTTCATTGAATTATGAACTTTAGCAAAATTCGTATCATATTAGTAGGAACCTCTCATCCAGGAAATATTGGCTCGACTGCGCGTGCGATGAAAACGATGGGGCTTTCTCGCCTTTATCTCGTGTCGCCACTGATGTTCCCTGATAGGCGCGCGAATGAGATGGCAGCGGGTGCGGATGATATCTTAGAAAGTGCTGTGGTCACAGAGACATTGCCTGAGGCCCTTTTGGGATGTCAGATGATTTTTGCAACGAGTGCACGTGCTCGTGATATTGGTTTGCCAGGCTTTACGCCAAACGAGTGCGCCCAGAAAGTCTCTTCTTTAGGTGATGATACCGAGGTTGCAATTGTGTTCGGACGAGAGCAGTCTGGACTTTCTAATCAAGAGTTGCTCCACTGTCACTATCATATTCATATCCCGACTAATCCTGAGTTTAGCTCGCTGAATTTGTCTCAAGCAGTGCAAATTTTAGCTTATGAGATACGTATGCAAGCTTTAGCACCCAAAGCGCATGCCTCGAATAAGCAAGACGCACTCGCTACTGCAGAGCAAGTGGAGTTGTTCTATCAACATTTAGAATCTGTCTTAATTTCGATTGATTTTTTAAAGCTATCGAATCCTAAACGATTACAGCAACGACTCAGACGATTATTTAATCGTGCTACACTTGAAGCGATGGAGATCAATATCTTAAGAGGGATATTGACGCATATAGAATACACTATTGCCCACGGGACGCGAGTAAAATGAATGCAGATAGACCGCTCTACTTCGATTATATGGCGACTACGCCGATTGATCCTAGAGTGATTGAGGAGATGTTGCATTATATGGGGCCGAATAGTGAGTTCGGAAATCCCGCTTCAATAACCCATGTATTTGGTCGAAAAGCCGCTGTTGCAGTCGAGCATGCCCGCCAGGATATAGCGGCCTTGGTCGGTGCTTCTGATGAAAATATTGTGTTTACCTCTGGTGCTACCGAAGCAAATAATCTTGCAATTGTTGGCGCATCTACATTTTATCAGCGCAAGGGCAAGCACTTGATTACCCTTTCAACAGAGCATAAATCTGTGCTAGATAGTTTTAAGCATTTAGAGCAGTGTGGCTTTGAGGTGACTTATCTTAAACCACAATCCAATGGGCTTTTGTGTGTCGATGATCTTTTAAATGCGTTGCGCGAAGATACGCTTTTAGTTTCTTTGATGCATGTTAATAATGAAATAGGTGTGATTCAACCTATTGAAACGATTGCGACTCTCTTATCTCAAAAGGGTATTTTGTTTCATGTCGATGCAGCACAAAGTGCGGGAAAATTACCAATAGCGTTGCGTGAATCATCGATAGATTTAATGTCATTTTCAGCGCATAAATTGTATGGTCCAAAAGGAGTTGGTGCGTTATATGTCCGACAAAAACCGCGTGTGCGTTTAATGCCTCAAACATACGGTGGTGGACATGAGGGAGGACTTCGGTCTGGTACACTTGCAACGCATCAAATTGTAGGAATGGGTAAAGCGTTTCAGCTTGCACGTACTTTTCAACAAGAGGAGTATGCTCGATTGCGCTCATTGTCTGAGCATTTATGGACGGGTATCAAGCATTTACCTGGGCTAGTGCTCAATGGTGATCCAACAATGCGTATTGCCAACAATCTGAATATCCGTTTCGATGGATTACATCATGATGATTTGTTAATTGCTTTAAAAGAGATTGCATATTCAACCTCATCAGCTTGTGTGGCTCAAAAATCTGAACCCTCATATGTGTTGCGTGCGTTGGGGTTGAGTATTGTTGAGGCTCAAAGTTCAATTCGTCTTTCGTTTGGGCGTTTTACCTCACCAGAAGATATTGATGTGTTGATTGCAATTTTATGTCGCGAAATTCCGAGATTGTTCGAGTCAAAAGAGGATAAAAAATGAGTGTGGAACATTATGTAGCGTCAAGCGTACCTGAAATTCATTTTTCAGAGGCCGCTATTCATCATATTACAGCTTACCTAGAAAAGCATCCCGGACATGAGGGTGTTCGTTTATCCGTGAAAAAGCAGGGTTGCTCTGGTTATGCTTATGTTGTGGACTATGTTAAAGCCCCATTAGAAACAGATAGCATACTGCCATTGACGGATAAATATTCTGTATCGATTGATAAAAAAAGCTTGCCTTATTTGCAAGGACTGACGGTTGATTATGTCAAGCAAGGCCTCAATGCCAAGTTTATCTTCGATAATCCTAACCAAACAGGGCAGTGCGGCTGCGGTGAAAGTTTTACTGTGGATTAAATTAAAACAAAAAGGTTTTTATTTCTATTAAATTATGTTAATCTTGTCTTAATAAATGAATACCATTAAATCAATATTTACAGTCTTTGAGATATTTGATATTATATGGCCCATGGTGTTCCGCCAGGGATTGATTGAATTTATTTTTGTCATTCTGGTGGATTTTTTTATGATGTGGAGATAACGATGAGCGTAGTACAACAAGAAGTCCAAATGCGGCATGAAGCCTTAACGCAAAATGTAGTAAATGCGGTAAGAGCCTATTTAACAAACACAAGCAGTAAAGATCTAAATTTGAATCTTTATCAATTAATCGTTGAAGAAATTGAAGCTCCGTTATTCCGTACAGTAATGGAAATGACGCGTTATAACCAATCTAAAGCCGCGCGTGTTTTAGGTGTGAGCCGTGGAACTTTACGTACAAAATTAAAGCGTTATTTTGATGATGAGTTTATCGGTACACGATAAGCGTTAAATCTGCTTTTCGTTAAATAAGTAAAAGGCCTGCTTGCAGGCCTTTTACTTATTTTGGTATCATTGCGTTTGAGTCGGCTAAGCAATCGCTCTAACATTGTTAGGGAGGAAAGTCCGGGCTCCATAGGGTAGAGTGCCAGGTAACGCCTGGGAGGCGCGAGCCTACGGAAAGTGCCACAGAAAATATACCGCCTAACTTATGTTAGGTAAGGGTGAAATGGTGCGGTAAGAGCGCACCGCGCGTTTGGCAACAAACGTGGCAGGGAAAACCCCACTCGGAGCAAGACCAAATAGAGATCGGTGTCGTAAGACAACGCGTGACCCGTGCGCGATCAGGGTAGGTTGCTTGAGGCAGATGGTGACATCTGTCCCAGATGAATGATTGCTCGCGACAGAACCCGGCTTACCGGCTGACTCATTCGCTTATTTCCTCGACAAATTTTGTTTGGATACGTGTCATGTTAGTTACATTCAAATGTAAAGGGTATTCTAGTATACCCATGTTTCAAGACGTGGCGATTCAACTCCTTCATTTTATGCGACATAGCGGTACAATCCCTGGTGCTTTAGCTGTGGAAGATGTTTCTCTTGCATTGGAAGCCTTGCGCACTGAAGTTCAGCAACAACCAGGACGAGCTTTAGGGGCTGATAAAATTAGCTTACGTCAGCGCGCAACTCCTCTAATCGGATTACTCGAGCATGCTGTTCAGTATCATTATCGTGTTATCTGGGATTAGCTATCGAAATGATTAAATTAAAAAATAAGCTCATGATATATGAGTGTGATTGCGTATATTAACGTTTTCAATAACACAGATGATCTCTCATTTCAGGAAGAAGACTATTTATAACGCTGGTCTTTATTCCTCAACATATAAGGACTCAGAGGCATTTTCTTGTTGGCCCGTAATGAGGTAATTACGATTTTGTAAATATGCGTCTCGTAAAAATGCGTATTGGTCAAGAGATTCTTGCATCAGTTTTTCTGTGTCGAATAATTGCGAGCGTAGGTCAACATAGCGCAACGCTAAAATACCATAAATAACCGCATCTTGAGGAATATAAAAATAAGGTGTGAATAAAGTATCAAATAAAATACCCATGCCGTCTCGAATTGTGCTAGGCCCTAGAAAAGGGATCACAATATAAGGTGATTTTTTGTCACCCCATTTTGCAAAAGTTAAACCCAAATCATTAGAATGAGCAGGAAGTTGGCAGGTGCTCGCAGGATCAAAAATACCACCGATACCTATCGATGAGTTGATGATGAGTCGCCAACTGTCTTTGAGTGCTTGTGTAAAGTCTGCTTGTAAAAGATCGTTGGCGATGGTCGGGCACAAATTAATATTTCGATAAACATTGTTAATGCCTGTGCGTACCTGTGGCGGAATAATAGCTGTATATAATTTCGCCGGTGGTTTTAAAACTAATCGGTCAAAAGCCATATTGAAAGCATGAATTTTTCGATTAGACTCTTCATAAGGGTCAACGGGATTCGGGCCTTTCTGGATACATGCAGACAAGAAGAGTGTGGACAGTAATAACGACTTTTTGATAAATGACATGTGACATCTGATTAATCGCAAGTGAGAACATACTACATTAATCTCGGGAGACATGGAATGCTTCTAAAGCGTGTGAATTATGAGTAGAATAAGGTCCGTTTGAAGTAGTGAGATTTTAATGGCCACATTGCCTTGGTTAAACACATTAAATGCGCGTCAATATGAAGCTGTTACGGCGGCACTTAAGCCTTTACTGGTTCTTGCTGGTGCTGGTAGTGGTAAAACGCGCGTGCTGGTCAGCCGTATGGCCTACTTAACGCTTCATTATGGGATGCCCCCAGAGTCCATATTGGCTGTTACTTTTACGAACAAGGCTGCGTTAGAGATGAAAACACGTCTTA
>CAYYEZ010000055.1:0-3345 GCA_964471225.1 uncultured Legionella sp. | reverse complement strand
TGAGACGACGGCTGGTGAAACTGGCGTTGATATTTACAATTTAACGAAATATTTCCGCTCAAACCAAGATACCTGTACTAACCAGGTTCCCATTGTTCAAAAAGGTGACCGAATTCAGCGAGGCGATATCTTAGCCGACGGACCTTGCACTGATATGGGTGAGCTCGCTTTAGGGCAAAACTTACTTGTCGCTTTCATGCCGTGGAATGGATATAACTTTGAAGATTCCATTTTGATTTCTGAGCGTGTTGTTCAAGACGATCGTTTTACAAGTATTCACATTGAAGAGTTGACCTGTATTGCTCGTGATACAAAACTGGGGACTGAAGAAATTACTTCAGATATCCCAAATGTAGGTGAGTCAGCTTTAGCAAGTCTCGATGAGTCTGGTATCGTGTATATTGGTGCCGAGGTTGGTGCTGGTGATATTCTAGTCGGTAAAGTCACGCCAAAAGGTGAGACTCAGCTAACTCCAGAAGAAAAGCTCTTAAGAGCGATTTTTGGTGAGAAAGCATCTGATGTAAAAGATACTTCTTTACGCGTTCCTTCTGGCATGAATGGTACTGTTATTGATGTTCAAGTCTTTACCAGAGACGGCCTTGAAAAAGATGCGAGAGCAAAAAGCATTGAAGAAGAACATCTTGCTAGAATTCGTAAAGATTTGATTGATGAGCGTCGTATTCGTGAAGAAGATATTTTCCAACGAGCAAAGACTTTGTTGCTTGATAAAGTCGCAAGTGGTGGTCCTGCTGGGTTGAAATCTGGCGCACAAGTGACAGAGGATTATCTGGATAAAGTGAATAGAGAAAAATGGTTCGATATTCGCATTAAAGATGAACCTGTTAGCCAACAGCTTGAGCAACTTTCAAAACAACTTGAGCAACTCGTAAAAGAAATGGAAAAACGCTTTAACGATGGTCGAAAGAAAATTGTTCAAGGGGATGATTTAGCTCCTGGTGTATTGAAGATTGTGAAAGTGTATTTAGCTGTTAAACGCAGAATACAGCCTGGCGATAAGATGGCCGGTCGGCATGGAAATAAAGGGGTTATTTCTATTGTTGTTCCACTTGAAGATATGCCTTATATGGCAGATGGTACACCCGTAGATATCGTGCTAAACCCACTAGGGGTTCCTTCTCGAATGAACATTGGTCAGGTTTTGGAGACACACTTAGGTCTTGCTGCGAAGGGCTTGGGCTTGCGTATTGCTGAAAAGCTGGATCATAAGGCCCCAGTGAAAGAGCTTCGCACCTACTTAGACAAAATTTATAACCATGATGGACAGAAGCGTGTCGAGCTAGAGACTTTGTCTGACGATGAATTTATGTTGTTAGCAAATAACTTGCGGGATGGTGTTCCCATGGCGACACCCGTTTTTGATGGTGCGTCTGAAAGTGAAATCAAAGCGATGTTAAGCCTTGCAGGTTTACCTGAAGATGGAAAAGCGAAACTCATCGATGGAAGAACTGGGAGAGAGTTTGATAATCCAGTGACGGTTGGTTATATGTATATGTTGAAATTGAACCATCTTGTTGATGATAAGATGCACGCGCGTTCAACAGGCTCGTATAGTTTGGTGACGCAGCAGCCTCTAGGTGGTAAGGCTCAGTTTGGTGGTCAGCGTTTCGGTGAGATGGAGGTTTGGGCTCTCGAAGCGTACGGTGCAGCTTATACATTACAAGAAATGTTGACAGTGAAGTCTGATGATGTCACTGGTCGGACGAAGATTTATAAGAATATTGTCGACGGTGATCATCGCATGGATCCTGGTATGCCTGAATCTTTCAACGTGTTGTTGAAAGAAATTAGAGCACTCGGTATCGATATTGAATTGGATCATAATTAAAAAATCTTTCCTGCGGTTTACCGTAGGTACAAAGCGATGAGGGGTTGTCAGGGGTGAATAGTAAAAGCTGTCCCCTGAACGAGCGCAAGGATGAATTCCTTGCGCGCAGTATAACCAGTTGAATAATGAGTTTGTCTTTTGGGAGGCATAACCTTGGCTAGCATTGAACCAATAAGAAAACCACCGGTAATGAGTGACTTACTCGGTATACTTAAGCAACATGGCCATAGTGAAGAGTTTGATCAAATTCAAATCCGTCTGGCATCGCCAGAGTTGATTCGTTCTTGGTCTTACGGTGAAGTTAAAAAGCCAGAGACGATTAACTATCGTACTTTTAAACCAGAACGTGATGGTTTATTTTGTGCAAAAATCTTTGGACCTGTGAAAGATTATGAATGTTTGTGTGGTAAGTACAAAAGATTAAAGCACAGAGGCGTGATTTGCGAAAAATGCGGTGTTGAATTGGCATTAGCAAAAGTGCGTCGTGATCGTATGGGGCATATTGAGTTAGCAAGTCCTGTTGCACACATCTGGTTCTTGAAATCATTACCCTCCAGAATTGGCTTATTGCTTGATATGACGCTTCGAGACATTGAGCGCGTCCTCTATTTTGAAGCATTTGTTGTTGTTGACCCTGGTATGACAGAGCTTGAGCGTGGACAACTTCTTAACGATGAAGTTTACCTTGATGCACTTGAGCAGTATGGTGATGAGTTTGATGCGCGGATGGGTGCTGAGGCAATTCGAGATTTACTTCGACAAATTAATTTGAAAGAAGAAATTAAGTCTTTGCGAGAAGAGCTTCCTACCACTAATTCTGAAACAAAAATTAAGAAAATTACAAAACGTTTGAAGTTGTTGGAGGCGTTTCATGACTCAGGAAATAAACCTGAGTGGATGATCATGAGCGTATTACCGGTACTTCCTCCTGATTTGCGACCATTAGTGCCGCTTGATGATGGTGGTCGATTTGCAACCTCTGATTTAAACGACTTATATCGTCGCGTGATTAACCGTAATAATCGTTTAAAGCGCTTATTAGATCTAAACGCACCAGATATCATTGTTCGTAATGAAAAGCGAATGCTCCAAGAGGCTGTGGATGCGCTTTTAGACAATGGTCGTCGGGGCCGTGCAATTACTGGCAGTAATAAGCGACCGCTCAAATCTTTAGCCGACATGATTAAGGGTAAGCAGGGTCGTTTTCGTCAAAATTTATTGGGCAAGCGCGTAGACTATTCAGGTCGATCTGTGATTGTGGTTGGACCTACACTGCGTTTACATCAATGCGGTTTACCAAAGAAGATGGCATTAGAGCTTTTCAAGCCTTTTATTTTCAGTAAGCTCGAGTTTAGAGGTTTAGCAACCACAATTAAAGCTGCCAAAAAAATGGTAGATAGAGAAGAGCCGGTGGTTTGGGATATTCTGGAAGATGTGATTCGAGAGCATCCTGTCCTCTTGAACCGGGCACCGACACTCCATCGTCTTGGTATTCAAGC
>CAYYEZ010000054.1:0-26270 GCA_964471225.1 uncultured Legionella sp. | reverse complement strand
CCCCAGGCCAACGAAATAAGATAGAATTCATCGGAACTTAAAATAAGGCGTAAGTAGTGACTGATTTAAAACATATTCGCAATTTTTCGATTATTGCACACATTGATCATGGCAAATCGACACTCGCTGATCGGTTTATTCAACATTGCGGTGGGCTATCCGCTCGTGAAATGGAAGCGCAAGTCTTAGATTCTATGGATATCGAGCGCGAACGAGGGATTACCATCAAAGCCCAAAGCGTATCGCTTCACTACACTGCGAGGGATGGCCAAACCTACTTATTAAACTTCATTGATACCCCAGGGCATGTAGACTTTAGCTATGAAGTATCGCGTTCACTCGCAGCTTGTGAGGGTGCCTTACTCGTCGTTGATGCAGCCCAAGGTGTTGAGGCACAAACGGTCGCAGTATGTTATACAGCCATTGATCAATCACTCGCGGTCCTCCCTGTCTTAAATAAGATTGACTTACCTCAGGCAGAGCCTGATCGCGTTATTGCTGAAATTGAAGATATCATCGGCCTTGATGCACATGGTGCCATTCGCGTCAGCGCTAAAAGCGGCTTAGGTGTACAAGATGTCCTTGAGGCAATTATTACACACATTCCCCCACCGAAAGGTGATACAGAAGCACCACTACAAGCGCTGATTATCGACTCCTGGTTTGATAGTTATTTAGGTGTGGTTTCTTTGGTTAGAATTTTTCATGGCACACTGCGTAAAGGCGATAAAATGCGCGTTATCTCAACTGGACGGGCATATGAAGTCACTCAGATTGGTGTATTTACCCCCAAACGTAACCCAACAGGCGAGCTTAAAGCTGGTGAGGTAGGTTATGTCGTCGCAGGTATTAAAGATATTCAAGGCGCGCCTGTAGGCGATACTTTAACTCTAGAAAAAAACCAAGCGAGCGCCCCACTTCCAGGATTTAAGCGAGTTAAACCACAAGTATATGCTGGACTTTTCCCTATTCAATCTGACGATTTTGAAGAGTTTCGTGAAGCATTAGCTAAGTTAAGTCTAAACGATGCGTCTTTATTCTATGAGCCTGAATCCTCTGAGGCTTTAGGGTTTGGATTTCGATGCGGATTTCTCGGCATGCTTCATATGGAGATTATCCAAGAGCGCTTAGAGCGTGAGTACAATCTCGAGCTCATTTCAACCGCACCTACCGTCATTTATCAGCTTGAAACGACCAAAGGTGAAACAATTATCATTGATAATCCATCGAAGCTTCCACCGACACAGCAAGTGAGTCGTATGTTTGAACCCATCGTGCGCGCAAACATACTTGTGCCTCAGGATTATGTCGGTGCCATCATTAGTCTTTGTGTGGAACGACGAGGTATTCAGGTCAACATGACTTATAGTGGTCGACAAGTCTCCATTACCTACGACATCCCAATGAGTGAAGTTGTCTCCGATTTTTTTGATAGATTAAAATCCATTAGTCGCGGCTATGGCTCACTGGATTATAATTTTTTAAAATTCGAGGAGGCTGACTTAGTTAAGATGGATATCCTTATCAACGGTGAGCGTGTCGATGCGCTTTCTGTGATTGTGCATCGAAGTGCGGCTCAAACACGAGGCAAAGCGTTGGCTGAAAAAATGCGTGATCTCATCCCTCGTCAGATGTTTGACGTAGCAATTCAAGCCGCACTGGGTGCGCACATTATTGCAAGACAAACAGTGAAAGCCCTACGCAAAAACGTCATTGCGAAATGTTACGGCGGCGATGTATCACGAAAACGTAAGTTATTAGAAAAACAAAAAGCCGGAAAGAAACGCATGAAACAAGTAGGACATGTTGAGATTCCACAAGAAGCTTTTATGGCAGTTTTTCAAACTGAAAGAAAAAAATAGGGACATAAAGATATGAATTTTGCTTTAATTCTTGTTGTACTGACCGCTATCACTGGATTAATCACACTAATCGATGTGCTTTTTTTTGCAAAACGCCGAAAAACACCCATGCCAAAACTGATAGAGCAGGCACGCTCTATTTTCCCAGTTTTTCTTGCTGTTGTTGTTTTTCGGTCCTTCTTAATCGAGCCTTTTCGGATTCCATCAGGCTCTTTAGAGCCCACTTTACTTGTAGGTGACTTTGTTGCCGTGAACAAATTTATTTACGGTATTCGCTTACCCGTGATTGAAAAAAAGATTTTCACAATCACACACCCTAAAACAGGCGAAATTGTTGTGTTTCGCTGGCCACCCGACCCAAGCCTAGACTACATCAAACGGGTGATCGGTATACCAGGAGATACTGTCGCCTATCACAATAAAAAACTATCGATTAATGGCAAAGAGATCCCTCAAACATTTTTAAATTATGAAACAGATCCAGCCTCAGGAAAAACTGTGGCGCGATATCAAGAAAATTTAAATGGGGTGATTCATGACATCTACACACGTCCTGATGCACCTTCTGGTGATTTTGAGGTTAAAGTACCTGAAAACTCTTATTTTGTAATGGGTGATAATCGAGATGATAGCCAAGATAGTCGGTACTGGGGCGTTGTTTCCGATGAATATTTGCGGGGTAAGGCTTTTTTGATTTGGATGAGCTGGGATCATCAGCAATATTCAGTGAGATTTAAGCGAATCGGCCAACTGATTTCCAATATGAGGACAAAGTGAATAAGCTAAGCCGCCTGACAGAACGACTTGGATACACTTTCACGAATCCAAATTATCTTGAAATAGCACTGACGCATCGTAGTGCCGCAAGCCAACACAATGAGCGACTCGAATTTCTTGGTGATGCTATCCTCAACACCGTCATCACAACAGAGATCTATCACCGATTTCCTGAAAAAAATGAGGGTCAATTAAGTAGACTGCGGGCACATTTGGTCAAAGGTGAGATGTTAGCGCAAATTGCCTCAGAAATTCGTTTAGGTGATTTTTTGTTTCTCGGCCCAGGGGAGTTAAAAACAGGCGGATTTCGCCGCAGCTCAATTCTCGCAGATGCACTAGAAGCTATTTTTGCAGCAATTTTCTTGGATAGCGGATTTCACTCTTGTCAAACAGTCATTTTAGCACTCTACAAAACACGTCTGGAGGAAGATGCTTTAGGTACATTGAATACCAAAGATCCCAAAACAGAGCTGCAAGAATATCTTCAGGCACGTAAAAAAGCTCTTCCGCAATATATCCTTATCCATGCAGTCGAAACTGAGGTAGAAACGAGTTTTTCTGTCAGTTGTCATATCGATGAGATGCAAACCACAGGGGTCGGCCAAACAAGACGAAAAGCCGAGCAGGAAGCCGCACTTGCTTTATTAAACTTACTCAAGAACAAGGATGTGTAATTATGGCAGCATCGTACACTGTTTCGTGTCCACATCAGGCCTCACGAAAAATTCAGCATGCCTCAATTATTTATGAAACAGGCACACTTCCTCTCGAATTAAAAAGCTACGATGATGCGCTAAACCCCGAGGTTTGGGCCACACATCATCAACCATTTTCAGCAGTTATCATGCATGATTCCGGCACAGAGTTGATTATTGTGCGTGACCATCTTGGACTCGAACCCCTTTACTTCACACAACAAAATGATTCTGTGTATGTCGCATCGAGTTTGCCGGCACTTTTCGATCTTCTTCCTAAAACTCCGTCATTCGACGAACGAGAGCTGACACTTCTTTTCTCAACCTCTCATGATTACTCAGACAATACGCTATATCAAAATGTATTTCGTGTAGAACCTGGGCATTTACTTCATTTTCACCGAACTGGCAGCTTTACTAAAAAGCCATTTTGGACCTTGAAACCTCAAGGTGAATCACTTATTTATCAAGATCCACAAGAGTATGTTGAGCATTTCTCGATGCTTTTGAAAGAAGCTATTGCTAAAACTATCCCTACCCACACATCCATTGCCGGAGAGTTTAGTGCAGGCTTAGACTCAACAGCGGTTTACTGTGCGGCATACGAGCATGGCCTTCGCCCGAAGTTATTTATGCACAGCGCACCGAAGGACTCTGACGCAGAGAAACGTTATCAAACAAGATATGAAACTGCGTTTTTGGAGGCTTATCCAGAGGTTGATATTGAACGTGTTCAGGCAGAAAATCTTGATATATTAAGTATATTTGATGAGTATGCAACATGGTTTAAAGGGCCCGCTCCTTATCTTTTTTTCATGTTTGCCAATCCTATTCATCGTGCTGTTTCTGAACAAGGCTACAATATTTTACTCTCCGGATTTGGCGGAGACCAAGGCGTCTCGAGTCCCATGCCTCCTAATTTTTTTATCCCGGAATTGATTGCACAAAAAAATTATAAAGAAGCTTGGGAAGCGGTAATGGGACCGAAGCTTAAAAGAAACGCGCTAAGCAAACTTAAATCCCTTCTCACCTTTAGCACTTATCTACATCCTAGAATCCATCAAAGCAGCTTATTCGCTAAAAAAATGCGTGCTGAGTTTTATAATCTTCTCCATCCCAACGAAAATCAAATCGTTACAACGCCCCATCCTTATACACGAAAAAATTATAAAACCGTACGAGAGGCCGAGCATGCTTTATTACAAGGCCAAGAGAGCCATGAAGTTCGCATGCGAATTGAATACAGCAGTATCATAAGTAAAAATATGGGATTTGAGTATCGATATCCACTTCTTTATCCTAAATTACTAGAGTTTTTCCTCTCGATCCCTCTTAGAGAAAAGCGCCATGAACGCAGCGGTCGCTATCTTATTCGTCGCTATCTAAAGCAATTTATCCCAAATGACATTTTTTCCCAGTACTTGAAAAAAGAAGGCTTAGATATTGTGCCTGCAACGATGACTCACTATCAGAATCAATTTGCTAAAGGTGAGTACACTCAAGCGTTCCAAAATCTACCCTATCAACATTTAATTACAGGTACCTCTTACCCTATTCGTCTGCGACACAGTATCAAAGGCTACATGTTGAAGCCATTTCATTCACCTCAATAAAATGTTATGATCTGACGTTTTTAATTGATGATAGTCGGGCTATGAGAAAATTAAGATGTGCGGTGATTGGTGTAGGGTACTTAGGTCGCTTTCATGCACAGAAATATCAACACATTGAGCATGCAGAGCTGGTCGCTGTTTGTGATACTAACGTTGACAACGTAGAAAAAGTTTCTCGCGAACTCAATGTCGCAGCTTTTACAAACTATCAAGAATTATTTAGATTAGTCGATGCGGTCAGCATCGCTGCCACAACCCAATTTCACTATGAAATAGCCAAAGCTTGCATTGAAGCAGGTATTCATGTGTTACTCGAAAAACCGATGACACAAACAGTTGAGGAAGCAGAAGAACTCATTCAACTCGCCGAAAAGCATAAAGTGAAACTACAAATTGGTCATCTTGAGCGTTTTAATGCAGCTCGTCTTGCACTCACGCCTTTTTTACACGAGCCTTTGTTTATCGAATCAAACCGCTTAGCGCCTTATACACCAAGGGGTGCGGACGTCAATGTCGTTTTAGATTTAATGATTCATGACATAGACATCATTCAATCGATTGTTAACAGCCCTATTCGAAAAATCGATGCGCAAGGCGCGCCTGTACTGTCACCTTCGATTGATATTGCAAACGCACGCATCACTTTTGAAAGCGGCTGTGTTGCAAATGTTACAGCAAGTCGTGTCAGTTTCAAAACTGAGCGTAAAACAAGAATTTTCCAGCGTCATAGCTACATTTCGGTAGATTATCAAGAGAAACAGTTCGCGGTATTCGAAAAAGGCGATGGTGAGATGTTTCCTGGAATACCCAACGTGCTAAGACATCAAATTGATATCGAAAAAAACGATGCTCTTTTAGAAGAAATTCGAGCGTTTGTTCGTTGTATTATAGATAATTCACAACCTTTAGTCACGGCAGAAGAAGGTAAATCTGCACTCGCAACAGCCGCTCAAATTACCAACCTCATTGAACATCATATCAGTCAACATGACACAACAACAAGCTTATAAACAGGTTGTCATTGTTGCAGGAGAAGCTTCAGGCGATCATCACGGTGCAGCATTAATACGTGAGTTGAAAGACCGTGGCTATGATTATCAATTCAGCGGGATAGGCGGGCAACAATTAGAAGATGCGGGCATGACGCTGTTATGCGATCTAGCAAAACATGGAGTCACAGGTTTAGTTGAAGTGTTAAGACACGCTCGCGTGATACGACAAGCTTATCGAAAACTACAACAACATCTCATTGAAAAAAAACCAGATCTACTGATTTTAATTGACTATCCCGGGTTCAATTTGCGTATTGCAAAATTTGCAAAACAAAAACTTGGCATCAAAATTTTATACTATATCAGTCCTCAAATTTGGGCCTGGAAAGCAAAAAGAATCCACGTGATCGCAAAAAACGTTGATCACATGGCGGTTATTCTTCCCTTTGAAAAATCCTATTACGAAAAAGCTCATGTACCCGTCTCTTTTGTCGGACATCCTCTAGTAGAGCGCGTAGCCACAATCAAAGCACAACACCCCGCGCGCACGACCTACAATCTTCCTCAAAATAAGAAAATTGTTGCACTACTTCCGGGCAGTCGTGTCAATGAGGCCGAGCAACACATGCCTGTTTTTTATCAGGCTGCTAAAATAATACACAAACAATATCCTGATATACATTTTGTCATTCCCGTTGCCGAAACGCTCGACTTATCATCTTTACGAGAGCATTGGCTTGACGACACCGTGCCCTGCTCCTTTCTCAAAGGGCATGCCTTAGAAATCGCTTACTGCAGTGATTTTATCGTCGTTGCCTCAGGCACTGCCTCTTTAGAATGTGCTTTACTGAATAAACCCATGTGTATTGTTTATAAAAGCTCTTTACTGACCTACGTATTGGCGACTATTTTCATTCGAGTGAAATATCTTGGGCTCTCTAATCTATTACTTAATCAAATGGCTGTCCCTGAGTTACTACAATACGACTGCAATCCAGAGCAAGTGGCGCGGATGATTCATGTATTGCGTACTGATCAAGCTTATTCAACTCACATGCACCAGAAACTGTTGCAGTTAGAAAATCAACTTTCAGCAGCACAGATAGATACTTCTCTCTCGCTACTTGTGACAAAACTTCTTAATGAGGCGTAATTTTTTTCTCGACACCCATTGCATCACGGCTCATCAGTGTTATAATGCCGCCAGTGCCGGGGTGGCGGAACTGGTAGACGCGCCGGATTCAAAATCCGGTGGTGGTGACACCGTGTCGGTTCGATTCCGACCCTCGGTACCAATGCACAGGTTTGTAACAGTTCGCAAGGGTACGTAATAGCACATAACTCATTGATTATTATTGGCTCTTTCCCATTTACGGGCGCACTTTCTAATCAAGCACATAGCACTCTAACTCTCACTCTATAATTCCCACCATTTCCTCCAACAGAACCACCATTACCACCTGAACAGGTATTGCTACTATTTCCACCAGAGCCGCCCTTAGCGATACATTTCTCTCCTGATGAAAATGCAGCACCACCTTTGCCACCATGAGTTTTTTGAGATATAAAATTATTGCGCAAAAATAAGACAGATTTGTTACAGAAGTTGGCAATACTAACAAAAGTATCAAGCATTATTATTCATTTTTATCCATAAATTTGGTCGATTATCTTGTAGTTCGTATCTTTTCGCAATTCTTCGTATCAGTTATCATATGCTAAAGAATATCTGGAATGCTTATGCCGCGTCTTATTATCTAATGGGGCAGGAAAATCAACGACTGCACCTGCGCTACTACAAGATGCGTTGAGCATAGAAAACTTTGTGAATGCCGATGTTATTGCCCAAGGGTTATGTGCATATCAACCTGAAAAAGCAGCCATTGAAGCTGGCAAGGTCATGCTTAAACGGATTAATCAGCTTGCAGAAGAGCAGGCTGATTTTGCATTTGAGACAACACTTGCGAGCAGAACGTTTTCACAATGGATACCTAAATTAAAAGCGCAAGGCTATCAGTTTCATTTGATATTTTTGTTGCTTCAAGATGTTGAACTGGCTGTGTTACGTGTCAAAGAACGTATTAAGACTGGCGGGCATTCTGTGCCTGAAAAAACGATACGTCGCCGTTATGAAGGTGGGTTAAAAAATTTCTTTCATTTATATGCACCTATTGCAGATGTTTGGCGCATTTACGACAACTCAACACTCACGCCCTCCCAGATTGCTGCTAAAATTCATAATGAGCCCATAGCAATTGCTCAGCCTGCAATATGGCAATACCTAACAGAGACATATAATGACAACTAAAACACGATATAAACAAATAGATGATATTTTAAATGACTCTGAGAAGATGACGAAAATAATACAAGCGGGCGTTAATCGCGCTTTACTACACCATAAGCGTATAGGAAATCCCGTGTGTGAATGGCGGAATGGACACGTCGTTTGGATTCCAGCTGAAAAAATATCGGTTCCTGATAAATAGTATTTTGCTACGCACACAAAGACTTTTCTTAAAGTAGAATAGAGAACATTGCAATGCCACATTTAACTAATCAACCTATTGATGAGATCAGTAAATCTGACATTTTAAATATTATTCGCCCCCATGAAATCAAAGAGCATTATGAGATTGCGCATCGCATACATGATCTGCTAACAGTAACTGTCGAGCTGCTGGTATATGCTCCTTAACTTCTACATGTCATCCATACTCAACTTTTATTGATCAATCGCATCCATCACCTTCTTCAGTACTTTTTGTGTGACCTTATCCTGACGCTCCAATTTACTAATATACGCCTGGCTCACATGCATCCGCTCTGCCAACATCTCTTGAGTCAAGCCTGCATTAATACGCGCAAGTGCTACTGGATTATCAATGTAATCCTCAGAATTAAACGGCTCATATGCCTCTTCTGATTGATGTTCTAATTGTTTTTGAATCACTACTCGCAGTGCATGATACGCCGCCACTGGTAAAAGAACATACTCTACTTTTCCATCCAATGATTTAATGGTTTGTAAGTTCATTTGTAAACGTCTCCTCGTGATTTAATTTTTTCAATAGAAACAATTTTAATCTGATCATCCTTATCAAAAATAATTCGCCACTGCCCTACACGTAAACGAAAATATGGCTCCCCTTTTAACTTTTTAATATCTAAAAATGGATCATCAGGATTAGCGCCCAGTAATACTATTTTTTCAGTAATTCTGGTTTTATCAGGTCTTGAAAGACTTTGAAGCATTTTCTTTGCTTGTTTTTTAATGAGTAAAGTGTAAGACACAATAAAACCAACCTGATTTCCATAAGGTTATTATAAGTTATATTTTGTTATATTTCTAGATTGATCATTCGCATCTATTCGCAAGCGTTCGTATCGTGTATCATACACAACGTTGGGTAAGATCTTGGGTAAGCTTTCGGTCCTGATTTTTAAATACCAATAAAATCAATGTATTACAACGAGGTTCGATTCCGACCCTCGTACCAATATATGAGTTTGTAACAGTTCGCAATGGGTCGCAATAGCACATCATTCAGGCTCTTCCCCATTCGTAATTCACTTTTATTCATCAAGCGCATCCATCACCTTTTTCAGCACTTTTTGCGTGACTTTATCCTGACGCTCCAACTTACTAATATACGCTTGGCTTACATGCATGCGTTCTGCTAATGCTTCCTGAATAAGACCTGCATTAATACGTTCAAGTACCACTGGATTATCAATGTAATCTTCAGGCTTAAATGGCTCATATGCCTCTTCTGATAATTGTTGCTCCAATTGTTTTTGGATAACAGCACGTAATGCATGGTAAGCCGAAACTGGTAAAAGGAGGTACTCCAATGAAAATATGGCTCCCCTTTTAACTTTTTAATATCTAAAAATGGATCATCAGGATTAGCGCCCAGTAATACTATTTTTCAGTAATCCTAGTTTTTTCGGGTCTTGAAATACATTAATTCCTTACTTCCGCGTAAGGGTATCCGACCCAACAGCGCACTCTTCATGAGTCAAATTTTCAGGCGAAGAAACTGCTCGAAGTGCATCATCTAACTCATCCAACTTTACACTTGAAATACCGTACTGGCTCAAAAAAGGCCGCAATTCATCAAAGTGAACTTGAGCAGCTATCATTTTTTCTCGCTTAATCTCAGGAGTAACAGCGAAAGACATGAGCGTACAAGCACTCACAAAAATGGACCATTGTTGTCGTAAAGACTCATCGAATATAGATGAGTTTTTTCTTAAATCACGACCCACCTCTCTGAGAAGAGCAAGAACCTTTTTTCCGTCATCTAATAACTTTGGCATATCATCCTCTTAATGATCCCTAGTGGAAATTTTTCTTTGGTTATCGTCATCAGGCACGGTATCTTTAGACTCACCGCGGAGAGTCGAGAATACACTTTTTGCCCGAATCTGCGTATTAATACGCGCTTTTATGTTCATCCTACCCTCGTTTATCCATTTTTCCATCGTTTTTTCAGGGATAGGTTGAGCTAATTGTATTTGGCGCTCGATGACTCTATCCCATCCTGCGCTCATGTTGGCTCCGTGAGATACAGTGATCAAATTTTTCTCCAAAAAGCCCTCAGTCAAAAGCACCTCAACCAATTGCTCTTCTGTATCGCCATGTACTATTAATCCGTTGCTAGTAACCATAAGCCAAGCGCCTTCTAAATTACTGCCGTAAGGATTACGCATATCAAATCCATGTTGAAATAGGTCATGGACATTATGGTCGTGGTTAATATCAGGTATTTGATAAAAAGTCACCCCTTCATCCAAGGCTCGCATAAGATGCTTGGCTAAGTGCTCTTTATCTAAATTTCGCCATTCTCTACTATAAGTAGCATCAATACTTGCCAAATATGTATCCATTGCTATTTTTTCACATTGAGCAAATCTTTGCTCTTTATCTAGTGAAAAAATAGATTGGTTAAAGCTCAACGCTGCATTCATTGCATCTTGCATCGCCCGACGCCCTTCGTTATTACCATAAGCCGCATTCACTTGATCGCGATACGAGTAATTAATGAGTTGTTGATAAACAAACTCATGTGGCGTGATACAACCTGCTCTAGCAAGTGAAAATTCGCTAAACAAAATGACAGGGTCGTGAATACTATCAATTAATCTCCCAAATGGCGTAGCCTGAATTTCAGATAACTCTTTCAAATAATAAAAATACTCACAACTCGCTTCTAATAATCCTGCGATTTCACCCTCAGGATCATCATGAGAGAACGTATTATACACACGTAACTTTTCAGGATGATCAAAATCATTTCTCAAATTAATGGGTTCACCAAGCGCGAGGCCATCCCAATCACCTGTTGTAATCAAACCAACCCGATCATAGATGTCCGTAATTTGTTGTTCGGTCAACACACTTAGTATTTTTTTAATTAAGGTGTCGGGCGGTTTAGCAATTATTCCTTCGAATAACAGGTCTAATACTTCGTCTATCGAGCTTTCAGGAGACATGGTCTTGATTTGATTATAAGCTGGTCCTGATTCATCTAAAACAGAGCTACTCAAAATAGCATTAATTAACTCAGCAGGCGTTAAGACACCACTGCTTGAAATCGCTGCTTTTAACTCAAAAGCGGTCCTTGGTGTATTCGAAAACACCAAAGCAGGCTTTATATCTTCTTCAGATGGGATGGCAACTTGAGTTTCAGTAAAAGATAACGCCATTAAACCGTCAAATGCAGATCGATAAATATCATCAGGAACCATCATTAGTGATTCTGGTTTTCTTATGATGCGCTGCTCACTATCCCAATCTGGATTATTTTCTGGCTTATCCCATGGTCTTGAGTAAAAAATAGGTGTTTTATCCGTGCGAGCAAGATTAATGAGGAATTGTCCTCTAAATTGAGGATCACCCTTGTCTTCTCTATAAGCCAACCGCAACAAATCGCCGTCATACCCCAAAACCTCTAAATCACCATTAGGACCTAACTCTTTTAAAACATCCTGCATCGTTACAGTCAACGGCACGGTGTGCAAATAATCAGGATTTTTAGGTGACAACAACAAATGCTCCTTATCTTTTTGAACATGACCGATGGTTTTTCTACTAATAGTTTTCTTCGTCCTAGGATCGATAATAGGAACAACTCGAGTGAATCTTACATCCTTTGCGAGAGAGCCTTTAAACAAGCCCTGTGTACTTGTTTTACTTAAAGTAAAGCCTGTTTTTGGACCACGCTTTTGGTTATATACAGGAGGAGAGCCTGCTCTCAAGACGACACTAACCCCCATCGCATTGCATTGTTGCATTAAATGAGCAGCAAACTCAGGCTGCATTCCGCAAGCACTCATCGCAGATTGATTAATTTTCAAACCATCTAATCGAGCGATTTTATCTTCGTAATCAACAAATTTTCCTGTCTCGTCCATCATAGTTTTCTTTCTAGGCTGGTTAAATAAAATATAGATTGTTTTTTGATTTTTACAAATAAATCAATATTAGACCACAAGACTATAAAGTTGTATGACATTCTGGGGGATACATAAAGTTCTATATTTGTAAAAAATTTCATCTCTACATGACAGGTTAGTCTGTCATGTAGAGATGAAGCACATCGACTTATTCATTTGACATTCAGGGTTCTAGATGATAACTTGTTGTAAAAAATTATTAGTGGACTTCATCATAAATGAAAAAACTAGGGATAGCTTTCTTGTTACTGTGCACCACACATGCTTTTTCACGCCCCACAACAGCACCAGGTCTTTTTGTTGGACTTCCCTTAGGAAAACCTTTTCCAAAAGGATGGTATCTCATCGATATACCAGGGTATATTGACGTTCCTGTTCCAGAAAAATCTGGAACAGATGTGTTTTTAAATGCAATTCAACTTGCCTATGTAGGCCCTTATCAAATTGCTGGGGGGCAACTCGAAATTTACGGCGGACTTCCTGTCGCTTACTACAAGTCAGATGATCAGCGCCACTGGTTAGGAAATTTATATAACCCGGATATAATGGCTGGTCTCGCCTGGGACTTGGGGCATCATTTTTATTTTAGTAACTTCATCGGGACTTATTTCCCGATGAATACCCAAGGCCTTGCAACAGATCAATTTGTCTTTAATAACCGCTCGGCACTGAGTTATTCCGATGATAAAAATGATTTTACTGCTCATGTCACTTATGGTGTACCTGGCGAAAATTACTCTTCTATAAAACCAGCATTAGGACAGTATGTTAATCTCGATATTACACTGACTCATCGTTTTAAAGAACTACAGTTAGGTCCGATCGCTTTTGGCTCTTGGGATATCGCGACCAATGGACCATGGTCTCAATTTGCTGTAGGTGGATTAATTGGTTACGATTTTGGCCCACTGTCTTTGCAAAGCTGGGTTGCAGCAGATACAAATTCAAACCATTGGGGCGGAAATGCTTTATCGGCGTACCTTAGAGTGATCGTGCCTTTAGATAAAGCCGAACCACTAGATACAGCTATAGATATTTAGCTCTCATTTCTACGACGAGCTCGACAATTACAGCTTATATCCATAAAGATTTAATGCTCTAATTTTACGATCAACAACTGGATGAATGTTGGGGGGAATAATATCTTTATCACCACTCAACGAAGCATAATAGTCACGCAACTCAGTAGATGACCGATTAGAGGTGGCGATAGATTCCTCTATAAGAGTCAAAGGCAACTTCAGTTGAGCGTTTATGCTCTGATATTGATGTTTTAAGGCTTCAGTATGATAAACCAACGTAATTTGAATCCCCTGTTTCGTCATTTTTTGCAAGATACGCACTGCCTGAGTTGTATCCAAGACAATACCTGGCCGTGGATAAAACTTGATCTCACACAAACCGCCCAAACGCTCCCATTGATACCATTTCTCAAAATGAAGTAAAGCATCTAGTCCTAGAGCTAATATTAATCGATGTGAGATTGGACTAGCGAGCGTCAATAAGCTTAATGTGGCTATCATACGAGAAGGAGGATCACGATCGATTTCGACACGTGAGATTTCATAACGATTTTTATCAACATGCTCCGCTTCTAACATTTCAGTCAGCATCTCAAGCCTAATTTCAGCAGGGACATAATCGGTCTTTTCTTTACAAGGTGATTGAGCGTTTAAGACTAAGTCAACACAGTCATATGTTTCCACAAGATGCTGAATAAAACGTAAATGATCTATTGTCGGTGGATTACCACTCAAACCAAATATAATTTTTTTTACACCATTCGTTCGCCCTTCTTTTGCATGCATTAAAGCTTTTTCAATCATCTCATGCTCAATGCGTGGATCCTTGAGGCCTAACACTTTATCAAATGCGCCCTCTTGCTCTTGAGTCCCTATACTCATTAAAAAAGTAAGCATTGGGATAGCTTTTTTATTGGGTAAAACTGTAATCATCGGCTGATGAACGATCGCAAAATCAATCAATTTGGAAATGTCACTTTGAGACAAAATCACCGGATCATTTGGTGGTATGTTGGCATCTAGTGTATACGACTTTCGAGGTATTTCTCGTTGAATCAAAGTAAGAAATTGAAGAAAATTCATCATGATGGAGCTCGATGAAGATGATGACAATTTTTATATTTGCGCTGGCTCCCGCACGGACAAAGCGCATTGCGAGAAACCAATTGCTTCTTGGGTGTTGGAAATTGAAGCCCATCAGTATAATACCAAAGGCCTTGCACTAAGATAAAATCACTTTTTTCATGTAAAATAACTAGACGTGTGCCATCAACCATCGTCGCCAAAAACTCAACAAAACCTCTTTCTGGAGAAAGCAGTCCTGCATCTTTGACTTCGAGTTTGATCCAATTGATGCGTTTTGCCCAACGCTCAGCAGTGCAAGCATCAAATCCACGCAGTGCCGCACCTTGCATTGTTTTTTCAATATAGGTGATGTTTGCCATGCTATAAGCTGTATAACGTGATCGCATCAACGCCTCCGGTGTAGGAGCAGAGGTGTGGCCTGAAATATAGATCTGACAGCAATCATCATAATTTTTTCCAGAGCAACAAGGGCATCTGTGCAAATTAATTACTGACATGTCCACCTCTTCATCAAATCAGAAAATAGCATTCTCAAGTCTCAACAAGAATTTATCGTTGAATCATATCAAAATCTTGCTTGCGGAGTATAACCATAATTTTGAGTCTGCGTAAAAACTCATGCAAAAATGCGCTTCAATATTATCGAGAAAAAACAATTGGATATCACCCCATAAGCGTTTTCGTGAGTTGCCTACCCTACTGTTCCACCTTGCCACCGCTTTTCCAACCCACTGCCTCTCGCTATTACTAGTTGGAAAATTTTTAACAAGATTTATGCAGGGCACTTATACTATTACACACGGGTTTATCTATGAGTTTAAAGTCATCACATTGCACTTTGTCTCATAAGAACAAAGACGAGCTAAATATGATGCGTTTCATCGTAAGAAAATAGTTGCAGCACCTTAAAATATATGTAAATCTGATCCCGATTAACACGTCAGGGAACAGATGAAATACATGACTAAGAAAATTGGACTTATTGGTTTACTCGCTTCCTCAATAGCTTGCCAAACTTATGCAACGAATTGCTATCTTCTGCCTTACCAGCCTTGGCGACTTATTTTTTCAGTGGGTGGTGGGCTTGCGACAACATCAGCGATAGGTGCTAAAACTTATTTTCCGATTTCTAATCCGACTACAAGCGAATACTATCGCTATGCAAACACATCATCGAGTAATACAAAAGCAATACTTGACTTATATTTTGCTGGCGAATTTGAGATTCAAACGGGTTTGCTGCTTCAACTGGGATTAGGCTATATGCAACCCAATTCATTTACAGCAAAAGGACAGCTTGAGCAAGGGGCCGACTCAACATCACAAAACCTTTACAACTACCAATATAAAGTTCTTGCAAAACAATTACTTATTGAAGCAAAGCTGTTAGTTATGGGCAACGCCGAGCAGAAGTTTCATCCCTATCTTCTGGTTGGTGGCGGGATTTCTCATAATAACACCTACAATTATTCAACAAACGTACCAGCAACCCTCACTTTCACACGTCAATATGAATCTAAAATATACAACTCACCTAGCTTTTTAATTGGTGGAGGGGTAGAGTTCGATATTCATGAACAAGCACGCCTAGGCTTTGGTTACCGATATGCAGGGATTGGAAAAACAACACTTGGTAATTCAACAATTGATGGGATTGCCGTACCAGGCACATTGTACCAATCAAATTTAAACTTGAATGAGTATGTCGCTCAATTAACATTGCGCTTTTAAAAGGAATATCGGATGAAATTGGATTTATTATTTCAGCACTCGCTCACCTATCTCACACTATTTGTCACTACCTCAGCGAATGCACTTCCCTTCTCTATTTTGCCGGATACTAGTGTTCCTTTTCCAACAACCATGGTGTTAGGCACAACGGTCTACGCAACTTACACTGTCCGAAATAACACTAATATTGCGAGAAATGGTAACTATGTGAAATATTTGCCTCCGAATGTGACTATCATGCCAACAGGTTGTGGATCAACATTCAACTTAGCAGCATACGGTCAAGCAGGCGACTCTTGCTCACTGAATCTTGCTATTACGAATGCCGTAGAAGCAAACGACCCGGATATCCATAACCACTTATTTGTTTGCTTCCCCGGGGGCATCACTTGTGCAGGAACCCCATTTCCACTTGATGTCAGCGTACTCTCAAATATTGGTGTTTCCGGTATCAATGCGCTCACACATCTTGATACAACCATTTTTTCAGGCGGGTTAAATAGCAGTAATAAAGGCAGTATGTGGGCATTTAAAACCAGTACCTGGGATACTATCTATAGCGGTGCAGCATCTTCTCCTGTCGAGGCAATTACGGTTTCAACAGGCACACCCATTTATTTCGGCGGGGAAGTTTACAGCAGTGGGCAATATTACAGTGCGTGGGTGTACCAATATAATACTACAACAGAAGTCACTGCAGACACAGGCTTCATGAGCTCTACTAATGCAAGCAAACTCGATTCATTAACAATGAGTAACACCACGGTTTATGCCGGAGGTATTGATAGTACAGGAAAACAAGGTCAGGCTTGGTCTTACAATATGGCTAATGGCACTTGGGTTAGCCTTAATATCACAGACACAAACATCTCTGAAGTCATGTCCGTTCTCTACTCTCCAGTTCAAGCTTATCTATTCGATGCCGTCACCAACAAAGGCTCTGGCAACCCTTACGCTCAGGTACAATACTATAATGGAACCGCCTGGACCGATACAGGCCTACCCAGTAACGCGAGTGGCACCTATCTCACTAGAGTGAACTCACTGGCAGCAGACAGTGTTGGTGCTATTTACGCAGGCGGCGTTGACTCGCAAGGTAAAGCTGCTGTTTGGAAGTATGCCGGAGGGATTTGGACAGCCTTAACAGCTCCTGCTTCAGCAGGAGAAATTTATGCACTTAGTTTTAATAATGAGGGTATATTATTTGCTGGGGGATTAAGTGGGACAACAGGTCAAGTTTGGTATTTTAATACAGGAGCTTCAACTTGGGTAAGCATGAATATTACTGGCAGCACCCTCATTCAGTCCATAACAATTAATTCTTCGGATATTTTATATGCTGGAGGACTGGCTACAAATAATTCTTCCGGAATATGGTCGATGAGCGCTAAAGTTTCTTAAGTAAAGAGCAGATAAAAAGATTTATCTGCTCAAAATTTGATGTATAGGTGTATTTTTTGGTATTATTGTTAGGTTTAACCAAAGGAAGTCTATGCATAAACTAATTTTTATTTGTTTACTACTACTGACTAAACCTTTGTGGGCTATGGCCCCACAAAGGAATTTTGCCCAGTCAGTCGAGCATGCTGTACAACGCTATGGTATCCCTTCCGAACCAATACTTTCTGGGTACTTCAAAAAAGCTCGTGTGGCCTATCCTCCCCAAAAAGTTGCTCTTTTGGCATTCAAGAAAGAACGCCAGCTACAACTTTGGGCTAAAGATAACAGCTCGCAATCTTGGCGATACGTACACACCTACCCACTAACAGCAACAAGCGGTCATCTTGGTCCAAAACTAAAAGAGCATGATCGTCAAATTCCAGAAGGGATTTATCGACTCACATCATTAAATCCATATAGTACATGGCACTTATCCATGATGATCAATTATCCAAATGAATTCGATCGCTTACAAGCAAGTAAAGAGGGTAGAAACAAACTTGGCGGGAATATCTTTATTCACGGTAAATCTTCTTCTGTCGGTTGTCTTGCCATTGGTGATAAAGCAATCGATCAACTTTTTCTTCTAGCACATCGTGTCGGTTTACATAATATGCAACTCATTATTTCACCAAACGATTTACGTAAAGAAAAACCAGCCACAGGCATCTTTGCTCAACCTCGCTGGCTTCCTGAGCTTTATCAAAATATTCAACAAGCGCTGAAACCTTTTCCTATCACGCGTTATAGTTAAGCAGGCTGAGCATAGCCTGCTTAAAGGTCTTATGCTTCTTCCTGAGAAACCATAAAAATACCTGGCGCATTTCTCAAATACTCATGGTAATCCATGCCGTAACCAAAAACATAATGATTCTCGACTTGCAGTCCCGTGTAGTCAGCAACTTTTAATCCATTTTCAGCACGACGATTCGCTTTATCCACAAGAACAGCCGTCTGTACGCAAGCCGCTCCCATCTCTTTAATTTCATCAACAATTGCAGCAAGTGTCACGCCTTCGTCGAGAATATCATCGACGATTAAAACTGTACGGCCAGCCAAAGCAACAGTAGGCTTTACTTTCCACGTCAAACGTCCACCTGTTAAATTTCCGGTATAACGCGTCGCGTGAAGGTAATCAACCTCTAATGGAAAATCAAGACGGGGTAATAAGTTACCTAATGGCACCAAACCACCAACCATAACACATAGAACCACCGGATTTTTATCGTGCAATGATTCGCTAATAACTGCGGCCATTTTGTCTAAAGCGGCCTCAACTTCTGCCGTAGAATATAGTTGTATGGCATTATCATACACGCTCTTAATTTGACTAGGAATATCCATGATTGCTCCGAAACAAACGACCCAAAAGTGTAGCAAATTTTCTTCAATTTAGCGAGAAAATTTCAAATTTGAAAAACTTGTTAAACAGGGGATTTTTAGCTACTTGTAACGCGCAACACTTCTGTCAACGAGGTGTGACCAAGCAAGACACGTTTAAAGCCATCATCGCGAATAGAAGGCACATCAGGACGAATATGCACCTCTATAGAAGGCAAACTTTCATTTCGATGAATCATACTTCTAAGCGCTTCATCAATTGGGATAAGCTCATAAATCCCTGTTCTACCACGATATCCTGTGTGATGGCAATGTTCGCACCCCTGAGGTGCTGCTACCTGACTCAGGTCATCCTCATCAGACACTCCCATTAAAACACGCTCATCTTCGGTAAGAAGATAGGGTATTTTACAAGCATCACAAAGTCGACGGACAAGACGCTGTGCTATCAAACCCACAAGACTCGACGACAAGAGAAAAGATTCGACACCCATATCACGAAGTCTTGTGATTGCCCCTAAAGCCGTATTTGTATGTAATGTTGAAAGCACCAGATGCCCTGTAAGACTCGCTTGTACTGCAATTTCAGCAGTTTCTAAATCTCGTATCTCACCAATCATGACCACATCAGGATCTTGACGTAAAATTGCTCGAAGGCCTTTTGCAAAGGTCATTTGAACTTTAGTATTGACCTGAGTCTGCCCAATACCAGGCAGATCATACTCAATCGGATCTTCGATTGTTAAAATATTTCTTGAGACTTGATTCAATTCAGTCAACATCGCGTAAAGCGACGTTGTTTTACCCGAGCCAGTCGGGCCTGTCACGAGAATAATACCATGTGGCTCTGCAATCATGTTTCGAATAATGTTTAACGTATAATCGGGCATGCCCAATAAACTTAAATCAAGCTGTGCGGCATGCTTGTCTAAAATTCTTAATACAATACGCTCTCCATGATTCGAGGGTAAAGTCGAAACACGCACATCAATTGAGTGTCCCCCAATCTTTAAAGCAATTCGACCGTCTTGAGGAATCCGTTTTTCAGCGATATCTAATTTTGCCATCACTTTTACACGAGAAATGACCAAAGGGGCAATCCCTCTTTGAATTTCTAAAACCTCTTGCAGCACGCCATCCACACGATGACGCACTAATACTCTTTTTTCATAAGTTTCAATATGAATATCCGAAGCTTTTTGTTTAATTGCCTGTGTAAAAAGTGCATTCAACAAACGAATAATTGGTGCTTCATCTTGCGTGTCGAGAAGGTCTTCGCTTGCAGGCAATTGATCAGCAAGCTTAAGAAGATCAAGCTCCCCCTCCATATCCACTGCAGCATCCTGAACGGATGATTTTGTCTGATAAACGTTAGCTAATTGCTGTTGAAACTCGACTGGAGTGACTTCAACAAGCCGTAAAGGTAACTGCACAAATCGCTCTACTTCCGCCAAAACTTCTGCTGAGACATCTGGTAAATGATAAGCTTTTGCAAATCCATCTCCACACTCAGAAACAACAATGCCTTGCGTCTTTGAAAACACGTAAGGCAAAGTAGATGTTTTCTCTTTAGCGTCCATATTATTTCGTCATCATTGCTTGTGCTTTACATTGTGCTGTCTGACAAAACGGCTTTGGTAAATCTGCCTCATGTAAAGGCTTTAAAACTGTATCACGATCGCGCTGATCAAATTGCTCTTGAAAACGCTCAATTTTAATTTGCTCAAGGCGGGTATCGCTGTATTTACCTGTCGTTACGTTGTATTCATCTTTTTCAGTTTTCAAAATTGTCGGACGGATAAAAACCATCAAAATTTTCTTCTCACGATTTGCAAGATTGTGCTGAAAGAGCCGTCCGATCCCTGGCAAATCCCCTAAAATAGGAATACTGAGATTATCATTACCCAAACTGTCTTGAGCGAGCCCCCCGAGCACAATGACGTCACCACTGTTCACGTGAACCGAAGTTAAAATCGCACTAATATTAAACGTTGGATTTGTACCAGAGTCGGTGGTTGACGTGGGCTCCAAACTATCATTACCTTGATCAATTTGGAGTTGTATACCACGACCTCTCGTAATCTGTGGTCTCACATACAAATGCAACGCCACATTCATCCTATCAAAAGTTGTGAAAGGGCTGGCTGTCGTTGTACCTCCAGCGTTATTTGGATAAGAAGAGGTCGCAACCGAGACCTGTTTGCCGATCAATATTTTTGCTTGCCGATTATCTAATACCACGACAGAAGGTGTGGATAAAATATTTGCTCGTCGCTGTCTTGCTAAAGCATAAATTTGCGCTTGTAACTGACTAATCGAAGCGTGATTTACTACCGCGAATCCAGCCCTAAATAATGAGTCCTTAGCCCCAGTCAGGCTCCCCCACTCAACTCCTAAATTTTGCGCATCAGTCTCATTAATTTCAGCAATTAATGCCTCAACAAGCAATTGTGCAGGTTTAATATCTAATTGCTTGATCACCGATTTTAAGGTACGAATGACTGTTGCCGGTGCGTTAATAATAATTGAGTTTGTATTCGGCTCAGCGATGATCTGGATACTTGGCTTTGACGAGCCTTCGGATTGCATTGAGCCAGCAGCTCCGCCTTGCCCACCAGCACCCGCACTCACTGCCCCAGCCAATGAAGCGCTAGGACTTGAACCCACTCCGCTTGAGCCACCCACTAAACTGGACTCCGGGTTGGTACTATCAAGTACAGGGCGTGTTACCGTACCAATAGTCATTCCAACAGTACCACTAAAACTTGCTTGAGCAATCCCACCTAAAATAGGAACGACATCTTCCGCCCTTAGATAACTCAGATAAATCACTTGTGTGTTACCATGACCTGAAAGTGGATTTTGCTTATCAAGACGCGCGATAAGAACACGCAATTTTAGTCGCTCAGGCTTAGTTCCCCCGATTAAAATCGCATTGCTGCGATCATCCGCAGCGAAAATCGTTTGCTGTCCGGGCGTTTTAATAAGCTCTTTTAAGGTTTTCACCACATCCATTGCAAGAGCGTGCTCTAATGGAACAATATCAATACCATTAACTGAAGAATTATCGACCTGATTGATGATATCCGCGAGTTGGCGAATATTATTTGCTCGACCAGTTAAAATAAGCATATTAGAGGGCGCATACGCTGAGACCGTACTATACTGTGGCATCAACGAGCGTAAGATAGGAACGAGCTGTTCAGCAGATCCATAGCGGACCTGAATCACTTGGACCATAAGATCATCACCTTTAGGCGGTGATTTCAATGTATTCAACAAATCAGCAGATTCACCGCGAACATCCATAATCGGTATAATTTTTGTGACATTTCCACTGGGAACAGCGCCGTAACCTGCGACTTGAAGCATTGATAAAAAGACAGGGTAAACTTCTTTACTAGATAACGGTTGAGCTGAAATAATTGAAACCGTTCCTTGAACGCGGGGATCAATCAAAAAATTTCGTCCTGTTTCTCTCGAAACCTCAGCAATCACAGAGCGAATATTCACATTACTTAAATTCCAAACATGGCCGGGAAGCTCTGGTTCTTTTTCTTTAGGTTGAATATCCTCGTGAGAGGTGTCTGTCGCAGCCGCATTTTTTTGTGGAGAGTCACTTTTTTCTGGCTCGGGTGTAGGTTGTGTTGTGATAGTATGTGTAGCGCTTACCGTTACAGTCTTACCAGTTTCGGCACTGGCAACACTAGAGGAAAAAATAGGCATGACCACAACCAGCGGAAAAAGAAGCGAAGCAAGAAATCGCATATAAGTGAATATCTATAAATAAAAAGTGATTCATCATAACTAAAAAAGTATCAACACAATAGCCCTTTTATAATAAATTTCTACTGCCCGACATCCTCATGACAGCGGGCAGAAAGCAGGTTATAATTGACTACTTTATACTCCCTCACCTTACTTCATGAAAAAACTTTCCTTCTTTTGGCGCACAGGACTTTGGGCAATAGTTAGTCTTTGTTTTTTATTGTGTATTGGCTTTGTTTTTTTCTATATTTATCTAGAAAGCCAACTTCCTGACGTAGACTCTTTGAAAACAGTGCAACTCGAAGTCCCTTTGCAAATTTACACAGCAGATGGCCTGCTTATACAAGAGTATGGAGAAAAAAAGCGTATTCCAGTCGTCTATGAGCAAATACCTCCCCTACTCACGCAAGCCTTGCTAGTCACCGAAGATCAACGTTTTTTTGAACACCCTGGCGTGGATGTCTTTGGTTTAGGACGTGCCGCAATTCGTATGATTAAAACAGGAACAAAATCGCAGGGTGGAAGTACGATTACCATGCAGGTTGCTCGAAATTTCTTTTTAGACAGAAAAAAAACTTTTTTAAGAAAATTTAATGAGATTTTACTGGCTATTCGCATCGATAAAGAATTAAGCAAAGAGAAGATTCTTGAACTTTATCTTAATAAAATTTATCTTGGAAATCGCGCTTATGGCGTCGAGGCTGCCGCCCAAATCTATTATGGTAAAACATTAAAAGATCTCACTCTCGCAGAAATGGCAATGATAGCAGGCCTACCTCAAGCACCGAGCACACAAAATCCTATTGCAAATCCGAAAGCTGCGAAAAATCGACGTAACCATGTTCTGGATCGAATGTTAGAAGAGCGTATCATTACGAAAGAACAACACACAGAAGCTATTCAAGAGCCAATTAAAACTTACTTTCATATGACGACACTTGAGGCTCATGCCCCCTATGTTGCAGAAATGATTCGTCAGTCGCTTTACGATAAATTTGGTCCTGATGTCTACTCGAAGGGATACAAAGTCTATGCAACAATCCAAGGAAAGCAGCAAACTGCGGCAAATGACAGCGTTGAAAAACATCTTTTGGCTTATGATGAGCGCCATGGTTATCGCGGACCAGTGGGCCACCATGCTTTAGAAAATACAGAGACATCCAATCTAGCTCGCGTATTAAACACTTACCCTATCGTCAACAACTTAAAACCTGCGATGGTGACCTCAATTGAGCAACGACAAATCACTGTACTCACTCCGGACGAAGAAACTCTCCAAATTGCTTGGCCAGGTCTGGCTTGGGCAAGACCTGCATTAAGAGAAGGCTTTGTAGGCCGGGCACCCAAAAATGCTTCTGATATTGTACACATAGGCGATATTATTTATATCAGGCAAGTTGATAATGCCTGGCGATTAAGTCAAATTCCAGAAGTTGAAGCGGCACTTGTAGCAATCAATCCAGTCAATGGTGCAATCGAGGCACTCGTCGGCGGATTTAATTTTCCGAGGAGCAAATTTAACCGAGCCATCCAATCTGGACGTCAACCAGGCTCAAGCTTCAAGCCTTTCTTATATGCCGCAGCATTGAACAAAGGATACTCTCTCGCCTCAATCATTAATGATGCACCCATCGTTGTTGATGATCCAAGCCTGGCGAACTTGTGGCGTCCACATAATGTAGACAATCAATTTGGCGGCCCAACACGCTTAAGAGAGGCGCTTGTTCACTCTAAGAATTTGGTCTCTATCCGTATTTTAGATGACATTGGCATTGATTACGCCATCGACTTTATCTCACGTTTTGGTTTTAATAAAGCCACACTACCTCACGGACTCTCACTTGCATTGGGCACATTATCTGTGAGCCCTATAGAGCTTGCAACAGCTTATGCAGTATTCGCAAACGGGGGTTATAAAATTGAGCCTTATCTTATAGACCGCATCACTGATATCGAAGGGAATATTTTGATGCAAACTCGCCCCATTCATCGACCTTATCCACATGAAACAGCAAAAGATGCGACAGACATCGCACCTAGAATCATATCCGAGGACATTGCCTTCTTAATGCACTCAGCAATGTCAGACGTCATACAGCGAGGGACAGCAAAAGAGGCTAAAGTACTCAATCGCACAGATCTTGCAGGCAAAACGGGTACAACAAATGATCAGGTCGATGCTTGGTTTTGTGGCTATACGCCAGATCTCGTCGCTGTTACCTGGGTGGGTTATGACACCCCCATTTCCGTACATGAGTATGGCTCAAGACTCGCGCTTCCGTTATGGATTGATTTTATGCGCGTCGCACTAAAAGATCTCCCTCAACACGATGTCAAACCACCACTTGATATCGTGACTGAATATATTAATCCAGAAACAGGTGCGAAAGAAAGAAACCCCTCACGAGGTGTCCTTGAGTATTTTAGAGAGAGCGAGATTCCAACTTATGATAATGCAGCTCCGGAAAGTACACTACCACAGAACAACAACAGCCAAGAAAGCTTATTCTAAGAGGTTTATACCATGCTTCACACAAACTTATCCACAGATTCTGTGGATAAGAAGTCCGTGTCGCGTAATGATTTAAACAAATCCAGAACAATGTGATTTATTTAATATCCGGCAAACAATTGCGCAATCAACATGACTGCATCCACCTCATCTAAGCCATTCCATATGTCAAGTTATTACTCATTTCTTTATTGTTTTCTACAACACTATGCTTTTCTGCAATTTTTAGACGCACCTCTCCTACAATATGGCGCGCAAGCTGTCGCAGACAAAATCCAAGTACTGCGGTATATAGCCCGCACTTTTCGTTGTTTCATCAGATTTTATACGACTTCAGTCCATTTGACCGCCTTGTATTGAATTATGTATTATTTAAGTATACAATGGATGATTATTAAACATGTGACAGGTGTGATTATTTAAGTAATTCACATCCATAACCAAAGGTACCATATGCCTAATCCCAATCTAACGCCTGATGAACGATTGATTACATACAAAATCTCACGTGAGCGCTATGACTCTGAAGCCAAAAGCTTAAGAACCTTGGGATTTTCGCAGCAAGAAGCGGATAGCCTCATTATTCGAGGCTCATCCAGAAATACAGTTTGCGCTGTGCTAAAAAACTACAGTCTCTTATTGATAGCACCTTATCACTTGAGCCATGAACAAATTGTAACAATTGCAGGGCACAATGGCGGGCCAAAAAACATCGAGGCCGTGAAAGAGGCTTTCACCGAACTGCAAGATTTAGGCTTGAGTGCGACTCAGATTGTCTCCATTGCAAAGCACAATGGCGGGTCAAAAAACATCGAAGCCGTGAAAGCAGCTTTCACCGAACTGCAAGCTTTAAGCTTGAGTGCGACTCAGATTGTCTCCATTGCAGGCAATATCGGCGGGTCAAAAAACATCGAGGCCGTGAAAGCGGCGTTCACCGAACTGCAAGCTTTAGGCTTGAGTGCTACTCAG
>CAYYEZ010000053.1:0-12877 GCA_964471225.1 uncultured Legionella sp. | reverse complement strand
ACAGTTTGTCTCTCTCTTCTTAATCAGCGCGGCCTCTAGCCAAGTGCTGTGCATTCTACTCATTCAAATTTTATTGTCAACACTTTTTTGAATTTATTTCCACTTTCGCAATCCTTCGCTTCCCAACCTGGATGATATACGTATCATCTGTATCTATACAGCACGTTTGGTCTACTATCTTCTCGCCATTCACTTTGACCGCACCCTCTTTTATTAATCGAAGCGCTTCAGATATACATCCACTTAAACCTAATCACAAGAGTATTTATCAAGACTTTTATCATCCCTTAAAAAGAAATCATCCAAAATAATCAAGTGAGGCTCTCTATATAGGGTCTAAATTCTGCTGTTGAATCTCTCAATACTCAAATCAATAGGAGAAATTTTTAACTTATACCACGATGAAAAATTTCAAAAGTCAGTGGATAAGCATTTTTCTCATCGGAAGGATGCGATAAAGCTGAAAATAAATGCCATGTTAACCAGTCGAGCGGAGGAAAATATACATCCGCATCAAAACGATGATGAATACGCGTAATGTATAAGTTTGTTGCCAGTGGCAAAAATAATTGAAAAATCTCTGCACCACCAATAATCATGATCTCAGGATCAGGAAGTCTTAAAACCTCGTCTACAGAATTTATAACACGAACACCAGGAATAATTTTCGATGTACGACTTAGTACAATATTCTCTCTACTCGGTAGTGGGCGCCCGATAGACTCATACGTTTTTCGTCCCATCACAATCGGTTTGTGTAGTGTTGTTTCTTTGAAATACTTTAAATCAGCTGGGATATGGCAAAGCAACTGATTATTTTTACCAATACCACCTGCTTCATCCATCGCGACAATAATGCTAATTTTCTGCGTCATATTTTTCTCGATACCTCGCAATTGCGTAAGCAAGCTTTACAGCTTCGATTAAACTCGAAGCATCAGCTTGAGTCGTCCCAGCCAACGTCAAAGCAGTGCCATGATCGACAGAAGTGCGTACGATAGGGAGACCTAAGGTCACATTGACCGAATGTTTGAAATCTGCATACTTAATTACAGGTAATCCTTGATCATGGTACATTGTCAAAAAAACAGAGGCGGTCATTGAAAATAATGTATCAGCAGGAAAAGGCCCAATAATATCTATTCCTCTGGCTTGAAATGCTTCGATTACTGGCGTAATCACTTCAATTTCTTCTCTACCCAAATAACCAGACTCACCCGCATGAGGATTTAACCCTGCGACTGCAATTGTAGGATTTATCACACCAAAATCGCGCCGAAGCGCATGGTATAGAATATTGGTCACTGTTTCTAAGCGTGTTTTTGTGATGGCTTGTGATACCTCTTTAAGCGGTAAATGAGTGGTTACAAGTGCCACTTTCATCAAAGGACTAGCCAATAACATCACTACTTCTGCTACTTGACAGGCAAATTTTAAAAACTCAGTATGCCCAGAAAAAGAAAAACCCGCGTCATTCAAAATCGCTTTATGCACGGGTGCGGTGACTAGGCCTGAGAATTCTTTTGCGAGAACTCGTCTACACGCGTCATCTAACATCTGCATTACATAAGGAGAATTGTCTACATCGAGTTGACCTGGGGTCACTGATTTTTCGAGCGGTAGCGATAAAACAGTGAGTTGACCTAGCTCGAATGAGCTCAATTGATTGGCATCATAATCACGAAATATGATCTCGAGCCGCAATTGCCGTGCTCGTTCTTGTAACAACTGTTTGTTTCCCATGACCACAACAGGCAAACCTGTTGCAGCCAAAGATAAACATATATCCGGACCAACGCCTGCAGGCTCACCCGAAGTGACTAGAAGAGGTTTCAAGCCAAATCCTTCTCAACGATTTGAATATATGCGCTACTTCGCATATGCTGCTGCCAATTTTGCACCGCTTCGTTAAATTTACGTTGATACAAGAACTGGCGTACTTGTTGACGTTGATAAGCATCAGAGTCATCCACTGTTTTTCGCTCTAGCACTTGAATCAGATGCCAACCAAAAGGCGTTTTCACCGGTTTACTAATCGTATTGATCGACAGCTCACCCATGGCTTCGGCAAATGAAGGGACGAGTTCGTCTGAGGTCACCCATCCTAAATCTCCCCCTTTTGCAGCACTTGCATGATCAAGCGAATACTGTCTTGCCATCGCAGCAAAATCTTTTCCTGACTTAAGTTGTTCGTAAAGATTGTGAATTTGTCTATCTGCCTCAGCCTCTGTCATATTCACGCCAGGCTTCAGAAGGATATGGCGAACGTGTGTTTTGATCACTTCATGATGTACTTCAGTATTACCCACTCCGACAAGCTTTATGATCTGAAATCCATTACCTGCACGAATAGGCCCCCTCACATCGCCCACTTTCATTTTAACTACCTGCTCAGCAAATACTTCAGGTAATTCGGCCAAATGACGCTCACCTAAATCACCACCTTCAAGCGCATCGTGTCCACTCGATTCTCTCAAAGCGAGTTGGCTAAAATCAGCACCGCTTTGGATTTTTTTGACTAAGACTAGCGCTCTCTCTCTGGCTTTGGCAATTTGTGCCGTTGTAGGCTCTTCAGACAAAGGTACGACTATATTTTGCACATGAAACGTTCTAGGTGTTGTCGCAATGTGCTCTGGAGATTTTAAATAATCATTCACTTGTTTCATCGACACAGTAATTTCTTTACCCACAGCAGTCTGTTGAGTGCGATTAATCAACATCTCTCGACGAATGTTTTCTCGATACTTTGAATAGGGAGTACCTTGCTGGGCAATGGCTGCCTGCATCTCTTGTAAAGAAAGATGGTTAGAGGCTGCAATTTTTGCAATTGTTTCATCCAGCTCTGCATCATCAATAGTGAGATCATTATTTTTTGCAAGCTGCAGCTCAATTTGCTCATCAATAAGATGATTTAAGACTTGTTTGCGCAACACTAATGTTGGCGGGGCATCCATCTTCCTCGCTAGTAGTTGTTGGCGTGCCATTTCGACCTGAGTATCTAACTCACTTGCTGTAATGACATCATGATTCACAATAGCAATCACTTTATCTAATGGTGCCGCTGTAATCCACGAGCTATATAGCATCATCGCCACACAAAGCTGCTTTCGCATTTGAACTATCCTCACATTAATGCTGAAATTGATTAACGTATCCTGGTAAATAACTTTGAATCGTGCTCGCAGGATCACTACTCCCCACCGTACCCAAGCCTTTTAAAAGCACCTGAATATAAACGTTGTTATTATACTCTGGCTTTAAGGTCGATGGCGACAAGCTATTATACACTCGTCCACCGAGAAAACGTACAGCCCAACAACAACTGTCATATTGAAATCCTAAAAAAGCCATCATGTCATAGCGCTCGCTCAAATTATAACCATAAACCCCAAGGCCACTCCACTCGTTTGTAAGTGGCCAAGCATATCCTGCCGTCGCTTGATGAAGTGCTGCGTGCCCAACTTGATTAGTACGGCCTGAAAATATATTACCATTCACAAGATAAGAGTACCCAAAGCGAAGCAAATGATTCACTTCTGGTTGATAATGAAAATTAAAATCAGCATTGTTCGCAGCATTAGCGCTGGGGTCAAATACCCAATCACCGACAGCACTCCATGCGGCGTTAAGACGGTATACACCTTGGGTAGCAATCGGAGATGTTCGTGTCGTCGGTGATAAATATCCGAGCATGAGCGGGTTATCTTGACAAAGGCCCTGTGCATTGTAGCACAAATTGACATCTCTATTCGCAAAATATGCAATTTGCCCTATTGTAACTCTTGCTTTCTCAACACCAGTATTTTTCAAAAAACGAGTCGTGAGAGCGTAGGAAAGTTGATTTGCATCACCAATTCTATCTTGACCTGAAAAACGATTGGTACGAAATAGTTGATCTGCTGTAAAAATCATATACGCTGAATCAAATGAAGGCACCGATGATTGATTATGATAAGGAACATTTAAATAGAACAGTCTGGGTTCCAACGTTTGCGTATAACCACGCCACGTGGTGGAGTCTTCCAAAAATAAACCACTATCAATACTGTAACGAGGAATCGTGTAACTCGTACTTCTTGTCGGACCGAGCCCTTCGGCACTGAGGTGATAATAATTTTCAACCAGTTGCGCTTCAGGAATAATATATCCCCATGAAAAATGCTGATCGATAGCTAACGTTGGGTTTACATGAAAACGGGGGCCCTCGGGTACCGTGTTGTCATTTATAGGCCATTGAAATTGTGAAAACTCCCCTGCAAGACTAAATCGCATATTAAGCGGTAGCTCATCATAATAACCTTGGGCGGTCAACGCCGGCAGACGCTCATAAATATGACTCACATCCGCTTGATTGATCGGATTAAGCGTTTGATATGCTTCAGCCAATCCCTGCAACTGCCAGTGCTCACTGGTATAAATTAATGTCCCCTCTTTTCTTAATTGGTTTTCAGTGAGAACAGCAAGATTGCTACTAAAATCTTGTAGATAATAATTGTCTGAAACTTGTTGAAAATTAACATGCATGGCAAGATTTTCTGTAAATGCAGTATCATCACGATACAAAACAGACCATCGATTATTTGATTGAGACGCTAAGCCAGGAAATTGTGTATTATTGTTATTTAAAAATTTTCGATAGGCTTTATCATCAGGCAAAATACTTGCATTTAACATACCCACAGAATTTGACGTTAAATAGCGACTTTCACCATTCAACATCACCCCCCTCAACGTATAGGCATGAGGGGTAATTGTCGCATCATAGTTAGGAGCCAAATTAATATAATAAGGTGCAGCAAAATCAAATCCACCAATATTTGAATAACCATACATTGGCATAAGAAACCCTGTCTTGCGCTCTTTTGCTGTGGGGAAACTAAAGTATGGCATGTAAACAATGGGAACATCATAAACACGAAGCTTCGCATCTTTAGCCACACCCTCTTTCTGAGATTCGTGAATATAGATTTCACGCGCCTCGATATGCCAATCTCTTTTTTTAGGAGGGCACGTGCTATAAGTTGCATGTTTTAAAAGAATATCTTTATTTTCAAAACGTTTGATCAGTGATGCCAAACCCCATGCAGGAAGTCTTGCACCACGAAAAGTGGTGTCGAAGCGATAAATCACATCCTGAATACGACCTGAAGCTGTGGTGGGGTGGAGCGTTGCTTTTTTAGCCCAAATAGAACGATTTTTTTCTACTAAATGCACTTGCTCGTGTAACACCACACGAGTAATTCGTTTTGTCTTAGGATCTCGGTATAACGAAGCCGTCTTTGCTGTCACCATCCGTTCAGGTGTTTTCACCTGAACATGACCTTTGAGTGAAGACTCGCCTTCTGCATAAAAAGAAACCTCATCGGCTGAAATCTCCGTTTGAGAGGAGGTTGAAAAAGTCGGATTTTCTCGATACTTACCCTGACACAGCCCGACAAGTACTTTTTCATCCCATCCCAAACAATCACTGATATGTTGTCTGGTCGTCTTTGTTAAAGGTGTTTCATTAGGGATAACACAAGCCTCGATAGACTCGACTGTTAACGGAGATGTTTCAGCTGGTGCATCAGTATCTGCTTCTGATGCATAGGCAGAAAGCCCTCCTGACAGTACTAGCATCTGCAAACAGCATAAAGACTTTAAGCATCTGCTCATATTCAATAGCACAAAAATGCCTTATGATCACACTTTTTGAATGGGGAAGGAGTATAGCATGTCTCAACGAGAAAACGCACTGAACGAATGGTTGAAGGGATTATCTATGTTCAATGATTTTACTCTGAAACCAATCACGGGTGACGCAAGCTTCAGACGATATTATCGACTATATCATGAGAAACACAGCTATATCGTGATGGATGCCCCTCCTGAAAAAGAAAGTCTCCTTTCTTTTATGCTTATTGATGAAGTTTTACGCCATCATCAAGTTCATGCGCCGGAAATTATTGCAAAGCAGCCTCAAGAAGGCTTTTTACTCTTGGAGGATTTTGGAGACACACTGCTCACAACATACCTTACTACAGAAAACATCGCTCCACGCTATCAGGCCGCTTTAAATACATTAATTCAAATCCAACAATGCCCGACACAGCAACCGCTGCTCCCCAAATTTGATACAGCACACATGCTGCAAGAAATGATGCTTTTTCGCTCTTGGTTTTTAGAAAAACTATTGGGCTTATCACTCGATGCTCAAGAAGAAAAACAGCTCGATATTTTACTCATGAACCTTGCTCTCCATCTTTCTGACCAACCACAGTGTTTTATTCACCGCGACTATCACTCACGCAATCTCGTAATCTTAAATGATCAACAGGCAGAGCGTCTTGAAGTAGGTGTGCTCGATTTTCAAGATGCAATGAAAGGGCCATTTACTTACGACTTAGTTTCTCTTATCAAAGATTGCTATATCCACCTGAAAGATGATTTTCGAAAAAACTCGATCTTGTATTTTTATGAGCACTTACCTGACACGTTTAATTGGTCCTTAGACGAATTTCAACAAGGCCTGGATTGGTGTGGATTACAACGTCATTTGAAAGTATTAGGAATTTTTTCGCGATTATATTTACGTGATGGGAAACCCAATTACTTGAAAGATTTACCCCTCACGCTTGCATACACGAAGCAATGTGCGATGCAATATCCAGCTTTTCACTGGCTTTTTGAACTAATTGAGAAAAAAATAACACCGGTGTTTGAAGAGAGACAACCCGCATGAAATCAGCACTTATTTTCTCAGCAGGTCGAGGGGAGCGCCTTTACCCCATCACGCGGCATAGACCAAAAGCACTATGCTTGGTTCAAGGTATCCCGCTGATTGAGCATCATATCATCAAACTAAAACAAGCAGGCATTGAACAGCTTTTTATCAATCACGCCTATTTAGGAGATCAAATCAAACGTCACTTGGGAAATGGCGCACGATTTGGTTTAGAGATTACTTACTTGCCCGAGCCTCCAGGCGGATTAGAAACAGGCGGAACACTCGTAGGTTTAGCCCCCCACCTAAAGCAAACCCCCGTTATCACAATCAATGCAGACATCTACACTGATTATGACTTTTCAAAATTAAAAGCTCCCGCACCTACACTTGCAGGGCATCTGATATTAGTCCCACAATCGGATATCCACCACTCTGCGGATTTTGGATTATCAACCGAAGGGCTCTTGAGTCTTGAGAATCGACATTTTATTTTTTCAGGCATTGCAATTTATCATCCGCAGTGGTTTGCGAAAGAAAAATTTCGACGATTTTCGTTAAGCCCATTACTTCGAGACTGGGCTCAACATCAAAAAATCAGTGGTGAAATTTACCATGGCACTTGGGTGGATATTGGGACACCGGCGCGCTTGCAATATCTGCAGCAAGTCCTAGTGACCGCCCCCCATACCACCACCAGCGACTGATCCCCCTGCACTGGGAGCATCCGGCTGATTTGGTTGTACGGCATCAATTTTAGCCGCAGGTATTTGTGTCTCGACAACAGCAGCCCTCTCAACAGCAATCGTTACATCTTTAATACCATATTTATTACCCGTTTCTTTTTGTACATAAGAGGCGAAGCCATCGTCTGCATGATTCATCTTACTCTGTAATTCACTAGCCGAAAGCCTGACTCTATCGCCATCAGCATTGGGTCCATACATCACATTATCTTTTCTTTCTATATGATTCTTTGCCATCCAGGCTTGAAATAAAGAATCAAGATAAACACACGTTTGTTCCGAGACATAATTGCCATTCGATTGTCGATACACCCGACCAACCTTACCCTCAGGTTGATTAATGATTTCAAATGTCAGCTCGCGAGCGGCTTCGCCCTCGGGAACCGGATTTGGCATGCTCTCTGAGCATTGTATTTTGGCCCACGTCTCCGCAGGGCCAATCACACGTTGACCATTGAAAGGCGCACTGATGCTGTATTGTTTGCCAATATTAACGGCATAATTCCATAGCGCAGATAAAAATCCACTAAATGCATCTGATTTTTTTTCTTTTTTAAAAATAGCGACCGATTGTTTATGCAGATACGTTGCTGATTCTGCACAATACTTTACTAAGTCTACCAAAGACTGAAACGTCTCTCGACTCGGTATAGACATTTTAGCCTCCTCTTTAAAATGGATCAGGGTACTTTTCAATAATAGAAGCATAACTCTTGTTATTCATCGAGTCAGCATCAAATTCATCCACCAAAATCGCGTCCCAACGTGCTTTTTCAATTTCAATCACAGACGCCATTTCTTCAGCAGTTAATCGCCCTGACTCTAACATTTGCTGCAAACCTTCTTTTAAATTTGAAGCATTTAGCCTTTTCTCACGACGTACCTTTTTTAATAACTCTTCATGAGCAAGAATCATTTGAAACGTTGACTCAACACGATCAACCGGTTCGTCTTTCACACCTGAAAGATAAATAAATTTTTTGAGCATATCGCGGTAACGATTATTTGTAGTCATCAATCGTGCAAGTCGATGAGATGCTTTATCGCTCGGGTACCGACATATTGAACCGAAAGGGAAAATACATAAGCGCATTTTTAATCCCAAATAGCGAGATGGGAAATTATGACAGAGCTCAAGCAATGCTTTCTCTGTCTGATGGAAACAATATTGCAAAGCCCACTCAGCGTGAATACGTTCTTCCTCTTCCCCACCATTTTCTTCAAAAGCACGCAAAACGCCCATTGCCAGATAAAGATGAGACATCGCATCACCCAGCCGCGCAGACAGACGCTCTTTACGCTTTAAATCGCTTCCTAACACAAGAAGAGATAAATCGGCCATCCAAGCAAACGCTGTACTCAAGCGTGTTAAGTGTTGATACTGTCGCTTCATCGTTTTTCTTGGTGAGGGCAGCAAGAAACCTAACGTCCAAGCACTAGACATTGCTTTAGCGAAAGAACGCAAACTATAAGCAATATGACCCCAGACTAACTGATGAAATGCTTCTTTATCTCCTTTTGAAATCGCATAAAATTCATCACGAATAAAAGGATGACACGCCATAGAACCTTGACCAAAAATCAGCAGATTGCGCGTCATAATGTTGGCGCCCTCCACTGTGACGGAAATCGGGATACCTTGATAATAATTCATCAAATAATTTCTTGGCCCCATCACGACCGCGCGTCCACCGTGAATATCCATCGCGTGATTAATTGTAGCGCGAGCTAATTCGGTATTAAAATATTTGGTAATCGCAGAGGCAACAGATGGCTTTTTGTGAAGATTTACTGCCGCAACAGTTAAAAGTCTCGTGGCATTGACAAGATAATTCCACCCACCAATCTCTGCAAGTTTTTCTTCAATTCCTTCGAATTGAACCAAATCAACATTAAATTGTCGTCGAATACGCGAGAACGCACTTGTAACAAGATACGCCATAGACGATGAGGCAGAACCTAAAGCGGGAAGTGAAATTGAGCGTCCGATCGACAAACATTCAACCAACATTTGCCAACCGCGCCCAGCCATTGTCTGCCCACCAATAATACTATCAATTGGAACAAAAATGTCTTTTCCGCGAATTGTACCATTCATGAAAGGCTGGTTTGCAGGAAGATGACGATTACCAATTTCAAGATTTTCAACATTACGCGGAATCAGCACACAAGTAATTCCTTCGTGTCCAACACCCTTCAAAAGCCCGTCAGGATCTTTGAGTTGGACAGCAACACCAATCAATGTGGCCACAGAAGATAAGGTAATCCATCGTTTATTCAGTGTAATTGACAGACCAAGGATAGAGTTTCTCTCTACAACGACTGCTGTAGATTGAATAGAGGTCGCATCGCTACCTGCTTCAGGCTCAGTCAGTGCAAAACAAGGAATATCGATACCTTGTGCAAGACGAGGCAGATAGTAGTCTTTTTGTGCTTTGGTCCCATAGTGACACAACAACTCACCTGGCCCCAAGGAATTAGGCACCATGACAGTCACTGCAGCAACTGTTGAGCGACTCGCGACCTTCAAAACGATATCAGAGTGTGCGCGCGCTGAAAATCCTTTACCGCCATATGCTTCTGGAATAACTAGCCCTAAAAAGCCTTGTTCTTTTATATAACGCCACACGTGCTCAGGTAAATCTTGTGCTTGGCTAATTTCCCACTCATTTAGCATTTCACATAGCGTATTTACTTCATTATCAACAAAAGACTGTTCAGTAGTAGTGAGCTCTGTCTTAATCTCGAATAACCCATCCCAATCAGGCTGTCCTAGGAAGATGCTTTTTTCAATCCAAGTATCTCCGGCATTTAAAGCCTCTTCTTCTGTTTTAGACAACCGAGGTACTACTTTTTGTGCATGCTTGAAAAAGACAGAGCTTAACCATTTTCTTAGCGGCGACAGACTCAAAATCGCAATGGCAGAGCATGTCACAATCCATAAAGGCAAAGCAAATAACTTTGGCATCGACAGTATTAATGTCGAAATAACAAGATAGGCCACAGATCCGACTATCCAAATCATAGGCTTAATTTGACGCACCAACACTGCCAGCGTAAATACAATGAAAAAAATAAACAACAACACATTAATCATTATCTCATCCTTGTCTATCAAAACAGATTTTGAATTATGATATGTTAAAATTATCAGAAGAATCTATAGGCGGTTCAAAATATACATATTTTATGTCGAGCATGGGGTACTTCTCGCACTAAGCGAGGGACCAAATATCCAGGTAGATTCTCAAAAAGCGCTTGATGTAATCTTTTGGCCTCTTCCTCACTCACATCATAATGCGCAGCACCTTGAACTTTATCCAAAAGATGCAAGTAATAAGGCATAATTCCATATGCAAACAACTGCTGACTGAGCGCTATCAACACTCCTGAGGAGTCGTTTACACCTTTCAATAAAACTGACTGATTTAGTAAATGACAACCTTGCCGACGCAATGCATCACACACATTTTCGACCTCATAATTTAGTTCCCGTGGATGATTGATATGCAACACAACGACCACACTTAAGCGACTCTGGTGCAACAACTGACAAAATGCTGGCGTTATACGCTCAGGCAGTACGACAGGGACTCGTGTATGGATACGTAACGTCGTCACATGCGGTACAGATTCAAGCTCTGCTATTAAGAAGCCTAGTGTTTTATCTGTCGCCAACAGTGGATCTCCACCACTGAAAATCACCTCATGAATACTTGTATCTGCACGGATATAATCTAATACCCGCAACCAGCCCTGACGACCAGGGTTGTTTTCTTGATAGGGAAAATGGCGTCGGAAACAATAACGACAATTTATCGCGCACGTGCCAGTCACGGTTAATAAAACACGACCATGATACTTATGAATCAGGCCTGTCAGTGGATTAGATTCTTTTTCACCTAACGGATCCGGTGTAAATGCCGAGTGAGTCTCGAGCTCGGAAACTTGACTCAGCACTTGCAAAAGCAATGGGTCAGAAAGATTACCTTTTTCCATACGAGCAGCAAAACCTCTCGGAACACGCGTCGCAAAAAGGCGCTCAGCTTCAACGGACGCGGGATCTCTAGGAAGCTCTAGAAAATCAAGTAAATCTGCCGCGTTCGAAAAGCCCGTGGCTAGAATCTGTTGCCAAGACTGGCTTTCATCTCGCATTTAGCACACAAAATTGTTAAACTACTGATACTTGATTGGATTGTAACAAATGATCGGTTTCCCGAAAACGATTACATACGAAAAATGGAGTCATCATGGCTGTTTACAGCACAAACGAACTAAAAAACGGTCTTAAAGTCATGATCGACGATGCGCCATGCAGCATCGTTGAGTGTGAATTTGTAAAACCAGGAAAAGGTCAGGCTTTTACGCGCGTTAAAATCCGAAACTTAAAAACTGGCCGAGTTGTCGAGCGTACCTATAAATCTGGAGAATCGCTTTCATCTGCTGATGTGGTAGATGTTGAAATGCAATATCTCTACCACGACGGTGAATTCTGGCATTTTATGGTTCCAGATACATTTGAACAATACACAACAAGCCCTCAAGCGATTGAAAATGCTCTGCAGTGGATTAAGGAACAAGATGTCTGCATGGTTACACTTTGGAACAATGAACCATTAAATGTCACGCCGCCAATTTTTGTTTCTCTTAAGATTACCGAGACAGATCCAGGTGTTCGAGGTGATACATCCGGTGGTGGCGGAAAACCCGCTATATTAGAAACTGGAGCTGTTGTTCGCGTACCGCTGTTTATCCAAACAGGTGAAGTGATTAAAGTCGATACTCGCAATGGTGAGTATGTGTCTCGCGTAAAAGAATAATACTATTAAGGGTGAGGATTAAATGCTACCTCACCTTTTAACCTTTCCGATAGCATAAGCAACAATCTGTGAGGCAATGTCTACACCAGCTGCTTTTTCCATCCCCTTAAATCCGGGCGAGGAGTTTGCTTCGCACACCGTAAAACCATTTTTAGTGAACAAAAGGTCGATCCCCGCAATTTCAAGCTCAAAAAGACGTGCTGATCGTAATGCAAGATCTTCTAACTCATACGTAATAGGATAAGATTCAACGCGTCCACCTAATGAAAAATTCGCTTTAAATCCATCATTAGAGCTGCGTTTCATACAACCTAACACTCGACCATTTAACACGAATACGCGCAGATCGCATCCATAACTTTCTTGAATAAACTCTTGCACAATAAACGCATTTTTTTCTCGTTGCAGGTCAAGCAATCCAACCATATCTCGGAACTGGTTAAACGTCTCACATAAAAAAACACCTTGTCCACGCGCGCCAGAAATCGTTTTGATCACCAAGGGAAAACCGATTTCATCGGCAATCAGATCAACAGGAACAGGAAATCGAAGTAATAAAGTTTTGGGGGAAGGTAACCCTGCTTCTCTCATTTTTTGATTCATCAGCA
>CAYYEZ010000052.1:0-33568 GCA_964471225.1 uncultured Legionella sp. | reverse complement strand
CATTACGGTGCTGTATAACAGCTACAGATTGCATTCAACTTTGGGATACAAGAATCCAAATTAATTTGAATTTGAATATAGGGAACGGGAATTAAAGAAAGCTGCTTAACTGGTGTGTCCTAATTTACTTGACCACGTCACAATAAAAGTGACCGATAATTTGATCGATTTACTGCTAATTAGAACAAAATCGCTTGATGTTTTGTCCGCTATTTTGCAAGAAAAAATTGGAGAAAATTATTCATCAACCATCGATAAAATGATAAGAAAAATCATCAACGATCCAGAGCTTGGTCGCCAGGATGCTTTATTAAATCGGGTCTATGAGCATATAAACAGTTGTTACGCCTACGGCTATCAAAAAGAGGAGAAGAAAAAACTCCTTGAAGATATCAAGGCGCAACAAAATAAACTCAAAACATCAAGCTTTCGAGATCGATGTCAAAGTGAAACTGGCCAACCCAGCACAGATGACGCCTCTTCATCACCTAATCGACCTACTTGATAAGGCCTAACACGTCTCTACCCCTACAGAGATGAATCAAATAAAGCATAAGAATCCGATCTTAGCGTACAAATTGATAAAAAGGGTTAAATTTGATAAGATTGTTCAAATTGCAAGACATCCAATCGTTTTAATATGAAAAAAAAAATTGAGCAACCCAAGAGTTATATTGAGCTCATAGAATATAACCAAAAATTTCCCCAATCTCCTCATTTAGCAGAATTTATACATAATCTGAATCAGCAACACATCGATGGAAAAATTATACCCTCTATCTTTGAGTTCCTCATGGCAAATAAATTAAATGAAATCATGGATGAAGAAAAAATCTTCGGGCTTTTTCAGTATTTTTGGAGTCGTGGATTTAAAGTTCATCGGCACAAAGGGTTGCTCTTACTTCTTACCTTTCCGCATCCAAAATTGTTTGATTTTGTAACAAAAACGATGCATATTCGAGCTCATGAATATCATGACCATCCACTTTCATTATGTAATCAAAAGAAAAACCCTGAAACTTACCGAGCATTTATCGAGCGAATAGCAGAATACTCAGGCCAGAAAGACACAGTCTATACTTATGCTGCAAGAGTCAATGATCTCGAACTCATGCAGCGCACGTATGCCGAGTGCCCAAACCCATCTGCACTTGAAGTTCCTGATGATGACGGGATGACTCCCTGGCTTCATGCAATATTAGAAGGCCATCGTGATATCATCTCTTTCTTAGAAGCTCAAGGTGTATCTCAAAATGTCCATAACAACAAAGGAGAAAGTTTCGCTCATCTTTTATTTAGATCGAAAAATCATGCCTTTGTGAGAGAGGTTTTTGAAAACAATATCTATCAGATACAAGATAAATTAACGGTGACATCCTCTTCATTTAATCCTCCAATCAATATGCTCATCGAATATGGTGAAGTTTCATGGCTAGCTTTGTGGCTCGATAAAAACCCAGAGAGACCAGGCAATTTGGCTAAAGTAGCCGTACGCTCAAATCGGCTGGATATGCTAAGCCTTTTACACGAGAGATATGGGTATCCTGTCCGAGATTTATTAATGCATTGCTCGTCTATAGAAATCGCTGACTGGCTAAACCAAAGAGGAGCCGATTTTTTTGAGACAGTACAAGAAGGTACTCAATGCATCCAATACCCTAATATCATGGTGAGTATCAGCCAACAAAATCGCGCGATGACAGAATGGTATCTTAAAAACTATGCGTGGGATTTCAAAACTTATTATGGAGACGAGCACCGCAGTTACTCCATTATCACTTATCTTATGGCTTACAGACGCTTCGATTTAATTACAAAATATGATCTTCTAAAGGATAAATCCTTATTTTTTTGCGACCATTCATTTATGGAAGATCTCGAGATGCATGCAACCCCGGTTCGAGGAGAATTTCCAGAAACAGTCTCTGATTTCTATAATTTTATCACTTATCTAGAAGATAGATTAAAAAAGCATTATGCATCACAGTATCCAGTTTATGGATTTTCTGGAAAATCTCAGATTTTATTGAAAATATTCTTAGATATAGGCGCTGTTAATATAAAAGACTTCATCAACGATGGTATCGTCGACGGCACGCCTGCATGGATGACTTATGAAAATTATCTTTACTTTGCGGCAATGAGAGAAAAAGAATTTAATGCCTCTTTTGACAGAGGAATGATTATTAACGCTCGTTACACCGAAGAGCAAAAAGCGTATCTTGCAGATCCATACTCTAAAAAAATGGCTCATTTCTTTGAATCTTATTCCCCAGACGTCAATCAGCGTGACAAAAATCAACAAAACATTCTTTGTCGTTTGATTCAATATGGTGCAGCAGCACTGCCACGTATCCAATGGCTTGTTGAAAATACAGATATTGACTTAAAAAATCTTGATCAACACGGTTCAACATTACTTCATCTTGCAGCCCAAACAGGCTCAGTCGAAATTGTTCGATGGGTTTTCAGTTATACAATCCCTAAAACGCAACAATCACTTCTACAAGCAGGAAGATTTAATCTTCAAACACATCAAAATACGCCCGAAAAATATACTGCCCTTGATCTCGCTTTAATTCATGAACATGACACAATTGCTGAGATTTTATGGGAAAAAATGACTGAGGGTACTAAAAAAGAGTACTTAGATTTCAAGTTAAAACAAAAGCAAGACCATGTGCTCGAAGTTCTCAAAAAAAATGATTGTTTTGGGTGGGTGCCTTCAGAAAAAGTTAAAGCTAAAATGCCAGCAAGAATGATAGAGTGGCTTTTTGATAAGCCGTCATCTGCAGAAGTATTGCCTGTACAACCCACAGAAACAGCAGTTGCTGATAACACGTCAGTGCATCAGATCATTGAAAAAAAGCTCGCTAAACAAGACGCAGAGGAAATAACACCTACCCCTCCAATCTGTATAGACTACTCTCAGCTTTTAAATATCATTAGAACAGATAACCTGTTCCAATTCAAAACAATAAAGCGTCTTTCTAAGAAAAATCCAGATGTTCACGAGCAACTCAAACAGATTCCGCGCTCTTATAAGTTTGAGCTTTTTGCGACAGTATTAGATGTCGGCTCTTACAGAATACTCAATCAGATGCTTCGAACTCAAGCTTTTGAGGAATTTATTACCGAAATCGATACTGAGTCGAATTATATTGAAACGCTGATGAGTTATATTATTAAGCGAGCCAATTACAAAGCATTATGCATTTTCTTAAAATATGAAAGCGTCCTTGAAGGACTCAAAAGTGATCCCAATATCCTTTATAGACTAATATGCATAGCAGTGGATGAAAAAAAACAATCCATCGCATATCTCTTACTGTCACATCAAGCATTTCAAGCAATTTTGCCAGAAATTGTAGCACTTCAAGATAATTATTTATTTAGAAAGGCCGCGTCTTATGCTTATTTAGACTTGCTTGTTTCTCTCGCTCAATTTGAATCTGTACAAGCGCAGGCAAATTGTCAAGATAATGCCGCATTAAGACAAGCCGCTTTGCTCGAAGATGAAGAGGCGTGTCGCTTTCTCTTAGCATTACCTTCTGTTACGAATGCAATTCGAAAAGATGGGTATGCTTTTGTAAGACGTCTTGACAACGAAAACGAGCATTTTTTAGTTAACTTATTACACCAAATTCCAGAAATCATGTATTTTCTTGATCCTAAGCCTCATATTGCGGCCCCAATGTATCCAGTGACATTGGTCCAATTCATTCCTTATCCTGTGCAAATTTTTAGTATCGAAGCGCTTGAAAAAGATATTATGTTTGCAATTGTGAATGGGAACCTAGGCATGCTATCAGAGAGTATTCAGCGATATGGCGCATTAAGCCCCGACGCTCCTAAAAAAATGTCAAAACTTGCGCTGGCTACGCATCAATTTTCGATTTTACACTGGCTGATTGAGCAAGATTATCAACAAACAATCAAACGCGATCCCGAGTTTTGTTTTGAGCTATTGTATTATTCACTCTGCAATCAATTTCCTTTTCAAGAAGTACGATACCTATTAGATATTTACTTATTCAACGGGATGCAAAGAAATAACAAAACACTCATCAAAACGAGTATTCGACACGAGGCCAAAGAGGCGCTCGAATATTTACTTTCAAAAGACTTTGATTACTCCACTCTCGAAAGGTCAACAAAAATTCAATTAGGACGCTACCTCCTTCATCAAAATCTCGAGACTTTTTTACTGCCCTTGATTGAAAGTGAAAAAGAAGATAGACAAGGGTTACGTGCAGATATTTTAAACGAGGGAACAACCGATGCATCCCAACAAAGAGTCGTAATTAGCTCCAGCAGAGATGCATTTTTTCAAAAAAGAGAACGAGAACCAGCTGTATCAGTCAGTGAAGCGATGCTGTCTCCTAATAGTTTAACCACATAAGGGGTGAGAGAATTCATGCCCCTTTTTATAGAGCAGCTTTCAACACATCGATATCTCCTGTGGCAATACTATCAGCATATCGAGTAATTTTATCAATAGGCCAATTCCACCAAGCTAATTTTAATAAAAAATCAATTGTTTCATCATCAAAGCGTTTTCGAATCACTCTCGCAGGATTTCCGCCGACAATCGTATAAGGTTCAACATCTCTACTTACCAAAGCATTTGTCCCAATAATTGCACCATCCCCAATTTTTACGCCCTGCATAATCGTTACAGCATTACCTATCCACACATCATTGCCAATCACAATATCACCTTTATTGGGCACATCCATGGGCACATTCGACCAAGATTGACGAAACGCTTTGAAGGGATAGGTTGATACCCCATTCATAGGGTGATTAGCACCATTTGTGATAAATCTCACACCTGTTGCAATCTGACAAAATTTTCCAATAATCAACTTATCTATTGAAAAATCAAACAAATATAAAACATTTTTCTCAAAATTATACACATCAACCGGATCATCATAGTAAGTATAATCACCTACAATAATTTGCGGTTTGGTAATAATATTTTTTAGAAAACATGTACGTTTCACGCCTTCAATCGGGAAAATACTATTGGGATCGGGGTGGCGTATCATGTCAGAGATATTTTTTACGGTCATCATACAGTCCTCTCAAAAACGCCTGAAATAAGATATCGTTGTACTCGCAACGATATCAAATTATAATTTAAGTCCTCATTGCAAGAAACTACTTCTAATGCAACTTCTCAGTTACTTTAAATATTATTTATGGTACTTCGGACATTTCAAGGTACCCTTAATCGGGCATCTAAAGCCTAAGCTCATCCGTGTAACAGATGAAGAGGTTATCGTAAAGCTTCCCTTATCAAGAAGAAGTAAAAATCATCTAAACTCCATGTACTTTGGTGCACTTGCTGTCGGTGCAGACCTAGCTGGTGGATTGCATGACCTTTATTAGGCTAAGCGATTAACAATCCCGAAAGCTTTTGCGTGTAAATCATTTGACGCGCAATTATTAAAACGACCACAATCCGATGTTTATTTTGAATCTACGATGGGCAAAACAGTCGAAGCAATGATTCATGCCTCAAAAGAAAGTCATCAAAGAGTAAACCAACGCATCCGGGTCTCGGCTTTTACAAATTATACTGAGCAGGCAGAAATAGTCGCAGAATTCACCATTGAACTCTCTATTAAAGTCCGGGCAAACACTTAAATCGCTTTAATTTTCCAGTCTCTGCATGACGCTTTAACTCATCAACAAGATAAATATTGATTTCTGGCTCACGTATTCCTAGCGCTTTAAATTGGGTCATCAAATCTGTTTTCATGCGCACAGTATCAATTGTAGCGCCTTTGTCCGGAACAATAAGTACATCCGCGCCCTGTTTCGTTTGAAAAACTTGATACTCATCCACGCCAGACTCAACCATAATAGAGTTTTCGAAAACCTCCGCAATCACGATGACCTCTCCATATAGAAAATCATCTTCATGACGCCCGTCAATCGAGCTAATCAAGCCAAACTCTGAGCCACAAATGCAACGCTCCTTTAACGCCAACACGCGATCATCCATTTCATATCTAAAAATGGGCATCGACTTACGAAATAAATTCGTAACAAGCACTTTTTCAGAGCAAACACCCAGAGGAACAGGATTATTATGCTCATCGACAAACTCAAAAATATTCATATCTTCTAACACATGAAGATTTTTTCCAGAATAATCGCATCCAACCGCATGTATCCCGGCATCAGTTGAGCCCCAATTATTAATTAACAAAGCACCAGGCCAAGCTTGATGAATGCAATCGGCCATACTCTCTAAAAGCGGCTCAGCCCCGACTAAAATTCTTTTGGGATAAATCTTTAACACGCCTTTGATAGCTTTGGCTGCAAGCCTTGCGACAACAGAAGGATAACCATTCAAATGAGTCGGCTGACAATCATTAAGAGAAGACACCAACTCATCAATCGGTGCAAGAGCCGAAAATGCACGCGCATTCATTTGTGGGACTAAGGGGAAAGAAAGAACCGTTTCACTCAAATGCACGGGTCTTAAAGCACCAATCGAGACCACCATCAGTGGCTCGCTTGGAATTGCTGCACCATAGTCAAATTCATCACGATATTGATAGCGATACAAAGCCGCTAATGTGGCAGCCAGCTCGTTACTATCCCAAACAAACATTCCTCGTCGACCAGAGGATCCCCCTGACGCAAAGATATGATGCCCGTGCAAGAGATCGTACCCTTGCTCCTTCATTAAAAATTGACTTGCATCATCTATCGTCAAACGCCTGTCTGTGACAATATCATTCCAGTTATCCATCATGTCACGTTTGGTTAAAATCGGAAGCATCTTGAGTTGCTCAAGCGTAAATGTACGGGGCTCGATATCACTCAATGTGCGAGCGTACCAAGGTGAATTTTTCTTTGCATAAGCTAACATTGCACGCAACTTTAAAGTTTGTACGTTCTTAATTTGAGATCGAGTGAGCGAAGACATCACCCCTTGCTCATGCAGTAACGTTCGAGTTACAGTCAAAGAGTCTTGTGCAGCTAAAGGACGATCGTAAGGTTTCATGACTTAGCCTTAAATATGCCTATACGCTTATTATAGACGACTGATTCTTTGTTAGGTTATTAACAAGTTCAAGGTTTTTTCGGCAATATAATACTTGCGCCCTCAATCAAAGTCAGCTCACTTTCTGCTTCAGGACGACCCGCTTTGATGACTGACTTCATATGCTTTTGCTTTTCAACTAATAGAATAAAATCAGTCTTATGAGATTTGATTTTATGAAGTGCAGAATCACTCAAATGCGCTTTTACAAAAGCTTGATCGTATTTTTTTTGTAAGGAAGGTTTAGTCGCGACCTCAGGTTGTGCACTCGCGCCTTCCACTTCTATTTCCAATGTTTTTAAAAAAGTGATGTTATTTTTCAAAAAAAGTAACACAGCGTGAATGCGCGCAACTTGCTCATCGTCAGCACCACTTAAAACTAATATGCTAGCTTCAGGATTAAACGGCGGATTCACCATAGCAAAGGCCTGCTCAATAGCAAGATCTTCATTCACATCAGGCGGCAGCCCACCCTCAGGCACTTGAGTCATATCACTCACGGAATGAGTGCTTTTTTCAATTCTTCCTAAAACGCCAACTGAATATTCTTTTTCACTCACAATCAAATCATCTTTTGATAAACGATGAGCGGTATAAGTGGGCGATGAAACTGTAGTACGAGGAGGAGGTGTAGGAGTCCCTGGCGTGCTTTTACTTCTTTCATAGTTCTCTCTTTCCGTACTATGCACAATCCGACTAGAAAATCCAAGACGACTCGTACCCTCTTCAAATAAAATATTACCTCGACTTGCATTCCCCAGCGTTTTTTCTAATAGTTTTTTTCTGGTCTTATCAATAGCAAGAGAAGGAGCGATTTTTCTGACTGGGCTTTTACCAATTAAACTATCGGTCAGCGAATAAACACCCTTAGCTGTTTTACCAATCCTATCTCCCATCACTGTCGGAAGCATTGCGTTAGCTCGCGCTTTAAATGGACCTAATTGATCTGCAATTTGCAATCCGCGCGCACCAATACTGTTCGCCCCAGTAATATCCCTCGAGACCGAAAACTCATTTACAGCAAGAGCAATTTGATCTTGTTGAATTTTATCAACTGGATCCATGCGTTTTTTAAAAGAGTCGTATTTGGGATAGCATCCATGATTACGATAAAAAATACACAACTCTTCGACCATATTTTGCATGCGACCTGTCCTATCCTCACCACTCTTACAGTAAAAGTCGACATGGTTGCCCATTTTTTGGTTAGCCAATAAAAATCTTGAACCATAGTGAATGGGATCTACTTTACCATCGCTGTAAATCAACAGGGTTTGAAAAAATAGTTCAGCCACTTCAGATTGAGTCGTCCTTGGCGGATTTTGTAAAGAAGCTAAGAACATATCAACATCACGTCGATTGTTAGGATTCGTCATGAATTTACGGCAGGCTCTCATGCGCTCGCGTTCAATTTTAAAAATTTGTTTATTCAGTTTGTCTACTTCTAATTTACATTCCTTATAATAACGCGACTTGCCTGATCCTGTTTTTATAGCTTCTGCGAGCCTTTCATTTGCCTTAGCTAACAAGTGTTTCAGCCCAAACTCTTCACCACCTTTTTTAAAAATATCTTTAATATCCTGAACAACCTGAATCCCTGAATAATCGGTAAGATATCCACATGTTTTTTGAATAAACTCACTCATACCTTGAGCATTAATATCTTTTTCAAGCCGAGAATGCATGGACCATCTTGTAAAAGTACCCCTCTCTGAGATACTCACACCCGCAGGGTTTCCTGGAGCATTCAGCATCGATACATTCAACTTTACAGTCACTTCTCGACCATCAATATTTAATTTAATAGGTCTATCTTTATAGAGCATCACGGCATCATAACTCTCGGCGAGCTGGCGATACTCCTGTTCTCCGGAGGGCACAATAGCATCTGTCCTATGATAGGGCGTTAAAAGCGTTAACGAAGATAGATTTAATTCAATCGTACCATAGTGACCTTTTTTCATCTCTTGTCTTGCTAATTCAGTCAACATGGATTGAACAATTTTCGCTGCTTTTTTCTGACGTGTAAAATCATCCTTCTCTCGAATAGGCGGGTAAGAGCTATGTCGATATCCGGTAAATTCTGACCTTTGATTCCCATCCGCATCTCGATAATACACACCACATTCTACAAAGTTAGGAATCTTCCCTTCGAATGGCCCTGTGTCATCACGCTCTGTACTTGGAATCGTATGATCCACCGTGCGCTGAATACTGATAAACTCCCCTGTTTTACCTTCCTCTGGATTAGCATAAACATTAATAAAATCAGGACGTCCCATTTTTGCTGTGAGTCTAGACTCATCGCTCATATATGCACGCAACGACTCATCCAAAGCATGCTGGCTTTGAAAAGCGTTAGGATCGGTTAAAACCAAAGCATCGAATGTATATTGTTGAATGTAAAGTGTTGCTTGGCGTATGGCAAGCTCAATTTCTTTTTGTCTTTTTTTTAGCCCATCTAAAGGTATCGGTTGAATCTGACAGTCACGCTCTAACGAGGCAATGCACTCCTCTCTTTTCTGCTCTAAAGTAGCAATTTTTTTATCATAATCCACTTGTGTTATATTACCAGCAAGACGCTTAGCCTTTAGCCGCTCGACTGCAACAAGGTGAAGAATACTTAAACGGTCGATAAAGTCACGAAGCGATGGACCATTATACGAATTTTCGTCAAATCCTTTTACAATTACGCGTGGCTTAGTGCCCTCTTGAAATATTCCATAAAAAAAACGATTTCTATCAGCCTCTCGGCTATTTAATGACGCAGAATCATCGCGCAAGGTATGCACAGCTTCAGCAAGCAATTCATCTACTGTTTCGTAATTATTTCTCTTGGGCATTTGTCTCTACTCACAAGGCTCATTATTTGTAAGTATAGACAAAAATTAATGCTTTAATTGGGCCGCTTTCTCAAAGGCTCGTTGCGCTTCGATTTTATTGTGTAAAACTAAATAAAGCTTCCCGATGAGCACCCAGCCTGATGCACTCTCTGGTGAGTCGTCAAGACGCGTTTTAATATGCTCAATCAGTGCTAAGGTTTTTTCTGGTGAAGCAAGCAATGCATCAACTTCCTGAGCTTTCGCCAACTTGATATGATAATCACTCAGAGCGAAGTAGCCACCCCAAGTAAAATACCCGATACATATCGCTAACAACGAGCATAGAAAAACAAAAAAAGTCATACGCTTTGAAAATTTGAACAAAGGAGCGCAAGCCACACTCACGCCAACGAGCGCACTGATGAGCAAAATCAAACCTAAAGCATTATTTCCCATGTCGTACAGCCTTCCAAAAAACACCTAGCCCCATCATTAAAAATAGCAATGGTGCTGCCCACAAAAACCATGTCATTCCCTTCACTGGAGGCTTAAACAGAATATAATCACCAAAACGCGCCGTCAAATAATGCACAATCTCATCATCAGACTGTCCTTGTAAAACACGCTCGTATACCGCTTGCCGCAAATCTTGTGCAAATTCAGCATGAGAATCCGCCAAATCTTGATTTTGACACACCAAACAACGTAAATCAGTCAGTAAATGCTGAAACTGTGCTGATTTTTTTGCATCATCAAATGGATAAAGCTCTTGGGCAAAAACAGCAGTGAATAACATGCACCCTATCCATCCCATCCACCACTTCATAAAAGCCTCTGCATTTTTTGCCAAACTTCTGGGGTTAACGCACCCGCATGACGATAACGGATTACACCCTCAGCATCAATTAAAAATGTTTCTGGGGCGCCATAAACCCCCAAATCCAACGCGAAACGGCCGGCTTCATCAGACATACTCCAGCGGTAAGGATTACCCCAACGAACTAGCCATGACTTCGCTGCACTGGGTTCATCTTTGTAGTTTAATCCATAAATCGGAACACCCTGCTTTGACAACTGCATTAAAAAATCTTGCTCTTCATTACAGACTTCGCACCAACTCGCCCAGACATTTAAAATCAGCATTTTTCCTTTTAAATCCTGTGACGATTGTAATTCGCCATTATCAAGTCTTGGCAAATTAAACGCAGGGATTTTTTGGCCAATCATTACCGAAGGTACTTCTCGCGCATCGAGACCGAGACCTTTTAGAAAAAACACACCCAGTGCAATAAAAACAATCAGCGGTGCAAAGCGTAAAAACTTAACCATGGCTCACGCACGCGCCATGATCATTGACTTATAACGCCCATAGCGTTTATCTGTCAGTGCAAGAAGGCCACCTATCACAAGTAAAAAGCCACCCGCCCAAATCCAGCGGACACAAGGCTTATAATACAAACGTACAGACCATGCCTCTTTGCCCATTGGCTCACCCAATGCAATATATATGTCTCGAAACACATTCACGTCAATCGCGGAATCAGTCATAGCCATCTTACCTACGTCATACAATCGCTTTTCAGGAAAAATGACATGTGCCCGCTCACCCGAACCGACTCTAAAACAAGCTTTAGTACCGTGATAATTCGGTCCTGTTAGACTAGACTCACTCACAAAGAAAATCGAGTAACCTGCCAAACGAACCTCTTCGCCAGGGGACATTTTAACATCTTGTTGAATGCCAAAACCGGAAGAAACAGCAATCCCAATCACAGTCACCGCAACTCCAATATGTGCCAACAACATGCCCAAAAAAGCTTGCCCAAAAGCACGTATTCCACGTTGTTTTTTTCGTTCCATACCCATTTTTAATGTACTCACAATAATCCAACATGCCAGCACTAAGCCAAGAAAAATCATGAAACTCATCGATTTCTGGCTGATAAAGCGCATCAGCAACACACATAAGACAGCCAGTCCTGCCGCACTACTTAAGTGCTTCCATAACCGCCACAAGCTATCTTGTCGCCAATGCATATGAATGCCAGCGCCCATTAGTACCAATAAAGGCATCATTAAAGGTACAAAAACCGTGTTAAAATATGGGGCCCCCACGGAAAGTTTGCCTAGCCCTAAACTATCAACTAACAAGGGATAGACTGTCCCCAAAAGCACCGTACACATCGCGGCACACAAAAACACATGATTCAACAATAAAGCCCCTTCGCGCGATATTGGAGAAAACTCTTGCTGACGCTGCAAGGTCTGGGCGCGAAAGGCAAATAGCCCCAGCGCACCACCAATCACCACCATCAAAAATGACAAAATAAATAAACCACGCGTGGGATCGACTGCAAACGCATGCACCGAGACTAATACGCCGGAGCGCACCAAAAATGTGCCGATTAAACTAAGTGAAAACGTCATCATCGCGAGTAAAATGGTCCACGCATTGAGCTGCTGACGTTTTTCGTTGAGCGCTAATGCATGAATCAGTGCTGTGGCGGACAACCAGGGCATAAAAGAAGCATTTTCAACCGGATCCCAAAACCACCAGCCTCCCCAGCCCAATTCTCGATAAGCCCACCAGCTTCCTAAAGTAATACCCAGCGTTAAGCAACACCAAGCTGCAAGCGACCAAGGTCTAGTCCATTTCGCCCATTCAGGCTCAATACGACCAAGCCAAAGCGCACTAAATGCAAAAGAAAAAGCAACCGCACATCCAACATACCCCATATAAAGCATAGGCGGATGAAATAAAAATCCCGGATCTTGGAGTAAAGGATTTAAATCCCGCCCCAAGGTATTCAATATTTGAAATTGACGCAAAAATGGATTAGATGTTGTCAGTAAAAACAGCACTAACCCTGCGTTTAACGCACACAACACCATGATAACGCGCACACTAAACTCGCGTGATAGCGATTGGCTTCGATACACGACAGCAATAGTCCAGAGATTTAAAACTAGCACCCACAACAACATCGAGCCCTCATGACCACCCCAAACCGCGCAAACTCGATAAAACCAAGGCAGTAAAACACTAGAGTTTGCGTAAACATAGGCAACACTGAAATCATTTTTAAAAAAACAAAAAGTTAAACAAAGATAAGCAATCCCGACACAAAGACTTTGTGCTACAGCATAAAAGCGCACCGAAACCTGAAGTGGAGCATTTTTTTTAATTAAACCAACAGACGGCACAAAAATCGCGAAAAGCGAAAACAATAATGCCAAAACTAAGGCTAAAAGACCTAACTCAGGAATCACGCGCCCCCTCCTGGAGTATTTGTTTTACCTCCGGTGGCATGTAATTTTCATCATGCTTTGCAAGTACTGTTTCGGCTTTAAAAATACCCGAGTGACGCCAACGTCCCTCAACAACCACACCTTTTCCTTCATTAAACAGATCCGGCAAAATACCACGATACTCAACGGGAATATTCGCTTTGAAATCAGTCACTTGAAACTTCACAACAAGATCTTCTTGGCGCTGAACACTTCCAGGTAAAACCATACCACCCAATCGTATCATTCGATTGGAAGGGGCGTTGCCGTGCTGTACTTCTGTCGGTGAGTAAAATACATTTATATTTTGACGTAAAGCGTATAAAACTAAAGCAACCACACAGCCTAATACACTCAAAATGGCTATCACAGTGAATAAGCGTCGTTTTCTTATTGGGTGCATCAAGAGCCACCTCGCTTAAACCATTGCGCTAAGCGCTTTAAAGTATGACGACGCTGACGTCTAATCCATAACAACCCTAAGCACATCGAGATTGCGGCTAAACCGTAACTACTCAAAATATAAGGCATATAATTTGTCATTGAGATCCCTCAACGAATGCTTTAACCCAATGTTGACGACGCTCGCGCCACAACAACATATCTTTCGCACGCGTTAATATCATTGCTGCACTATAAAAAGAAAAACCCAATAACATCCACAACAAAGGAGGCAACATACGTGCGTCCATATGTGATTTTGAAAAAAGAGAAAAAGTCTGACCTTGATGTAGCGTGTTCCACCAAACGACAGAATAATGAATAATTGGTAAATCCACCAATCCAACTATCACAAGCAATGCAGCGAGCTTATCTGCTTGCTCACCCTCTGGATAAGCGTGATGCACCGCCAAAATTGCAGCATATAACATTAAAAGTATAAATTCAGAGGTCAAACGTGCGTCCCATATCCACCAGGTCCCCCACATAGGCTTCCCCCAAATACTGCCGGTGACCAAAGCCAAAAACGTCATTAAACAGCCTATTTCTGCAACCACTTTCAGCAAAAGACCTGCTAATTTAATACGCCAAATTAAAAATAAAAGACTAAGACAGCCCATGAATGTATAAAGCCCCATCGACAAAAACGCCGCAGGAACATGCACATATAAAATACGAAATGCATCTTTCTGCTGAGCATCTGCCGGCGCGAAGATCAATCCCCAAACCACGCCGATGACAAGACAAAGGACGGCAGCAATCCAAAGGATAGGCAAACATCGCTGCACACGATGATAAAATATTTTAGGTGAGGCAAATTGATAAAAATAAAGCCACATAGAATCTTATGAACACTAAAAATTGCAGAATTATAGCATAGATGTCCGTAGTGCGACACCCATTGCCCAGGGGAGAAAAAAAACGCTGAGCAAACTCATCGCGAGTAATAATGCCATTTCACCCATCACAGGAAAATTCTGTATCGCATGAGCTAGGACACTACTTCCTAAAATCATCACGGGCAAAGACAAGGGAAGTAAAATCAACCCCATAAATACACCCTTTTGTTTGATTCCACTAGAAAAAGAAGAAGCAAGTGCATTGAGCATCAATAAAGTTGGTGTACCTAAAAATAGGCTTAATAAAAGAACGAGATAGGCCTTGGTTGACAAATGAAACATCACAAGAAGCAAGGGACTGACTAAGCCCAGCAATAACATTTGATACCCCCAAATCACCAAAAGCTTCGCTCGAAGCACCCAATGAAGAGGATACACACCTATCAACCACTGATCCAAAGTCGCGCTGTCTATTTCCTGTTGAAATAAAGCTTCAGAAGAAAGAAGTAACAAAAAAAGCAAAGTCACCCAAAGTAACCCGGGGAAAATCTCTCGAAGTAAGTGCTCGTCGGCAGGGATAGTTAATGGGAAAAAAGCCATAATCATTAAAAACAATAATAGTGTATTGAATAACACTTTACGCTGTCGGTGCTGAATTTTAATTTCACGTTGAAGCATTTGCCAAAAAAATTTCAGTGTCGCATTCATAAAATATACTCTCTCACTGAAAAAGAAGTGACAGGCAAAGGATGATGAGAAGTCGTGATAAGCACTCCCCCACTTTCAAGGTGTTTCAGGGTCAGCCGTAATAATTGATCAGTACCTGCAGCATCCAATGCCGCCCAAGGCTCGTCTAACAACCAAACTCTTGCCGCTTGCTTCATGGCCAGACGTATCATCCCTACTCGTTTTTTTTGACCAGCGGAAAGGAAAGCAAAAGGTGTATCGAGAAAATCGCTCAATTGTAATAAATCAGCGATAGCATCAAGTGAGGGTGTGTCCTTAGTATGTGTTGATTCAAACGTCCAAACATCTTTAGGTGTGAGTAAAGGATGTACCCCCTCAAGATGCCCAAGATAACACATTTGAGCGCGGTAATGCTCTAGACAATCCTGAAGCGGTACATTTTCAAACTTAATTTCGCCGGATAATGGGTCAAGCAAGCTCGCAATCAACTTCAATAAAGTAGACTTACCTGCACCATTTTCTCCTTTAACATGCAATAACTCACCCGCACGCACAGCAAAACTGACATCGCTTAGTAAAGGGTCATCAGCATATTCAAAAAAAAGATTTGAAACGACTAGCATGAAAAAATCACTCAGAAGACTCGCCAATCGATTTCAGCATCGTCGGCTCGCGCCATTCTAATTGACTAAAATAAAAAGCTCGACGCTCTGACGAGGTCAATTGGTCACGGAAAAACAAAAGATATTTTGGGCGACGCGCCCCTTGTAAAACGACACAAAAGATAAATCCGAAATCATAAGCAACACGGAGTTGTGTAAATTCTGTTTTAAGCCCCAGCGTATCTGTAAGCACCCAATGTTTTCCGATAAAACTCAATGTCTCCTCACGTCGAAAGGGTTTGCCGGCACGAAATAAATATCCACCATGCACAAAAATTACAGCGCTCAAATAGACAGAAACCCAAAAAGGATAGGCAAACCACCAGACAGCCGCCAAACCAAAGCCGTAGAGCAACAAGACCAAACGTTGATAGTCTCTAGAGGTCCTAAAGGGGATGTTGAGTTCGTATACTGTTGACAAAATGGGTCAGCTCCTCATCTTCTTCTAGCTCGACTTGCCCCATCAAAAGTGCGTACAACACAGGATCGGGGTAATCCAGCAAACGCGCAAATAACAAACGCTCGGTTGGACTCAAAAGAGGTAACCGCTGCTCAACAAAACGCGCTAGCATTAAATCAAGCTCTAGCATGCCTCGACGACAATTCCAAATTAATTTCGCATCTGAAGGGTGATGTTCCACCACGTTTCTCGCATACAGCTTCTATCGATACATGTTACACTATCGATACGTTTACCATCAACAATCTCATCATGTTATTTCATCTTTCTTATCTGACTGCACTCAAACTACAAGGAGCAGAGGCGGCAAATTTTCTACAAGGCCAACTGACCGCAGACATTCGTCAAGTCACTGAAACACACTACCAACCCGCAGCGCTTTGCAATTTACAAGGACGCATCACGAGCCTCATGGAAGTTTTTCAATGGCGTGATGCGCTTTATTTAATTTTACCCGAAACACTTGCCGAAAAAGTAACACGTGTACTTGCCAAGCCAGCACAATTTTCACGTGTTCAACTGAGTCAGGAAAAAGAACTTTGTCTCATGGGGTACTGGCATGAAGAAGAGCAAACTTTACCCTTTCCATGTCCTAATTTGCCTTATACTTGTCTTGCAACAGAAGACTATGTGATTGGCTGTATTCAACCACCATTCTATCTTTTGCTCATGACGCGCTCGTTTGCTGCAACACTTTCTGCAAACGAAAACACCGAAGCCTGGCATGAGGCAAAATTAAGACGAGGTGAAATTGAAATTTATCCGAACACAAGCGAACAATTTTTACCCCATCGCTTGAATTTGCAAGAAACACCCTATCTTTCTTTCAACAAAGGCTGTTATCGTGGACAAGAAATTATTGCGCGCACTCATTACCGCGCAACACTGAAACACCACCTGGTACAGTATCAAGTTGACTCAAAAGAGCCCCTAACTCCTGGGATGCAGATTGAAGATACAGACGGGCAATCGTTAGGTGAGCTGGTAGACTGCTGCAAGATAGATGAAAATCAATACCTCATCTCAGCAAGTTTACTATTAGAGCACCCGAACCTTGTTCGATTTGGCTCTCACCAAGACACCGTCATGCTCCAATCGCTAGGACTCTATTAAGCGCCTGTGCCACCGACTGTAATTGCATCAATTTTTAAAGTCGGTTGGCCCACACCAACCGGCACCGATTGACCCTCTTTACCGCAAACACCAGTCCCAAGATCAAGCTTTAAGTCGTTTCCTATCATGCTAATTTTTTGCATCACTTCAGGGCCATTACCAATTAAAGTAGCCCCTTTCACAGGCCTCGTAATTTGACCATTTTCGATTAAATAAGCCTCGCTAGTCGTGAACACAAACTGACCGGAGGTGATATCTACTTGACCTCCGGAGAAATTCACAGCATAAAGCCCCTGTTTCACAGAACGGATAATTTCTTCTGGAGAATATTGTCCAGCGAGCATGTATGTATTGGTCATACGAGGAATAGGCAAATGTGCATAAGACTCACGACGGCAGTTTCCGGTCGGTTGCATCTTCATAAGTTTTGCATTGAGCTTATCCTGCATATAATTGACGAGAACACCATCATCGATTAATGTCGTACATTGCGAAGGCGTCCCTTCGTCATCTACTGTCAACGAACCTCGCCGGTTTAATAATGTCCCATCATCCACAACCGTCACCCCTTTAGCAGCTACTTGCTGTCCAAGACGTCCGGAAAAAGCGGACAAACCTTTTCGGTTGAAATCACCTTCTAAACCATGCCCGACGGCTTCGTGTAACAGTACTCCAGGCCAACCAGGACCAAGCACCACAGGCATGGTGCCAGCGGGAGCAGGTCCTGCATCTAAATTCACCAATGCCTCTCTAACAGCCTCTCTTGCATAAGCAAGTGCGCGCTCTTCTTCAAGAAAATACGAATAACCCACACGTCCGCCTCCACCGGAACGCGCAGACTCTCGGCGTCCGTTAGACTCAACGATTACATTCACATGGATACTCACTAGTGGTCTGACATCCGCTGTGAATCGACCATGCAAATCAGCAATCAATACCACTTCATAACTACCAGAAAGTGACGCATTCACTTGAATCACCCTTGGGTCAAGACGACGAGCCTCTTTATCAATCGCCTCCAACAACATAATTTTTTCAAGCTTAGTCATCCCGTCGATGGGATTCATCGCCTCATAGCGCGTGATAGCCTCATACGACGTATTGACAGGCATCGTTTTAGGCGTAGTCGATAAGGCAATGGAGCGAGCGGCCGACATGGCGCGCTCAATGGCGGGAGCTGCAATATCATCGCAATAAGCAAAGCCTGTTTTTTCACCACTCACTGCACGAATTCCGACCCCTTTATCAATGCTAAAGCTGCCATTTTTAACTTCGGAATCCTCTAAGTACCAAGACTCATAACTAGAACATTGAAAATACAAATCTCCATCATCGACGTGGGGATGCTGGAGTAACTCGAGCATCTTTTTAAGACGGTGATCATCTAAATCACTGGATTTCAAAAGCGTATTTTTTGCAAATTCTAAAGTGGAGGTCATACATTACCCATTATATGATGTTCATTACACGGAAATTGTTGTCGCAAGGTTTTAAGATAAGAGAGCTCAATTTCAGCAATTAGAGCACCATTCCCCTCTTCTTGACATGCGATCACTTTCCCCCAGGGATCAACAACCATGCTGTGACCATGTGTATGCCGGCCATTTTCGTGTTGTCCGGATTGATTGGGGGCCAAAACATAGCATAAATTTTCAATTGCTCTCGCGCGCAGCAACACTTCCCAATGCGCTTGTCCCGTGATGGCGGTAAACGCAGCTGGAACAGTAAAAATCTGAGCACCTTTCAATACCAATTGTCGATAAAGCTCAGCGAATCGAAGATCGTAGCATACACTAAGACCCACACAACCTACAGGCGTATCAACTGTGACCACGGAAAATCCCGGCTCAACACGAAGTGACTCTTGGTGTACCTCACCTTCTGGCACCGCTACATCAAACAAATGAATCTTGTCATAACACGCGACAAGTTTTCCTTGATGGTCAAAAACTAACGAACTTGCCCTGACTCGGTCTGCATGAGCTTTAGTCGGTATTGTTCCGGCGATAATCCAAACACCGAAGCGCTTTGATAATTGGCTAAGATAAGCTTGAATCCGACCGTCGCCTTTATTTTCTGCAATCGTATGTAAGGGAAAATCTTTTTGCCCCATAAACGCACAATTTTCAGGAAGTACAATTAAAACAGCCCCAGCTTCTACAGCATCCTCAACATACCGACCAATATGCATTAAATTTTGTTCAATGCTGCAGCCTGTCGTCAACTGCAACAAAGCAATTTTGCTCATAGTAGACTCTGTGGAGTAAAGCAATCATCATACTCCAAATCTTAAAAAAGCGCACCACTTGCGCCCTAAGAGACATCCAGATAGACTAGAGATCATAAGAATCCTATTGAAATTTATAGGAACATCCCCATATTAAGTATCATAGTAATATTCAACGACCTGGAGCAGATATGAATAGAAATCAAACCTCTGTGCTAACACAGACAACCGAATCCATTCTCGCAACGAATAAGGTTTTACGAAACACTTATTTGTTGCTCAGTATGGCCTTTTTATTTAGTGCACTCATGGCTTACGTCTCATCCGCGATGCATATACGTCCCATTCACCCCATTTTGTTTATTGCAGGCTCTTATGGGCTAATTTTCTTAACAAGCGCATTGAGAAATAGTCCGATGGGTCTACTTTCCGTCTTTGGATTCACAGGTTTTATGGGTTTTGCTTTAGGCCCCATTTTGAATCTTTATGTAGCTAACTTCTCAAACGGTGGGCAACTTATTGGTACAGCGCTGGGCGGTACAGGCTTGATTTTCTTAACTTTGTCAGGCTACGCATTGACTACGCGTAAAGATTTCAGCTACTTAGGTGGTTTTCTTTTTGCTGCCAGCATGGTGGCCTTACTTGCGATGATAGCTGGTATTTTCTTTCAAATGCCTGCGTTACAGCTCATGATTTCAGCAGCCTTTATGCTCATCGCATCAGGGTCTATCTTATTCCAAACAAGTGAAATCATTCATGGTGGCGAGCGAAACTACATCATGGCGACGATTTCTCTGTTTGTCTCAATTTACAACTTATTCATTAGCTTACTTAATATTTTGAGCGCGTTTTCTTCGAATCGCGATTAAGTATATCCCCTTTAAACAAAAAACCCCGGAAGCTCCGGGGTTTTTTGTTTAATCTATTGGTAAAAATTTTCATCGAAACTTGGTCTAAACTTAAGCTAAGCAAATCAAACGGATCTAAAAGGAAGTCATTATGTCTTCTGAAACAGATAATTGGCTACTCCTAGCCGGCGGAGGATTCAACGTAGCTTATGTCAACCCTGAATCCCGTCTTGTATTTAAGCGTGTGATGAACGATAAGTTTACTACCGATAGTCCAGAACGTTCTGTGCGCCTCTGGAACCTCTTCAATCCAACACTCAAACCGAAAGCAAAAGTAGTCACACTTATTATCGATGGTAAGGAATGCCAAGGCTGGACTTGCCCTTATGTAAAGACTAAATATAGTCCTACAACGACGTGTACAGAAGAAGACGTAGAAATCGATAGAATGTCGTATAGAAATGCAATGATGAACACAGATATCCAAAATGAAGAAGATGAGACGATAGCGCGTGCGCTTCTTGGTATTTACAATCGAACAGGTCGTATTATTATCGATGCATCAATTCCAGGAAACTTAATTGTCACCGCTGAGAACAAAGTAGTCTGCGTCGATGTCGGTATGGCGTTAACTTTAGAAGAAAAAGAAGACCAGTGTCTTCATCGTTATGCGCGCAGAAAAAGTATCGTAAGTAATGAGGCTTGGGAATCAGTACATCGTGATGGAATTGATGATCGGATTTTAAAAGATAAAAAATCCATGCTCCCGAAAACACTCATGACGACTCGAGCTCTTTTGTTCATTCGAGCACATCGGCCAGATATTTCGAATGTTGATTTTTTGAATAACGATCCGACGCTTTTAGCACAGCTCTCCAATGCATATGATGCAGAAATAAAAAATGACGCGATACAGTCTCTTGAAGATAAACAACCCCTTAGCTTGAGTGGGGTTAAAAATGCATGCACAGAAGAGCTACAAAAATATATCGACTCTAGAGGCTCGATGGATGAAAATCGAAAATTTACTGCATCACGACTAACTAAGTGGTTTAGAAATGAGCTTGTCGTAGGGCGTAAAGTTGATTATGCTGAAAAGTTAATAGGGAAAATAAACCAGGCTCGGTCTATAGATGAAATCGAAAGCGCTCTCAATGACGCAAGTGATAATCCATCCTTTTCAAAAGGATGGATGTCAGGATTCATGCGTTGTATTGGTTTATGTAAAGTGATCAGCCAAGTACAATATTCGCGCGAACTGACCACTCAAATCTCGCCATTACAAGGGAACTAAAACCACATCTTTTTCAGCATATTGTCTTTATCCCAAAAATGATGCTTTAAAGCACCAGCAACATGGAAAAAAAGCAAACCTAAGATAATCCAGGCCGTTGTATTGTGGATCTCTTCCATCAACTCAGCCAACGCTTTATCTTCTGTAATACCTGGACATGGAAATGGAAACAAGCCAAAAAACTCTGGGATATGACCCGAAGCTGTCGACATGATCCATCCAGCAATAGGCATCATGATAAGGGAAAGGTAGAGACAATGCTGTATCGCTCGCGCGAAAAACTTTTCCCAAGCAGGCATCACCTGAGGCAGAGCTGGGCGTCCGACATGCCGAATCCAAAGGACTCGGCAAATCATCAATCCCAGTACCACAAGACCGAAGGATTTATGCAAAGTATATGCAATAGGAGACAAATCCTCTAACATAAATCCAACAATCAAAAGTGTGACAACAAGCAAAGCTATCAACCAATGTAGTGCCTTTGAAAAAGGGTGGTACACATTCACATCCGTATGATTTTGCACTCTCATTTACTCCTCTAGCCATTCGTCTTCACCCGCAACTTGCATGGTGGTTTGTGTTAAATCGAGTAACTCTCGCGTCGCCACAAAAAACATGGTGTAGTTTAATGTATTGCTTGAGCGTAAGTTCGTCAATATATGCTGCCAACGTTTAATTAACCCGACATGCTCGTTAGACCACTCGTGAAAACAACTCATCAATGCATTTTTCTTTAAAGCCTTACTGATAATGCCTGATGTTAATTGACGTTGTTGCCAATCTAAATCATCACGCAGCGCTTCACGCGATAAAGCTTCCCAATGATTTTCTGCAGGGTGCGCGATCACATGGGAACGAATCCATGTCAAATCTAAAAACTCACCAATACCAAAATAAACCTCAGCCACTTTGATAACATCAAGACCATGCTCATGTGCGACCTCAATGATATCCATCGAAGAAAACAACGCACGTATGCTTGTTAAATCATGCGCTAAGCGACTCGACAAACCGATGCTCTTATACCCCTCAAAATACTCTGTATAATGCCGATTTTGTGTTTCGCCAAACACTTTAGGAATTGCTTTTTTGATTTGAGCAACACCAGACTGATAACGTTTCACTGTCTCAGTGATATCTAAGTGCGTACGCTTTCGTCTTAAAAACCAACGCGTGGTTCGACGCAACAGTCTCACACAAACAATCATCAGTTCGGTTTGTTTTTTGGCATCAATTTGATTATCTAATAACTCTATATCTTCCCAAATTGATTCCATATTCAAGACGGCACGAGCAATCATATAGGCTCGCATAATTGAGGCCACAGGTGCACCTGTTTCATCTTGCATGCGATAAACAAAAGTAAATCCAACTTCGTTCACCAGCATATTACTCAGTCGCGTTGCAATAATTTCGCGCTTCAATGGATGCATTAGCATTTCTGAAGCGTAACGCTCTTGCAAAGGCTTTGGAAACGCTGTCAACAAGTAATACTCAAGAAATGGATCTTCAGGTACATTAGACGCTAAGATACTTTCTTTAAGGTGAATTTTACTTTGAGACAAGAGCACTGAAATTTCAGGCATAGTCAAGCCTTTGCCATGCTGCTTCCGATCCAGTAATGTTTTTTCATCCGGGATATAATCAAGCGCCCTGTCTAATTTTCCTTCTTGCTCTATCGTATTAAGATAGCGAATATGTAAATCTACAGCAGCAGGTGCTTGTTTCGCTAACACACTGATTGCACGTGTTTGTAGATAATTATCACGCAACACAAGATTCGAGACCTCAGCAGTCATTGCCGTAAGTAATTCATTACGTTTTTGAAATGATAAAGCACCAGATTTTGTAATATGATGCAAGAGAATCTTAATATTGACTTCTTTATCTGAGCAACTCACACCCGCAGAGTTATCAATAAAGTCGGTATAAATTAAACCACCATGCAAAGCATACTCAGCACGTGCTAATTGAGTGAATCCCAGATTACCACCCTCGCCGACAACCCGAGCATGCAACTGATTCGCATTGATACGAATCGCATCATTGGTCTTATCTCCAACTTCCGTGTGCGTTTCTTTTTGCGCTTTCACGAAGGTGCCGATACCCGCACTCCATAATAAATCAACTTTAGATTGAAGGATGATACGAATTAACTCATTAGGCTCAATCAAAGATTGTTTGATACCAAAAAGATGCTTCATTTCTTTACTGACTGGAATCGCTTTTGCAGAGCGGCTAAATACGCCACCTCCCGTTGAAATCAACGATACTTTATAGTCTTCCCAAGTCGAGCGAGGCAGATGGAACAAACGTTCACGCTCTTTAAAACTCACTAGCACATCAGGATTAGGGTCAACAAAAATATGTTGATGGTTAAAAGCCGCAATCAATTTGATATGCTTAGACAACAGCATACCATTTCCAAAAACGTCTCCGGCCATATCGCCAATACCCACTACCGTAAAATCAGTGTGCTGTGTATCGATATTCATTTCATAGAAATGACGCTTCACCGATTCCCATGCACCTTTGGCTGTGATCCCCATTTTTTTGTGATCATAACCTTGCGAGCCGCCTGAGGCAAAAGCATCTCCAAGCCAGAAATCATATTCTTGAGAAATAGCGTTTGCGATATCAGAGAATGTCGCAGTTCCCTTATCGGCCGCGACCACTAAGTAAGGATCATCCTCGTCATAACACAAAACCTGTTTCGGCTTCACCAAAACACTGTCTTGATAATTATCAGTAATATCGAGCAGACCGCGAATAAATTGCTGATAACAATGAATACCCTCGTTTAGTATTTCTTCACGCGAACCTTGTGCTGGTAATGCTTTTGCAACAAACCCACCTTTAGCTCCACTTGGAACAATAACCGAGTTTTTAACTTGCTGCGCTTTCATCAATCCTAAAATTTCTGTACGAAAATCTTCTTTTCTGTCAGACCAGCGCAATCCGCCGCGCGCAACTTTCGCACAGCGTAAATGCACACCCTCAAAAGTGGGTGCGTAGACAAAAATCTCAAACATAGGAGATGGCTTAGGAATACCCGGGATTCGCTTACTGTCTAACTTTATTGAGATATAAGTTTTGACTTGGTTGTCTAAGGTTGTTTGATAAAAGTTCGTCCGCAAGGTCGCCATAATGGCATGCAGATATTGACGAATAATTTTATCTTCATCCAGGTTTGTGACATGCTCAAGATCGGCAATAATCTCTTGTTCTACTGCATGTACTGCTTTATCTCGATGTTCAACTTTTTTAGGAGAAAAACGCAATTCAAACATATTTGCTATTTTTTTCGCGATATGAGCGTTTTTATATAAAGCCGTTTCAATGTAGTCCTGACTAAAGATAAATCCAATTTGTTTAAAGTATTTAGCATAGGCTCGCAACATGGAAACCTCTCGCCATGTCAACGATGCAGCCAAAACGAGCTGATTAAAGCCATCGTTTTCGGCTTTTCCAAACCATAAATTACGAAAAGTATCTCTAAAAATAGTCTGAAGCTCTTCTAGCCGGAACGTATGAGGATGCACATAAACAAGCGTAAATTCGATAATCCAAACTTCTTTGTCATCTGCGAATTTCAATACATAAGGACGCTCGCTAATCGCGCGCAAACCTAAATTTTCAAGCAACGGTAAAACATCAGAGAGTGCCAGTGTTGTATCTCGCTGATAAAGCTTGATTTTATAGCAGTTAGATGATGAGTTTTCAGACTGAAAAAAGTTAATACCCAAAGGCTCTGCTTCAGTCAAAGCCTCAATATATCGGATGTCAGTCACGGCAACCTGAGGTGTAAAGCTAGACGTATACACCGCAGAAAAAGCAGATTTATATTTTGAGAATAGATGATTCGCCTTTTCTTCATCGAAAGTCTCGAGTAAATGATAAGATAAATCATCATTCCAAGAGCGCCCAACTTCAATTAATTTTTTCTCAACGGCTTTGAAATCATAGCGTGTTTTGTCGTGAGGGTTGATTCGAATAATATAATGGATTCGCGCTAAAACAGATTCAGAAAAATAGGTTGTAAATGTAATTTCCTGTGCATTAAAGCTCGCCTGTAGCACATCTTGCATCGCATGTCGAAGCTCTGTATTAAAGCGCTCTTTAGGGACATACACCAAACAAGAGATAAAGCGCCCATACACATCCATGCGCGCAAACATACGAATACGTCGACGCTCTTGCATATGAAAAATGCCCATCGACATTTCTAATAGCTCTTCCTCAGTTGCTTGAATTAAATCATCGCGGGGGAAAGTTTCCAAAATATTCAATAAAACTTTGCCAGCATGACTACGCGGATTCAACAAAGAATTTTGCATAATCAATGCGACTTTATGTCTTAAAAAAGGAATATGTTTCGGGTTCGTATTATACGCAGCAGACGTATAAAGACCGATAATACGTCGCTCACCAACCACTTGACCTTGTGCATTAAAACGCTTAATTCCAATATAATCAGTGTAGGCATCACGATGCACTGTCGCACGCGTATTAGTCTTAGACATGACTAAAATATGTGGGGATAGCGAAAGCTCTTGAGCTTCGGGCGTCATCGCCGAAAGATTTCGTGCAGAAGTTTGCCCAACTAAAGATGCGCGCAACACCCCTAAGCCAGTCTCCATCACCGGCTGCAATAATGTTTCATGCCCTTTTTGTACTAACTTGTAATCTCTAACGCCTAAAAACGTAAAATGATGGTCTTCAATCCACTTGAGAAAAAGCTTAGTTTCTTCAACCTCAGCAGTATCTAAAGTTGCAGGGGCGCGGTCTAATTCTAAAATACTTTCATGAATGCGTTCGCGCATGCTTTTCCAATCTTCAACTACAGCACGATTATCAATTAACACCTTAGTCAACGTTTCTTGCAAAACTTGCAGCATCGCTTGCGAGGTTTGCTTGTCAATCTCCATAAAAATAGGTGCTTCGACTTGCATATCAGCAACAATCTCGCCTCGTTTGGGGTAAATTTCAGCAACTTCGTGCTTACTATTTCGAGACAAGCGAATTCCACCCATATGAATCACAAGGTGAGAAGATAACCCCAAACGATTCACGGTCATTCTCAATGAGTCAACCAAAAAAGGCGCATCATCAGTGATCACCTCAATCACCGTATGCGATGTTTCCCAACCGTCACGGGCTTCGTCAGGATTATAAATACAAATTTTAGTTTCTAGAGGTTTGCGTGTCTGTATCGCGCGCCAAAAATGCATCGCAGCACCACACAAATTCTCAGGTGTCCAAAGCGACAAATCCTCTAATGCAACCGTGCCATAAAATTGACGTACAAACTCACCGCATAATTGCAGCTCAGATTTAATTTTTATCTTCGTCTTTAAACAAGCAATGACAGCTTCAAGAATAGCCTCTTTGCCCTCTTCAAATTTATGAGTCATCTGCCCCCACCTTTGCTTAATATTAAGGCTTAATCATAGCTGATTTGACAAACTTACGCAAAAACTGCATGTTAAGAATCATCGTTTGACTAGTATCACTAGACAAGGCAGTTCTCAACCATCGGATCCCAGCAAGGAGCATCAATGCTAAAGGCTAAGAAAAATATATTATATTGCTGTCTATTATTAACACACATAGCGCATGCGATAGAAAAAGATGAAATAAAAAAATCAAACAACTTGATTATCGCTTTAAGTGCCGGTCCTGCCTGGGAAAACGCTGGTCAAACACAAACATTTTACTTACAACCATCGATTGAAAACACTTATGCAGCAAACCATCACATCCAGACTATTTTTAACGGGGAAATCTTTGTCGGCAGTCAACATCATCTGCATGAAGATTATCAAGGACAATTAGGTATCACTGTCGCAGGAATAAGCAAAGTATCTATGACAGGACAAATTTGGAATGATGCCGATCCAATGTTTAACAATTTCAATTATGCATATACATTACAAAATACGCGACTAGCAGTACAAGGTCAGTTATTAAAAGATTGTAAATTTTATAAAATTCAACCGTATTTAAACCTGAGTTTGGGCATATCGTTTAATCATGCTTACAACTACAGATCATTACCCTTGCTCTATGAGTCTCTACCTGCTCCTAATTTCACCCCACACACTAGTGCATCATTCAGTTATACAGTAGGTGCCGGAATTCAGCGAAAGCTAAATAAAAGCTTATCTGCGGGTGTAGGTTATCAATTTGCAGACTGGGGCTATCATCGCTTGGGGCTAGCACCCAATCAAACCTTAGGTCATGGCTTAGTAATGAATAATTTCTACACCAATAGCCTGTTATTCAACCTGACGTACACGATGTAGAATTCAAATTTTTATAAGGACATTCCATGCAAGCCCTCTTCAAAAATTCAAAAGCATCACAAATCAGCATCAGTGTTATGACATTAATATTTACAACAACGGTCTATGCAACACATCCGATACTATCTATCAAATTAGAAAAAACAGGCGAAAACAAAAAGCAATTAAATCCCCATTCGAGTTATACAATCGACTATAAAGTGACCAATAGCTCTCCACGCTCACATTCAGCCGCCTACATACCCAATATTTCTGGTGCAACACAGCACAATGTACCTGGACGCTTAAATTGTAATAATCACGTGATACTCACAACAGGTCAAAGCTGTTTATTACGCTTGTTTATCAGCGCTATTGATATTGCTAAAAACAAAAACACAGGTCAACAATCCATCACATCAGGCCCCTTTGTTTCGGTCGATGGCAGTAACTTCTCTGTCAACCAACCTAGTGCAGAAGAAAGCCTAAACATCACGGTAACTGATACACCGGTAGCGCTTGTGGCCAACGTACCTTCGCTAGCTTTGTCCGTCAATAATCCAACGTTAAACGCAGCACTCGTCGGTAATACAAGAGCTATCGTTTTCACAAACGAAGGGAGTCAAACGGCTACCAATGTCACCTACATTGCATCACCCGCATTTCCAAATGACACGACAGTAACTTACACTCCCTCCGAAAGCAGTTGTTCCTCGCTTTCTCCAGGAGCGTCATGTACCATCAACATTACCCCAGGTGCAACCCCGACAACCACACCAGTAACACTCACGGCCACATCGGGAACCAATACTGCCAACTCAACTATATTTATCTTGTCATACGGCAGTCTTTATCAAACAGGATATGTATTTTCAATACAAGATAGTACACCTACGACACCTACTGAAATGAGTAGTAGTGTAAGCGGGACAGTCGTTGCACAAGAGCTTCAGGCTACAACTGGAGTAGAACAAACATGGAGTCCTGCTTCTGAGCCAAATTCATCGCCTCAAGATGCCCTTTATTACCCGGTCTGCGGCATTTATCAAACAACAACTGCAGGAGAGACATGCTCTGCATTGACCAGCGATTACACACCGAATTACCCCTCCTCTTACTTATCTTATCCGACATGTAATGGGGCAACAGATGGTGTATGTAATACATTTGTACTCGTAGGCGCCGTGGGAACAGCAGGAAATACAGGCAGCAATACAACATTTAATGGCGTTTATCCATCTAATGGTCAGCCAGGATCAACAGCGTATTCTTCTGCGGGTTTATGCCGAAGCTATTCGACAACTGACTCAGATGAAACGACCTATCAAGATTGGTATTTACCCTCTATTTGTGAATTAGGTTACCAACAAGAGTATTCCCCCCTTAATAACTATACATCAGGTTGCAGTACAAGTATCGCCCCCGCACCCAATGACACCGTCATTATACAAAATATACAATCTTCTCTACTAGACCCAAACCCTCAGCCCATCCCTTCAAGTTACGCAGCTAATTTTGACTATATCAACTTATTTTGGTCATCGACAGAGTTTGATGGCACACCATTTCTATCCGGATACAATTGCAACAGCAGTCAACCCACAAACACGTCCCCATGTGCAGTAGACGTCTGGTATAATGAGTTCAATAATAATCATTCTACGCATGTATTAGCAGAACAAAACATCGATAATAAAGGCGACTTCAGTAGTGTTGTCATCTGTGTAAGAACGATGACACAACCCCAGTAGATTAATCCCATCTCCCCATGCATGATGAAACATGCATGGGGAATTCATCAAAAGTTTCGGATTACCTCGAGTAAGATCATTCCTCATTAACACTTGAATTCCAGAATACCCTGCCTCATAGTAGACTTTTTTACAAATAAGGCACGTAAATTTATGGCTCGATATTTAATTATTGCAGCAAGTAGTGCAATTGGTCAGTCAGTCATTGATCTTCTTAAAAAACAAGGTGATGAGGTTCTGACCACAGCACGAAGCACAGATAAAATCACACCAGACTTTATTCTTGATGCCTCTGATTTTGATGCTGTGGATCAAGTCTTTCAAGACGCAGGATGTATTGATGGAGTAGTTAATTGTGCAGGCTCTTTACTGCTTAAAAGTGCTCATACAACCAGTTTTGAAGAGTTTCAAAAGACAATCAATGCGTCTTTGACAACGTCTTTTGCCGTTGTACGTGCGGCTGGAAAGAGAATGACTCAGGGGGGCTCTGTGGTGTTGATTTCCTCTGCCGCAGCGTTAAATGGTATGGCTAACCATGAGGCTATAGCGTCCGCTAAGGCTGGAATTATCGGTCTGACACAAGCCGCTGCAGCCAGCTATGCATCCTATAATTTGCGCTTCAATGCTGTCGCCCCTGGGATGGTTCAATCGCCATTAACGCATGCATTACTTCATAATCAATTGATTGCCAAAGCATCAGTTGCTATGCATGCATTAGGTCGAATTGGTGAGCCAGTAGATGTGGCGCAAGCAATCCTTTTTTTTCTGGACCCTAAGAACAGCTGGATAACAGCACAAGTGCTTGCAGTCGATGGTGGCTTAAGCGCTGTGCGTCCTAAGCTTAAATTATAAACAGTGATAAAAAACGATATTATGACTAAATTGTGCTTTATTTTGGGTGACCAATTGAGTGAGTCACTTTCATCACTTGCTGTAATCAATAAGCATGAGGATACGATTTTCCTTTGTGAAGTGAAGGAAGAGGCAACCTATGTTGCACATCATCCTAAAAAAATAGCATTTTTATTTTCTGCGATGCGTCATTTTGCACTACGACTAAAAGCGCTTGGCTACAAAGTTCGTTACATTAGGTACGATGATCCCTGCAATACGGGTTCTTTTGAAAAAGAGTTATATCGAGCATTGCATGAAGAGCGATTTTCTGAAATCCACGTTACCCATCCTGGTGAGTGGCGAGTGCTGGAAAAAATGAAAATGTTAGCAAAACAATCATCAATCCCGCTCATCATTCATGAAGACACTCGATTTTTATGCTCGATAGACGAATTTAGCGCTTGGGCAAAAGATAAAAAACAATTGCGCATGGAGTATTTTTACCGAAAGATGCGCCAAAAATATGACATCCTTATGGACAAGGATGCTAAGCCGATTGGCGGAGCCTGGAACTGGAAAAATCCAAGCCATATTCAAACGTTTCCTGAGCGTCTAGCACACCCCATAGATGAAGTGACTTCAGACGTATTGAACTTGGTGGAAAAAGAATTTCCCAATCACTTTGGTCAATTGCTACCGTTTAATTTCGCAGTCACTCGTGACCAAGCTCTTCGTGAGGCTCACGACATTCGTAGAATGTTATTTAGTATATTTCGGCGACTTCCAAGATGCTATGCGTGCTAACGAAGCTACTTTGTACCATTCAAAATTATCTTTTTATTTAAATGTAGGACTGTTGTTACCCCTAGAGCTATGCAGGATGGCGGAAGACGCATTTAAAAATAAACTTGCACCATTGAATGCAGTAGAAGGATTTATTCGTCAAATATTAGGATGGCGCGAGTATGTGCGTGGCATTTATTGGTTGTTTATGCCTGAATACGGTAACAGAAATTATTTTAATGCATCGAGACCTTTACCGGCTTTGTATTGGGGAGTAGATACTCGGATGTTCTGCATGAAGGAGGTTGTTCGACAAACAGAAGCAGAGGCTTATTCTCATCATATTCAGCGACTGATGATTACTGGTAATTTCGCGCTACTGGCGGGCCTTAATCCTCACGAAGTATGTGAGTGGTACTTGGCTGTTTATGCTGACGCTTACGAATGGGTGGAGTTGCCCAACACATTAGGCATGGCGCTGTACGCTGATGGGGGGGTAATGGCGAGTAAACCGTATGCAGCAAGTGGGAAGTACATAAAAAAAATGAGTAATTTTTGTAAATCTTGTGTTTATAATCCGGCTAATGTAGTGGGCGACAGCGCGTGTCCTTTTAACTCTCTCTATTGGAATTTTCTGGTCGAACACCAGGAAAAACTTAAAAATAATCAACGTCTTCATTATGCATATCTAAACTGGAATAAAATGGATCAGAAAAAGAAAGACGCCATTCTTCTTAAAGCCAACGAAGTGTTGTCTGAATTGGAGGCTGGTCGGTTATAAGATTTTTACCCCTCCCCACACCTTAGACATCTTCAAACCATGCAAAAGAGGAGCTTTAGCCGTGATTTACATCATAATAGTAAAATGATATTTTTTTAATGATGCTACAAACTCTTGAGAGAGCCGATATGAAAATAAAAACGATTGTTTCAACATCGCTAGCGTTGACATGCTCAATAACCTTTGCAAGCTCCGCCCAACCAAAAATCAGTATTCAACAAGCACTTTCTACTGCTGAAAAAGCTGGTTATACACATATCCGTAAAATTGAATTGGAGCATGGTCTATGGGAGGTGAAAGGACGAGACGCTCAAGGCAAGAAATTTGAGATAAAAATTAATGCAACAACAGGCGCCTTTTCTAAAGATGAAGATTAAAAAAGATGCCCAGTTTACATATATTGTAGCTATTTTTCTTAAAAAGAAACAAAGCGATTTATTGCTTAAAATCCAAAAGAGCTGATTTATAAAACTATGGATACACAATCTTTGTCAGCCAAATTATATTAGGAACAAAACTATGAGTGTTGAACTGAACCATACGATTATACAAGCTAAAAATGCCGAGATTTCTGCAGGATTTCTTGCGGAAATACTTGGTCTTGCGCCCCCTACCGCATTCGGGCCTTTCATCGTTGTAAAAACCAGCAATCATGTGAGTCTTGATTTCAGAACAACTACCGAAGAAATCAAGTCTCGTCATTTTGCATTTCTTGTCAGCGAAAATGAATTTGATGAAATATTCAATCGCATCACTCATAAAAAATTAATGTATTGGGCTGACCCTGCTCGCACAAAACCACAGGCAATTAATCATCATGATGGCGGCCGTGGCTGCTATTTTCTAGATCCTGATGGTCATTTTTTTGAAATTATTACACGACCTTACGGTGGCACAAAATAATTCAAACTGTTTGAATAACCATTGAAAGTTTTGAGCTCAGTAAAGTAGTCTTCGAGCATCCCTCTTGGGTGTATTTATTCAGATCTATAAATTTTAAGTGGTGGTGACTCGTCATTTTCCTCAGAAGAAAGCAACGGTTGATTGGCTGTCTGTATCAAGGTCGTCCCAAAAAAACCAACTCCTCCTGTCAAGAGTTCTACAGATGTTCTTTTACGAGATCCTTCTGGAATACCTCCCCCAGCATTGATGCGATCAAGTAAAGTGGGATTCTTTTCCAATAAGACTTGTCCATCCGTTGTCGATTTTAACCAGAACGCAACAGAATGTCCTTGATGAGAACCCGTTGGAATAATATGGTTGAGTGTCTTTTCATTGATAAAACTAATCAAAGTAGGATTCTCTTTTAATAAAGCTCGTCCGTCCGGTGTACCTATTAACCAGAACGCAACAGAATGTCCTTGATGAGGGCCCGCTGGAATAATATG
>CAYYEZ010000051.1:0-104860 GCA_964471225.1 uncultured Legionella sp. | reverse complement strand
TGGTGTAACCCTGCTCAAAAACCAAACTGATCGCATCCAGCTTGAACTCTTGTGAGTATTTTTTTCTAGTGGCCATTCTTCTCTCCAGTTAAGTTAATTATCTCTTAACTGGTGTGTCCAAATCTATTAGACCACGTCATTGGTATATGGGTTAATTTTTACATTCATTTTAGGACTGCAGGCAGGCAGCTCCTATTTGGCTGAAAAAAGAAATTCGTTATTTATGTGTCTTATTTTTCTGTTGCTCATGTTCACAAGCACGTATTTTCTTGCTTTCGAAGAGGGAGGGGTTAACGTAACCTTAAAGACTGTATTATTCCTCTCGTTGTTTTTTTTATATAAGTACCCGTCGGTTATTATTAGTGCTTTATTACATAAGAATATTAACAATGATATTCGCGCTACCTTTGATTCTATTATCAGTACATTTTCCATGGGAGTATCTATTTTAATATTTTACATCGTAGGTATCTTTCTTCACCAATATGGAAGCAAGGTGATTCTTTTGTCTTTAGCTGGGTTATCTATTAGTGCGCTTTGCTTCAGTGCTTTTCATCTATATAGATTTAGAAATACAGAAAACTCTGATTTATTGGACCATTCCCTCTAACAAAAACACTGTTCGCGCTTTAGGATCAATTTCCACCTTGCATCCGTAAGGCATAACCCACATGGGATCAGAGTGACCAAAATCCATGTGAGTGACCATTGGAATTAAGGGCAATTGATACTCCTCAAAGACGCTCAAAATCGCTGTGTCATAATGATGAAATGTATCTTCTTGAATCAAGCATCCCCCCGGTTTACTGAATAAAATACCGTTAATTTTCGACAAAATATCCTGTGCCGCTAAATTTCTTAAAAAACGCTTAAAATGAACACTACTCATGCCTTCTTCTGAGGTTTCTAAAAACAAAATACTTCCCTGCCAATCATCGATGCTTGGCCAAAGTTCAGTGCCATTGATAAATTGCAAAACTTCGACGCATCCTCCTATAAGTCGACCCTGCACTGCATGACTCTGAGCACCAATAAATGACCAATCGATAGGCTGATGCATCGCTCGTTTAATCAATTGATTAGTAGGAGTCGCCCAATCCAGGTATTCTTTGGTCCAACCTTCCAGCGCTTTTGGAATACACCCTATCGGTTCTGATGAAAATAAACTTTGCCAAATAGATTGTTTTGTATAGGCATGCATTTCAACATTTTCTGCAAATCCGGTCATCACCGAAGTGCCATAAAATGAGGCAAGACCTGCCTTCAAACACATAAAATGAAGCACAGTCGTATCTGAATAACCCAAAACCACTTTAGGATTTTGACTAATCACCTCATAATCAACATAAGGTAATAAACGGATCGCATCTTCACCACCAATATTTGAAAAAATACCCTTAATTTCAGGATCTAGAAACGCTTGCATCAAATCATCGGCACGAGCTTGTGGATTTTGATAAATAAAATCAGGAGAAGACAATGCATGAGGCATCTCAACCACTTGTAATCCAAACTCTGTTTGCAAACGCTCTTTTCCTATCTGATAACGATAAGGAAATGCACCAGGACCTCCCCAGGAGGCACTGATCACCGCCACTTTATCACTGGGAGCTAATTTTTTTGGAATAGTTAAAGCATTCATCGCCATCTTCCTGATAAAATACTTTCAATCCTACTGCATAAAGTTGTACTTGTAACTAACCGATGCAAGACATCAAACAACTCATATTGGGGGCAACTTTAGGGGCAACAAAAAATTCATTTTTTATAAAGCAATGAATAAACAATATGTTATACGCTCTATTAAATAGCCGCCGCCTCCACCAATTAAGTTGTTGATTTATAACGTTTTTAACACATATTATTCATTCGAGGGTTCTCAAAGGGTTTATACTGGATCTAATTTTTTTATTCACGAATGATTTGTCTGCATGAATATTGCATCAAAAGTTCAGGAAATACATCATCGCTGGGATCAAGAAGAAGCTCTTTTTTCCTTCCTCACGCAAGAAGACAGAGTTTATACCGAATTAGAAATTAAAACTCAGACTGAGTGTTTAAAAAGACTTAATACAGCAAAAAAAGAATGGCTAGGATTGCTTTATTACCGATCCAACTAAGCTTGTTACAGCTGTTCAAATGTATGTTTCCCAATTGTTAACTGGTCGATACCCTTTTTTCGATGCATCATTGGGTATCCATTTGCCATAAGTTTTCATCACCATTTCAGTATCAACATGCCCCATCTGGCTTGCAACCCACATGATGTTTTCACCACCGGATAGCATCATAGACGCATAAGTATGTCTTGTTTGATAGGGATTCCTATAGCGAATACCTGCTCTTTTAATGGTGTGTACCCATGCCGTTCTATGGCAATTGGTTGACTTCTTTGTGCTTTTTACAGCAATGACCCAGTCATTTGTTTTGGTCGTTTCAATGTTTAATATTTTGACATCAGGAATGTTTAATTGAATCTCAAATTTGACCACAGCAAAAATCCTTTTTTATAAACAGTTGAATGAGAATATAGCATTCAAGCCGTTACCTGTTGCCCCAAAGTGAATGTACCAAACTCGAGGCATTTTAGTATTTTTATCTAGATCACAGAATTTTGCTATAATTTAACCAGGAAATACTTAACTGGATACTTGCATAATGCCCACTTTTTATGACCCCATTGAGTTGGCAGATATTGATATTGACGATAGCACTGCCAAATTTTACATTATCGAACTTCCGAAAAATGGTGGCTACAAATTTTGTGCAACTACGCAAAATCTAGATTCGCCGCATATGAAGTATGAGCCTGAAACTCGGGTCAAAGAATATTGGTCTATTACGCGAGAACAATTAAGTAAAGCTAATTTAACCACATTATTTCCTAAAGATAAAATAAGAACTGAGCCCTTCAAAACAGCACAAGAATTAAATGAGCAATGCCATTTTGACCCACCATTTAATCCCAATGTTCGTAAAGATCATTTTGGTCAAAGATCGCTAGAACATTTTACATCGAATCCTGAAGCTTCAAATGAAAGTTTCCCGTCCCAAAGACTCATGGATAGCTATCTAAGATATGTTCATGAAGTTGAGCAGTATCGCATTAATTTTCAAAATGATTTCTTTAGTAATATGGGAAATAATCATAATTTTTCTTGGACCCAAGAAATTGGGGCGCCTCAACAACAAACTAGAATGTCACGCACAGAAATGTTACTGCAAGAGGCACGTCGCATAGGCTGCACGGAAGATCAAGTTGAGGCCATCAGGACTAACATCCTTGATAAACCATATATCCTCGAAGCTATTATAGATAATCATGCTTTTTCAGTCGCTGATTTTAGAGGATTAACGACAGAACAGATAGTTGATATTGGTACAATTGCATTGAATGCTCCAAGGTGTATTCTTGACCTTACAGATGGTAGGGTAACCATAGAACAACTTGCAGGACTAGATAGCGAGGCATTAAGGCAAGCAGTTGAAACTGGTGATTATCCGCAAAACGGAACGCAATTGCGTTAATTTATTCCGGTTAAAAATTATTCTTTAGTTTAAACAAAAATTGCTCATACCACGGAAATTCCTGAAGAGCCAAAAATATTTGTAAAGTATCGGTGGTAGACCAGTTATTTATGAATCCGCAGAAGAATTTAATACACTTCCCGATGATATTAAATGGCGCCATGTGAATTATGACCCTTGTTTGGAACCACCAATTGATTTTACTTGGGAAAGAGAATGGCGCATACAGGGAGATGTGTATTTAGATCACGAAAAAGTATCAATTATTGTGCCGGATAGCCATTGGGAAACTGAAATAACCAATCGATTTGATTACGAAGAAGCAATCCGTTATCAGTGGGAGTGTCTTGGGTATGGACAGGATTTAGCAACTTGGCCTGAGTCATTTTTTATATACGATTGTAAACAAAGACATGCTTTGATCTAACAATAACTATACAAAACAACAACTCCTTACATAGATATGTTACGTTTGAAAATCGAACTCAGTAAATTTTTGAGGGATGGTTGGCGCAAAAACTAATACATGCTCAAAACCATTGGAATATAGAGGCGCACCATATTTTTTGCCAATCAGAATGCTTTGTGTTTCAAGTTTGAAAAATCCAGCTTGATGCGTTTCAAAACCATTTGAAAAGTGCGCCTTTCCTCAACTTTATGGACAAGTATAAATCCGCATAACATCAAGGAGAGAGTATTTTTTTCACAAATCCTGTAGTATCAGCTTGATACTCCCAAACATCAGATAACTCATCCAATCGATAAGTATAAAAAACAAAGCGCTTAGGTTTAATTGAAATTCCGCAATAGTCAGGAGAGCAAGGCAAAGAAAGATTTTTTGAAGTCTTTTCTATCTCCAGCCGTTTATTTTCCAATATTTGCTTATTTTCAATCACTTCACCAGACGTTGGTGCATAACTACAAAATCGTACTTGCGCCCAATGAGGATAGTTAGTCCAATAGTTAGCATTTTGCTCTTCTGATAAAAAACAAGCCTCTCCTTCAACAATGGTTTCTCGTGCATAACGTTCAAACCAGAAAGTAAGGGCTACCTTTCCATTATTTTTAATTTCTTCAACTTTGCGTGTTCTTTTTTGAGTAAATAATAATAGCCAATCTTCTGTAATTTCACGAAGTGCCACTACTCGGCTATGAGGTTGACCATTAAGTCCTTGTGTCGACAATACAGCATGTTGGGCGTTTTGTGCACCAAGAGACTTTTCTTCATTAACCCAATTTGTTAACAGTTGAATCGGAGTCACGATAATAAACCTTCTAATGCCACTTTATCGCCATTCATAATAGATAATACATGTTTTTTAACTTGTTCTATCGGCCAATTCCACCACTGCAATTGCAAAAGAAAATCTATTGTTTCATCATCAAAACGTTTGCGAATAACCTGTGCTGGATTACCACCTACGATTTCATAGGGTTGTACATCTTTAGTTACCACTGCGCGTGTGCCAATAATAGCGCCATCACCGATAGTCACGCCTGGCATCATCGTCGCGTCATATCCAATCCACACATCATTACCAATTAGCGTATCTTTTTTACGATTAGGACTAAACGGAACTTCGGGCCAATAAGACTGAAAAATGACAAAAGGAAATGAAGAGAATCCACCTAAATGATGGCTACCTCCATTCATTATAAATTTGACTTGAGTTGCGATTTGGCAGAATTTTCCAATAATTAATTTATCACCAATAAAATCGAAATGATAAAGGACATTTTTTTCAAAATTATGAATATCGACTGGATCGTCGTAGTACGTGTAATCACCCACAATAATATTAGGATTTTTGATGATATTTTTTAAAAATACCATTCTCTCAGAGCCTTGTATTGGGTATAAATCGTTGGGGTTTGGATACATCTTCATGCTCCCTTATTTTTAATTTTAAATCTCAGCAATAAAGCTAGCGTGATAAAAAACACACTACCTAATATCCAAAGAAAGCCAAAAAATGGGTTAGAAGAAAGATATCCCATCACTACAACACTTAATGTGGCTACACCCATATTAATAAAGCTCATCATGGAAGAGCTGCTTGCTTTATCTTCAATAGCATTGGAAGCCATATAAGAGCCTCCTGCAAATAGATAGGAACTACAACAATACAGTAGGCAAGTCGATATAAAAAACCAAACGACAGCGTTATTATTGAAATACAGCATAGCTATCAAGCTCAGCAATGCGAGACAAGAACCAATATAACCCAGTGCAATAACTCTCATTACAGAAAAACGTTGCATCAGGACTCGTGCGGATAAACCGCCAAACAACATCCCAATGATATTGAGCACGTTCCAATAACCATATTCGGAGGCTGATAAATGTAAATATTGATGTGCAATCTGAGGCGCTGCCGCTGAATAGCAATATCCTACTGCTGAACAAGCGCCCCAAATCGAAGAAAAAGTCAGCAATTTAAAAGAGCGCAATGCATGTCCATAGTCACGAAGTAACGTAGGAATATGAAAGGATTTAGGTTTGAGTAATGTTTCATCAAAAACACAAATGCCAATCCGCATCATTATGCCTTGCAACAACAGAAAGACAAAGCAACCTTGCCATTGTGAATATTGAGTAATAATTCCGCCTAGCAGAACAGCAATACCAATCCCTAAGGCAAAAGATAAAATTGAATAAGACATTGCAGTTTTACGTTGCTCTTCTGGTAACCACTCATTAATAAGCATAAAAGTGCACGCCAGCCCCGCAGCAGAACCAAGTCCTGTAATAAACCGACCAATTAAAAGCAATAGATAATTGGGATAAAAACTCACGAGCAAACAAAGCAAAATCCCTAGGATATTAATATTGAGACCCCATCGCAGTGCTTTTAAGCGGCCATAAACATTAGCCAAAGGACCATAAACTAGTTGCCCTATCACATAACCAATTAAAAAAGCTGACACAATCCATTCAACAGTACCTGTACTCAAGGCAAATGTGCGTTCAATATTGGGCAGTGCTGGGGTAATTATCGCTGCGGAAACGGAGGCAATCGAAATATAACTAAGCAACCAAGTCATGCTTAATTTTGATGTAATTTTCATTGCAAACCCTCCTCATTAAACCGAACAAATAACCAATCATCCGCAGGTTTCCCAGTTCTGCAATCTACACAATAGTTTTTAAGTGTCGCTTCCAAAATAAATCCACATTTTTCGGCTACTCGCCGGCTAGCATCATTGCCAACCTGTGTCACAATTTGCACTCGGGCAGCATTAAATGATTGGAAAGCGAAATATGATAGCGCTTTTACCATCTCAGTAGTTAGACCTTGTCCCGTAAATGCTGTTTCTATCCAATAACCAATTTCAAACATGGGTACTTCTGGCTTGCTACGATCATTGAACCCACTTGCCCCAATGATTTGTTGAGACTGCTTATCGATAAGCACCAGAGGGAAATCATGTGGACTTTCAGAGGACCAGGTAGCAGCCCCATTTGTTACATATTGGATTGTGGGTTGCATGCTTGGATCCATAGCCCAAGGCATCCAGCGCTGTAACTCGGGCAATGAACGGTTAATCGCTTGATTCAATGGGTCTTCATCTCCCAATTGAGGAGGCCTTAAAATCAATCTATCCGTTTCGATGATGGGTAAAATAAACATTCCAAACCTATTTATAAGTGGTTAAGTAATTGTCGTAAGCAAGCTAGGGTACATTCTAAGATTTTTCAAGATCATTTGTTAGGGGTAGTGATTTCTCTTCTTCCACAATACAAATCTCATGTTGCTTACAGTGGTGCCTGATCAGTACTTCCACCATATTTGCAATAGAACGATGCTCACGAGACGCAGCTTCACGCAGCGCATCTTTAAGCTCGGGAGCAATGCGAAAAGTCAAAGTGGCTGTTTTATTTATAGCCATAATTTTCCATAAATTTGTCTACATACAATATCATATGTACTGCAATGTACTGCAATGTACAGTAAAACACTATACACTCCAAACATTTTAGAGAATGTGGCTCGAATAACAAAATCTTTAACCAATACTGAAGTGATCCTGCCCTAATATGTCGGACACCCTGCTAAGAGAGTAAAATCTAAAGCAGAGGTGAAATATGAACAATAACAATCCAGAACAAAAAGTATTCAGAAAGAAATATAGTCCCCAATTTAAAGATCAAGCCCTTGAACGAATAGCAAAAGATAGCGTTCCTCAAGTAGCAAAAGATCTCGGCCTGTCCGAATCACTTTTATACTCATGGAAAGCGCAACAACAAAAAGGTGGAGATTCCCTTGAGAATCAAAAATTGCAACAAGCTGAACTGGCGCGGTTAAAGCGTGAGAATGCGCGGCTTGCGGAAGAGAATGCTTTTCTAAAAAAGGCGGCTGCGTACTTCGCGAAGGAATCAAAGTGAGGTACGCCATGATTAAGTCGATTTTCACTTGGTTTAATGTGTCGTTTATTATCAGTATCGATTAGTGGATACTATAATTGGCGCTCTAGAAAACCCTCTCGTCGAGAAGAGGAGAATCGGCAATTAGCTAATAAAATCAAAGCTATTTTTGATGATGAAAAATCACGAGCTGGTGCACTCCGAATTACTAAGCGCTTAAATAATGAGGGTACACCGGTTGGCAGGCATCGTGTCGCAAAAATCATGCGTTCAAATGGTTGGCGTGCACGCGCTGCAAAAAAATTTAAAGCTACCACGAATAGCAATCATCAATTGCCCGTTGCGCCTAATTTATTGCAGCAAAATTTTTCAGCTAATCGGCCTAATGAAAAGTGGGTAAGCGACATCACCTACATCTGGACTGAAGAAGGATGGCTCTACCTCGCAGTTGTTATGGATTTATGTTCACGCAAAGTCGTCGGATGGGCTTTGTGTGAACGAATGACTAAACAATTGGTGATGCTTTGCAAATGGCTATATGAAGTAGAAAGCCTCCCAGGGGCCTTATTCTTCATTCAGACAGAGGTAGTCAATATTGCTCAAATGATTATCAGAAACTGTTGACACTTCATGGAATTGTTTGCAGTATGAGTAAGCGTGGGGATTGTTATGATAACGCCTCTATGGAAAGCTGGAACCATAGTTTCAAAGTAGAAGCCATTCATGGGGAGAAATTTGCAACACGTGCTATTGCTAAAAATCATGTGTTTGAATACATCGAAATATATTACAATCGAAAACGACTTCATTCGATGATCGGTTATAAGTCGCCGGAATTATTTGAGGTCAAAATGGTCGCTTAGCAAAGTGTCCGATTTTTCGGGGCAAGATCATTTTGCATCAGGGCGCAAGTTTCGGAGCGCTAGGCCTACTATAAAGCCCGATCAAACTCATTTAAATAATAAAGGATAGCTATATCAGGAGTGGGGCATGTTATCCACACACCCCAGTCAACCTTGGCCGCTTAGAGGTCAGGGCTAATCATGCGTCTTAATCCAACAAACCTAAATCTTTGACTGCATCGCGCTCAGAACGTAGCTCATTTAGGGTCGCATTAAATTTTTCTGTTGAATAAGCATTTAACTCAACACCTTCAACAACACAAAACTTTCCATGCTCAACTCGAGAAGGGAATGAAAACATCAAACCTTCATCTACGCCATACTGCCCCATAGAACTTGACGCCACAGAGAAAGACTCACCTTTTGGAGTATCGTTTGTCAGGTGATATACTGTTTGAATAACAGCATTCGCCGCAGAAGCCGCAGAAGAGGCACCTCGCGCTTTAATCACTGCCGCCCCTCGTTGTTGTACTGTAGGAACAAAAGTTTCTTTCAACCACGCCTCATCATGAATCACTTCTGCTGCTGATTTTCCATTAATTTTTGCATGATAAAAATCAGGATATTGCGTTGAAGAGTGGTTACCCCAAATCGTCATTTCTGTCACAGCATCGATATCTACATTCGCTTTTTTCGCTAACTGAGTACGTGCTCGTAACTCATCTAACATCGTCATTGCATAAAAACGCTCATCAGGAATATCTTTCGCATGATGTTTTGCAATTAAACAATTCGTATTGCAAGGATTTCCAACGACAAATACACGTACGTCATCAGCCGCACGCGCATTAATCGCGCGACCTTGCTCAATAAAAATACCACCGTTAATTTTTAATAAATCGGAACGCTCCATGCCTTGTTTGCGAGGGACAGATCCGACTAAAAGTGCCCAATTGATTCCATCCATTGCAACATCGAGTTTATCGGTACAGACCACTCGCTTTAAACGAGGAAACGCACAGTCATCGAGCTCCATTTCAACCCCTTTAAGACTCTCTAAAGACTGGGGTAATTCCAACAAATTTAGCTCGACATCAGTATCCTGTCCAAACATTTGACCAGACGCAATTCTAAATAATAATGCATAACCAATTTGCCCTGCTGCACCTGTAATGGCAACTCGCACTCTTTTATTCATCGTTCTCTTCCTCTCGTGGTATACTGTAATTTTGAAACAGAACACTTATGTTACCACTATCCCTTTATATTCACATCCCTTGGTGTATACAAAAATGTCCTTATTGCGACTTTAACTCGCATAAAACCCCATCAGTTCGACCTGAAATAAGCTATATTGAGGCTTTATTAAATGATTTAGACACAGAGCTTTTGACTAAACCTGCGAGAGAAATTAACTCTATTTTTATTGGTGGTGGAACACCTAGCCTTTTTTCTGCACAAGCATACGATCGCTTATTTAACGGACTACAACAACGACTCTCTTTCAAAAAAAATATTGAAATTACCCTCGAAGCAAATCCAGGCACCGTAGAAAGTCAACGCTTCCGAGATTATCGAGCATTAGGGATTAACCGACTATCGTTAGGAGTACAAAGTTTTCACAGCAAACATCTCAAAATGTTAGGGCGCATTCATGATGCAGAAGAAGCAAAACTCGCCATTGACGTTGCACGTAAAGCTGGTTTCGATAATCTCAACATTGATTTAATGCACAGTCTGCCACAACAAACGCTCAAAGAAGGCTTAAACGATTTGAAAACTGCAGCCTCATTTTCGCCGGAGCATCTCTCTTGGTATCAACTCACTATTGAGCCAAATACTGTTTTTTATAAGCTAAAACCGCCAACACCGACAGAAGATTTCACTGCACAACTAGAAGAGGAAGGCTTCCAGTTTCTCGATAGCCAAGGCCTCATCCGTTATGAAACATCAGCTTTTAGCCGTCCTCAAAAACAATCTGAGCACAATATTAACTATTGGTTATTTGGTGATTATTACGGTATCGGTGCTGGGGCACACGGTAAATTTACTGATTTGGATCACAGCATTCGACGCACACAAAAACATCGTATGCCTCGAGAATATATTGGGAGTACTCATAAAGCACTCCCTGAAACAGTATTAACACAACACGATATTTGTTTTGAATTTATGCTCAATGCCACACGATTATTACAACCTATCCCGTACACCTTATTCGAAGAGCGCACACATCTAAGTTTAGATATATTACGACCTAGTTTAGAGCTATCTGCTCAAAAAGGCCTGCTTTTTCTCGAACAAGATCACTGGAAAATCACGCCGCTAGGACTTCAATTTACTAATGATTTACAAGCCTTATTTTTATTCGAATAAGGAAAATGATAGATCACATGATTATATGTTCGATATTTTATCAAAATAACAATATAATATCTCTTTTCGTTTAATTATTTTTCATAAAATGTTTCGCTCTCGCCTCCAAGAAAATACACAATACTCTTTTTTGATAGAACGTACTCAACAAAAGCCGCGTTTAAGCTCTTTAACCATTACGGATCCCGAAATTGTTAAAATTAAAGAGACTTCTTTTGACGAAAAACATCGCGCATCTTTTATCCGAAGTACGGGAGAGCGAGAAGCGCTGTATTTACAGGCAGAAGTCGTCGCGCCTCCCATTTTCGAAGGCTATGCTCAAAAAATGCATCTTACTATTGATAGATGGTACGAACCACGTCCTCGATTAAGAACTGATTTCGGCCAGACACATGTAACGATTATCTGTAAAAAAGACGAGCAACGTATCGAATTACGATTTTATTGCGATAGTTATGGGCAAATCAAAGATACTGTTGTAAAAGATGGTATCACAAACGAACTTATTGCACTCACATCTAGTGAAAAAGAGAGAGCACGCCTGCATACATCGCCCTTTACATCGTTTCTTAGCGCATTACTTCAGTATAAAACTGAAGTGTATTTAAACCTCGCTCGCGACGCACAACGACTAGATGATGAACTCAGCCTCATCTTTGATTTTGATAGAAAAACATCACTCATGAAAATTGAGCAATATATTTTAATTGCACAAAAAATGCATCAATATCAACCAGAAAGACAAACAAATTTGCTTCTTGAAAGACTCAAAGATAGGAGACTCTCATTGAGCGCCTCCCCTTCTAGTGTTACACAAGTAGAGGCCACATCTCCAACGATGTTCAAAGGAGAAGAAGGAGAAGAACAGCACGCTACTACGCACACCTCACGACCTAAACAATTTTCTCCTAAAAAAAAGAAAAATAAAGACACTCAAAATGAATGCATATTAAGAGATTTGAAACAACAAGTAGATACCTATATTAGTCAACTTATAGAACATCTTCACGTCATTGAGGCAGGGGTTGTTGACACATTCGCATATCAACATGCTTATCTCGCACAAAAAGGAATTCTATTACTCGAGGTATTAGAGATCGACTGTCGAGGGCAGGAAAAAAAGGCATTACAATCATTTATCGCGACACAAAAAGCGAAAATCCCAAGACGATTCGAGATAGATTTCATCCAATATTTCAAAAATGCTCTTTTATCTGGAGATGTTACAACGGTGCAAGCACTGCATCCTGTCGTAGCAGGTCAACTTAATGATCATATGGAAGACCTTGTGGTTGAATTTCTCATAAAATTTACGAAAAGCACATCCACGCAAGACGCGATGGGAGACGTTTGTGAGTTTATGCTCGAACATTCTGGCGCATTTAAAATGGCCTTTATACGCGCACTACGCATTTATATTTCGACTGATGAATTAGATTACAACTTTTTATTCAGGATGCTACTGCTCGACAATTACCGCGCTTTTAGCATCGCGCTACAATACATTCGACTGGACTTCCCTATTCTTATTTTTAAAGAAAACAATTTTTCTCCGCTACAACTTGCCATTTATTTTTATACTGAACAAAAAAACGATCAACGCTTTATAAGAGCACTCTTAGAGCAAAAAGTGTCACTCGAATTTGATCCAGGTATTTCAAATCATCAGCTCACTGCGATTAACCCCAAGAGAGTCTATCGTGATCAAGGAAAAAACATCGCCGTGAAATATGCCCAAATTTCCTCATCAACAAGAGACTCCGCTCCCAAACCAATAGATAAATCTTCCTTTACACCGATCTTAAAAGAGCATCTCGAAAGTATTATATTAGAGAAAAATGCACTGGAGTTAGCCATTGGTCTTGAAAGGCCATCGCTCATTCCAATCTTGTGCAGACAACTCTCACAAAGAGACTTGCTTGATTTTTTTGGAAAAATATTTTTTTGGGATGTCTTCATCGATAGACTTTCGCCATATGGAATTAAAGAGCCAGGTAAATATTTTTACAAAGACATCGCGACACTACAAGAGACAGTACAGGAGAGGCCTGGAGAAACCAATCATGCAGAGATTTTATTCTATATCTCAGAACAAATTCCTCCAGAAGCTGTTGATTATTATCTTCACATTGGAACCATAGTTTACCAATTATTCATTGAGTTTCATGCAGATTTTCCAGATGAAGTTCTCCGGGAGGAAATGCAAAAATTGCGTCGTAGTGGTGAAAAGAGTGAGCGCAATTTTGATCTATTACTTTGCCAGTTTTATTGCATGCTCTTACGGGAAAAAACTATAGCAGACCACGAGCTTTTTATCGAAACCTATGATCGTCGCTCACGAAATGAAGAGCCTTTATTGGCGATACAAGGTCTATTTTATTTGTCTGGTTTACCTCAAGACGAGCGTTCGATAATACGAGAAGGGAGCCTTTATAAAAGACTCCTTCTTGACTTGAGGAATCAGACAAAAGATAACGAAATGTACTCAGATTGTATTGATCATCTCGAACAAATAATCATGCAAGAAAATGCTATCCCAGCCACTAAGCCTGGATAGCAAATTCAGCCACAACAGGCTCAACGAGCTGAATCAAATCAGCACCACTCAATACCACTGACTCGGTCGCAAGACCCGCATTGAATCCTACCTGCAGGGGTGTGCTTGAGATACTTGCATCATAGTATGTTTCAAGATTTAACAACGCTCCCCAAGGAGGAATTCCCCCGACTTTTAAACCAAAGCGCTCTTCAATGACTTCAGCCGTTTCAAATTCACATTTTTCACCAACTAACTCAGAAACACGCTTCATATCGATTTTAAAATGCAGAGGCAAATTAAATTGATAGTTCTTTTTACTCTGCTTCCCTTTCAAAATCAGTGCTTTGATTCGCACGACATTCGTATCATGCGATGCATTAACCTCATGTGTATGATGCGTAAACTGGATATCACGCTCTTTCAAAAGACGTATCATCTCATTTCGTATATTTTCGCTACCATAAAAAATATTCGCTTTAATACGATTTCCTGCGATACGCTTTGGGTCAGACGGGAATAATGATGCTTCTCGAATATTCTTAAGCTTCAGTAAGGTCATCGTCAATCGCTCAAGCCCCATACCAAAACCACCATGAGCAGGCATGCCAAATTTAAAAATACTTAAGTAGTCTTCAAAATTCTCAGGCGCCATCCCCTTCAATTGAATACCCTCTAGCATAGACTCATAAGTATGTCGACGTTGCCCGCCTGAGGTAATTTCGGTTCCTGCACACAACAAATCGAAGGTGTTGGTTAATTCAGGCTGTGTAGGTTTAGGAAAAGAGTAAAACGGACGCTTGCTTGTCTTCCAGTCGGTCACAAATAAAAGCTCAGTACCATATGTTTCTAGCGCATATTGACAAAGCTCTTTTTCAGCAGCAGGACTCAAATCATCCTCACCACGCTCGTCCACACCTGTCCGTTCAAAGTAAATTTGTTGCGCTTCTTGAAATGTCAGCCTTGGAAAACGAACATCGATAGGCGCTTGAATCAATTGCCCCTCTAATAAAGCTAAAGCGTCAGCACAGTGCGTTTGAATATGCGATAAGATTGCTTTGATAGCCCCCTCTTGAATATCCATGAGCTCATGCCAATCATCAAAAAAGCCCATTTCAAACTCAAACTGCTTACCTTCTGAAAGATGTCGAGTGGTATGTGATTTTTCAGCCCTAAAGAATGGCATCAACGCAAACACACGTTCATTTACACCCACCATAACTTGCTTATATAACTGACTACTTTGTGCGAGAGTCGCAGTGTATCCAAAATAGTCGACATTAAAAAACTCAGCACCACCTTCGCTTGAAGCACCAATAATATTGGGTGAAAAATACTCAACAGCATCAACAACATCGTGCATATATTGTCGATAAGCGTGCGCCATCTCGGCTTGAATCGTAAAGACCGCTTGAATCTTACGATTGCGAAGCGACAAAGCACGATGATCAAGAATAAAATCTAACTCGTAAGGGATCTCAGGCTTGACGTATTCGATTAATGGAGGCGTTGTAATAGACACATCAATTGTAATTTCAGGACGGATAATTTCTACCTTTAATTGCGCTTTGTCATTTTTAGAAACCTCACCTAAAACTGTCAGCACAGATCCTACCTGCAAGTCACGTAAACGCGCAAACACTTCTCTATCTTCAACAATAATTTGAGATAAACCTTTTCTGTCGCGTAAAACTAAGAAATATATTTTTCCAAATGAGCGCAACGCATGCAACCAGCCAGAAACTCTGACCCGCTCCCCGATATGAGATGGTAAATCAACAGAAAGTACGCGTTTCATGAATTCTCCTCTTTTAAACTTCTACAGCAACATCAAGTACCCCTTTGAGTGCCTCAACAATTTCCACTTGCTGGCTTTCAACAAGATAAGGATGCATTGGTAGACTCAATACATGTTTCGCTGCATGTTCAGTAATTGGAAAATGCCCAGCATCGGGAAACAGTTGTTTTAAAATTGGCTGCTGGTGTAGTCCATAAGGATAATGCACGGCAGTTGGCACACCTCGCTCTTGCAAACCTTTTTGTACAGCGTTACGCTCTCGCACTTCAATCGTATATTGTGCATAAACACTTCTATTCGAGGGACGAATCACAGGAGTCCGAATCTCTTTGGGCAAAAGTGAAGCATACCGACTGGCAACCTCTTGTCTTAATTCAATTTCTTCAGGGAAAATTCTCATTTTTTCTAGTAATACTGCTGCTTGAAATGTATCTAAACGACCATTAATACCTAAACGGGTGTGTAGATAACGCTCAGACTGACCATGCAAACGAATCTCAATCATACGCTGAGCAAGCTCGTCATCGTTCGTAAAACAAGCACCACCATCACCATAGCCGCCCAATGGCTTCGATGGGAAAAAGCTGGTACAACCAATCGTCGACAATCCGCCAGAAAATTTGCCCTCATACGTTGCACCGAAACTTTGTGCCGCATCTTCAATTACAGGTAATTTATATTTTGCAGCAATCGCATTGATAGCAGCCATATCTGAGCACTGCCCGTAGAGACTGACAGGCATAATTGCTTTTGTTTTTTCGGTGATTGCAGCTTCAATCAACTCAGGGTCAATATTGTAAGTTAACGGATCAATATCAACAAAAACGGGTTTTGCACCCAATAAAACAATAACTTCAGCTGTTGCAAAAAAACTAAATGGAGTGGTAATAACTTCATCACCTGCTTCAATACCCAATGCCATCAACGCAATCAACAACGCATCCGTGCCACTTGCAACAGTAATCGCATGCTTAACATCAATAAAAGAGGCTAAAACTTTCTCTAACTCTGCAACATCCGGCCCCATAATATAACTCGCTTGAGACATGATGGTTTTAAAACGAGCAAATAGTGGTGCCTCAATCCTTTTAGATTGGGTCTTCAGATCAATAAACTGCATGAAAATCCTTCAGGAGGTCAAAGAGGCTAGATTATACTGATAATCTCTCGTCAATGCCAACCTCACCAAAGAATCAATCGAACACATCAAAGGATGGATCAACTATTTTATACGACTAATCAATCTTTACCTTTAAGCCAACGGCCTGGATACCTATGATTGCAACGTGCTCATCATTATCAGAACAATCTCCACTCACCCCAAGTGCACCGATGATGTGATCATGCTCATTCAGAACCAGCACGCCACCTGGAGCAGGGACTAACCTCCCTTTTGACGCAGCGATAACACCTTCCATAAAGTGAGGCATTTGCTCTGCTTTTTTTGCCACGCCTCGAGACCCCATACCCATACCAAGCGCACCATAAGCCTTCGCAAATGCGATATCAAAACGCATAATAGAAGACTTATCTTGTCGCTGAAATGCAATAAGATGACCACCTGAATCAAGTACAGCAATGGATAACGGCTGTAATGACAATTTTTTAGCTTCCTGAAATGCAGCTAAAATCATTTCGTTTGCTAATTGAAGTGTCATATCATGATCTTTCATTACATGCCTCGCACATGATAACTATAAATAACGTCTATCACCTCTGGCGACACCATGATAAACGCGAACCATAGCATGAGATCAACACTGCCAATATGCTTTTTTTCGGTACAGTGCTTTTAGATCTTCATTTGATTTTTGATGTCTCGTTGCTAAATGAAATAATTCGCGCTCAACTTGATAATAAATACCCAAAGGCACAGGAAAATCGGGATGTGATAACTGCGTTAGCCGCAACGCTGCATTAAGATTACGTACATCATGTCGACAGGCCTCTTTGGCTTCTTGTGTTTTAACTAATGCATCGTCTACAAGTCTTAAACCCTGAGACTCACCAAACAACATCGGCGCATCATGTTCAAGCAGTAAAGTATGATCGCGACGATTTCCTTTTAAAGCAAACGCATCAAAGGCACCATGATTAAAAATATTACAGTCTTGATAGATTTCAACAAAAGCACATCCAGCATGCGCGTGAGCAGCTTTAATAATATTTGCCAATTGCACCGGATCTTTATCCACAGCGCGAGCCACAAAACTTGCACCTGCACCTAAAGCAAGCATTAACGGATTCACCGGATGATTAGCAACGCCTTCTGGAGACGTTTTCGTCACTTGTCCTTTTTGAGAGGTTGGTGAAAATTGACCTTTAGTCAAACCATAAACTTGGTTGTTAAAAAGTAAAATTTTTAAATTCACATTACGACGCAAACTATGTATCAAATGATTCGCACCGATACTCAACGCATCACCGTCGCCGGTAATCACCCATACACATAAATCATCACGCATCGCTTTCAGACCGGTTGCCACGGCCGTTGCACGACCGTGGATCGTATGAAAACCATACGTATTCATGTAGTAAGGGAGACGTCCCGCACAACCAATACCTGAAACAAAGACATGTTTTTCAGGCGCGAGCCCAAGCTCTGGTAACACACGCTGCAATGCAGCCAAAATGGCGTAATCACCACAGCCGGGACACCATCTAACTTCATTTGAATGTGTGAAATCTTCACGCGTGTATGTTGATTTTTCCATGATTAACCTTTGATTCAAGAGCGTCCAAAATGGCACTAACTGTAAAGGGCAAGCCATTACACTGACTAATTTTTTGTGCATTCACTAAATACTCGGCACGCAGTAGCTGGCACAATTGGCCAGAATTTAACTCCGCGACAAACACATGCTTAAAGCGTTGCAATACCTCGCCCAAATCTTCAGGCAATGGATTTAAATGGCGCAACTGAAGAAGTGCAACGGACAGCCCACGATGATGTGCTTCAATCGTAGCACCAAGCAAAGCTCCCTCCGTACTCCCCCATCCAACTAATAAGATATCCGCATCGGGAGAACCTTCGAGCTTTAAGGGCGCATATGATTTTGCAACATTTGCAATTTTTTGTGCGCGTAAATTCACCATCTCTTGGTGATTTTTTGCGTCATAGCTAATTTTGCCCTCATCACCTTGTTTTTCTAATCCACCAAGATGATGAATGAATCCTGTTGTACCTGGAATCGTCCAACTTCGGCTTAAATTTTCATCACGCATATAAGGCTTTGGAAAGCGATTGAAACTGATTTCTGGCATCGGAATTTTTTCCGGATCAGGGATATGCCAAGGCTCCGCCGCATTCACTAAATATGCATCCAACAAGACAATCACCGGTGTCATATAAGTGACAGCAACAGACATTGCTTCAATTATGGTATTGAAGCAATCAGCAGGAGAAGACGCAGAAAATACAGGTAAAGGTGCTTCGCCATGTCGACCATAAAGCGCTTGCCGCAAATCACTCTGACCAGTTTTAGTGGGCATTCCAGTCGATACACCCGCACGTTGAACATCTAAAACAACAAGAGGAAGTTCTGTCGCCACAGCAAGCCCTAAAGCCTCACTTTTTAAATCTAAACCAGGACCCGAGGTACAAGTAAAGGCTAAAACACCGCCGTAAGCCGCACCTAAACAAGCGCAAATTGCGGCAATTTCATCTTCCGCTTGAAAAAGCTGCACACCAAACTCAGAAAGTTTTGCGCATTCTTGTAAAATTGAAGAAGCCGGTGTAATCGGGTAACCAGACACTAATACCGGTAGCTGTAACCGTGTCGCGAGCGTTGCAATAGCAAGAGAAATTGCCTCTACGCCTGTTATTTGTCGGTAATCACCTTTCTCTCTTTCAACGCGTCCCATGCTGTATGTTTGACGAGACAATTCGAGTGTCATTGCATGATTAAACCCTGCCTTGAGCGCACGTATGTTGGCCTCAACGAATACCGGTTTAAGTTTAAATTTTTTCTCGATAAATGCTTCTACTACTTCTGTTGAAAAATCAAACAACCAAAGGACTAATCCTAACACATAAAAGTTCTTTGCCTTTTTAGCTTGAGGTTGTGTTAAATCTAACCCCTCCAATGCTTTCAAGGTGTTTGTAATCAGCGGCACAGAAAGCACTTGATAATACTCCGAAGCATTTTCAAGTAAATCAGGACTCACGCCTGCCTTTTCCCAATCTTTCGGTGATAAACACTCTTCGTTGATAATCAGAAGCCCACCCTGATTCAAATACCCCAGAGCATTTTTCAAAGCGGCAGGATTCAAAGCAACCAACACATCGAGTGTTTCACCCGCAGTAAAAATTGCTTTTTGTGCCATGGCTAATTGAAAACCCGAGACACCGGCAACAGTTCCCAGGGGCGCTCTAATTTCTGCGGGAAAATCAGGAAGAGTACGCACCTCTTTTCCAGCAAGTGCAGCAGTAATCGTCAATTGCTCTCCGACCAATTGAACCCCGTCTCCTGAATCACCTGTTAAACGAATGACAATTGTATCGGTCATAACCACCCTATTTTTCTTATAAAATGCTTTAATTTAATCGTAGCAGCAACTCTCACTATCTGCCAGCATAAAGCTCGCGTGTGTGGATTGGTGCACCATTCAGCGCGTCAAAAATCAAACAACGCATGACGCGCTTTGCTGTTTTTAAAACAGCCGCGTCCTCCCACAAGCCTTCAGCCATCGCAAGAATTTCTTGCCCTAAAAAACCAGAAGATGATAAGACAAATCCTGTCGCAGGATGAAGCTCATAATGCCGCTCTTTTTGAATAGGTTGCTCTTGGTAAGCTTCATACGTAAACGATACCAAATGACCTAGAAGCGCTAAAAGATGCCACTCAAATTGGCGTAAGATAGCTTCGACATCATATTGAGATTGGACCGTCATTAAACGCTGAATCGTCTTCTCATATAATGTAAATAAAGCGTGATCTTCTTCTTCAGGATGCAAAAATCGATATAGCAACTCATTGAGATATAGCCCTGGCACCGCGGCTAAATGAGGCAACGCCCCCCAGCACGCTTGAATTTGAACATCTTTTACATAATAACCCGAAGGATGTCCATCGAGATACAACCATAAGGGCATAAAAGGTGCTAGCACTGCTTGCTTCGACTGTTTTCGACCACCTCGTGCACGTGCACGGATAAGCCCTTTTTCGCGGGTAAAAAATGTCACCTGCATACTAGTCTCACCGACTGCTCGCCGATGTAATACAAAAGCTAACAGAGTTTCAGGTGATGTTGACATAACTAGTCGTATCCTAATTGCCTCAATGCACCCTCATCCTCAGACCAGCCTGATTTTACCTTGCACCAACACTGCAGAAACACCTTTTTATCAATCAATTTTTCTATGTCTAAACGAGCGCCACTAGCAATCGCTTTTAGCTTCTCGCCTTTATTTCCGATAATCATGCGCTTGTGGCTTTCTTTTTCAACCCAAATTAATGCGTGCATATGGACTAAATCACCTTCGTCTTTATAAGACTCAATTTCAACAGAAGTTGAGTAAGGTAACTCTTGCCCACACAATCGAAATATCTTTTCACGTAATAACTCTGCACACAAAAATCGAATGGGGCGATCTGTGAGTTGATCTTCTTCAAATAAATGAGGCCCCTCTGGTAACAAAGGCTGAATCATTTCTTCAAGATGTGTAACTTGTTTCCCTGTTTTTGCAGAAATAGGCACAATCGCATCGAATGGATGATATTGCTGCAAGCGCTCGATCAACGGTAATAACTGCCCCTTATCTCGCAACGCATCGACTTTATTGATAACGAGTAAACAGGGCACTTTAAGGTGAGTCAACAAGCTGAAGACGTATTCATCTTCAGACGTGATACGCGTTGCATCAACAACCACCAAAACAACATCAACATCATGCAGAACACGCTTAGAAGCTTTATTCATCAGATAATTAAGCGCTTTTTTTTCTCCAAGATGAAGACCAGGAGTATCAACGTAGATCGTCTGATGAGTCTCTGTAGTTTGTATTCCTAATACTGTATGGCGCGTTGTTTGCGGCTTTTTAGAAGTAATGCAAAGCTTTTGCTGCAAAATACGATTCAGCAAAGTAGACTTTCCTACATTCGGTCTACCGACAATTGCGACATAACCACAGTAAGTATTAGAAGGTATATTATTTTCAGGCATACTGCCATTTTAACGCAAATCAGCCGACATACCAATCTTTTATCAGGATAAATTGAACTAGAATCTTATATCGACTCAAAAATTAGGATTTATCAAGAGCTAGGTATATAATTACTGCAATTCCTACAAGGCATACTGACATGCAACATACTCTATCGCTTCCTTTTGATCACTGGTTTGCTTCTCTCACCCCTGTACAAAAACCGCCTCATGAGGCCGCAATCAATGAGCTTCTCAGTCGATTTGGAGTAAAAAGCGCTATCGATGCTGTGAAATTTATGCAGTCTCCAGGAGGAAAGTTGACTCAAGCTTGCTTAAACCAAGCGATTCAACGAGAGCTGGCTGCGCAAGACCTGGCTATGTTTTTACAAAATCTTGAATTACAAAAAAAACAGCACCTAGCCTACTTCATACTAAGCTTAGAGCATGATGAAGAGAAGGCGCGACAATATATTCATCGTATTGAAGAAAATGAACAACAGACTCGAATGTTACATCGTCATCTCAAACCCGAAGCAACTCAAGCGCATCAGGTTGAAGCCCCTCTCTCTCTCGAGGAAACACTCACTCACTATGAAAAAGCTAGAGAAGCACTTTTAAAAGAAATGTCGTTCACAACCAGTGAGGTAGACGCATTAGATCATGAGTTTCTTGCGATTGAAGAAAGTATTTCATTACTACACACAAAAAGACGGATTCAACAAGAAATCGATGATGAACTTTATACCTTCAAAGAAGGCGATTTGGTTGATGCAGCATATCTTGAAGCTAGAATGAACGAAGCTGCAAGCGCTTATCAACAAGAAATAACTATACTTCAAAGTATGACACCAGACGAGATAGATCCGTCATTTATTGAGGGTTGGAAGCGTCTCGATAGCTACCAGCAACAAGTCAATATTTGGTATGACTTTAGAAGTGCGCTCGCACCTGAACAAGCCATTGTTCAAAAAAATGGTGTCTTATATGTAATCAATAAGCAAACATCTTTTGATGAACTTTCTTTAGAGGAACGAGAAAAAGCAGCGCAGACTTACCTCACATTAAAACCCAGACTTGAAAGAACACGTTTAAGAACAGAGGAAGACGATCGAGTTCAGCAAGTAATTTTAGAAGAAAGAAGAAAGAGTCTCATCAATAAAATTGATTTTGAACGTGATAAAATTAGCTTCTTTCAAACACGACTGAATGCACTTGATAACTCAATTATTTCACTCACTCAACTATTAAATCGTAGTCAGGCAGCTGAATCAGAGCGAGCAGAATCTACATTACAACTTCGCCCAACACCTAAAGCAAGTTTTTCAAGAATACAAAGACCGCCAGAACCAAAACCCGCTGCGCGCCCTCCATTACCAAAAGATATTTTAAATCCTACAGCCACACGCTTACCAAGGATTGACCTCGCAAGTCAGCCACAGCTCATGCTGAAACTTGAAATGTGTCGATTGCGTTGTACCCAACAAACACAGCCACAGGTTTTATCACAACAACAAATCTCACGCATGGCCGCGATTGAGCGCTCAAAATTAGTAGAAGAGCTCAAAGCAAGACCCAAAGAACTGATCCCCGGCGCTCCTGTCTCACCGTCATTACTCTCCATGTTGGTTGCATTTAATAAAACAACGCTGAACATTGATAAACGAGTCAACAGTACACCAGAGCAACGCGTAGAAGATGCGAAAAATGATCCAACAGCAGCGCCTAAACCCAACCCATTCAAAAAACCGTGGGAGATATAGCACTCAGGAGATCCTTCAAACAGCTACACCGTTTGAAGGATGACGTGCTGGAGAGATACCATTTAAAGCATAAAATAAAATTGACTTATTTAATCATCACAACCAAAAATCGGCTCTGTTGTCATCAACAACTCCTAACCTAGCCCTTTTCTATATTGCCGATCGGTCTGCTGAGCAGAATCAAAAGCCTCCTGATGAGCTCGCTTTACTCCCTTGCTACGAAACAATGACGCGCTTACAAGAGATATCGGCCTTTGTCCGCTAGAGCTTCCCGATATTGAAGCATTTGCATTAGCTTGCGCCATTTGAAGATGTTTATCGTAATATATAGGATCACGCTCCCGTAAAAACCTAAGATGAGCATTTCTAAAAAGTTCTGCATCACACTTTTTAGAAATCACAGAAGGTCGCAAATCGTGCATCATATTTTCTATCAAATACGCACCACAACTCGACCCATCTTGCTGCTTATAACGACTATGCACCCTAAAAGAAACAGAAAATCCAGCATAAACTTCTTTCACCGCATTGACCGCCGCAGAGCCCACAACATCTTTATAAGGTTCACTAGACAGACTATCGTAGTAAGTGCACTCAACCGCTGATTCTGCTTCATTGACTATCAGCCGTAAACCCACCCAATCATTAGAAATGCAAATTGGTAAAAGCATTTCCGTTGACGCAACCTCTTCTTGGTTTCCTAAATGTTCAAGTAAGCGCGTCAAAATCACCCCGCCCTCTGGCACCTCTGCGTAGTCTAGCGGCGCAAAAAGAGCGATATCCCTCTCACCACCCATGTAATCTAATTTTAAACTCAACAATTTTTGAACGGTCTCTGCGCTGTAACATGCGTTCATATTTGCTTCCTCGTTGGCCTGCATCAATGACTGTTCGACAAAAACAGGGGCTTGTCGCACAACAGCTGGCTCACGCACAACGGGTGCTATCTCTGAAACCGGTGCTAAAGAAACTTGCGCCTCGAGCAATTCATTCCTGATCTCAGTAAATGCGGCCATCTCTTCAGGATGTGTTGATAACGACGTGCGATAACCCATCAGCGTCTCGGTCACATGCGGATGATGCTGTTCATGATGGCGTATCGCCTCATGCATCAGCTCTTCTTGACGAGTATGAAGCAATAAAGACTCGTCAGAATGCGATAGTCTTCTTAACTGCAACCCATCTATCAGCGACAACGTCGCACGATGGTCTCGATAAAAGCCCAAAACAATCAAATCTGAGATCATTGCATCCAGCTCTTTTGATGGAAGATGCAATAAAATAAGATGCAGAGCTTTCCTAATCGCAAACTGATATTGTTCGTGCTTGCTACACGCGCGCAACATTCGCTCAAAATAATCATGACGAGAATGCGCTATCAAATATTTTAAGGCCTCTGGCTCTGTGCGCTCTAAAAAATGACTCACCAAACGATTCGCCGTTCTCTTATTATCGATATCAACCCGAGAACCCTCTCGTCTCGCAACTTCTTCTCGCGTCACACCCATAAAAGAAAACCGAGGTTCCTTTGACTTGACCTGTTGATGACTTGGGGTAGGCGCACTAATCCCTAAGAGTTTCTCTAACGCTCTTAAATCTTCATTCGCAATCGCATTAAAAATCTGACTACGCTCTTTTTCAGTCTGATAGGTGTCAGGAACAGGTGCTCTTGATGCATTAGTGCGATAAATTATGCGAGCCCCTTCTGGAGCACGTGAGGGCGCGGGCCCTACCGCATCCTCTTCTATCATTGATTCATCAGGAAGCACTTCAGCATCATTAGCAGATATCGCTGTTGTCCCAAGACCAAGACACACCTCAAGACGAATGCGGTGATGCTCATCTAAAACTGATAAAATTTCTCTAAGACGCTGTTGCTGAGTCGCACTAAATTGATCAAATCGATAAGCATCCATATACGAACATAAACGTTCGAAATATCCTTCCTTTATCACATTATCTCGAGAAAGATTCGTGTAAAAGTGTAATATCGTAATGCATTCTCCAGGGTGCACATAAGAGCGACTCAGTAATAACCTAAAAAGTTTATTGATAACACCTGAACCTGAAAATCGAAGCTCAGATAAACCCAATAACGTTTGCTCTAAATCAATGTTATGGAAACCATCTAAATCTACTTTTTCAAAAAATGAGTCAAGCCTTGCACCCTCAATCTGACCACGTAGCTTTCCAAATTTTGCTAACTGACCTAATCCATACAACGTATTTGAGACGTCCTGAGTGCGCGGTCCTCTGGCTGCAAGCAAATCCAAAAGGGCCTCGAACGATGCAATATCGATTTTTCCAACCAATTGACCGGATTTGCCTAACTCACCCAAACCATATACCGTATTTGATATACTCTGAACACTCGGTCCTCTCGCTGCAAGCAAATCCAAAAGACGCTGAAACAATGAAATATCGATTTTTCCAATCAATCGACCAGATTTGCCTAACTCACCCAAACCATACACCGTATTTGATATGTTTTGAGGCTCTGACGCACTCGTCGCAAGCAAATCCAAAAGACTCTGAAACAATGAAATATCGATTACCCCGTCAAGTCGACCTGATTTCCCTAACTCACCCAAGCCATACAGCGTATTCGATACCGCTTGAAAATCTTGCTTACTCGTTACAATCAAACTCAAAAAACCTTGAAAGGATGCGATATCAACTTTTCCAACCAATCGACCAGATTTGCCTAACTCGCCCAAGCCATAAAGCAGAGTTAATATATGTTTAGGTTCTGGTGCACTCCTCGCAAGCAAACTCCAAAGACTCTGAAACAATGAAATATCGATTACCCCATCCAGTCGACCTGATTTCCCTATCTCACCCAAGCCGTACACAGTATTTGAGATATGTAGAGCTTGCGGTCTACTCCTCTCAAGCAAACCCAAAAGACTCTGAAACAATGAAATATCGATTACCCCATCCAATCGACCGGACTTAGCCAACTCACCTAAGCCATACAACGTACTCGATATGGCTTGAGCTTCTGGCCTACTGCTTGTGAGAAAATTCAAAAGAACATGAAAAAATGAAAGCTCGATCCTCCCCTCTAATCGACCTGCTTTCGCAATCAGACCTATACCATAGATTGCATTTGAAATACTTTTTGCATCCCTGTGCTCTGAAAAACTAAGCTTGGACAAAACATCACAAATTAATACCGATGAAATGGGCGCTATAACAGAAGTATTTTGAAAAATCACGCCTAAATTATATAAGAAAAAACATAGCTATACTTTAGAAATGCCACGAAATCTTTCGTCTTTAGAAATATTTCTTCTTGTTTCTTGATTTAAATTAACAATTAAAGCATTAGCTTTGTCTCGATGAACTTCTCGCTGAACTTCTTGATGCGCTTCTCGATTAAATTTAATCGTAAAAACGATATTTTTAGCCTCTTCAAATAGTTTTCTCAAGATACACCTGCCTGAATTGATTTTATTTTGAGCATTGTATCATAAATAAAATCAATTTAGACATTGTCAAGAATAAATTTTGAGGTTTTTAAACATATGCTGAATTCTGCTTATCGGTATTACATTACGATATATGAAAAATAAAAATATTGACTAATCTTTTTTTATGATTATAATTTGATCAAGTAAATTTAATTTTCACCAAATGAAAGTATCTGATAGTTCTTATTTTTTCACATTAGCGATTTCAAGCTCTGCTACTTTAGCAATATGTTTATTGATCTCAATGCGGTTTTTTTATTCTCCTAAAGTGCAAACTCAATCTGAGCATTCTTTTTTTTCTCGAGCCGAAAATTTAAAACATGTATTAGTGTATACAGAGCCGTATCCGGACGGTTACGGTGATGGGATGTCCGCTCATCGCATGTATTGTTTATTGAAAGAAAAAGTATCAAACTTTGAAATAGATTTATGGATTGATCAACCTTTTGTTAAATCTACCCCCCCTTTTTTCAACACTGAATTTTATAGTTTACGGGATACTCAATACGATGCGATGGTAATTGTGGCAGGAAATCAGCGTTATTCTGAGCATCCAAGTATTTTTTATGTTCCAGAGTACGCGTCAAATCAACACTTACAATCTAGTATGATGAAAATGTCTAGATATGAGAAATCACAACTCCTTGACTCTCCAATGCTTTTAGGAAAACAATTTTCTGGAAATCTCCAATATCGTATCGGCACAGGGGATTATTATTTTTGTTATGGCCGATCTCATTTTTCTTCGCTGAATCAGGGATACATAGAAACACTGTTAGAACGAAATACAGCCAAAGAACCACTAATTGTCATTGCCCCAGGGAAACGACATTTAGAAATCGACTCAAAGTATCGGGTACGTAAGTACGATTATGCAACAGGTCAAATCACTCAAACGTCTTCGCACCCAGATTTGATCTTGATTCGAGGTATTATGCCGCCAGAAGTTTTTAGATCTTATCTAAAATACTCCAGATATGATCATGCACTAGTCACTGGAGATATGTCTCTGACGGAAGCTTTAGAGTTTGGGAAAATACCGATACATGACATGCAGTATAATTTTGTAAAACGCTCTCCTGTCTTAACAACATTATTTGGAGAGTACATAAGCATGATGTCTCATAATCCATCGAAGGAGCACGTTATGGTTGCGACTTTTCTTGATTATATTGCAGATAACGAGCGCAAGCTTGCTTTAAGAACACATTTACAACAACAGTTTTTGAAACTCAGCAACTCTTCTGAAATAGTTTTTCTTCAGCTCAATGATTTTTTTAAGCAGCAAGAACAAGAAAACTTAGAAAAACCACGCCCGTGACTTAAGGCTTGGTTAAAGTACCCCTAAATCATTCAGACTCGATATGCCCGCATCCAGAATTTGGACAAAGTAGTTGTCTTCCCGCTCGCTTCGTTTCTTTAAGTGTCAAAATAGGCCAAGCACAATTTGGGCACGGCTTAGCAATAGGTTCGTTCCATATCGCATAATCACATTCAGGATAGCGTGCGCAAGAATAAAAAATCTTACCGCGTCGAGATTTTCGTTTTAATAAGCTGCCTGAATGACATTTCGGGCAATTCACACCCGTGTCTGTTGGCTTTTCGATGGGCTCTATGAAAGTACATTTAGGATACTGACTACAACCAATAAATCGTCCGTATTTTCCTGTTTTAATGTGCAAGGCACTTTCACAGGTCGGACAAACACGCCCTTCTACGACAGAGGATGCCTGCTCCTCCCCTGTCGCCCCTCCCAAATCTTTGGTATAGTCACACTCAGGATATCCAGTACACCCAACAAAACGTCCTCGCTTACCTAAACGAATGGCCAAGGGTTTAGCACATTTAGGGCAAGCCTCATCCAAAGTTTCTGTGGTCACATCAGAACGTCTAATCTGATCATCAATTGTTTCAATCTGTTGGATAAATGGATCCCAAAACGCTTTTAATACGGGCTTCCAATCTTTTTCACCTCGAGCTACCGCATCAAGCGTGTCCTCAAGCTGGGCTGTAAATTGATAATCAACGTATTGTGTAAAATAAGTTGTTAAAAACCGACTAACAATACGACCGACATCGGTCGGAATAAAACGTTTTTTATCAGAAATAACATACTCACGCTGCACCAAAGTATGAATAATTGTCGCGTAAGTTGAAGGACGGCCAATATCAAATTCTTCAAGTGCTTTGACTAATGTAGCCTCAGAATAACGAGGCGGTGGCTCTGTAAAGTGCTGGCTAGCAACCAAATCGTCAAGCTTAACACGCTCACCGACTGTAAATGTGGGAAGCATTGCCTCTTTATCATCATCTTTTGCATCATCACGACCTTCTTCATAAACCGATAGGAACCCAGGGAAGGCGATGGTTGATCCATTTGCTCTAAATTGATTTGCATCTGTGACATTAAAATCAACAGCAACGGTATCTACTAAGGCATCAACCATCTGAGAGGCCACCGTTCGCTTCCAAATTAATTGATACAATTTGAATTGGTCTGTTGTAATTGACTTTTGAAGTTGCTCAGGCAAGCGTTTGACAGACGTCGGACGAATCGCTTCGTGTGCCTCTTGTGCATTTTTTGATTTAGTCTTATAAAACCGCACTGCTTCAGGGCAATGTGTTGCGCCATATCGGTCTTTAATGAATGCCCGAATCTCGTCTATTGCCTCTTTAGAAAGAGAAACTGAGTCTGTACGCATATAACTGATAAGACCCACGGTACCAGAGCCAATATCAATCCCCTCATACAATTGCTGGGCAACCATCATGGTCTTACGTGCTGTAAAACCAAGTTTACGCGCTGCTTCTTGTTGCAGTGTTGAAGTAATAAAAGGGGCTGCAGGCTGTCTTTTACGTTGCTTTTTCTCGACATGACTAACAACTAGAACACCATTTGCCTCTTTAAGAAGCGTAGCTCGGACTTGGTTGGCGTGCACCCCATCCGTCATAGAAAACTGCTGTAGTTTTTGATGCGAAAACTGTGTAAGTCTGGCCTCAAAAACTGAGTTTTCATGTGTGCACATGGCCGTTAATCGCCAATATTCTTGTGCAACAAAACGCTCTATTTCTTCCTCTCGCTCGACAATCAAACGAAGCGCTGGACTTTGAACACGTCCTGCAGACAGTCCTCGACGCACTTTTTTCCACAATAGAGGAGAAAGATTGAAACCAACGAGATAATCTAAAGCGCGTCTGGCTTGTTGCGCATTCACCAAATCCATTACGATATCACGTGGATGTGCCACAGCGTCGATAATCGCTGTCTTTGTGATTTCATTAAAGAAGATGCGTTGTACGTCTTTTCCCTTCAATAGGCCACGATCATTCATGAGCTCATACACATGCCAGGAAATAGCCTCACCCTCGCGATCAGGGTCAGTAGCGAGGAGCAAAGCATCTGATTTTTTAAGGGCTTTAGCAATGGCTTCGACATGACGCGCGTTGCGTTCAATCGGTTTATACATCATCGAGAAATCATGCGCAGGATCAACAGAGCCTTTTTTAGGAGGCAAGTCTCTCACATGACCATAAGATGCAAGCACCTCATAGTCATTTCCCAGATATTTTTGTATCGTTTTCGCTTTCGCAGGTGATTCAACAATCACCAAATATTTACTCATGCAGTTGCATCAATTCACAGTTACCCCATGCTCCTTATCATAGAGCACAAGATCAAGAAATGCCAACTGCTCGTCATCTAAAGTTCCAGCTAACGTATTGCGGACTGTCCACTTTACCTCACTTAAAGAAATCAGATGTGAATCTGAAAACATTAGACGATTCAGAATTAGCTCCATCATATCAGGTGAAACAACACCCCAAGTCACCAAGCGGTGGAGGAATTGATGACTCATTTTAGTTAATCTAACACGTTCATCTGTCGTAAACACTCTGAAGCTTTTTTCACTTGCAGACTGAACAAGTGCCATATGGACAGCTGCTTTTTTATTCGGAATTACAAATAGCTCAGCATTTTTTAAGGTTTCTTCTGACATTAGACGAGCGTCAGCTGCTTCTGTCGCTTCAGTCATTTGAGGATAACGCTCTTTTAATTGCGTTATCGTTCTTTCAAACAGATCTAACAACAAATCGAACAAGCTGCTATCTTTCATTATACGCACCTCACATAGCCACTAGGTAGGGATTGAATAACACCCTCTATTTCCAACTCCATCAAATCACAAATGATGTCTTCCACCAACCGCCCACTGCGGATCGCTAATTGATCAACAGTTGTTATTCCATCCCCCATACAATGGAGTAAATGCTGCAATGCATTCTCCATTGAGCCTGCTTTTTTTACGAATTGCTTTTTAGTTTCTTCTAGCGAAAAAACATCTAATACATCTTGCAACGTAGTTACTATCCTCGCTCCTTGTTGGAGCAAATAATGGCAACCAGCCGTCTTGGGGTTTCTGATAGAGCCAGGAACCGCCATCACTTCGCGATTTTGCTCTAAAGCCAAACGCGCGGTAACAAGAGAACCACTGAGTACAGCGGATTCTACAACGAGTATCGCTGAGGATACACCGCTTATTATACGATTTCTACGAGGGAAATGTCCAGCAATCGGAGGAGTGCCGAGTGGAAATTCACTCAAAACCAAGCCTGTGTCCTTAACCCGCGCTAAAAGTCCACGATGTTGTTTCGGGTAAACTCTATCTATCCCATTGCCCAGTACAGCCACCGTTTTCCCAGTGCCAGATAAGCATCCCTCGTGGGCCGCAGCATCGATACCTCGGGCTAGTCCACTCACAATCGTTAACCCATGCAAAGATAACTCCATTGCAAATTGCTTGGCAATATCCACCCCTAGCGAGCTAGGGTCACGCGTCCCCACTATTGCAAGCGTCGGCTCTTGGAGACAAGACAACTCACCTTCGGCGTACAAAATAAAGGGGGGATCAAAAATTTCTTTTAATACAGAAGGATAATCTTCATCCTCCCACGTTAAGATAAAACGATTTTTCTGCTGATGACACCAAGTATAATCAGAGTCTACACCCGCATGGTCTATTTTTTTAAAAGCTGAAATAAGTCTCTCTGATAATCCATGTGCCAACAGCTCAGATGTAGATAAATTAAAAAGAACTTCGAGATTAGGCCAGCGCAACAGTAATTTTTGAGCTGTTTTAGGGCCTATGTTTGGCATGCGATTTAATGCTAACAGATAGTAAAGATTGTCCACGGCTAACTTCCATGTTATGCGGGTCTACTAATCTATCTTAAGTTCAGATATAATACAACGCTTTTACGGGCTATATTGAAAAATGACGCTTCGAAAAGTAATTTACCTTCCCGATCCACGCTTGCGAAAACTAAACGCCCCAGTAACGGCGTTTGACGATGCGCTACACACACTCATTGAGGACATGTTTGAAACAATGTACCACGAAAACGGTGTGGGGTTAGCCGCACCACAAATTGGTGTTAATCTTCGCTTATCCGTCATTGATACTATTGGAGATAAATCTCAGCAGTTGGTCCTTGCTAATCCAGAAATCATCCATGCCGAAGGAGAAATGGAATATACCGAAGGTTGTCTTTCCGTTCCAAGCGCTTATGATAAAGTTATTCGAGCAAAAACAGTAACTATCCGTGCTCAAGACAGGCATGGTAAATTTTTCGAAATGACCGCCGATGGATTATTAGGTGAATGCTTTCAACATGAGATTGATCACTTGCATGGTAAATTATTCATCGACAAGCTATCTCCTCTCAAACAAAGCATCGCACGTAAAAAATTGGAAAAATTTAAACGAGAACAAGCGCGTCATCAATGAAAACACTCAACATCGGCTTTGCTGGCACCCCCTTATTTGGTCTTCAAGCACTTCAAGCGCTTCACGACTCGCGCCACACACTCAAGGCTATCTACACGCAACCAGACAGACCCGCAGGTCGAGGCCGGAAGCTTCAGGCATCCCCAATCAAAGAGTTTGCCACAGCGCACCATATTGCCTTGTTCCAACCTTTAAATTTTAAACAAGATGAAGAAATTGTGACATTACGTTCACTGGAATTGGATGTCCTCATCGTCATCGCTTACGGTCTTATTTTGCCAACACGTGTTCTAGAAACACCCCGACATGGTTGTATCAATGTGCACGCATCTCTTTTGCCCCGCTGGCGAGGTGCCTCTCCGATACAACAATCGCTTTTACATGGTGATAAAGAAACAGGTGTCACCATCATGCAAATGGATAAAGGATTAGATACGGGAGATATGCTCTGTCTTGAGTCTATCTCCATCGAGGCGACGGATACAGCAGAGACTCTACATGATAAACTCGCAGAGCTTGCTGTTCGACCATTACTTCAAACACTTGAAACCATCGCAAATGGCACAGTACATCGCACACCACAACAAAACGAAGACGCAACCTACGCACCTAAAATTACAAAAGAAGAGGCACGTCTAGAATGGGACCAAAAAATAGACATTATTGATAGAAAAATCAGAGCTTATCAACCTTGGCCAGTCGCTTACACTTATTTACAAAATGATCTTGTTCGCATCCATCGAGCGCAAAAAACAGAAAAAACCACCCATGCGAAACCAGGTACAATCATTGAGCTTAATAAAACAGGCATTTTTGTTGCAACACAAGATGGAGTACTCCAAATTACGTTTCTTCAATCTCCTGGAGGAAAAGTGCTACCTACTCATGCATGGCTCCAATCACATCAAACACTCCAAACTGGGATGAGTTTCGCATGAATGACCGAGCGTTAGCACTAGACGCCCTTCGTCTCATCGTTCAAAAAAAAGCAACGATTTCATCTTATACTCGCCCGCTCACGCCTTATTCACGTCAACTCGTTTTTGGTGTGTGTCGCTATTATTTTTATCTAGAAGCACTAGCCAAATTTCTTGTCAAAAAAAAACCCAAAGAGATTGATATTTGGCTTATTATTTTACTAGGGTTGTATCAATTACATTTCTTAAAACAGGCAGAGTATGCCGTAGTCAAAGAAACGGTTAATTTAAGTAAAGCAGCCTGGGCGAAAGGGTTTATAAATGCAGTCTTACGAAATTACTGCCGAAAACCACCTCAACTCGCACTTGAAAATAATCACTCACCTTGGTTTGTCAAACAAATTCAAGATGCTTGGCCGAACAATTGGCAAGCGATTTTAAATGAAACTGACACACATCCACCGATGACTTTGCGCGTCAATACGCGTAAAGTTGATGTTGAAACTTACCTAAACCGTCTCCATGAGTCAGGTATCCAAGCACAACGCTTAGCTCATGCACCAGAGGCGCTTTTACTTGAGACGCCCTGTGAAGTAACCAGCCTGCCTGGATTCGATAAAGGGCTTTGTGCAGTTCAAGACGCCGCAGCACAACTTGCCGCCTCTTTGCTTGACTTAAAACCAGAAGACCGCGTACTAGATGCATGTGCGGCTCCCGGTGGAAAAACTTGCCATATACTCGAAAAAGAACCTCATTTAGCAACTTGTATTGCGCTCGATGTTGATGAAAAACGATTAGAAAAAGTACGTGAGAATTTAAATCGTCTAGGACATACCGCTACTTTATGCGCAGGCGATGGGACAACACCAGAGACATGGTGGGATGGACAATGCTTTAATAAGATTTTACTCGACGCTCCGTGTTCTGCAACGGGTGTCATTCGACGACACCCAGATATCAAACTCATGCGAGAAAAAGACGATATTACAAGGATCGCCGAGCTTCAAGCCAAACTATTAGACACGCTCTGGCAAATGCTCACACCAGGCGGGCGTTTAGTTTATGCGACATGCTCAATCATGCCTGAGGAAAACGAACTACAAATCGCGGATTTTCTCAAAACACATCATGATGCTACAGCCTTAAAGCTCGATGTACCTTGGGGACATGCAACAGCGCACGGTCGACAAATCCTCCCTGGTGAAAATCATATGGATGGCTTTTTTTACAGCGTGCTTTTACGCCAGTAAGCATGATGCTCAGCCAGTGGTCATAAAGTCATCATCGTTGTCACAAAATAAGGCACATTAGGTGAACCCACCCCTACAATATCACTCCATGGTTGAGTACTGGGCTCTATCCTTAAAGATGAGTCCCAACTAAAAATTGTATAAAATATATCCGAACTAAGACGTATAGCGAAAGAAGAAGATGGGGCATTATTCACGTTAATGGACGAAGGGAGTACGGCGCCATCAACCACAAGATGAGGCGGAATAATTGTACTGAGTGCATTCGCTTTTGAAAGCACTGGATTTTTCTCGTAAAGATACGAAGCGGACACACCCAGTAATGGCATATTTTTTAGCATGCGCGCTTGATTAATTCGTGTAAGAACGCCCGCAAAAAGCGGCGAAGATAAGCTCGTGCCACCGATTGGGCCACATAAACCGCGACAATCATACTCATCATAGACAAGCAATCCAGTCACGTTATCTGCAAGCATCGCTATGTCAGGAAGAGCACGATAATTTGATATGGGTGAAGTATACCCACCCGCCTCAAAACCTTTTATTGTGCCAGCCTGCCAAGAAGGGATAGGATACAATTGACTAATACCACCACCCGCCCCTGCATAAAAAGCGTATTGTCCAGACTCTGACTGCGTATTTCCCCAACCTGTTTCAAAAGCATAATGCCAAGCATCATCAACAAACAATGAGGTCCCTCCTACCGCAGTTGACCAAGACGAGCTTGCAGGATAATTCACGGCAGCGGTCAATGTCTCACTCGGGTAAGGTGGGTTACCACAATGTTGTTGTGGATTTGTATCATCGCCACAATCTCCTGTTGAAAAATTCACACTTAAACCGCTTGCAGCAGCCAATTGTAGCGCTGTTTCGTAATTTGGAAAAGCACCTGAAGTTTCAACAGCGCCCCAACTATTACTCAAGACATTTGCATTATCAAACCCAGCTAAACTGTGAGTTTCACTGCGAGTAATTGTATCAATCACTGTCGCAATATCGAGTTGATCATCAATCACTAGCACTGTTTTTGCGCCAGGAGCCATCGTGTGTGAGGCTTGAATATCTAGGTTAATCTCAGGTCCCCAACCACTATCCTCGCGACATATCGGATCATTTAGCTGTGAAGATGTGAGAGTCTGACCATTCACCATCACTACAAAATTTTGGCCATAAGTAAGTCGAGGCTGTAACCCTGCTGCATCACCAATAAAAGTATTGGCGCCATCTATCAGCTGATTCACTGTAGCTCGTGTACATCCGTCAACGAGAACAATGGTTTGCCCAGTCCCATCAATCGATGTGCCATCTATCAAAGGAATATCAGCGACATTGTAGGCCGTCTGAAGTTGAGCCCCGGTAAATCCGTTCAGAGAAGTTGTTGTTGGAAAATAGTTCGCCGCACCTTTAAGAAAAAATGGTTTAAACTGAGGCAGATTACTAAAGCCTGTAATCTCTGAAATATTAGCTGACAACGTAGCGTTTAATTCAGGCTTGAGCATAGAATGATACATCTCTTGGCCTGCGTATCGGTAACGGTTCAATTTAACATGAAACAATTGCTCAATTGTCTTCACATCACCGGTTAGCTCTAGCGCAAAACGGTTTTTCGGGCGAACATCAAAACCATGCTGTTTAAAATAATCTGTCAGCGCATTACGAGTGCTAGACAATGGTGCATAGCTTTCATCAAATTGTGCTTTCGTTAAAAAATGCTGATATGAAGGACTTCTAGGATCATATATCTCTTGGATTTTTTCTTTTAACCTAGCCTCATTTTGTAATTTTAACCACACAGTTAAATGAAGCGTTTGCTCCTGAGGTAAGACACCCAAAAACTTGAGCGGCAACAGAGAGGGTTTAGCATAAATCTGATGAGGAACTAATAAAAGAGAAGTTAATATGAAAAGACCATTTTGAAGTTTTTTAGAAATAGTGATCGATCTTGAAGGAAAGCTCATCATGCCAAACTCCTAATCAAAAAAATACAAAGTACGAATAGGACTATACTCTACGAATCCGAGCTGATTCGGTGATTCAGCTGCATTGAGCAAAGATACCCAGCCATTTTCCGAGCCCACATAAATATTATTTGTTGTGGTATTTAAATAAAACGAGCTTAATGTTTGCGCCCCCAAAATCGACATTGAGGACAAATTGGCGTAGAGATTTCCACCCACTAAACCTAACATCATGCCTTGATCAGTCAAACCCACATCAAGCACCGCATCAGTAGAAACAGGGATGACAGGAAACGGCGTCCAGTTTAATGGTGTCACTGATGAAAGATAACTCATCCCGGAAGAGGCCCCCACAATAAATATCCCAAGCGTATTATTGTAGAAAATACTATATAATGGACCTAATCCAGGATATGTCACAATCCAATTTTGACTTTGATTATTCACCAGCGAAGCAAAAGCACCGCCCTGAGTTACTACATAAATCGTATCGTACTCTCCAGGAACAACAAACAATCCATTCACAGCAGTTCCATCGATAGAAGTCGATAAAGAAGACCAAGTGAACCCAAGATCGGTTGAAACATACACAAAGCCATCTGAGCTCGCGGCGTATAACGTTCCATTCGGATGCTCACTTTGGTTCGTTGCAAAAACACCGTTTACACTCGCATCAACACTAGGCGTTGTGGCTAAGCTCCATGACGCTCCGGCATCAAATGAGAGTGCAACATGCCCATTTTGCGTTCCAACTGCAGCACTTGGTACACCACATGCAACAACAATGTTAGAAACATTTGTCGTCGCTGTACCGGTACCATTAAAGACAATGCAATTTGAATCTTGAGGCTGTGATGCGACTCCCACCGAATAGGAGCTGCCCGAAAAGATAGGTTGATTAAAAACAAACGACTTGGCATTCTCGTGCACGATCAGAGACTGATTATTCACGGTATCATCAAGAACCAAACCAGCAGAATTTAAACCCAATACCATCCCACCAAGCGTAAAAGAATTGAAAGAGCCAGAGGGTACCAACGCTACTGTCACATCCCTATCAGGACCAAATTGAATCGGACAATAACCGTTATCGCTCAATTGACACAACGATGACCCCACTTGAATTTCAATACCCGGCGTATTAGATTTAACACCAGATAAAGTGTAGGTAAAATTATTTGATGATCGAAAAGTTAAAAACTCATGTTGAGTCTCAACTTCAGCGCAACTTAAAAGACCGACGCTATTCAAACAGATTGAAATTTTAGCAGATAGCCTTCGCCCTGATTCTCCCATCAAAGCAACCGGAAAAACGCTCGCGAAGCTCAAATTAATCCATAACATTAAACACAAAAGACTAGTCGCCTTTTTCATTGCTATACTCTCAAGATCAGCACTGACAAAAAACGTCGAGATCGAGACGGATTTTTTTAAAGAGGGAATTTAGGGTCTGTTGACAATTGATGACCGCATAACCGAATTAAAAAATCCAAAGAAGAATTCGATATTTTTCATAAGCCCTAAGATATAAAAAAGCCATGCACAAGGCACGGCTTCAGTTTAAGAGCGACACAACACTCTTCATAGCTAAGAAAAAATTCTTAAGATCCTTTCACCATATTTTCAACACCATCTGCAGCTTTATCTAGTGCCTCGCCAGCACCTTTAACTGCATCTTCAGCTGCTTTACCAACTTTTCCTGCCGCATCCATCGTTCCTTTACCTAAATCATTCGCAGCATCAGTCGTTGATTTAGCAGCATTTTGCATCGTATTGTCAGCAAACACAGCATTTGCTGAAAATCCTAAAGCCATTATAGACAACATCACCAGTAACTTTTTCATTATGAACTCCTTGTCTTAAAAAATAACTATGGCAACAACCATCCTAGTACAACCCAACAGATCAATCAAGACGATTTTTTTTGTGGAGCAGTAATCGGTGGCGCTAACGATTTATCGCAACCACATTTAATTGCATTTTCAGGTGAAGGAACACCTGCAAAATCATCAGGATAACAAAGTGTCATATTCCAGGCTGCGGCATTTTCTGTAGACACAGGAAGTGACCAGTAGCGCTTACCTTTATATATTTTACCTTCATCAGCCTCCCAAATAGCAGGAGAAAACTGTGCTTCAAAGCGAAACGTTTGCTTCGGATTACACTCAAAAGATTGACGTGCCCAAAAAACATCCTCAGACATCTGTGTCGCCGCCAAGGCTTTTTCATTCGTGACATCAATCATACGGACATTCACCTCGTAGTTATCCCAACAAGCACTTTTAATCACCGTTAAATAACAAGGGAAAGCAAACGTAGTACATGATATGGTAAACAATATGCAAAAAAGATAGCTTCGATTCATTTCTAAATTGACTGTAAGAGCGCATTTTTATATAGTGCGCTCATTAATATAAAGAATCAAGACACCCAAAGACAGGAGCATCCATGACGAAGAAAGTGGCACGTTTAAGCCTTCCAGGCAATAACGACGTAGAACTTCCCATCTACACCCCTACACTTGGGAATGACGTAATTGATATTGCCCCGCTAAGCCAGCTTAATCATTTCACTTTTGATCCAGGGTTTGTTTCAACGGCTTCATGCGAATCAAAGATCACCTACATTGATGGAGATCAGGGTGTTTTACTTTATCGAGGCTATCCTATACAAGAGCTAGCGCTTAAAAAAGATTTCTTAGATGTCTCTTATCTTCTACTTAATGGCGAGCTGCCCTCTCAAAATGAAAAAGAAACTTTCGTCGGATTAGTTAACAATCACACGATGGTGCATCAGCAAATGTACCAATTTTTAAATGGTTTCAGAAGAGATGCTCACCCCATGGCAATCATGGTGGGTATTGTCGGTGCCCTTTCAGCTTTCTATCATGAGTCAATGGATCTCAACAGCCAACAAGACCGCTACACATGTGCTATTCGTCTCGTCGCAAAAATGCCTACGTTGGCGGCTATGAGCTACAAATACTCTGTTGGGCAACCTTATATGTACCCACAAAATAAAATGTCCTATGCAGAAAACTTCTTGCATATGATGTTTGGCGTACCCTCAGAAGATATGAAACCCAATCCGATTATCGTTGATGCCATGGATACTATTTTCACGCTACACGCAGATCATGAGCAAAATGCATCAACCTCTACCGTGAGATTGGCGGGCTCGACAGGTGCGAATCCTTTTGCATGCGTCTCCGCAGGCATTGGCGCACTTTGGGGACCTGCACATGGCGGCGCGAACGAAGCTTGCTTAAATATGTTGCATGAGATTGGCGATGTGAGTCGTGTGCCAGAGTATATTGCACGTGCTAAAGACAAGAATGACCCATTCCGATTAATGGGCTTTGGACACCGTGTATACAAAAGCTACGACCCACGTGCAAAAGTAATGCGAGAAACTTGTCATAAAGTACTCGAGGCTGTTGGCGCACAAGATGAACCATTATTCAAGCTTGCTTTAGCGCTGGAAAAAATTGCACTTGAAGATGACTATTTTGTTCAGAAAAAGCTTTATCCGAACGTGGATTTCTACTCCGGTATTACTTTAAGCGCAATTGGCATCCCAACAAATATGTTCACCGTAATTTTCGCGTTAGCAAGAACCGTCGGCTGGATGTCACACTGGATGGAGATGGTCGCCTCCAAAACTAAAATTGGACGCCCAAGACAATTGTACACCGGCGAAAAAGAACGCCACTTATAAAAAAAGAGGCCCTCGTAGTCGACTATGAGGGCCTCTCTCTACAATCACAAGGAAGTGATATGTTTAAACCAACCCCTCGTTTTCAATTTTATTGGCGGGCTACCAGCTCAGAAGGACAACCCATCGAAGGATACATCGAAGCCAGTAACAAAAATGTTGCATTCATCCTCCTCTCAAGACGCGGAATTACACCCCATCAATTGAAGCGCTTTGGGCGATATCAGCAAAAATCAAATAAAAAAAGACTCGTTGTTTCTTTTTTTAAGCAATTAGCAGTGTTACTCAAAGCAAATCTTTCTCTCATGCATGCGCTTGAAACTTTAAAAAAGACACAACATCATGATGGGCTTAAGCAGCTCATTGAAGAAATTCAACAACACCTACAAAAAGGATTACCTTTTTCCAAAGCACTCGAGCAATACCCACGATATTTTACACCTATGATGTGTCAACTTATTGCTATTGGTGAGCAAGCGAGTCAGTTTGATATCACTATATTCAAACTTGCACATCACGAAGAAAAGCAACTTCAAACACAGCGACAATTTTATTTGGCACTCACTTACCCAACACTTATTGTTATCATTTCATTTAGCCTAATCATTGCACTATGTACTTTTGTGCTACCCCAGTTTTTAAGTTTTTATCACACATTTCAAGTCGAGCTTCCCCAAATCACACGCTTTTTTATCACGCTTACAAACTGGATAAAATCTTATGGCACACTCATTATCGTCCTTGCATTACTTACATTACTCACATCAAGCACCTTCTATCGAAATCATCTCTTATTCAAACAATATCTAGATCATCGCTTGCTCCAACTCCCCTATTTTGGCCCTTATGTTTCAACATTAATTATGACACGAATAGCAAGTACATTAAGTCTCACACTCCAAGCAGGATTACCACTCATCGACGCATTAAAACTCCTTAAAAGTATCGCTGGAAACACGCAATATGAAAGAGCACTTTTAAAAATCTACGACGCAGTTCGAGAGGGCGCATCACTCACACAGGCAATGCGACTAACTCAACGATTCTCACCCGACTTTATTGAAATGGTTGCTATTGGCGAAGAATCGGGTAAATTAGCCTCTATGTTTTCAGAAATTGCGACACATTTCGAAGAAACCATCACACGCCACACATTATTGTGGAATAAGCTCTTAGAGCCTCTGACCATGATCATATTGGGAGCGGTAATGGGATTGTTTCTTTTGGCTTTGTATTTACCCATCTTTCGATTAGGAGTCGCTTTGTGACGCTTGATTTATTATTATCTTCGCCAATGACCTGTTTCATTTTATTAGGTGTTTTTTCACTTTTAGTCGGTAGCTTTTTGAATGTGGTCATTTATCGTCTGCCACGCATGCTTGAAAGCGATTGGCAAGGCGTACCTGCGATATTCAATCTAAGTAAGCCTCGATCTTTTTGCCCTCATTGCAAAAAGACTATCCCGATATGGCATAACATTCCCCTGCTTAGCTTTTTCATCAATCGAGGCCAATGCTTCGCTTGCCACGCGCCCATTTCAAAGCGCTATTTGCTCGTCGAGTTTCTTACGCCTTTATGCTCCATTTTGATCGCGATAAAACTGGGGTTTTCAGTCTCGCTTATTTACGCACTTTTATTTACCTGGCTTACCATCTGCATCACTTTCATTGATATTGAGCATCATATGATCCCAGATGAGCTCAGCTTGAGCTTGCTTTGGGTTGGTTTGCTTGCCAATCTCTCTGGTGACTTTGCGCCATTAACCGATGCTGTTTTAGGCGCAGTATGCGGCTATCTCAGTTTATGGGGTTTCATTCAACTTTATCAACGCTTAACGCATAAAGCGGCCATGGGTTATGGTGACTTTAAGCTATTTGCAGCACTCGGAGCCTGGTTTGGTTGGACAAAACTTCCACTGCTCATTTTCATTGCATCGTTGTTCGGCGTGATCATCGGGATCATTTATCTAAAAAAAACAAAGCAATCTAAAAATACACCCATCGCTTTTGGGCCATTTTTATGTTGGAGCGGTTTTATCAATTTATTAGTAAAATTTGATTATTCGACGCTTGTTGTTTAAACAAATTTACATTAGTGTATCAGGCGATATGAGGACGAACGTTAAGTTTTTCGTGTGTCCCAAAGGATTTTTATTAAGGAGAGAAGTATGCCCATCATCGTTCCAGAAGACAGTGGAAATGCAACTATCATTGAAGATAGCGATATCCAGAACATTCGAATCCGAATTCGGCCTGATAACGCAAGCGCGCACCAACAATTTTTTAACTTTACACTCGCAGGCGAGCCAGGCGCAACCTTCAAAATCAATATTGAAGGCGCAAACGAAGTTTCTTACCCCGGGTGGACTGACAAAGGTGGCAGTTACAGAGCGACCGCATCTTGCGATGATGAAACATGGTCTCGCTTAAGCACAACATACAATCCCGAAACAGGGATACTCAGTATAGAGGGTCAGCTCACAGACACATCACTTAACATTGCATTTTTTGCATCTTATCCTTATAAACGTCACTTAGAATTAATCCGTGAGGCAAGCACTATACCAAACTCTACAGTCAGAGTGTTGGGGAAAACTAAAGAAGATCGAGACATCACCCTACTCACTATTGGAGAGCCTGGACCTGATAAAAAAAATATCTACGTATTAGCTCGTCAACATCCAGGTGAGACAATGGCAGAGTGGTTCGCAGAAGGGCTTATTATGTCACTTGAAGAACAACCCTCGGAATTTTTTGACCACGCTGTATTATACATTGTGCCAAACATGAATCCAGATGGCTCTTATCATGGAAACTTGAGGACAAACGCACAGGGTAAAGATTTAAATCGCGAGTGGGATAATTATGACAATGAAGTAGATGCTCCTGAAGTGTTTTATGTGCGTCGTGAAATACTAAAAACTGGTGCCGCTCTTGTTTTAGATATTCACGGAGATGAAACTAATCCTCATGTGTTCCCCGAGGGCCGAGGATTAGGTTGCACAGAAAACCCAGAAATGAATGAACTCGAAAGAGAGTTTATTTCAGAGTATCAAAAAAGAGCACCTTACCTTGAATCTGAGTCGTGCTATGAGCCAGACGAGCCAGGTAAAGCCAACCTAGGGATGGCTGTTAAATTTTTTGCAGAACGTTTAGGATGTTTGTCTATGCTATTTGAGATGCCTAATAAAGAGCTCGCTTCAGGTGAAGATTGGACACCACAACATTGCAAAACATTTGGCTCCTTTTTAGTCCCAACATTAATTCCACTTTTATCAAAACTCAACAATAAAAGGCTGGAACATGCAGGTATCGCAAGAGGCTTATCTTTTTTGATTGATCAAAAAACAACACAGCCAGAAGTACAACAAGCAGAAATAGTTGAGCAAGAACAAACTGCATTAGCTATAGATAGCCCTGGCTGCTGCATTATAACGTAAAATGAGCGTTAATGTTCATGTCGTTCCCGCTTCCGCGGGAACGACATGAGTCTTAGCTTAGTACTATTACATTTCTCAAAGGATGATCATGAGTCAAAAAGTATTTGTCAATCGTATCTTGAATCTTAAAAAAATTAAGTATATTGGCCTAGATATGGACCATACACTGATTCGTTATCACACAGAGAATTTTGAAGCCTTAGTCTTCAAACTTGTCATCGAAACATTGATTCAAAATAAACACTATCCTGAAAAAATTCGTAACTTTGCTTTTAATATGCAAGATGCGATTCGCGGTCTAGTGATTGATAGTGAAAATGGCAATATTTTGAAACTTAATCGCTACGGAATTATCAAAAAAAGCTACCATGGCACACGTGTCATGCATTTTACAGAACAACAATCTTTTTATAAAAGTACTTATGCTGATCTCAATGATCCTAACTATATGGTCATTGATACCTCTTTCTCGATCGCATTTTGTGTTCTATACAGACAATTAGTCGACTTAAAAGATCAAGAGCCTCAGATTCTCCCTAGTTATCGAATTATCGCAACAGATGTGTTGAGTGCTGTTGACAAAGTCCACGCAGATGGCAGTTTAAAACGCATTATTGCAGAAGACTTGAAGCATTATGTCATTAAAGATGCCGAGCTTGTCGCCAATATACAACGCTATCTTCGCGCAGGAAAACACTTATTTATTCTCACTAACTCCGACTACAACTACACTAAGCTCTTACTTGATTATGCAATTAACGCCTACCTACCTCAAGGAAAAACTTGGCACGACTTATTTGAATATGTCGTAACTTTTGCCAATAAACCGCGCTTTTTTTATGATAATCTGCGATTTCTTAAAATTGATCCTGCAACCGGAAGCATGACTAATCTGTCTGGCCCAATCACCCCCGGTGTTTACCAGGGAGGCAATGCAAGAACATTTACTCAAGATTTGAATGTCAATGGTGATGATATTCTATACATTGGCGATCACATTTACGGCGATATTGTTCGACTTAAAAAACATTGTAATTGGCGTACAGCACTTGTTGTCGAAGAGTTGGGCAATGAAATTTCAGCACAAATTTCAGCCTTACCTATTGAGCAAAAAATTGTTGAAACCATGCGTCTAAAACGAGAAGTTGAAAGTGAACACATTGATCTATTCACTCAACGACTGGAAGAAAAAACACACCAATTTGATGCTCGCATTAGTGAGCTACAAGAAAATCTTTCAGAAATTGATGCAGAAGTCGCAAAACTGATTCAAAAACAAGAGACATACTATAACCCCACTTGGGGACGTGTGTTTCGCTCTGGTGCTGAAGAAAGCTATTTTGCATATCAAGTCGATCGTTATGCTTGTATTTACATGGAAAAACTACTCGATCTTTTTCAGTGTTCACCACTCAGTTATTTTAGAGCACATCGGCGAACACTAGCGCATGACCAGACTCATTTATTTCTTCATACGTCGCATCATCCAAGTACCGAGCAACAAGATACTTAAGACAGACAAAGCAACAGCCAGAGAAGATAACTTCTCTGGCATGAAGCACAAAATATCTTGCGTATGCGAAAACGAAAACACACCGGCTAAAACAACATCCATCAAGGCCGATCCTGCAACTAAACCACAAGCAATCAAAGTCCCAATCTGTTTTTTCTCATTCTGTTTAACACGACGCTCAGCAAGAAAGGCAATCAATCCACCCAAAAGTAACGGAAAAGAGGTTGATAAAGGTAGATACATGCCCACCGCAACACCCAACGCCGAAAATCGAAAAGAGAGACGACTTTTGATAACGTGATTCACAGACACAACACTCAAAATAATAAGTGCGCCTAAACTCATCATGGACCAGGGTAAATCATGGTGAAATACAGCTGTGGTAATGGCAGCTAGCAATGCTGCTGTGGGCGCTGGCAATGATTGCACAGCATCCATATTCGGTCTCGGCATCACGCCTGCAATGCCATAAACATCAAATAACAATTGCATCACCCAAGGGATTACGAGAGAGGCAACCAATACACCTAACAACAACATGAGCTGCTGCTTCCAGGGTGTAGCACCTACCAATTGCCCTACTTTTAAATCTTGGCTATTATCGTTAGCTATCGCCGCAATCCCGGTCACAATTGCACCGATAATAATCGCTATTGCTTCCGCAGCTTTCAAGGCCTCACCGATCAACTCACCGGAAATACACGATCGGATTCCCATGAGTAATAACCAAGAAGCAAATAAAATACCGGCAATCACCACAGAGCTTCCTGGACTTGCAGTGACACCCACCATTCCAGAAAAATAAGCAGTAATCACCGAGAAAAGAAAACCAACCATCAACACATAGATCATCGCCGTTAGAATAACTTGTATGGATTTTTCAGGCGTAAATCCAATGACAGATAACGCAAATAAATGATCAAATAGAAAGTAAAGTCCAATACTCACTCCGATAACACCCAATATAATAACAGGTAAGGGTAAATCTTTTTCAGTTGTCAAAAGAGCTTGACGACCTCTCTCAACCCGCACCCTTCCTAAGGCACTTATCGAGCCATGGATTCTACGCAAAAGCGGTTTCACCAACTGCAAAAAAGTCCAAACTCCTGCAAATAGCATCGCACCAATACCAAGATAACGGACATCACTCGCCCACAGTGTAGAAACAGCTTCGGGCAAAGGCATAGAGGCAATCGCACTAAATTTGAGATAACTTAAAACAGGTAAGCCAATCAACCAAGCAAGCACTGCACCAACAAAAATGCTAAGCGCCATATCTTGGCCTACTAAAAATCCAGCTCCTATCATTGTGGCTGAAAATCCAAAGCTCACACCCAATATAGTACGCTTAAAAGAAAACCAATAACTCCAACTGCTGGCTAACACCTTGAACCCGACTTGGCAAAGCTCAAGACATGCACCAACCAATCCCCCGAGTAGTAGGTCGATAAAACCAACACGTTGATAGGAAGACTTGAGCACTTCAGCAATAGCACGCCCCTCAGGGAATTGTAGCTTTGAGTCATGCACCAACACCTTTCGCAAAGGAATTGAGAAAAGCACACCTAAAACACCGCCTAAAAAGGCGATAAAAAAATTCGTCCAATAGTCAAAATGATGCCAGTATTGGATAATAATCAATGCCGGGATGGTATAAACAATACCACCGGCAATTGCTTCTCCTGCTGAAGCCGCAGTTTGGACTGCATTATTTTCTAAAATAGTTGCGCCCTTAAAAAAACGCAGTATCCCCATAGAAATAATCGCAGCAGGAATAGAGGCTGAGGTCAGTAAACCAAGTTTTAATGCAAGAAAAGCATTAGATGCAGCAAGCAATGCCGCCAAAATGATTGCAAGCACAACGCCGCGACAAGTAATATCACCATTATAACGCATCGTTATTCCTCAGGAAATTGCGCGTAACTTTCATAAATATCCCACTCTTTTGAACGAAAAGTCTCAAAATCAATGTCAACCAATAGCATCGCCAAATATTCAGCCACTTGCTCGACTGTTAAAAGTTGTGATTCTCGTTTTAATTTTACAAAAAAATCATGTTTTTCTGCGGCCATCGATGTGGACTCACGAATAACAGCCTGCATCGCTGTATCGACAATTCCTGGCATCACACTCGCAAAAGCAATTTCAGGACACTCGAGCTGCCAACAACGTGTCAACATGGATAACGCTGCCTTAGAAACACAATAAGCAGCCCAACCTGCAATTTCAAGATACGCAGCTCCCGAACCAATATTTAAAACTCGCCCGCCGTGAAGCTGTTCTTTTAATAACTGCGTAAGAAAGAGTGGTGCATCAAGATTTGTAGACATCAGCGTATGCCAAGCTTGCCTCGTCAATGTCGAAATCGGTGCAATCGGCTCGATGATACCCGCATTATTGATTAATGCTTTAAGTGGCCCCACATCCTTTAATGCCAAAGCAACTCGCTCGCAACCAGCCTCCGTCGAAATATCTGCTTCTATACAATGAATATAAGGAGAAAACTGAGTTAATTCTTTGAGTAGTAACGCTCGTCGGCCAACAACACATACCTCATGGTCACGCGCCACAAGCGCACATGCTAACGCATGACCAATACCGCTAGTTCCACCTGTGATGACAAACACAGCAACTCCAAGCAACAAAATTGCCTCGAATCATAACAGATATCAAAAAGAAAGTGACCTCCTGATATTCAGAAGATCACTCAGTTCAACGGTTAATAGACTCTAACTGCCACAGAAATCAATGCTTAAATCCGTTACTAACTCTCTCTATTTGCAATTGGTCTATTTCTTTAACTTCAGGAGAAAAGAATTTACTATCGCGACGCGTTGAGCGACTAACAGCTGATGTTTGGGTGGCTACCTCAGCAGTCTGTGTTGAACGAGCTTTTGAATTCATCGCATCGACAGTCATTTCAACAACATCTCGCGTCAAATTCTCTGAATAGTTTTGTGTGAAATCAATAGTTTTGTTTACAGTCACCACCGCTAAAACTGTGCGTACTAACGCTACAAGAGTTAACGATGCAACCACTATACTAAATACCATCAAAGAAATAGGTACCGCACCAAAAAACATGGTAGCCGATAAAGCAACAAAACCAATAATGAATGCCACCGCAATATAACGGAAAAATTCCAAAAACAAAGTCAGACCCATCATTATCTTAGCCAACAAGCCTATTTTTTGGCCTGATTTTTTCATTTCAGTTTTCATCTACATCCCCTCATAATCTATTGAACATCCAAACGGACGAACGAATTGTATTTTCATTAAACACTAATGTCAATTAGATTTCAAAATGACTGAAAAATTAAAGCCTGGCGAGGAGTAAAAATCATTTGAACAAATGATTTTTTTTTAATAAAATTGAGTTTTTAATAAACTAATTAATTTATGCGTTTAGAAGATTTACAATTGGGCGATTTGGTTTTTTTTGTCAGTCCAAACTTAGATATTGTCGAACATACTGCAATTTTTTTAGGTATAAAAGATCGTGTGCCCTACATTATACATGCAACAAAAGAGCCTTATTTTTCCATCATGGTCACGCGCTTAAAGCAAGATGATATCGGATTTTTTTACCACATCATGCGGCCTCAGAATACAACCATTGCAATTGAAGCCGTGGCTATTCTTTTAGCCTGGGTTGAATTTCAAGTCCCCTACGCTTCAGAAATAAAATGCAACCGACTCATGGCTGAAGCTGAACGGCATTTTTCATTTGAGATCAAAGCCTCAGCGTATGAACAAATGATTTTTGGAACCGAAGGATACGTCAAAAATTACCCCAAATATATTGAGATGGCCAACAATCTACCTTATGTGACAAAAACTATTGAGGAATCAGGCGTTGGTTGCGCGGAGTCAATTACCATGGCATTTAATTTAGCTTGCTTTATCTTGCATGCAACTTATCAAGAAGATGCCAAAGAATGGATAACGCTGACTGGTACTGATCGTTTTGTAAGCGAGTTACCGAATCCCCTGCCCTTTGATTCTACGCACGCATTATCAGCAGGAATTTTTGAATATTGCCAAAATCATACGAGACACTGGGGCAATCTCGGTGCCTTGGAACCATGGGAAGAGACACGCCTTATCGACATGGAAGACAAAGAGGCCTGGCGTACATTCAAGGAAAAATTAAAGTCCAGAGCGCAAGAGCTAGCAGAAAACTTCAAAGCGTCCCCGATAGAGGGGAGAAAAAGATCGCGAACTTTTACAGAAGACAGCGGAAAAAATCCTTTTTGCTCCATTGATTTTATTGAGGTTATCGAGTTTACAGCGAGACAAATCGAAGAAAAAAAAGGCTCACCCGAAGTAAGAACAGATAAAAGTCCAATCACAGCCTTTTTTTCACCCGAAAAATTTAGAAGCCTAAGTCATGGTTCTTTTTCATTTTTTAATCCTACTACAAGTGATGGGATAGAAAAATCAGCAGAAATTTCAGAAAACTTAGGCATTAAATAAAGGTTTTGTTGAAAATAAAGAAAAGACGTGGCACATTATCGTAAAATATTATGGAGGTTCCTATGCGCGCTGGATTCGCTTTGTTGTCTATACTGATGTTCCCCACTCTTTCCTTTGCTGAAGAAGCAACAGCGACCACATCATTGGCATCTACCTCTTCGCTTCCAACAATCGATTGTACCTATCAATTTTCAAAAGATGCCGTAACAATTGAAGCAACTGTAGTCGAAACTTGGGCAAAACACGCAGCAGTTGAGTTATTCACGTTTAATAATGCAGAACTCGCTAAGCAACTTGACGCACTAAAACGGTGCTTCACAGACCAAGGCTGGCAAGGATTTAATACCGCCTTTCAAAAATCAGGAAATCTTGACGCCATAAAATCAAGAGAGCTCAGTGTCTCTGCAACGCTTAAAGGTAATCCTTCAGTTCAAGTGAATAAAGATAATCAATGGAAAGTTTCTATTCCCATGGATGTTGTCTATCAAAATAAAGAGAACAAAATTAATCAGTCGCTGACAGTCAATCTACTGATTACACGCAAACCCACCGGTGGGCTCGGAATTTTACAAGTGATCGCGGTACCTCAACAAAAGATTGGACAGCCAGACAATACGGCTACACCTGTACCAGCAGAAAAACCCGCTGAAAAAGCGCATTAATCATCACACCACCCAGAGCAGTACCAAAGATAACCAAACAAAGAGGTAGGTGCAGGTCACTTTAAAGGTGATTTTCTCGGCCTCTTTTCGCCTTAACCACCAAAACAAGCCCCATACAGGCACACTAGAAACAAGAAACAAAAATAAACTTTGCGATAAAATTGCAAAAAATGATCCATATGGAAACAATTTAAAAAAAGCCAGCATCATGGCATGAATACGTGTCTGCATTATCTCAAGCATCCAACGCATCGTTGTGTAAGTTTGAACACCCACCGAAGCCAAGGTTAATGGCAATAAAATACGCACCCACGCACGCGAAAATAATTTATGAAAAAGGCTAGCAAACTCATCTTGAAAAAAAGCAAGAATCGCCGCCGAAATAACAAGCAAAGGTAGCGTATTCATACACTTGACTCTTTGACTAAAATAGCATCGATTTCAACCAAAGAGCCTTTAGGTAAAGCACTCACACCTAAAGCAACACGAGCAGGATAGGGCTCAGCAAAATATTGAGCCATTACCTCATTCACTTGGGGAAAATGAGTTAAATCTGTCAAATATACAGTCAGCTTTACAATTTGACTTAGCTCAGCAGAGGCTGCATGCACCACTGCCGTAATATTTTTAAAAACCTGATGAATTTGCTCTACAATATCTGCACTACAAATCATCATTGTATCCGGATTTAGTGGGATTTGTCCTGAAAGATAAACAGTATTTCCAACCTCAATCGCCTGGCTATATGTACCAATCGCTCCTGGAGCCTGATTTGTATGTATCACCTTCATTTCTGTTCACCCTTTTTCCGATATAACCTTAATACCATCTTATTTGCGCGCAGACGCCGCATTACGCGCGCAAGATGCTGGCGATTTAGCACACTAATAGAAAATGTTACGGCATTATGTCGACCATCTCGTGGATCTACATTAATATTACCAATATTAGACTCAGCCTCAGAAATCGCTGTCGCCATCGCAGCCAGCACGCCGCGTTGATTTTCAACTTCCACAGTAATATCGACCCAAAAATCGCCTTGCACCTCTTCATCCCAACGCATAGAAACAAATTGCTCAGGACTATTATTGCGATGTTTAATCACCTCACATTCGCTCGTATGCACCAAAATACCACGCCCTTGTTGAAATCTTCCGACAATACTATCACCAGGGATAGGCTGACAACACTCGGCAAAGTGCACAACCATGCCTTCGGTGCCCTTAATCGCAAGTGGCGTACTTGATATTGTTTTTTCTAATACGCCATCTTCTTGAACTGAGATCAATCTTTTTGCAATGACCATTGGCATTTGATTCCCTATGCCAATAGCATAAAGTAATTCATCCATAGTTTTATAATTTAAATCCTGCAAAAGTGCCTGCAAAGATTCAGCAGGAATTTGATGATATTCACTCGCTAACTCAGCAAAAGATTGCTCTAAAAGACGCTGTCCCATTTCAATCGATTCGGAAAGCTGCTGACTTTTTAAGAAATTCCGAATATTTCCTCGCGCTTTACCAGTCACCACAAAATTTAACCAATTAGGATTAGGATGAGCACTGGGTGCAGTGATAATCTCAACAGTCTGACCATTCGCCAAAGGAATGCTCAGTGGCACCAAGCGTCGATTCACTTTTGCCGCAACACAACCATTTCCAACATCAGAATGGACCGCATAGGCAAAATCAATCGGCGTGGCCCCCTTAGGAAGCTCCATAATGTGCCCCTTAGGGGTAAATACATATACCTCATCCGGAAACAAATCAATTTTCACATTTTCAATGAATTCAAGTGAGTCTCGAGTGCTACGTTGTAATTCGAGTAAGCGCTGCACCCACTCTCTCGCACGTAATTGCGCTTTATTCACCTCTAAACCAGACTCAGAAGACTTATATAACCAATGTGCAGCCACTCCATTTTCAGCGACTCGGTCCATGTCTTGTGTACGAATTTGAACTTCAAGTGGTATGCCATAAGGTCCGAACAAAGTCGTATGCAATGACTGGTAACCATTAATTTTGGGGATGCCAATATAATCTTTAAAGCGTTGTGGGACCGGTTTGTATGTTCGATGTAAAGCACCTAAGACGCGATAACAAGTATCAAGATCTGAGGTGATCACCCGAAAACCAAAGACATCAATAATTTCAGAAAATGGCGCTTTTTTCTGGCGCATTTTACGATAGATGCTGTAAAGATGTTTTTGTCGACCATACACATGCAAATAAGGAATATTCAATGTATCCATCGCTTTTTGCAAATCGACTTCAATTTTTTGCGTCAACTCACGTCGATTTCCGCGAGCTTTATCAATTGCAGACTTAATCGCTCGGTAACGCATCGGATAAAGTGCTTTGAACCCTAAATCCTCAAGACCCGTATATATCGAATGCATCCCCAAGCGGTTCGCAATCGGGGCATAGATTTCTAATGTTTCTATGGCAATTCGCCGACGTTTCACTGCTGGCATCGCACCCAAGGTCTGCATATTGTGCAATCTATCGGCAAGCTTAACCATAATCACACGGATATCTTTGACCATGGCAAGCATCATTTTTCTGAAATTTTCAGCTTGCGCTTCGGCATGAGATTCGAATTTGATTTTTGTGAGCTTTGTCACACCTTCCACGAGTGTGGTGACATCTTCACCAAACTGTTGAATCAAGTCATGATGTGTGATCGTTGTGTCTTCAAAAACATCGTGAAGCAAGGTGGCCATGATGGTCTGGTAGTCCAGACGCATCTTTGACAAAATAAGCGCAGCCTCAACAGGATGGGTAATATAGGGCTCTCCAGAGCGACGCATTTGACCCTGGTGCCCACGTTCAGCAACAATATAAGCTTGATAGCATTTTTCGACTTGCAGCGGGTCTAAATAGCGCTGTAATTCATCTCGCAGCGGTTCAAAGTAGCTCACGAACTCTCCCGTAACAGTGCGCTAACTCTTCTGTCAACAACCCCTAATCTTCGATTAAGATATCTGGGCTGATCAAGCCTTCAGCGATCTCGCGTAATGCCACGACAGTAGGTTTGTCATTTTCCCACTCTACCATCGGTTGTGCGCCTCTAATTGTGATTTCACGGGCGCGCTTTGACGCAACCATGACCAACTCAAATCTGTTTGCAACATGCTGCAAACAATCTTCGACCGTAACACGAGCCATAAACAATCACCTCAACGACATCAATCCAAACGATTATTTTACTGCGCGTTTAACAATAAAGAAAGTAGTTTTCGTTCTTTATGCTTTTGATACGCTAATTTCAAACGATAAGAAAGCACGATTGCGCGCAAATCCGCCAATGCACACTCGAAAGTATCGTTCACCACTAAAAAATCAAACATCGTATAATGCGACATTTCGTCTTGAGCACGCTGCATACGACGTTCAATGACATCGGGGTTATCCTGCCGCCTTGCCTCGAGACGTTGACGTAGCGCCTCGAAAGAAGGCGGTAAGATAAATATACTAATCGCATTTGGAAAACGACGCTTGATTTGTAGCGCACCCTGCCAATCGATATCCAAGACCACATCCACACCTTGCCTGAGGCGCTCCTCTATTTGCGCATGCGAGGTCCCGTATTGGTAGCCAAAAACTGTCGCATGCTCAATAAATGCGTCTTCTTCGACCATCTGCTTAAACATACCGTCATCAACAAAAAAATAGTGCTCCCCCTCAATTTCACCTGGACGTTTAGCACGTGTCGTATGCGAGACAGAAACAGTAATATTTTCCATACTCGAAGTCAGACGGTCGACAAGACTCGTTTTTCCTCCACCAGAAGGTGCTGCAACAATAAAAATATTACCCAACGGTTTCTCATTCATATATACTCGCCCAATTATTTTATTCGAGGATCTTATCATGCGGCCTAGCCATCGTGAACCCAATCAATTGCGAGAAATTAAATTATCTCGTCACTACACTAAACACGCAGAAGGATCGGTTTTGGTTGAATTCGGTCAAACACAGGTTCTTTGCACAGCGTCTGTCATTGATGGCGCACCTCGTTTTCTAAAAGGAAAAAATCAAGGTTGGATCACGGCCGAATACGGTATGCTTCCACGATCGACACACAGCCGCAACGATCGCGAAGCAGCACGTGGCAAACAAGGCGGTCGAACTTTAGAAATTCAGCGTCTAATTGGTCGAGCCCTCAGACAATGTGTTGATCTAAAAGCACTTGGAGACGTGACTATCACGCTAGATTGCGATGTCATTCAAGCCGATGGAGGTACACGTACAGCATCAATTACAGGTGCTTGTGTGGCGTTGCGTGATGCACTGAATTGGATGCATACACGTGAAAAAATTAAAAAGCTCCCTGCTTTCCGTCATATTGCCGCTGTATCTGTCGGTATTTATCGAGGGCAACCGGTGTTAGATTTGGATTATGCAGAAGACGTTTTAGCAGAAACAGACATGAATGTTGTCATGAATGAAGAGCAAAAACTCATTGAAGTACAAGGTACAGCAGAGGACGGTAGCTTTAATCGACAAGAGCTTAACACGATGTTAGATTTGGCTGAACACGGAATTACACAACTTCTTCTGCTTCAAAAAAATGCATAATGGATATTGCTCATAATCTAAAAACGCTTAGAGAAGCATTAGATGAACATATAATGCTGATCGGCGTCTCGAAAACACGCACAGTTGCTGAAATACGCGAAGCAGCCAAAGCAGGACTGTGCGATTTTGGTGAAAATTATGTGCAAGAGGCACTACCCAAAATAGAAGCACTACAGGACCTATCGATCACCTGGCATTTTATAGGTCCTATCCAAAGTAATAAAGCCAAACGTATCGCTGCTCACTTTTCGTGGGTACATAGTGTATGTAGTTCGCGCATTGCACAACAACTCAATGAAAATCGCGCGGCTAATCTACCCGCTCTCAATGTTTGTATTCAAATCAATATTGATAGAGAACCTACAAAATCTGGAGTTTTACCTGAAGAAATTGACTCTTTAGTCACGACAATTTTAGGATTACCACGGCTTCATCTTTGTGGGCTAATGATTATCCCTAAGCCTCATCACAATCATCAAGACAATCCGTTTCTAAAAACAGCATTACTCTTAAAAGAACTCAATCACAAGCACCATCTTCATCTTAAAACACTCTCAATGGGAATGAGCGATGACTTTGAAGAAGCTATAAAAGCCGGAAGCACATGTGTCAGAATCGGCACGAAATTGTTTGGTGTACGCCAATAGGCATGCTAATCATACACGATTGTACGATAAAAATAAGGTCGAACCTCTTCTCCCACGCCTTGACTCACAGCCATCCATGATTCGATGGGTGATATTTTTATTGCATGAAGTGCGATAGCCGGATTATTGAAGTGTAACGAATTATCCGTCACTAAAACCAATGTCTGACCATTTGGCGAATGATTCGCTCGCCAGTAACGATACATCAAACTCTCGCCACCAAACACATCACTCCCCCAAAGTGTATAAGTATGTGAGGGATGCAGTTTTTGCTGATAAAATGCAAACTCACTTGCGATATTATATTTATCTAGCGCCACGACATACGGTTTAGTCTGTGTATCCCGCTCAATTTTGACCAATTTACGAAATAGCGTCTCTGACCATTGTTCCCAGTTGATATATCGATTAAACAAAGCTTGATAAATTGGCGTGGGTTGACCTGTGATAATCATAACGAAAATAGCGCTGTATCCAAATAGCAAAACAAAACCACTCCATAACCATGCTTTTCGATATGAATTAAATTGACGTGCAAACCACGGAATTAATGCGAGCACACTCGGACCTATCCAGTTAAATTTTACCGCATGAGACATGCTAAAGCAGGTGAAAACAAAGAGAGGTAAAAAAAACATACATTTTAAGAAAAACAACGACTCACCTTCTGAGTCCCGAGAAACTCGACAGAAATGTAGCAAGTGTTTCAGCCCTATGGGTGTTAAAAATAAAACAAGCAATCCTAAAAGAATGTGTGTCGAACATGTTGATGTTTCCTGCAGTCGTCGACTACTTTGAAACGCAAACGACACCCAATCATGCATCGCATTCCAATAAAGAACAGGCGAAAAAATCACACCAGCAAGTAACAAAGCGCAATAAGGCTCTAGACGCCACAACCAATAGCGTTTTGAAGAAAATAATAAAAATAAAAATGTCGCAGGAATAAGGAGCACGATCGTATACTTCGACAGTAATCCAACACCAAGAGCTATACCAGAAAACCACCATGCTCGGGACTCATCTAATACGCATGCCCGATATAGATAATATAAAAGCGCAGACCAAGCAACTAGCAAAGGTTGATCCGGCGTCATCACCCAAGATTGTAGGAAAAAAAATGGCAATATTGATAGAAAAAAAACAGCAACGATACCCTGCTCACCGAACATCGTAGTCAATCGGTAACTGTAGCATGCAGCCAGCACCCAGCAAATCAACGATGGCGCACGTACAGCCCATTCTTCAGTACCCCCAAAAAACGTCGAGAGCTTAATCAATAACGCCACCATGGGGGGATGATCGAGATAACTCCAATCAAGATGTGCGGAGTAATTCCAGTAGTACGCTTCTTCTACGAGGAGATTAATCGAGCCCAATGAAAAAAAACGAAATAAAAATGCGCATACAATGATGCCCAATATCCATTGATCGATTCGAAACTTTGATGCAGTCATCATGTATCAACAAGGCGTAAATAGTCGCATTATACCCGTGATCTCTCAAAATGCGAGATAATCCTAAATTTGCCAATTGAATCCCTCGAGTTTTCAACACATTAGCGCTGATCGCAGCGATTCAACTGGCGAATTTAAGATTATCATTTGATGAATCCACATTGAAGCGTTAGAATCAGTAGCTTATGTCGTTCGGAGAGATGCTCATGTCAGGGACTGCCGCTGTTGGCTATTTTTTGTTTTCTATCACATTTAGCTTTGTTCTATTCATGCTCTGGGTTCGTTTCGCATTAGTTTTTTTTAAGATTAGCCCATTCTTTTCGTTGAGCCAAACGATCTTCCGTCTCACCAACCCAGTCTTACTCCCGATTCATTTTTGCCTATCACCGCTTATTCGAACCAAAAGTCGTTATGACTGGTCTTGCTTAACCGCTATTTTCATTATCCAACTCGTCAAATACACACTGATGGGTGCGATTTTTATGTCCACAGTTTTTCCACCTACATTTATTTTCTTAGTCTCTTTTGTTTCTATGATTGTCGACCCATGTAGCTTCTTATTTTATGCCATTCTTGCTCGCGTGATTTTAAGCTGGGTAAGCTCAAGCACTCAGCATCCTTTTATTGAGTTAGTTTATGCCATCACAGAACCTATGCTTTATCGCATCAGAAGAGCCCTGCCTGCGACTGGAGGATTAGACTTCTCACCGTTAATTGCTATTGTTTTTCTCAAGGTGATCACTCTTTTTCTTACAACAACCTTCCCTTTAGCGACTTAAAGCTTCTCATCTGGCGGAGATTTTTGTATCATATTTGTTTAGACAAAGAACTTGAGAGCTATGATTCCAACTGCGTTGCACGCCATTTCCCCTGTCGATGGTCGCTACCATTCAAAAACACGATTATTAACACCCTATTTTAGTGAGTATGGTTTAACTTATTATCGCTTATTTGTTGAGGTTCGCTGGTTTGAATCTTTAGCAGCAAACGAACACATTCACGAAATTTTACCCTTAACGCCTGCGACGAAAGCTTTCTTACAAGATATATTAACAAACTTTAACGAAGATGAAGCGCTTATTGTTAAAGCTTATGAAAAACAAACAAATCACGATGTAAAAGCGATTGAATACTACCTCAAAGATAAGTTTTCAACTCATGAAACACTGAAAGAAATGATTAGCTTCATCCATTTCGGTTGCACTTCAGAAGATATCAATAATCTTGCATATGCGCTGATGATGAAAGAATCACTTGCGCAAGTGATTCAACCGACACTGGCTGAGATTACCGGTGGTATCACACTCTTGGGTAAACAACATGGTGCAGCACCGATGCTGGGTAGAACACACGGACAGCCGGCAACACCTACCACGATAGGGAAAGAGCTCATTAATTTTTCAGCACGTTTAAAGCGCCCATTACAACAACTTGCAGAAGTACTGATCTCTGCAAAATGTAACGGTGCTGTGGGCAACTATAATGCCCATATCGTCGCTTATCCAAATATTGATTGGCGACAACACTGTGCACAATTTACGACACAGCTGGGCTTATCGTTCAATGCATATACGACCCAGATTGAACCACACGACGGTATCGCTGAAGTCGCGCACGTGATGGTACGCATCAACAACATCCTCCTTGATTATGTAAGAGATGTATGGAGTTATATTTCGCTTGGTTATTTTAAACAACGCACCGTTAACCAAGAAGTCGGCTCATCAACCATGCCACACAAAGTGAATCCGATTGATTTTGAAAACGCAGAGGGTAATCTCGGTTTAGCCAATACTCTGTTTGATCATTTTGCAAATAAGCTAACACAATCTAGACTGCAACGTGACTTATCGGATTCGACAGTTTTACGAAATTTAGGTGTTGCATTCGCATACTCACTTATTGCTTATCAAGCCATTGCCAAAGGAAATGAAAAGCTACAAATTAACGAAGTCGCGCTTAAGGCAGATCTAGAAGAAAATTGGGATATTTTGACAGAGGCGATTCAAACCGTGATGCGGCGCTACGCGATTCCTAATGCTTACGAGCAAATGCGAGACTTAACTCGCGGGCAACATATCAGTAAAACACGCTTACAAGCTTTCATCAAAACACTGGCTATTCCAGATGATGCGAAGAAAACATTGCTTGAGTTAACGCCAGAAACCTATACTGGACTCGCCACTGCACTTGTTAAAGCATTCTCATGACAAACACCTATTCACAGCAAGGCCAAACTTATGAGTACGATGTTTTAGTCATCGGCTCAGGCCTTGCCGGATTGTTTTATGTCCTAAAACTACTGAGCATCAAACCCTCGCTCAAAATTGCGCTGATCTCAAAAACAGAACTCAAAGAGGGTAACAGTCGCTACGCCCAGGGGGGCGTTGCCGCAGTGACGGATCTCAAAGAAGATTCCATTCAATCTCACATCAAAGATACCCTGGTTGCAGGAGATGGGCTTTGCTATTTACCTGCTGTTGAGATGATTGTTCAAGAAGGACCTGCAGCTATTCAAGCATTATCTGCACTACACGTCGAATTCGATAAACATCATGGAAAATTTGCACTCGCTCAGGAAGGCGGACATGCACATCGTCGTATTTTGCATTGTGGAGATGAAACTGGACGCGCACTCATAGAAACGCTGCTTCAGCGCCTACAAGAACATCCTGCAGTAAACTGCTTTGAAGATCACATCGCGGTCAATTTAATTACTCAGCCGCTCCCTCATCATGTTCAACATCAAGGGGAAGTCCTTGGTGCTTATATCTTAGAGAGCAGCACACAACGCATTCATACCTTTTTAGCCAAAGCGACGGTTCTTGCGACAGGTGGGGCGGGAAAAACGTATCGATATACAACCAATCCTATGGTCGCAACAGGCGACGGCGTTGCGATGGCCTATCGAGCCGGCGCACGTGTTGGCAATATGGAGTTTTATCAATTTCACCCGACGTTACTTCACCATCCAACACACACTAACTTTCTTATCTCAGAAGCAGTCCGTGGCGAAGGAGCACAACTTCGCCATGCCGAAACGCTAGAACGCTTCATGCACCGCTATGCACCAGAGCAAATGGAACTCGCAACTCGGGATATCGTTGCACGAGCTATTTTTAATGAAATTGAGCACAGCCATCTTGATTTCGTTTATCTAGATATCACACATCAACCCAAAGCGTTTCTTAAAAAGCGCTTCCCACAAATATATACTACGCTCGCATCACTAGGCATCGACATGAGTCAAGATATGATTCCTGTTGTGCCAGCAGCCCACTATCAATGCGGAGGGGTACTCACAAATTTAGATGGTGCGACGGATTTACGTCGTCTATATGCTATTGGAGAGGTCGCTTTTACAGGATTACATGGTGCAAATCGCTTAGCAAGCAATTCTCTTTTAGAAGCTGTCGTGATGGCATCGAAAGCCGCATATCAAAGTCTCTCTGATATAACACAATCCCTTGAGCTGACACACACCCTACATACCTGGAATTCACCCACGAAAATTAATAATCGCCGAGCAAGCCAAATCAATGCGCATTGGCAAAGTCTTCGAGGAGAAATGACCTCTTATGCAGGCATCATCCGTACCGAGGCTGGATTATCTGATTTATTGCAGTTAATTCAAAAAAGAAAACAAATTATTGAAGAGTATTACTGGAGCCATATTATCACACGTGATTTTATTGAGCTGCGTAATATTATTTTAAATGCAGAGCTTATTGTCTCAGCAGCACTCACGCGTCGCGAATCGCGAGGTGGACACTACCGAGAAGATTTTCAGCGCAAAAAAAATCATGCCGAAGAAAGTATCGCTCGTCTGACTACTGCTGAGTTTCATTTTAATTAGCACGAGAAATTTTTATGTTTAAAACAGAATCCATTGATACCCCTTCATCCAGTATTATGCCTATTCAACCAGGGATGACGATTTGCCAAAAAGATTATCCATTGGATTGGTATCCTAATGACTTTATTCCTTACGCCGAGAGTTATCTTGCACTCCCTGACAGAAAGCTGACAACTGTTGTAAATTGGATGACGCCTTATATGAAAAAGGCACGTGATCATTTTGGTGACCAGCTTCTTCTGCTCGCTCATTACTATATGGGCGGAGAAATTGTAAGGTTAATTGAAGCTTTTGGTGGTGCTATTGGTGACTCGTATCAACTTGCGCTGATGGCTGCACGACATCCTGAAAAAACAGTGATTATAGAATCGGCAGTCCATTTTATGGCAGAGTCAATTAGCCTTTTGGCACACGAACATCAACATGTCTATATTACGAATCCTAAAGCCGGATGCACCATGGAAATGCTCGCAAAAGACTTTATGGTTGAGCCAGCATTTCTTGATTTAAATGCGCGCTATGGCAAAGAAAACATCCTCCCCGTGTGTTATATGAATACCTCTGGCCGAGTGAAAGCCATGACAGGCGCTCAAGGTGGAGCAGTATGTACAAGCTCTAATGTGAAAAAAATCTTTGAGTGGGCAAGAGAACAAAATAAAAAGATTCTTTTTATCCCAGATCAACATATGGGAGAAAATGTAGCTCATTGGCTCAATATTCAAAAAATTGCTTATTGGCCAGGTGGTACTGCGGGTGCTCAATATTCACTCGACGCTCAAGATGCCAAAACGTTGAAACAATTTGATGAGGCCGAGCTTATTTTATTTGCAAGTGAATGTGCTGTACACACCTATTATACAGCGCCCATGTGTGAATACTGGAAAAAAGAAGGATACATCACTATTGCACATCCAGAGTGTCGCCATGAAGTCATTGAGCGCGCTGATCAATCGGGTTCAACCGCATTTATCTGGGATTACGTCACGCAAAATAAAGGTCACACCAAACGTTACGCTATCGCGACTGAAAATCACATGGTTGAAAATTTAAAGCAAGCCTGCAGACCCCTTGGTATCACCGTAGTTAATCTAGCAGAAGTACCTCAATCAATTCACCCCGGCACACAAGCATGCGGTTGTGCGACAATGTCACGTAACGATCCACCACATCTTGTGGGTTTACTTGATTTACTAAGACAAGGCAAACCTATGTGGTACCACGAGGTCAAAGCAGGTGATCAAGTCAATGAGTTTACTGGTACACGCCACCGATTGGGTGAGCAAGATCAAGCATGGGTCATAGAAAATGCTAAAAAAGCATTAGAGAGAATGATAGCAATCACAGAAAATAAGACAAATGCGTAAGACAAACCCGATTGTCTTGTAAAATAAAAAGGGAGCTCAAACGCTCCCTTTCTTTGCTAGATTACCTGTTCAGAAATTACATTCCAGGACTATAAATAGCAGCAGCCTCTTCCGAAGTATCTTCTTGATCGTCATTAGCTTGTTCTTCTGTGGAATCAACAACAGTAGTCGTCACTGGCACAGCTGATTCTTCAGCAGTATTAGCTGGTTTTTCTGCCGGCTTTTCTTCCCCAGTAGTCGCTGCTGTTTTTTCAGCCTCTAATTTTTTAGCAACTTGTGCACGGTGATAAGTGTAACTACCAGCAAACAAACCAACAACTGATATCGTAGCTGCTACTGCTAAAGTAAGAATATTAGCCAGTGTAGCACCCAGTGCTAACAATCCTGCAGTGAAAACAACTACAGTAGCTGATTTTGTCACAGGATGAGCAAGGAAAGCGATCATGAAGCTATACATCTTTTGCTTCATTGTCTTTTTATCTTCTTCTTTTGCAGGAGTTGCAGTTGTTTCAGCTGCATCTTCAGTTGCATCGGCTGCATCTTCAGTTGCATCAGCTGCGTCTTTAGCAACAGAATTATTGCTTTCATCAGCTGCATCTTCATCCATTAATTCAAGCGCTGCTTTTTTTGCTTCAATATTCGCTGCTAATTCAGCATTAGTATGAATCAAGCCGAGTATATGATGCTCAATCTCGTCTAACGCTGTTCTGCGCGACATAAACTCTGATCGCTTGTTTTCTAAAGCAGAGTGCATTTCTTCGATTCTTTCGGCTAGTTCCTTTTCCTCTGAGCGCAAATCGTCAATTCGCTTACTCAACGCCAACACATCTGCTTTCATTTTTTCATGAGAGCGAGCAGTGTCTCCCAAAGCACTAGTTGTGGCTTGTGCGTTGGCTGCCTCAATTTCATCTTTTCTTTGAATAAGTCTGGTGATATTGCTTTTCAGTCTTAAAATTTGTTGTTCATATTGCTCTTTTTCGCTTGCAAGTCTTGCTATGTCTTGCGTTAAGCCTTCGCTGTTATGATCAGACGAAGAAGCACTCTCCACTGCCTGTGGTGTTGTTTTTTCCATACCAGCCACATCAGCCACGGAAGGCTCTGAACCAACATTTAATTCCACTTCTAATTGCATACTATATCTCCATGATGAAAAACCGTTGGCATTCTGTCATACCAATATTTGACAAGTCAAGTAAAGAATAACCACTGAAGTTTTGAATTGCACAAAAAACTCAGACAGATATAAAAAGCGCTAACCTGACACAAGCCGCGCTGTAAGTCTAGCCAAAAAACATCTGATTGTGCTAAACTAGGTCTCCATTTTTAATAGGTAGATAAACATGTCAGAAAAAATGCAAGGCACAGTGAAGTGGTTTAATGATAACAAAGGCTTTGGCTTTATCGAAAGCAACGGTAAAGACTACTTTGTACACTTCAGTGCTATCACAGGCAACGGTTTTAAAACACTTGCCGAAGGTGCAGCCGTTAGATTTAAAGCGACAGACGGCCAAAAAGGTCCTCAAGCAGAAGACGTCGAAGCAGTTTAAGTATTTCTCAAAGCTCGCTGGCGCATCAAGCGTCAGCAGTTTCTATCCAGATTTTCCTTTTTGTACTTGTTGAATTTGTTGTTGCAATGCTGCTTGCATTGTTTTCATTTGATCTTGAAGCTGAGTATTCAAGCTATTAATTTTATCATCTAACGTAGCTTGCATTGTTTTCATTTGATCTTGTTGACGTTTATTCAAGTCGGTCAATTGTTTTTGCTGTGTCGCCTGCATCGCCTGAAGCTGTGCTTGAATCTGGCTATTTAACATTTGAATCTGTTGCGACGTGTTATCAGCCGCCATACTCATTGGCATGAACAATACAAGACCTAAACTCAAAGCTATTTTTTTCATACTCCCTCTTTCAAACAGTGGCCTTCGTCTCTATATCATGCTACGGTCAAAAAATAATTCAATGCCAAAATCGGTATGAAAATTCAAGATTATAAGTTTCTCATCCGTAGCGTAAAGCAACAGGCTATAGGAGCTTTTGAAAAACAAGAGCCCATACAAAAAATCACGAAAAACTTCGTCAAAGCGATTGACTCTATACTGATTGAACTTTTTCATACATGCCAACTCGACAATGAACATCAATTCACGCTCTTAAGCATTGGGGGTTATGGTCGACGAGAACTACAACTGTACTCTGATATCGATCTACTCATTCTCCATCAAAACGCACTAAAGGAAAAAGAGCAATACCGTGTAGAACAATTTATACAGATTTGCTGGGATATCGGGCTCGAAATTAGCCATCAGATCACCACCCCCAAAGCATGTGCCACACTCGCCAAAGAAGACATCACCATCATCTCAAGCTTACTAGATATGCGTTTACTCTGCGGAAATACAGCAGATCTCGAAGAGCTTCAATATCTGACACATCCGCTGCATATGTGGAATAGTTATGCTTATTTTATCGCCAAGCGCAAAGAGCAAGAACAGAGATATACAAAGTATGATGAAACTGCCTACAACCTAGAGCCTAATATTAAAAATGGTCCAGGAGGACTGAGAGATATTCATATTCTAACGCATATCGCGAAACGTCACTTTAAAATTAAAAAACTCAGTGAGGGTATTTTACACGGATTTTTAACTGAAAAAGACTATGAAGAATTAATTCAATGCCGACGATTTTTGTGGCGTGTGCGCTTCGCATTACATTGGTGTGCACAAAAAAAAGAAGATAAGCTTTTGTTTGATTACCAAGCGAAAATTGCCCCGTTCTTAAACTACAAAGATACGCCTGGTGCTCTAGCCATAGAGCTTTTTATGAAAGATTATTTCAAGATCATTAAACGTACCAGAGAACTCAATGATATATTGCTTCAATGGTTTAGTGAGGCAATCTTTTTTCCACATTATCGTTTAATCTCACTAGACAACGAATTTCAGCTTGCAAATCATTACATTGAGGTTAAATCATCCAGCACGTTTCAAGACCGTCCAGAAAAATTATTAACACTTTTTTTATGGATGGCCAAGTTACCTGAAATACAGGGAGTAAGAGCCAATACCATTCGATTGATTCATCAATCCACGTATCTCATCAATCAAGCCTATCGCAACAACCCACATCATCATCAACTTTTTCTTGAAATATTTAGATTACCTAACGGCCCGTATCACGCTTTACGTCATATGAATCGGTATGGTGTGCTCGGACGATATTTACCTTGCTTTCAGCAAGTCATTGGTCAAATGCAGTATGATTTATTTCATATCTATACTGTTGATCAGCACGCGCTTTTCGTCATTCGAAACCTTGTGCGCTTTCAAGATGACGTGCAAAGCTTTCCGTTGTGCACGTGCCTTATCAAGTCTCTACCTCAATGCGAGATCATTTATTTGAGTGCACTTTTTCATGATATTGCAAAAGGACGAGGCGGAGATCACAGTGAGCTTGGGGCACAGGAAGTAGCTCAATTTGCGCTGCAACATCAGCTCAAAAAAGAAGACCGTGAGCTACTCGTTTGGCTCGTTAGGCATCATCTGCTTATGTCGCACACCGCGCAACGTAAAGATATCTACGACATCATGGTCATCGCTGAGTTTTGTCAGCAAATCCCTCATAGCCATTATCTAGATTATCTCTACTTACTCACTGTGGCAGATATTTGCGCTACAAATCCAAAGCTTTGGAATGCATGGAAAGATTCGCTGCTTAAAGAATTATATTACGCCGCCAAATTACATATGCATCGAGACAAAGAACAATGGAGTAATGCTACACTCATCGAAGAGCGCAAAACTTCAGCACTGAAAATTTTATCATCCACTGATTTTCATGCAAGTGAAATCAACACCCTTTGGCAACAACTCAATCATCGTTATTTTATACATGAATCTGCTGACATGATTGCAACACAGACTCAAGCTATTTTAGCTACAACACATTACCCTCTTTTATTAATTCAACCTCATCACAGCGACGCCGCTATGGAACTTTTTGTGTACATGCCACATCAAGACGAGCGATTCGCTATCACAACCGCTGTTCTCAACAATTGCCACATCAGCATCCGCGAAGCGAATATTTTAACAAATGCAAATCATTTCGATTTAGACACCTATGTCATCTTGGATAAAGAGCATCCCTCATGGATACCAGAAGAAAAAATCAATTTGATTCGACAAGAGTTAAAAACACATCTTGACCAAAAAAAACTGCCACCCATTGTACATCGACGGATAGCACGCTTACATGCGCATTTTAGCTTCACACCACAAGTCACTTTTCAACAATTAACCGATCCACATTGTACACAACTACTCCTGATTGCATCCGACAGACCAGGATTACTCGCGCATGTGAGCCAGATTTTTCTTAAATTTAATCTTCATGTACATCATGCAAAAATTGAAACAGCAGGCGAACGTGCCGAAGATACTTTTTCACTTACCAACGCACACCACCACCCCCTTACTATCATGGAACAAGAGGATCTTCGAAAAACACTGCTTGATGAAATGGGCTTAAACCACGTACAATCCTTCCATGAACTCGACAACACTCAAAAGTACTGAAGTTCCACTTCAGTCCACCGCCTCACGTGCCAAATTACTGCAGGCAACATTTGCTGGTGCCTTGTTACCTTTGAGTTTTGCCCCGTTCCATTTTCCAGGCTTAGCTCTACTAAGTTTTGGACTTTTGTTTTTGTTGCTCAAACCTATGCCATTAAAGCGCGCGTTCCAATTAGGCTTTTTTTATGGCATGAGTTTTTTTGGTATCGGTGTTTCTTGGGTGTATGTCAGCATTCATCAATATGGACATCTTCATAGCGCAATTGCAGTTGCCATTACTTTTATTTTTATCGCTTACTTATCTTTATATACCGGATGCTTCGCTGTAAGTATGGTATGGTTAAGTAAAAAAGCGTCGACAATCCAACGATGTTTGCTCTTCAGCGCGCTCTGGTGTTTATTCGAATATCTACGCGCAATACTCCTTGGCGGTTTTCCTTGGCTTTCTGTTGGCTTTGGACAAATCGACTCTCCTTTACAGCATCTACTCCCACTGTTTGGTGTGCCTGGTGTTGGATTTATCACCTGCTTTTTGAGTTGTCTTTTCGCATTAAGCATCTCTAAACAACATCGCTATAATTATCTTTACCTCACAGCGCTTATTATTATGATGCTGAGCCCACTGTTGCTCCATCAAAAAACATGGACGACTTCTCAAAAAAACACAATTTCCGTCGGTGTCATTCAGTCAAATTTATCAATGCGTGATAAGTGGGACGAAACCCTGTTCTGGAAGCTGCTTGACCATTATAAAGCGCGTATTAACGAATTACTAAAAAAGAAGAAACAATTGATCGTCTTGCCTGAGTCGGCTATTCCAGTGCCCGGTGGTTACATCAGCGATCTTTTAGATGCATTGGATGATGATGCTAAACAAAAAAATAGCGCCATCTTACTCGGCATTCCTTTCCCAACGACACCCGATCCAGAAGTTTTCTACAATGCAGTAGTTGGACTAGGAGAGGCCGATGGAACTTATTTTAAACAACACTTAGTTGCTTTTGGTGAATTCGTGCCCACTTTTTTATCTTCGCTTAATCGTTGGTTGGCACTTCCACCCAATCTAGTACCCGGCCGTTCACATCAGCCTTTAATCAGAGTTCATGGGCATCCTATCGCCTCGCTCATTTGTTATGAACTGGCCTTTCCCGAGCTTTTAAGGCAACAATTACCCCTAGCAGAATGGATAGTCTCTGTGAGCGACGATGGCTGGTTTGGACATTCTCTTGCTGTCTTTCAACACGTACAAATGGCTCAAGTACTCTCGAAACAAACCGGTCGTTATCAAATACTTGCAAACAACGATGGTCTTTCTGCTCTCATTCGTGATGACGGCCAGATTGAAAACATCTTACCGGCTTTCAGCGCCGGACTTCTAGAAAGCTCAATCACGCCTAAAATAGGTCACACACCCTGGTCTATCTACGGTGACCAACCATTTTTATGGTTATTTTGCATTATTGTTTTTATTTATATCATCAGATCTTTACGTTCGAGATAGCGCCACTATCGTCTCACGAGCACATCCAAGCAACGCACCATCAATAAAACTAAATGGGTTATTATTTTACACACCCATCTATTTTGGTTAAAATTATATTTTTTTGAATGATGATAATATGAAACGTAAATATCAAGAAAGCTTATATTTTTTTGATCCGGTTGAAATGGAAAACCGCCTTATCAACGCTAAAACAAACATGTATATTCGCCAGGTAGGAGCAGATGCTTTTGTTATTAGTGCCGCTCTTAGCGCTCTTAAAAAATTTCCTTACGATCCTCATCTTTGGCATAGAGGATCCATCTACGCTGCTACACCTCACGAGTCTCAGGCCAAGCAATACTGGCCCATTCCTAATAAAAGTTTTTTTCGAAAACAACTCAAAAACTATAGCAAATTATATCAACGTTTATTTTCTGAAGACGAAACACTTCAAACGACAGCCATTTTTACAAGTGAAGAAATCTATTTACTTACAGGTATTAGGCCAGACGAAAGCAATGTCTGTTTTTTTGACACGACATGTAACCAAGAGCACGTCAACGCATTAGAGCGAGCAAGACTGACTGAAGTAGTTTTTTTTGAATGGCTTAAAGGATATTTTGAAGATAACATCACATCAGAAAATATCGATGATATCGAAGAGGCAGTAGAAGCTCTTTACGCATCAAAGGATGGTAAAGTGACAGAAGAGGCGCATCGTGAGGCACTCAAAGCATTAGATATCACAAGATATGCCAAAGATGTCATTAGCCCCCAACTTAAGCAAGGATCTCTTGATGGCAATACAAACAGTGACATTGAAACACTTCTTGCACTGAAGCCTACTTATTCGACCTATGCAGAACAATATTTCTTACAAACAAATCTCGATCAAATTGTCTTAAATGAGCGCGAAAAAATTACTTCAGAGCAGTTATCATTTGGAAGTTTTTAAACGCCCTCTTGCTGATATCATCAAGAGGCGGTATCCTAACAGCCTGATTTTAAATACGTAGTGAAACCATGGATAATAGCTATCGCCCATGTGAAGTAGAAGAACAAGCGCAACAATATTGGCATAAAAAACAATGTTTTAATGTTACGGAAGATCTAAACAAAGAAAAATTTTACTGCCTCTCTATGTTCCCCTATCCCAGTGGGTCACTTCATATGGGACACGTTCGAAACTACACACTCGGCGATGTTATTGCTCGCTTTCATCGCGCACAGGGTAAAAACGTGCTGCAACCTATCGGTTGGGATGCGTTTGGCTTGCCTGCAGAAAACGCCGCAATACAGCGAGGTATTCATCCTGCTCACTGGACCAAGCAAAACATCCAAGCGATGCGTGAGCAGTTTTTGCGATTAGGTAACGCATATGATTGGCGTCGTGAAATCACAACCTGTGACCCGGACTACTACCGATGGGAGCAATGGTTTTTCATTAAGCTTTTCCAAAAAGGCTTAGTATACAAGAAAAATTCTTGGGTCAATTGGGATCCTGTCGACAAAACAGTTTTGGCTAATGAGCAAGTCGTTGATGGTCGCGGATGGCGATCAGGCGCGCTTGTCGAACGTAAAGAAATTTCTCAGTGGTTTATTAAAATTACCGCTTACGCAGATGAGCTTCTTCTAGGCTTGGATACGCTGACACACTGGCCACAACAAGTCAAACAAATGCAACGCAACTGGATTGGACGCTCTGAGGGTGCTGAAATTTGCTTTCAAGTTCCAGAAGCAAATAAAACACTCAAAGTCTACACAACTCGACCAGATACATTAATGGGAGTGACTTATCTTGCCATTGCGCCAGATCATCCTCTCGCAAAGCGTGCGGCACAAAAAAATCCCGCTATTTTAGACTTCATTGAAAGCTGTCAGGCCATGAGCACCACAGAAGCAGAAATGGCCACCATTGAAAAACGCGGTATTGCCACGCCTTTTGTCGCAAAACATCCTATTACAGGCGAAGATCTACCTGTTTGGATTGCTAACTTTGTTTTAATGCAATATGGCACAGGTGCTGTGATGAGTGTACCTGCACACGATCAGCGAGACTATGAGTTTGCTACGCAATACGATTTACCTCAACGAACGGTTATTCAATCTAACACCCAAGCCCCATCAGATAAAGCCTACACAGGCGAAGGGGTACTCATCAACTCACATCAATTCGATGGTTTAGATAACAAAGAAGCAATGAAAAAAATTGTTGCTTATCTTGAAGAGCATGATCTTGGACACGCCACAGTCAATTATCGCTTGCGTGACTGGGGTGTATCGCGTCAACGTTACTGGGGAACCCCTATTCCTATGATTATCTGCGAGCACTGCGGGATAGTTCCAGTTCCTGAAGAAGACTTGCCTGTAACACTACCAGAAAAGGTTGATTTTTCAGTTCAAGGCTCACCTTTGGCGCACTGCTCAGAGTTTGTAAACACAACATGCCCTAAATGCGAACAAGATGCGGTGCGAGAAACAGACACTTTCGATACGTTCATCGAGTCGTCTTGGTATTACGCTCGCTTTTCTTGCAAGGGACAAGACAACGCCATGCTTGACGATCGCGCTAAATATTGGACACCTGTCGATCAATACGTTGGCGGTATTGAACATGCTGTCATGCATCTTTTATATGCAAGATTTTTTCATAAATTAATGCGTGATGAGGGATTATTAAATTCAGATGAGCCCTTTATTTCACTCTTAACACAAGGCATGGTCCTGAAAAACGGGCAAAAAATGTCAAAGTCTGTGGGAAATATTGTCGATCCGAACCAATTGATCGACACTTATGGTGCAGACACTGCACGCCTTTTTGTGTTGTTTGCAGCCCCCCCTGAGCAATCCTTAGAATGGTCAGATGCTGGCGTTGAGGGCGCACACCGCTTTTTGAAACGGCTCTGGGCGTTTGTTTATCAACATAAAAATTTAATTCAAGAGATCAACGATACTTTTGTAGATGATACACCTAACATCAACTGGGAGTTTTCTGACGCACGCCTGCAAAAAGCGCGTCTTGCGTTACATCAACTCTTAGCACAAGCGACGCATGATTATACCCGGCATCAATTTAATACGGTGGTTTCGGCATGCATGAAGTTACTCAATGAGCTCTCTATATTTACTTTAGAAACGGATCTCGATCGCTACCATCTTCATGCAGGTGTCAGTATTTTATTACGCTTACTAGCTCCGATAACGCCGCATATCACTCACGTATTGTGGCAAGAATTAGGTTTTTCAAAACCGATTATCGATACGCCTTGGCCTAAAGTAGACAAAAGCGCTCTGAAAACTAATGAAATTGAATTTGTGGTACAAGTCAATGGTAAACGTCGTGGTCAATTTACAGCTAATGTCGATACACCAGAAGATGAACTGATTGAACAAGCTCGAGTGGCTGCAGGATCGTTTCTTGAAAATAAACCTATTCAAAAATCCATCGTTGTGGCACATCGTCAACTGATCAATCTAGTGATCGCACCGTGAGGGCTTCTTTAAAGCCTGTTATCTTAATCATGCTTGCCGTAAGTCTCTCAGCTTGTCACTTTCTCTTGAGAGGACAAGCGAGCAAGCTGCCAGAGATATATCATGCGATGCATCTCACGACACACAGTACCTCTCCTCGCTTGACTTCTATTATAAAACAACAATTATTAAGAAGCGGCGTACACTTACGCACACAAGCACCTTATCGACTAACGTTGAATCAAGAAGTGATTCAAAAAAATATTTTAAGCATCAGCTCCGGGAGCTCTTCACGGCAATATCAATTGAACTACAAACTTTATTTTTCTTTTGAGGAAACTCATGGTGAAATTCTTATCGAAAACCACCCTATACTTGTCACACGCTTTTTGACGATCAATAATGACAGAATTCTAGGTTCACATGACGAGGAAGAGCACATTATCGATGATATGCGTCGAGATGCCAGTCTACAGATCATACAACGCATGGGTGCATTACCTCTTTTAACGAAAAGGAAATCATGAAATATTCAATCATTACCTGTTTTGCAAGCATTCTCATTTTAGCGCCTATCGCACATGCGGGTAGTGTGCAACAAGAATGGTCCTGCATGTCTTTTGACTCAAAAGAACAAAGTTATAAAGCAACAGCTCTTACAATTGAAGAATCCATGAAAAATGCAAGAACTGTCTGTCAAAAAAACTCTTCGCAACCAAAAACTTGTCGCACAGCACAGTCTTACTGTGAGGAGCAACCTATCTCAGGCCAAGGACGCTGCATTGTAACAGATGATGATGGCCATGCTTGGGACATCGATGGTGAAGATTCTTGTAAAAAAGCCATGTCAATGTGTAATCGCTTCTTATACCTTGAAGGTGGTGCTCATGGACAATGCTGGATTAAATACGGTGGTGAGAGCGGTAATTTAAATGTTGATTAAACATACAGCATTAGCATCACAATTACGAAAAACATGTACGCCAGTCTTCATCCTTATCGGTCAAGATGAATTTTTGATGATGCAATCAGTTAAGGCCATCAAAGCCGCCTGGAAAAATCTTCACCAAGATTCAGAAACATTATGCTATGGTGTTGAACAACCACAAGACTGGCAAGAAATCTATAATGAAGCAAACAGCTACACAATTTTTTCAGAGCATACGCTGATCGATGTGCGCTTTAATAAAAAAACATTCGACACCACAGCAAAGAATATGCTCACAACTTATCTTCAAGCAGTGAATACAAAAAATTTACTGTTAATTCAGGCCCCTTTACTCACGACAAAAACTCTTTCTTTTTGTTCAACACACGATGCATGCAATGTGGTGCAAATTTTTTCTCTCAATGCGCGTGAAATGCAGCAGTGGATTAAAGATGCTCTAGACAGGATACCTCTCACCTATACACCTGATGCGATTCATCTTATTCTGCAATACACGATGGGTAATCACTTGGCTTGTGCGCAACTGATTGAAAAACTCAGTTTAGTCTATGAAAAAGGACATGTTTTATCTTTAGACGAGTTACGCACTCACTTAAGCTTTCAATGTAACGATGATCTTTTTGAGCTTGCTGAGGCGACTTTAAACGGTGATCTTGAAAAGGCAATCCGTTGTGTCAGAGTCGCACTTGCACAGAAAACGGAAACAATTCTTGTCTTATGGATTTTAACTCAGGAGATTCGGCTGCTGATCCAACTTCATCAAAAAATGAGTCGAGGAGTAAAATTTAGCGATGCAGCTTCACAATTAAAAATATGGACTCAACGCACACCAGCTTATCAAAAAGCGCTAAATAGGCTACAACTTGAGACATTGTATCTTCTACTTCGTCAATCGCAAAAACTTGATCAAGGATTTAAACTCGGAAAAATCAAAAATATGTCTTTAGAAATAGAGCAGCTGCTTATCGCACTCACTGCAATAAGCACCTCAGTATAGCTAAACTGATGTGACCCTAAAGTATAACTATGTAAATTTCCCACCGGTTGCCCGATTTAAAAAAATAATGTCTTTCTGAGCGCAGCTAAGGATCTCCTGCCTACATCACTGAGATCCTTCGCGCGAACGCTCAAGATGAGGGTTTTTCTAATAAAAGACAGCCGCTACTAAATTTCCATCAGTTCTTTTTCTTTGGTTTCTAATACGGCATCAATTTGTGCAATAAATTGATCTGTGAGCTTTTGAATATCTTCAGCACCACGACGCTCATCATCTTCAGAAATTTCTTTTGATTTGACACTTTCTTTTAATGCATGATTTGCATCTCGTCGCACATTACGAATGGCGACACGTCCTTGCTCTGCCTCACCTTTAACGACACGGATCATTTCCTTACGACGCTCTTCGCTTAAAGGAGGCATTGGCACACGAATGACCGTACCTGAGTTTGCGGGATTTAAACCAAGATCTGAATTCAAAATCGCTTTTTCGATCGCAGGGAGCATGTTTTTTTCCCACGGCGTCACACTCAAAGTACGCGCATCACTTGCAGAAATATTTGCAACTTGATTAATCGGTGTCATATTTCCATAATAATCAACCATCACGTGATCCAGCAAACTTGCATTCGCTCGTCCTGTTCTAATTTTTGTCATTTCATGCTGCAATGTTTCAACTGCTTTATGCATACGACGCTCTGCGTCACGCTTGATTTCATTCATCATGTTGATTTCCTCCAACTACAGTTCCAACACGCTCCCCAAGCACGATTCTCCTCAACGCACCAGGCGCTGACATATCGAACACTTGTAGAGGCATGTGATGCTCCTGACACAAACAAATTGCAGTTAAATCCATAACAGCTAAGCCTTGAGTCAAGACTTCTCGATAAGTCAACGTCTCATAACGCTTAGCGTTTGGATTTTTCTTTGGATCTTCAGAGTAGATGCCATCGACCTGTGTCGCTTTTAACACAACATCAGCACCCACCTCGATCGCACGAAGACAAGCTGCAGTATCTGTCGTGAAAAATGGATTGCCGATACCCGCCGCAAAAATAATTACGTGTTTATTACGTAAATGCGTAATCGCTTTTCTACGATTATAAGGATCAACAACCCCTAACATAGGAATGGCGGACATAATCCTCGCAGGCAAATCAATACGCTCTAATGCATCTCTAAGTGCTAACGCATTCATCACTGTAGCAAGCATTCCCATGTGATCACCTGTCACACGACCTAGTCCTGCATCAGAGAGTGCTTTTCCGCGAAATAAATTACCGCCACCAATTACTAGTCCAACTTCAACACCTAAATTTATTAATTCCGCCACATCACGTGCAATTTTATCTAAAACACTTGGGTCAATACCGTGACGAGTTTGCCCCATCAAGGCCTCGCCACTGCATTTCAATAAGATACGACGATATTTAAGTTTAGGGTTATTCATCATGATTCACGGACCTGAGCCATCACTTCTGCAACAAAGTTATCTTCTTTCTTCTCAATGCCCTCACCCACTTCAAGACGAACAAAACGCAAGACGTCAGCATTTTTTTCTTTCAGTAGTTGAGAAATCTTTTTGTTAGGATCTTTGACAAAAGGTTGTCCTAAAAGACTGACTTCGTCGATATATTTGCTGATTCGTCCTTCAACCATTTTAGCGATAATATCTGCAGGCTTACCACTGTCTTTCGCTTGAGCCATGAAAATTTCACGCTCATTCTCAATCGCAGCTTCGGGCACATCTTCACGACTCACAACGATAGGTTTAGAAGCAGCAACATGCATTGCGATGTCTTTTGCCAACACATCATCGGCAGTATTCAGTGCAACCAAAACACCGATGCGCGATCCGTGCATGTAAGCCCCTACAGTTCCTTGAGACTCGATAGACTCAATACGACGAATTTTGATATTCTCACCAATTTTTGCAACCAATGCTTGACGAGCTTCTTCTACCGTCATGTCTTGATTCGCTACTTTTATTTGTGCAAGCGCAGCAACATCAACCACATTAGCACTGAGTGCTGTTTCGGCAACATCTGATGCAAATTGAGTAAAACTTGCGTCTCTTGCTACAAAGTCTGTTTCACTGTTAATTTCAACTAAAATCGCGCGTCGACCATCTTGACTACGTGCAAAAACAATCACACCTTCAGCAGCAATTCTATCTGCTTTTTTATCTGCCTTGGCTTGTCCTGCTTTGCGCATTTCAACAATTGCTAATTCGATATCACCATTTACCTCTGGCAATCCCAAAAATTTTTTGCACTCCATCATACCAGCACCCGTGCGCTGACGAAGCTCCATTACTAATTTTGCATCAATTGACATAGTTATCTCCACTTACAAAACAGCCCGTCAAACACGGGCTGTAATTTATTCTATTAGTAAAACGTAAAATCAGCTTCACTTTCGTCAAGCTGAGACACATTCTTACTCTGCAGCGCCTTCAGCAGGTTTTGCGCTTTCTTCGCTGTGAGTTGACTCTATTTCTACAAATTCTTCAGCAGAAGGTGTATATCCACCTCGAGTACTTTTTGCTTCTAAAATCGCATCTGCAACAGAGCGTACATAAATTTCAATCGCACGCATTGAGTCATCGTTTGCAGGGATAATATAGTCAAGGTTATCTGGACTATTGTTTGTATCCACCACACCAATAACAGGAATCTTCAGGCGTCGAGCTTCTTCAATCGCGATGTGTTCAAAACCGACATCGACAACAAAAATTGCATCTGGCAAACCAGCCATATCTTCGATACCACCCAGGCTACGCTCTAATTTTTCTAGCTCGCGAGTCAGCATTAAAGCTTCTTTTTTGATCATGTGATTGAAACTTCCGTCTTCTTTCATTTTTTTCAATTCTTTCAAACGGAAAATAGACTGACGAACAGTTTTATAGTTTGTCAACATACCGCCTAACCAACGGTGATCAACATAAGGCATACCGCATCGCTTTGCATGCTCACGAATACTGTCCTGAGCCGCACGCTTCGTGCCTACAAACAAAATTTTTGCATGATTTGCAGCAAGCCGACCGATATAATTCAATGCATCGTTCAGCAAAGGTAAGGTTTTTTCTAGGTTGATAATATGAATCTGATTACGCGAACCAAAGATGTACTCGGCCATCTTGGGGTTCCAGTAACGTGTTCTGTGACCAAAATGAGCGCCAGACTCAAGTAACTCTCGCATTGTAACTTTCATTGTATTCTCCAGGGTTAAGCCTCCACATTTCCCATCAAGCACCCCAAAGGGACCCTACCTGATGTGACGAAACGTGTGTGTCGTTAATAAAACCTGGCGATTTTAAATGATTTTCCAAAAAACCGCAATCGAATTCACAGACTATCTGGGTGTATTCTTCGTTGACGGTTGATCTTTATCCGGCTCACTAATCTGCTCTTTTAACTGAGCCTTCAGCACAGCTTGTTGACGCTCACGAGGACTTGGTCCTGGTGGAGGCGGGGGTTTGAAAGAAGGTGGTGTTGTCGCTCTAACCTCATAGGTAATCGTATTCCTAGAGCCCAATCTTTCAAGAACTTGATTATATTCTTCACCTGCGACAAAATAAGTTTGCGCATCGGGTAAATGAGCAGCCATCTCTGGTTGTTTTTCAATTATTTTGGCTCGATAATGCTCATATCTTTCACTGACGTCTGCCTTTAATTTATCAATGGCATCTTGACCAATGGCACCACGATTTCGGTTTAAAATCTCTTGAATTTGCTCTCGACATTTGTTGATTTGGCGCTCAACGTAGGGCTTTACCACAAGAGACATTTGTGTCGTCTCGACATTTAACAAATGCGGACTAGACAGTGTTAACATGTGATTTAAGATTGTATTGATAGGCTTAACAATTGGACCACAATCAGTATACCAAAAGTGGCTCAGCACCTCTCCTTTCTCTTGAAATGCTTGTAACAGTGGCATACACAACACCTTATCATCAGACGACAATTTTGTTAGGTGTGTCACACATCCAGCAACCAATGCACTATATTTTTCTCGAAACAACCCCAAATCGGCATGATTAACAAGCTGCCTGCCTGAATAAATTTCCCTAAACACAGCCTCAATTTGAGACAATTTCTGCAAATCAGCATTAAACGATTGAAGTGCGATTTTACGCTCAGCAATAAGTGCCCTGACTCGATCCTGATTACTTTCCCCTACATTTATGATTGTATTTTTAGGCATATAAACTCCACTCTGCATTCATTTTCATCAACTTTATTTGTTTAATTATAGCTCACATTGAACTGATAAGTTTGTCATTTGAGAAAAAACCCTTGAATTGTCCATGATTGATTTATATCAAGCAGTGCTTTAACTTATAGAGAGTGATCGATACTCAGGAAAACCGTTAAAAATGACTCCTTGCTTTTTTATCTTTGGCTTTGGTTATACAGCTCGAGCGCTCTCGCATCACTTAATTTCACAAGGCTTTAGCGTAGTTGGGACATCAAGCGCTCATGAGACACAAGAGCAACCTAATCAGACACTTAAATTAATTGATTTTAATAGTCCTGACGTCGCTAATTACATTCGTTTAGCAACACACCTTTTAGTTTGTATTCCCCCAACAGACCCAGTAACCGATTTAGTCTTGACACAATATGGGGACTTAATTAAAAAACAAGCACCGTCACTCCAATGGAGTGGTTATCTTTCATCGACCGGAGTTTACGGCGATCACCAAGGAAATTGGGTCGATGAAGAAAGTCCATGCCTCCCGCATACCTCTACAGGCATTGCTCGACTAAAAGCGGAGCAAGCTTGGTTTGTCTTTGCTGAAGAAAACCAGTTACCTCTGCATATTTTTAGATTATCAGGAATTTATGGTCCAGGAAGAAACGTACTTTTGCGACTCGCTCAAGGCAAAAAACAGAGTATCTTTAAAGAGAATCAGGTGTTTTGTCGTATTCATGTAGAAGACATCGTATCTGTTTTACTTGCCTCAATACAATCACCTCACCCACTGTCAATTTATAATGTTTCTGATGACGAACCCGCTGCCTCGCATCTAGTTGATGAGTATGCCGCCGCACTCCTTCATCAGTCGCCCCCAAGCCTCATTCCTTTTTCAAAGGCCGATTTATCCCGAATGGAACAGGAGTTTTACGCTAACAATAGACGTGTATCTAACTTAAAGATTAAGAAAGAATTAAACGTACATTTGAAATATCCTTCTTATAAAGAAGGACTCAATCAAATTTGGAGAAATGACTTTGAACATCGATAAGCGATTGAAACTGGTGCTTTGGATTATGCTTTTCGAAAGCATTGGATTTTTTTTAGGCTTACTGACACAAGCAAACATTGCGCCATGGTATGCCCATCTTGATAAGTCACTTTTAACGCCTCCAGGGTTTGTTTTTTCAATTGTGTGGGGTCTATTGTACGCCTTGCTTGCCGTAATTGCTTGGATATTATCAACACATTATTCTCTCGTATCTAAAAAAATCACTTTTGTTTTTATGTTACAGATGATTATGAATTGGGTTTGGACACCGCTATTTTTCGGACTCCACTGGCTGATACCCAGTGCGCTTTGGTTAATAGGATTAAGCAGTTTGAATGTGTTTTTGATCATAGAAGCAAAAAAAACAGACCGAATCGTAGCTTGGTTGTTAAGCCCTTACCTGATTTGGCTAATCTTCGCCACGTATCTTAACGTTATCATTGCTATCATGAACTAAGGGAACTGAATGATGAATATTTTAATTGCAGGCGCATCTGGATTGATTGGCACAGTACTTGCTCATCACCTCTCACACCATCACAATATTACAGTCCTTGGTCGTACATTAGAGAAACTCAAACGTATGTTTAGCGATAAGTTTAATACGCTCACGTGGGATGACTTAGAATCTCACAACGCCACCACATACGATCTCGTCATCAACTTATCCGGTGCAAGTATCGGCGACAGACGATGGAACGCCAATGTTAAAAAAGAGCTCATTGAGTCTCGCACAATAACAAATAAAAAACTCACAGAATGGTTGATACATCAACATGCTACGCCTCGATTTTTTTGTGCAAACGCAATAGGTATTTACGGTGCAGAAGAATTAAGCACCAACGCTGTCAATGAGGATACAGCACTACCGAAGTCGTCTCATGATTTTTTGCAACACATTGGGCTAGTTTGGGAGCAATCCTTGCAAACAGCAATCAATGCAGGTATTCCAGTCACTATCTTGCGATTTGGTGTCGTTTTAAAGCAAGGTGGTGGCATGCTCAAAAAATTGGAATGGCCTTTTCGCTTAGGATTAGGCAGCATAATTGGTAGTGGTCGGCAAACATTATCATGGATTTATTATCAAGATCTAATCCAAGCCATTGATTTTCTGATAGAACGACCTGATGTCGTCGGTGCCATCAACATCACTAGTCCAACACCTATAACACAGCAAGAGTTTGCAGCGCAGTTTGCAAACGTACTCGACAGAAAGATTTGGTTTAAAACACCCGCTTTGTTGATTAGGATTTTATTTGGAGAAATGGGTGAGTATTTGTTATTAAAAGGACAACACGTCACCCCTAAACGCCTAATTGAGTTAGGATTTAAGTTCAGTTATCCAACACTTCAATCCGCATTAAACGAGGAGTTTCCCAAAAAATAGGCTACTCCTCTCCTATTGCTCTATCAAAAAATAAAGATTCACGTTCTTTTTCTGCTTGAGCCACATCAAACTTATAGTCTGACAAACTTGCTAAACGTTCTGACATGGCCAAAATGATGTCGTAGAATTGCTGACGATAGCTTCTAAACGTAATCGTCATCTCTTCAGCGCGTGCACGATACCCATTGAGAATATTATTAAAGTCATCATCATCCCTCAGCGTCTCAATTTCAGTAATTAGGTCGTCGAATTCTCCCATGCGCGCAATCAGGTATTCTTGGCTTTCTGAGATAATTTGATAATGCTGATATTGATGATCAGTAAAGGCTTTGCCCATACGAAGGAGCTGCTCATACTGCTCGTTTAAATCTTCTCGGACGCTCGCACCGGGAGCATCAGGTTCTTTTGCGTATTCTGCAGATAAACGATAATCAATCATCAATTTCTGTGCGTACACCTGATAATCGTAAGCTTGCTGAAAAATAATACCATTAAAAATATTTAGCAAAGGGACATGAATCACACGATGAAGAACATGCCCAGGATTACTCAACAGTTTTACAACCTCGGGATGAGGTAACTTAACCCCAAAGTACTCTAAGATACGCTCTGCTGTCAGTAACCCATAGGTTGAAAACCAAGTCTCAAAATGCTGTTCGGTACGCTCTGTTGACATCAATCTTAAACTCAACTAGGGTAAAAATACAGTATGGCAAATTCATTTTGTGTTATCAACAACCAATCTCAAGGCAGGTCGTCCTACACGTTTTGAAGTGTCTAATGTATCACGACGCACCTCTATCACACGATAAGGTTGGTCAGTATCACTATCCACAAGCTCTACATCATCTCCCACCTCATTCACTAAGGTGAGCGTCAGATGCATCTCTCGAAATCCTGTGATTCGATAGCGATTTTTAAGCATTTCAAGCACACTGTAAAGGCTTTCACAGGCTTCATTTTCAGAGTGCCGACCTTGAAAGATAATATCCATCTTACTCTCCAATTCAAGTCTATGCATCGCCAATTTCCGCAATAAGAAATTGACGATGATATCCTGCTTAACGGCATAAAATGAATTATCTTTAATCAAAGAGATTTTATTTCTATCACTGGCTATAGTAAAGTTCAAACTCAGCAGGATGAACTAAACTGCGTATATAGCTAATATCTCGTTGACGTAGATCTACATAACTCTTAATAAAATCTTTGGTAAATACATCGCCTTGCAGCAAAAACTCGTGATCGCGCAGTAAATGATCTACAGCATCTTCAAGCGATGAAGCCACTGTCGGAACATCAATCAGCTCTTCCGGAGGTAAATCATACAGGTCTTTATCGATTGCATTTCCTGGATGTATCTTTTTCTGTATGCCATCAAGGCCAGCCATCATCATTGCAGTAAATGCAAGGTAAGGATTCGCCATTGGATCAGGGAAACGCACTTCAATACGTCGCGCTTTAGGATGGCTCACATGGGGAATGCGAATCGACGCAGAGCGATTACGCGCAGAATAAGCTAAAAGAACGGGCGCTTCAAATCCAGGAACCAAGCGCTTATAACTATTTGTTGAAGGGTTCGTGATTGCATTTAAAGCACGTGCATGCTTAATAATACCGCCGATATAATACAAAGCTGTTTCAGACAATCCTGCATATTGATCACCTGAAAATAAATTGACGCCATCTTTGACTAATGATTGATGACAATGCATACCGCTGCCATTGTCTCCAACTAAAGGTTTAGGCATAAATGTCGCTGTTTTGCCATGTGCATGAGCAACATTGTGTACGACATATTTCAAAATTTGTAATTCATCAGCTTTTTTCGTTAATGAGTTAAATCGGGTTGCAACCTCACATTGATTGGCTGTTGCAACTTCATGATGATGGGCCTCGACTTCAATACCTAACGCCTCAAGAATCAAACAAATATCTGAGCGAATATCTTGCGAAGAATCTACAGGTGGTACAGGGAAGTATCCGCCCTTGATACCTGGACGATGACCTGTATTACCACCCTCAAGCGCTTTACCGGAGTTCCACTGGGCTTCTTCAGAGTCAATTTTATAAAACGAGCCACTCATTTTATTTTCCCATTGGACGTCATCGAAGATAAAAAACTCAGGCTCAGGTCCAAAAAGCGCTGCATCGGCAATGCCTGTAGATTTAAGATATGCTTCTGCACGCAGAGCAAGAGAGCGTGGGTCGCGCTCATATCCCAACATACTCTGTGGATCAACGATGTTACAGCGCATAAAAATAGTGCTTTCTTGATAAAAAGGGTCGTGTTTAATGGTATCTACTTCTGGCATAAGAGCGAGATCAGATTGATGAATTTTCTGCCAACCTTTAAATGAAGAGCCATCGATCATCTTACCGCTTTCCAACATCTCATCGTTCACAGCAGAAACAGGAACGGTAATATGTTGTTCTTTACCTAAGATATCTGTGAATCGCAAATCTACAAATTTGGCAGCATATTTTTCAATCGCGGCTTTAACTTCATTCATGCTCATCTTTCACTCCATGTTTTATCCCGAATACCAAGGCTGTAGCAAATCGAACCTAGTGTAACCTAATGACTTCCCAAACCCAATAGATTAGACTCATAAAGATATTCATTTTTAGATAACTTCATGAGTGCATACCAATACTTAGCATTAAAGGCAAATGGCCGCCCAACCAAGGGTATTATTGAAGCGGATTCAGAGCGACAGGCTCGACAATTTTTGAGAGAGCAAGGCCTGATTCCAACGCAAATTACAGGCTTAAAAAAAACAAAAAAAAAGAAGCGAATACGTGCCTTCCCTGCACAAGATTTATGCTTAATGACGCGTCAATTAGCCACATTGCTTGCCGCAGGGATTCCCCTTGAAGAGGCCCTCCGTGGTGTCGGTGAGCAATCGACGAAAGAGTCGATTCGCGCGCTTGTTTTTGGTGTGCGTGCAAAAGTACTTGAGGGTTACGGACTTGCACAAGCCATGGAGGAAGAACCACAAGCTTTCCCGGAGCTCTATCGAGCAACAATCGCCGCTGGAGAACAGACGGGAAAACTGGATATGGTCTTAGAAAGACTAGCAGATTACACCGAATATCAACAACACACTCGCCAAAAAATTCAGCAAGCAATGATTTATCCGTTAGTAATGGTGGTTGTCTCTATTTCTATCATCAGCTTCTTACTCGCTTTTGTCGTGCCTAAAATTATCGAAGTGTTTAACAGCAGCGGGCAAATTCTACCGCCCATGACGCAAATTCTGATTACACTCAGTACATTTATTCAAAAAGATGGAATATGGCTTTTTTTATTGAGCATATTTGGTCTATGGGGCTTCAAACGAAGCTTAACTAAACCACATGTTCGTCGAAAATGGCACCAAACATTACTTAAAATTCCTGGACTTTCATTTTTACTCACGACCGTGAATATTGCTCGCTATACACATACTTTCTCTATCTTGTTTGCTGCAGGTGTCAGCGTGCTTGAAACGATGCGCGTCTCAAGCTCTCTAATTACCAATATGATTATCAGAGAACGTTTCGACCTTGCCACAATACAAGTCAAAGAAGGGATGTCTATCAGCCAAGCTTTGCACGAAACGACTTTTCTCAATCCCATGGCCATCCATCTCATCGCCAGCGGCGAAAAAAGCGGTCAACTCTCTCCCATGATGGAGCGTACCGCACTACACTTAGACAACGAAGTCAGACGTTTAATCGATACGATGATGACCTTGCTAGAACCGATGATCATTATTTTTATGGGAGGAGTCATCTTATTTATTGTGCTCGCAACATTATTGCCTATTTTCTCAATGGAGCAGTTAGTCACATAAAATCGACGTGAGTTATTCGGTTGACAGGCCCATCATTTTACCTAACACTAAGGTCTGTTGACGTTTGAATTCAACAAACCCTACATATCACAATGGAGAGAAGTATGCGTTATCGGCAGTCGGGGTTTTCGCTGATTGAGATCATGGTTGTGGTCGTCATCTTAGGAATTTTAGCTGCGTTAGTTGTTCCAAAGATCATTAGTCGACCTGATGATGCTCGCATCGTGAAAGCTAAACAAGATGTTCTTGCTATTCAAAATGCGTTAGATTTGTATCGTTTAGATAATGGTTTTTATCCCTCTACTGATCAAGGTCTCAAAGCACTGGTTTCTAAACCAGGGAGCAGTCCTGAGCCCAGAGATTGGCGCTCTTACTTAAAAACACTACCAAAAGATCCTTGGGGTCGCGATTATCTCTATTTAAATCCAGGTCAACATGGCGAGATAGATGTTTACACCAATGGTGCGGATGGTCAACCTGGAGGAACAGGTGTCAACGCGGTCATTGGAAACTGGAATGACGGTTAACAACAAAGGGTTCACACTCATTGAAGTTATGGTGGTCGTTGTTATTATTGGGATTACCATTGGATTTGCCATGCTGTCTTTCGGTGATTTTGGCCAAAGCCGTCGTCTTTTAACGGCGGCAGAAGGAACACTCACAGCATTCAAAAGCATTCGACAACAAGCCATGTTAGAATCAGCAACGTACGGCTTAAATGTTACGCCGCAAGGTTATAAAATCTTGCGTTTTCAACCTCAAAAAAACTGGCAGTCAGCAACCTCTCCTTTTTTAGTCAAACCTCGCCCTTTTCCTCAGCAAGCGGTCGTACAATTTGAAAGCTCACAACACAATCAGCGGCCTCAGGTTATTTTTTTCTCGACAGGAGAAATCACTCCCTTCAGGCTCACATTTGGCACAAAAAAAAATCCTTATCTTTTCCAAATTATTGGTGAAACGAATGGCCATCTCACACTGAAAAGTGAACTTGCACAATGACACACGAAGCCAATATGAAGTATCGTCAAGGATTCACGCTGATAGAAGTATTACTTGCGCTATCGATTCTCGCGATAGCACTGAGCGCTATGTTGAAAGCATCCTCAAGCACCGTGATTGGAACCCAGAAAATCAAAGAAAAAACACTCTCGCACCTTGTCGCGATGCAAGCGATTTCAATGATACAGCTTGACCTAGTTAAGCTGCACACAGGTCAATCTATAGACAAACAAGAAGAACTCTTTCAGCAAACTTGGTCTTGGACTGCGATAGTAGGACGCACGCCGCTTGAAAAAGTAGAAAAAATCACAATCAAAACGCATGCCAAACCAGGAGGACCTGTCATAGATACTTTCGTTGCCTACAGGATACATAAAGATGCGCAATAGAACACAAGGCTACACACTGATTGAGGTCATTGTCGCGCTTGCAGTATTCGCTGTTGTGGCGACCATGACTGGTAGCGTCATGCTTCAAGCTTTTGAAACTAAAAAACGCCTGGCAGCACAAACAGAGCAGCTCAACGAACTTCATGTGATCATGACATTAATTAGACGAGATATCGCACAAATTACAAACCGAAGCATTCGAGGAAACGAGGGGCGTCTTTATCCTCCATTTATTGGGGAGTCAAACTATACCGAGTTTACACGAGGTGGATTTGTTAATCCGAATACTGTATTACAAAGCTCAACGCTCAAACGTGTCGCATTTTTATGTGGACACGGAGAGCTAACACGTAGAAGTTGGGCTGCAGTTGATAGCCCTACGAGACGAGATACGAATGATCAAGTTCTCCTGGAGCATCTCACACACTGCTCATTTGCATACATTTCACAAAGTCAGGAACATCTATCCTCTTGGCGTCCTTATGCAATATCTCAAGATCAAAAAAATGCCTTTATTCCAACAGCAATAGAACTTTCCATCACAATAAAAAACTATGGCTCAGCAACATTACTCTTTCCAATCCCAGAAGGACTTTATGGAGAATAAACTGTCTTCCCGCGCCAAAAGAAGAAAAAAAATTCGAGGCAGTGCTCTAATTTCAGCACTTTTTATTATGACACTTGTCTCTATTGCAACCACAGCAATGATGCTTCGATTACAACATGATATACAGCACGTACGGCTTAGCATCACCACTGATAAACTTTATCTTGCTTCACAACAAGTCATTTTTTGGGGGATGGGAGCTTTAACAAAGGACCCGATGCCTAAAGATCCTCGTTTTTATATTTTTCCAAAAACACAACAAAAAAACTATCCAGGTATCACGGTGTCAGGGGAACTCATCGATTTGCAAGGACGCTTTAACCTTAACGAGCTTATTAATGTCGAATCAGACGAAAAAAATCAAATCAATCAAGCTGGATTTTACTTGCTTTTGAATACAGTCTTAACAGAATCGCAAGCCTCTCAAAATCGACTTGTCGTTGCCGCCACCAAGGACTGGGTCAATGAAAAGGCAAATGATCAAAGCGCAGATCAATATCAAAGCTACTATCAGGCACAAAAGCCTCCTTATGCGGCTTCTCATCAACCAATGAAAAGCATCTCAGAATTTCGGCTAATACGAGGTGTTGATGACAAGCTCTATAAAATTATGCAACCCTATCTCAGCGCACTGCCCTCACCTACTCCAATCAATCTCAATACAGCCTCAGCACCAGTGATTATGACCTTAGCTGCAGATATTGATAAAAATGAAGCGGCACGACTCATCAGCAATCGCGGCCCCCAAGGATTCCGCGATCTAACACAAGTTAACGACTTTCTTTTGAAGTACAAAATTCCAACAGAGCGTATCACGCTTGAAAGTGATTATTTTTTATGTGTCGCAAACGCTAAAGCAGACGGACTTGAAATCATACATTACGCCATTTTGAAACGTGGAAATCATCAAAATAAACGAGTAACATATATCCTTCATGATAGTTTAAATGATTATTAAGGCGCGTCGGAATGAATTTTTTGTCTGAATATGGTTTGTTTGCGTTAGAAACGTTTACTTTTGTACTTGCTATACTTTTTTTGGCCGCAGGACTAGCCAGTGTGGGCAAGAAAAATAAAGAAGGTTTAACAATCTCCTCTTTAGACAAAGAGTTTGACGCGATTAAAAAGCAAATCAGTAAAGAAACACATCAAAAGAAAATAGAGAAGAAAAAAAATAAAGACAAAAAGGATAAACCTTGTCGATTTATTTTAGATTTTAAGGGCGATGTTGCGGCGACTCAAGTTGAACAGCTTCGACAAGAAATCACGGCCCTGCTCTCTATCGCAACCAAAAAAGATGAAGTCGTTGTCCGTCTCGAGAGCCCTGGAGGCTCGGTAAATGGATACGGACTTGCTGCAGCCCAACTTCAACGAATTCGAGATAGACATATTCCTTTAACAGTTTGTATTGACCAAGTCGCGGCAAGCGGCGGTTACTTGATGGCATGTGTCGCTAATCGTATTATTGCCGCCCCCTTCGCTATTGTCGGCTCAATCGGTGTAGTGGCACAACTACCCAATTTTCATCGCTGGTTGAAAAAAAACAATATCGATGTAGAACTCCTCACAGCCGGTGAGTACAAACGGACACTCACTGTTTTTGGTGAAAATACTGAGGCCGGCCGTAAAAAATTTCAAAGCGATCTTGAGAAAATTCATACCGTTTTCAGAAATTATATTTTATCAAATCGACAAATGCTGAACATTGATGAGATCGCCACAGGAGAACACTGGCTCGCCACAGACGCACTTCAATTAGGCTTAGTCGATCATCTTCAAACCAGTGACGATTATCTTCAAGAGCACTATGAAGATTACCGAACTTATGCACTAAAGATCCATGTCAAACAACCCTGGTATACAAAAATCTTACGCCCGATCGCTCATTTACTTCATCCATCAGCTTTCTAAAGCATGAACATTCTTTTCATTATTGGCTTAGTCATAGCAATACTCAGCATGCTGAGTATTGCTCGTCTTAAAGCGCATTGGCACTTTAGAAAATGGGCTAAACAATTACATCTACGAAAACATGAGAAAATTTATCATCGCCTTTTTAAACATGTTGATGGTTTCGCATTATCAAGAATCGCGAGATTACAAAACGATGCCATTGAGTATTTATACGGAGAAATTGACTTTCTTGCTTTTATCATTTTACTTTCACTCGTCCAACCAGATGAGGAGACTGTTTTTTATGATTTAGGCAGTGGTGTTGGTAAAGCCGTTATGGCTTGCGCCATGGTATTTAATGTACAAAAAAGTTGCGGGATCGAACTTTTTGAAAATCTTCATCGTTGCGCTATCAAACAACAGCAATCACTTAGCAAACTAAAAAACTATCAAGATAAAGCCTCTCGTATTGAATACATTCAGGGAGATTTTATGAACACTGATTTCGACGAAGCAACCCTAATTTTTGTCAATGCAACCGGCTTTATCTCACCATTATGGGACAACCTCAGTACACGCATTGCAGCATCACGTTGTCAAACCGTCATTTCAACAAGTAAGCCAATTGAGCATGAAAGTTTTAGAGTGACACACAAATTGCAAACACCAATGAGCTGGGGGCCTGCAACTGTGTTTATTCAAGAGCGCTGTTCATAAACAAACTCTCTGATAGGACTCATGCAAAGTCTTGTCTAAAATTGAACTTGGACTCGCTGCATAAGTACTTTCTCATCTGGTCGATTAAGCACGCGACTTGTCAATAAATAGGTTGCATTGCCCCCTGTTAAGCAGCCCGGATTCTCTGATGCAGATAAAGCACCTGACGAGCATCCACCGATAAAACTAGTTTGATCATACTCTGTTATCATGCGTACATATTGATTCAAAATCCAATTTACGCCGATACTTAAGGTATTTGCATGAGACACTGAAGTTCTCGGATCCGCATAGATATAATGACTTGCATCTCCGGAAACCATATACGCATCAAACACATTAGAACTCATGGAAAGCATCGACCAACGGCCAACTAATTGAAAAGCTCCCCAAGCACCTTTTTGATATGGATTAAATGGCTTGAATGGTATAATTTTTTCCATAAAATCTAACGGCTCTCCCGTAAGGTTATATACCACTTGAACTTCACCAGCATGATTATGTTGCAAAAGAGAAACCGTGTTCACTTTAGGCGGAGCAGTAAGCACTTTATTTAACAAATGCTGTGCAGTAAAGGCCCAATCTATCGTGATGCCTCCTGACCCAACAAACCAGTAGCCTTGAGGATGAAAGCGATAACGCTGACCGTTGCCGACTGCGTTCGACTGGTAGGTAAAAATAGGGTTTTGCCCGACAGAAAGCAGTGCCGGAAGATTAGCCTCATTGGATGGACTGTCCATCCCTGCAGCTAGACCAATACCAAGCCCCTGTAACCAAAAAGAGCCACTACCCAAAAATGGATTAGAGAATAACCTAGCCTCAAGCGCTTTATTTTCTAATGTTGCATTTTCTGTACTAAAAGCCGTGGCAGTAACAGGGTTTAATCCTGGATTTGTATTATCAGCCGTACCAGAAAACATGGCAATTTGATAAGAGAACCATTCACGAAAACCACGCTGATCAACATAAGGTGGACTTTGGTCTGCACGCCCAGGAGGCCCCCATTGGCCATGAAGTAGAAAACCAATTTCGCGGTTAGGAGCCATATTAGTCGCATAGCCTGGTTCCATTAAAAAAAGCGTAGACTGATCTTTAAATTGTTGTAACCCCGCTAATAAGCTAACCTGCTTCCCGGCCATAAAACCAAGCCACTTAATATAATGAACATCAACAGCGGCATCAAAAAGTCGTGTTTGACCTTGACCAAAATCTGGAACAAATACAAAACTGTTGTACTTCAATAGATGCCCGGAAAAAATAGGACGCGCTCGACGAATCCACATCCTATCTACATTTGTACGATTAATAACAGGAACTGAGTCAACACCATCATTGATGGTCAGACCTTCGGTACTGAAAAAAATATCTTGATCTGCCTGTAATAATAATCCTAGCCTCAGTTCATTTTCACCATCCTGACTGTGTAGTGAAAAACCATCGCTATCCCACTCCACAAGGCTAGGATTGACAGCAGCATAACCGCTAGAAGCAGAAGCCAACAACCATAAACACAAACTATACACTACTTTTTTCATAAACATCCATGTGCGTCACTTTGCAGACGCTATTGTTCTCGATCATAATATTTATACAATAACTCAACCACTCAAACCGTTACCTAATGAACACTCTAACGTCAACACGGCTAAGAGCATCAACAAGGATAGCGAAACACTCATCAGGAAACCTCAAACACACGAGGGAAACTAACTTGTACAATTAAACCACTCCTATCGTGCGGTTTTTTAAGTTTAATTTGAGCATGATGCATTTGACAAATCTGACGTACAATTGCTAAACCTAAGCCACTGCCTGTACTTTGATTGCCAAGCACTCTAAAAAATCGCTCAAAAACACGCTCGTGCAACTCATCCGGAATACCAGGACCACAATCATTGATCTCGACGATAATATATTCATCTTCGACAAAAATAGAAAGTTGTACTGTCGTTTGCGCAGGGCTATAGCGAATTGCATTATCAATCAAATTGCGAAATAAAATGGCTAATGCTGTCGTATTTCCTTTTACAAACAAAGCATCATCATCTGACTCTAAGACAAGATCGATCGTTCGCTCCAATGCAACAGAGACAAACATGGCTAATACTTCGCGTAGAGTACGCGTCAGATCAACCATCTCCCAATCAGCAATTGTTGATGATGAGGCCAAAGTACTCATCATCAACAATTGCTGAACAATATGGGTGCTACGCTGCACACTTGCCAACAATTTAATTAATGATGCATTTTTTTCTTCGACAGTAGCGGCATTTAATCCGACCTGTGCTTGTGCTTTAATTGCAGCCAATGGGGTTTTTAATTCGTGTGCCGCGTCTGCAGCAAAACGTTTTTCTCGATCAAATCCAAGCTGTAATCTTGTAAACAAGTGATTAAGCTCTTCAACCAACGGTCTAATTTCATCAGGCACATCTTGCAGACTCACAGGTTCAAGATGTGAGGGCGCACGATTCGCTACTTCTACAGTTACACGAGAAATGCTATCCAATCCTCGACCGATAATTATCCAGATCAGTAATCCAGAAAGAGGAAACGTAATGAGCATAATATAAAGATCATCAATAATAATCTGCCAACCCAAGGCATGGGTTGATGCCGCATGTCCGTTTAAATCCATCCCTGTGTTTTCTTCTGGAATTAAAGTGTAACGAATGACTGGTTGCGGATTTAAACTATCCACATGCGCTAGGATATCTTTCTGGCCTAAAAAATAATTTCCCATCACTGTGAGTAACGTCGTAATGGATAAAGACAAAAGTAAATTGACTAGTAAAAACTTACGAATGGAGGTTTTCATGAGGTCTTATCATTCTTCTCAACCATATAACCTACACCACGTATAGTTCGAATAAAATTCGCATTTAATTTTTTTCTAATATTGTGAATATGCACTTCAAGTGTGTTGCTATCCACATCCTCTTCCCAGCCATAAACACTTTGCATGAGTTGATCTCGCGTCAAAGCATGTCCTGCATTTTCAAGTAGCTTTTGTAATAAAGAAAACTCACGTCTAGGGACATTCACCACTTGCGAATCAAGCATAACGGTATGAGAAGAAGGATCAAGCGTGATATTTCGATACTGAATCACCGTATCAGCTCGTCCTTGAGAGCGACGAATCAAAGCACGCACTCTTGCACTCAGTTCGTTTAAATCAAAAGGTTTGACCATATAATCATCTGCGCCCATATCTAATCCTTGAATGCGATCTTCTATGGTATCTCGAGCAGTAAGAATCATGATTGGCGTTAGATCGCCCATCTGACGAACACTTTGCAAAAAGTTAAGTCCAGACAACTTGGGCAATCCTAAATCTAAAATCACTAATTCAAAGGATTCTGTACGAATCGCAGCCCTAGCCGATTCTCCATCCTTAAGCCAGTCTATAACATAGCCAAATTGAGTTAGCCCTGTCTTTAAGGCATCACCAAGCAACTCATCATCTTCAACCAAAAGCAATCTCATGGATGCTCCTATTTAGATAAACGCTGTTGTTTTAAGTGCTTACCAGATAAATGTTTTGTCAAATAAACAGCTTGAGCCAGGACAAAAAGCAAGGTTCCACCGGCACCGCCAAATAATTTAAAATTTACCCACACATCAGTATCAAAGCGATAAGCCACGTATAAATTGACCGTCCCCATTAATAAGAAAAAGAAACACCATGCAAGATTTAATCTTGCCCAGATTTTTGTGGGAAGTTCAATATTGCCTTCCATCATTTTTTGAATTAGAGGCTTTTTTCCGATAAACATTGAGCCTAAAAAAAGTACCGCTGAAAACCAGTAAATTCCTGTCGGCTTCCATTTAATAAACCAAGGATTTTGAAAAAAAAGTGTCGCGCCACCTAAACCAACAATTAGCACCATGCTAATCAAATGCATTCGCTCATAGCGTTGATGTTTAATTCGATACAACAGAACTTGCAAAACAGCCGCGACCATAGCAACGGCTGTTGCAGTATAAATTCCAAACACTTTATAACAAGCAAAAAACAGAAGGATCGGGAAAAAATCAAATAATAACTTCATATTGCTCACAAAAAATAAGTAAAATCCCTGCTAGTATATCACACTCCTAAAAGACTTACGAAACACGTTGAAACAATAGAACAATCAAGAGCTCAACCCGCAATAACACGAAGTTAAGCTCAATCTCTAGACTACCCTCCTAAACAATAGGGCTACTTGGTTTACCGCTTAATTCACCCGTAGCGATATCAAGCGTTTGAACACTCGAGCTAGGTGAGGAGTTTTCCACATCATCATCTAAACTACCGGTCATTGTCTCTGATAGCGGTCTTTTCGACTCTTTTTTTGGCAACCCGCTGCAACTCTCATATTTTGGTAAGGATGTATGACGTGTTCTGATAGGCAAAGGATGGACTTGCTCTCTGCTAAAAAAGCTAAAGTTAAACCAAGAGGATTTAGGGACAATTGCACCATGCACTTCGAGTGCTTTGCTTTCATCTTCGCGTAATACCTTCACATCTGTAAAATTAGCATCTCGGGTACACAAACCTGTTCCAACACGAGTGATATACACTAGATGATCAGTCGCCAACTGCATAATATCGACGCTCATTTTACTCGCAAGATAATATTGATTTTCACCTATTGCGAGTCGCTCTGTGCCAGATGAAATCTTTCTAAACCTTGTAGCACCTCGCTCATCAACTTCAACCCATTTTATCTCTTCTAAAGAACTCACAAGCAGGCGTAACTTTCCATCTCGATTCACCCAAAACATTTCCTTCTCCTGCGAGCGATCTTCATCCAGACATTGTGAAAAACGCGTTCCCACATTGAAAAGATAAACTCTTGAAGACTCATCCATGACAGCTAACCATTCATCATTCGAAGACCATATGAGTTGTACCACAGGAAAAGAGGATACACTGAAAACTTGACCAATACGCCGAAATATATTTTCAGGTCCGTAAGACAATATCGTGATTGTAGCGCCATCAGCGACCGCACATAACACACCCAATCTCTGACTAGCGATACACGGCGTATCAGTTAAATAAGTCATCGTACGTGGCATCCATCTTCTCTCTGTACAACTTAGCTCCCACACAAGAATACCTTGATCTGTTCCTAGAGCAAGGTAATATTGTGAAGTAGAATCTTTTATCCAATGGATATCTTGGATTTTCGCCGAGGTCGTTGGCAATATCATGGATTGCACAATACGCGTATGACGATCGAAAACAGAGACTGTATGCAATGCGTCTGACGTAACGAGATATTGTTGGTCTGGTGATAAAATCATCAGCTCAACAGGCGATTCATGTCGATATAACTCAGTCAATACTCTTTGGCCGGAACCATTTGCATGCCACTCAATGACACTCCCATCCACATGGCCTGTAGCAAACCTATCATCATAGGCTTGAATACATTTAATACGATGCGTAATTTCATCCTCGTAACCAGCGTTTTTCGTTGTGGCTGTCTCTGTCTCCCAAATTGACAACATTCGATCTTGAGCAGCCAGCACACGCCGACCATCTGCTAGAATACAAAGCTGCTCAATAGGGGTACCATCACCATACTGTATCGATAGGAGCTCTTTTCGAGTGACGCTCCATGTATAAATTCCACCATCCTCACCACCGGTGATCAACATATCTCCATTTTTATGCCAAGCAATCGATTTGACAGCCCCGCCCCGATGACCATTTAATACATTTCGAGAGGGCTGTATCGCACTGATCTTTTGTAAATAAATTTTTCCATTACCTAACCCGACAGCGACGCTGTTTTCCCGAGGCGACCAAGCCATACTGTGAATTGAATGTCGAAAATCGATCTGGCGTTTCGTAGTGACATAAAAATGTGCCTCGTAGCCATAATCCCATACATGCAATTTCCCAAGATCGCCCCCCACCAATAGTACGGACTGACCAAATAAAACCCGACGTAACACGCCACCAACCCACTCTCTTTGCATTAAAGGATCTGAGGATCTCGTATTCCAAAGATAAAAATAGCCATTTGCACCAACCGAAGCAAAAATATGACCACTGTAATGCCAACTCAAACTATAAATCGGTGTTTTTTCATCATATTTAAACGTTTGGATTCTGTCGCCTTTTTCAGACCAAAAACGAATCGTTCCATTTTTACTTGCTGAAATAAGTCCATCAATCCCCCACTCCATGCATAATACTTTACTTTTATGCCCATCAATTACAGGATATTTCTTTCCATCTAATCCTAAATTGATAATTTGATGATCAGCTTCTTCTGACGCGACCGGGATAGCATAAGTAATCACATCCATCGTATCATTTTTATAACGTGTTACCGCTTGCGGTCGTCTAGTGACATAATGATGTTTTTCAGCATCAGATAAGAAACGCGCATCAGTCGTTTCACATCCTTGAAAATTAGTACCAGCAAGCTCAGCATGCTGAAATTGAACATTTTGAAAATTTCCTGAACCGGAAAAATTAAGTCTCGCCAATCGTGCACGTCTCAAATTAGCATGAGGTACATGTATCCCACGCCATTCGTCTTTTCCAATATGGCGACTAAAATCATAGCGTAATGTATTCATAAAAGTGATAGCGTTAGACGCAGCTGCAGCCTTTGAATGATCCGATGCGCTTTGTCCGACCATATGACGTAATTTATCTAACATCAACGCTTCATTTCCATGAACTGAGCATCTTTCTTTAAAAAAACCATCCATGAACATATAAATATCACGCTCTATCACAAAGTCATGATTCCATGAATCAATACATACCGCCAAAGACTCGTGCTCTAACGTATCAATAAGCTTCATTGCTAATGCAAAAAAATGAATAAGTTTATGAATAAATTTATATCGATTTTTACCCTCGACAATTTCGACAGATAAGGGCATCAATGTTCCTGCCTTTTTGCATTGCGGATCGGTAAAAAGCATGGCTAACATCGTTGCAGCCTGCTGCAACTCCAAACGATCTTGGAAAAAGCCTCTCTCTGACTCAAAAGGTCTATCAATAAAAGGCTGCTTTTGCCTGAACATCTCAAAAGCAATAGTTTTAATGAAATCCTGAATATCTATCGAAATCAGAGATAAGTTATTATTTTTTGCTTTCTCTTGGATACTCAAATACCATAATTGAATAAATGCGTTACAGAATTGTATCGGCGTTTGAGGCACACTACCTATTTGCTTTCCGGAAAAAACCTCGCAAATAATATGCGCCATAATTGGGCTTCTCGCCATGCGGTAAATTTCTTTTACCGGGAATTTTTCAGCAAACCCAGGATCTTCTAATGAAAATTGTTTTGGAAAATATAATCTAAAATAAGCATCAATCTGACTTTTAGTGAAGGGTAATACTTGTACTCTTGCGTCTTCTGGTAAAGCTGTAAAACTACCATAGCCCATACGCTCATAAAAGGACGGATTCTTTTTTCTATACTCACTGGTTACAGTCACAATAATAACAAGCTTCTTCCAGTCTTGATGACGTCGATAAATTTCGTCCAAAATGGCATGCTGATTAATATTCACCTGACAATCTTCAAGACCATCCAAAACAAAAAGGCACGGCTTGGTCTTTAAAAGCTCGATTTCCTGAGTTGTCACATACCCATTTTTATTTAAACAAGCCGTCAACAAGTCACTTTCAGTGAAATCTCGAATCTTCCAAAGTGAAAAAAGTTCAAGCACCCACTCATCCTGTTTTTGGGTACTCAAACGTTCACCATCTAAAACGTCAATATCGTCAATGTCCGTATCGGTCTTAAGACTTACGAGTGCACTAGAGATATCCGTTGTTTTCCCTGAGCCTAAGGCGCCTTCAATCACAGCAGCAGTAAAAGGTGATTCACTTTCCCTCAAATCAGAGACAAATCTCGACATATTTGTTTGTGGTTCATTACCCACTTTAATCCATAAATCGACATGAGGCTGAGCAATAACAAACTTATAAAGTGCCTTGAAGCGCTCATTCACTTTAAGCATTAAGTCTATCTCAGGTTGATTTCTTAATGCATAGAGCTGATTAAAAATATCTTGAGCAACTTGCGCTTGTTTGACCTCTAGACGTTTTTGTTCGTCACGCCATCTAAGTAGTGCTTCTTCCTTCGCTCTCTCACGCTCACGAACAGCCAGAGCAGACTGTTCGATTTCTCTCAGTTTCTGTGATAGCTGCGCTTCAATTTTCAACTCACTTTCTTGGATTTTTGTATCAACAATGACTGTTGCTGCTGCAGTCGATAATGCAATAATTTGGTCTCGCTCATCGTCCATCATCACATTATTTTTTGTCACCCAAGACCAGTTAGTCGTTTTATCCAGCATACGCGTAGAGATCCTACAATCATTGAGTCTAGAAAAATTAATTCGCGTATTTGACCAATCACCCGTCAAAACAACATTGTTAAACTCTGAAAACTCTAGAAACGCATCTCTGAAAGAGGTATTTTCATCCATATTTACATACTGAATAATCGAGTGGGGCAGAAATGCACCATTCCATTTTGATCCACACAGATTACTATTCTGGATAACCACATTACTGGCACCGAAAACACTCGAAAAATCTCCACAAGAAAGGTCAAGACCACTTAGCACATCTTCATGAATCACCGCGATGACACTGATACCATAATTTTGTGTTAAAAACTTATTGAGCGACAAAGGTGGATTTTTGTTTTCCAGCAACGCTCTGTTTTGAGCTAAATAACTCATCACCTGCTGCTTAGAAACAGCCAAATAAAGTGTCAGATGCTCTCTCGCATCCCTTTCGGCAGTCTCTTCAATCTGATATGACTCATAACGTCGATGATTAATTTGAAGTGCAGATGTTCGATCACAAAATCGTTGTAGCATCACATAACCATAACACTCAAGAGTACCATTAGATAAAAAATGCCCCTCATTCTTTGAGCCATAAAAACCAAGCTCTAAAGCAGAGTTGATCACAGGAGATAATGGCTTCACTGGCAAGGCAAGTCGACTTCGGCTAAACGCCCATTTAACAGGCATCTCTCTTGATCCCATCCAATTTGCAGGACAATACTTGGGATTCAACATGATTTTTTCTGAGCGTTGCGACAACGTCACACTTTGTAGTAAATAATCAATAAAGACCTCTGGTACCAACATCACTTTCATCGGGGACGTAGGATCTTTATATGTTTTTAATTGCTGTTTTAATTCTGCCTTGAGTCTTTTTAAAACACGAGAAGCGCCATAGCTCGCAAAAGTTGGAAGACTGCACTCCTCCATGACTTCATTGACGATGTGACCGTAGTAGATCACTATCGCGTGAGACACCATCGTCATGCCAACCCGAGTCGAAGTTTTGAATGACGCAAGCGCTGCCTCACATTGCGGAGAAACCGGTGGTTTATCACTTTCTGAGAGCAATGCACGTACACATCCATTTAATGCTTTGCCGATGGTAATTGTTGCAGCTATTGTCTCGCATACCGCTGTCACGGCAAGACTCGTGCCGCCTGTTAGAGGCATCAACATCACGCCTAAAGTCGCTCCGGCAGCAACAGTATCTACGACAGTCGCGGTCTGATCTAATTTTTTATCTAACTGATCTAACCATTTATCCAAATCACCATCAAAGGTCATCAACTCATCAAGTGCTTTATCAAAGTGATACATCAAAATATCAAAACACATCTGTTGTCGTGGGGTCATCTTCACTCCTTGAAAAATAACACAGAGACAGCAATATATTGTAAACTCATGTCATTCATTACGACTCAGATGATTTTATGTCAAACGATCTCGAACATTTAATCCATCAAAGCCTTATTGCTATCGAGGCTAACCAAATGCCCGAAGCACTTTTGCTTTTAAAGAAAGCATTAAGTCTTACACCACGAGATCCGTCTCTTCACAACAACTTAGCCAATATATACAAAAAAATAGGCGCACTTAGTGACGCTGAGAAACATTATCAAGAAGCAGTACGGCTCAACCCTCAGTATCCAGAAGCACATCACAATCTTGGAAATCTTTATGCAGAGCAGGATCAGTTCTCAAACGCACTGACGCACTACACACAAGCACTCCACTTAGCTCCTGATTACACCCTTGCACATTACCACTTAGGATTGCTTTTTCTAGCTTATCAAAAAAAAGAGCCAGCCCAAACACAATTTAAAAATGTTATCGAATTATGCCCTGATTTCACCCAAGCTTATTTTTATTTGGGCGTTTTGGCAATGGACAGACAAGAGTATGCAGAGGCGAAAGACACTTTTGAGCAAGCTCTCGCACTTCGACCGAATGATCCAGACACACATATCAACTTAGGCGTTATTGCATTAAAACAACAACAAGGTCAAAAAGCGATCCATCATTTTACAGAAGCACTCCTTTATGACGAAGGCAATGTTGATGCACGTCACAACTTAGCGGCGACTTTTATTCATCATGATCGTTATGAAAATGCACTCACACATTATGCCATACTCTTGGAAAATGACCCGTTCAATCAGGAATATCTTTACAATGCAGGGGTTGCTGAAATGGCACTAGGGCAACTTGAAAAAGCACAGCTACACTTTAAAACACTCTTAAAAAAATCACCTCAACATTTTGCCACACTAATGAATTTGTCAGCAATAAACGCACGTCTAAATCAACATCTTGAAGCAAAACAATTTCTTCAACTAGCGCATCGAGAAAACCCCTCAGATCCATCATGCACGCATATGCTTAATGCACTCGAAGGACAAGTGAACAGTGAAACTTGCCCAGAATATGCTAAAAATTTATTTGATAATTATGCGCTATATTATGACACGCACTTACAGCAAACTCTGCATTACCATCTCCCTCAAACAATTTCCCAACTCATACACCAACTTATTCCCTGCTACACTAGCGAACACAGCCTAGATCTAGGCTGTGGGACAGGATTAAGTGGTGTGTGCTTACGTGAAATCAGTCAGCGACTAACAGGCGTCGACCTTTCTGAAAAAATGCTGAACGAGGCGGGTAAAAAAGAGCTTTATGACTCACTCATTTGCGCTGAGTTGGTTGATTTTTTAACACACTCAACAGAACAATATGATCTCGTTTTAAGTGTAGATGTTTTACCTTATATCGGTGATTTAAAGCCACTTTTTTCGGCTTTATCACCTCGACTCAAGGCACAAGGCCTCTTCATATTTAATATTGAAATCAGTCATACACTACCCTATCAACTTCAACACACTGCGCGTTTTTCACATCACCCAACTTATATTCACAACCTTGCTGAACAACATCAACTGCGTGTCATGTATGAAAAAACAACGATTTCAAGACAACAAGCAGGCGAAGATTTATCTGTTTTGCTCTTTGTACTGCAACAAGGAAATATTTAATGCCGCTTGCAACAACGATATCTCACAATCAACACATTTTGGATCATCTAAAAAAAGGGGGGATGATTGTTACTCCTAACAATCGACTCAGTCGAGAGTTGCTTGTACATTTTGCCAACCAATATCCCGAGGCTTGTCTTGAAAAACCACGCGTATATGCCTATAACGAACTTCTGCGCATGCTATTTATCGAAGCACAACAGCAACTCCCGACATATGCACACCCAGTGCTCCTCAGCACCATTCATCTTCGAAGATTATGGCGTGAAACACTTGATGCGACACAGTCTCCGCCACTGACTGAAGGTCTCCTGCAAGCATTAATTAAAGCATGGTCGCTCAGCCATGAGTGGAACGTGAATCTTAATGACAACGCTTTTCAGCAATCACCACAGCACCTACAATTTTCACATTGGGTACATCACATTGAGCATCAACTTAAAAAGCTCAATGCGATAACTGAATACCATCTTTCTGCCTATTTACAACAACATCTTGCTAATCTATCGCTCCCTAAAACATGGGTATGGTTTTGTTTTGATGATTACACACCTGCACAACTTGCGCTACAAGAGCAATTAATATCTCTCGGTTACACTGTTAATAGAGCAGACCTAACACCACATGAGGCAATCACACATCAACTCAGCGTCGAGGAAACTTATGATGAGTATCTACAACTTAATGAATGGATTAAATCTCATGCAAATGAGCGCTTAGGGATTATTGTCCCGGCACTAGAGGAAGAGGCTCAATATCTAACACGCTTAATGCATCATACTTTTGACCAACCGAATGTTAATATTTCTTTCAGTCAACCCCTCTCATCCTATCCTCTTGCAGCACACGCATTGGTTTGGTTGACGTTAGATCTCACAACTATCTCATCTCACCAACGTCAGTTATTATTTACTTCAATCTATCTTGAAGGAGCACGTCAAGAGCAACATCAGCGTGCACAATGGATGCAAAAAGCATCATTTTTTGTCGAGGAGACGCTCAGTTGGACCTATTTTTTAGAGCAATTACCTAACTCTTCTCTCAAGAAAAATTTGCAAAAATTAAAGCCCTATCCCCCAAAAGCCTCTGTTTCTGAATGGTTATCTCATTTCGAGCTTCGTTTAAAACAGCTTGGATTTCCCGGTGATATTGAGCTCGACTCAACCAGCTATCAATGCTTGCAACGGTTTATTATGCTTTTTGATGAGTTTCGAACGTTACAGCTACTAACGAACACCATGACTCAAAAAGAAGCACTTGAAACACTGCGTGAGTTGGCAGATATCTCAATTTTTCAACCGGAGAAAAAGCAAACTTCGATACACATTTTAGGATTACTCGAGGCATCAGGATGTCTTTTCGATCATATCTGGGTCATGCATATGACGGATCAAAATTTCCCACAACAAGGCCAATGCTCAGCATTTATCCCCATCTCAATTCAGAAAAATTTAAATATGCCACATGCGAATCACGCACGAGATATGCGATATGCAACGCAGACTTTTCAACGATTGATTGCTGGCAGTCGCTCGCAAGTTTTTAGTTACGCTAGATTTAATCAAGATAGCCCGGCACTTCCTAGCCCATTTTTAACGTCTCTTCCACATTATTTAAATATGGCAATCCCCTGCTCAACCGTGCATCATCGTGAGATCGTTGAAGAAAATTATCACCTACCGCTGCAGCCTCATGAAAAAGTGGGTGGCGGAACAGCTCTGCTTGCAAATCAAGCAAAATGTCCATTCCGGGCTTTTGCTGCACACCGTCTACATCTTCAAAAAGACAATGAGCTTTCAATAGGATTAAATCCAAAAGAACGAGGCCAAATTCTTCACCTCATTTTAGAGAAACTTTGGCAAGAGCTAAAATCACAGCAACAACTCTTGGGAATGTCAAAAGATACACTATATGCGCTGGTTGAAGAAAAAATTACCGACACCTTAAAGCCTTTCATGGCGTTACACGACGCATCATATCCAGAACTCTTACAGACACTTGAAAAAAAGAGACTAACTCAACTTATTTTGGCTTGTCTTGATTTCGAAAAAACACGCCCAAACTTTGAAATTTCAGCCTTAGAGAAAAATGCTGAAATCACACTCGCAGGTCTAACTTTTCGAGTGAAGCTTGACCGAATGGACCTGTTAGACTCCGGTGAAAAATGGGTCATTGATTACAAAAGTCGCCTTCCTACACAAAAGCCTTGGAATGAGGAACGCCCAGAAGAGCCTCAGTTATTATTGTATGCACTCCTTGATGAATCAATACACGGCATGATGTTTATTGAACTTCGTCATGGCAAAATTGAATGCGCTGGTTTGACTAATGGTGATACAATTTCTGGCATGCAAAAACTCAAAGAAAATGAACACTGGAGCACGCATCAAGCACGTTGGCATGCGCAACTGACCACACTTGCAGAAGAGTTTAAAATAGGCGATTTCTATCCTGCGCCAACACGCGCATCAATATGTGGTATGTGTGAATTCAAACCATTGTGTCGAATCAGTTAAATAAAGTTCAAAATAATCTACCTCAAGACTCATATACAGCACAACAGGCTCTCTAACTTGCGGATAATCAATTATTTTCTCATCGCGCGCGAGCATCATATAAATTGAATCATGTATTATTTAAGCGTATAATGGTCAAACGTTACACGCCCAAGGGGTGTGATTACTTAAGTAATTCACACTCATAACCAAAGGTGCTGTATGCCTAACGTCGACCTAATACTTGATGAGCAATTGATTAAATACAAAATATCACGTGAGCGCTATGATTCTGAGGCCTCAAGCTTAATAAGCTTGAGATTTTCAGTGCAAGAAGCGGATAAGCTCATTATTTGAAGCTCATCCAGAAATAGAGTTTGCGCTGTGCTAGAAAACTGCAGTCTCTTATTGATAGAACCTTATCACTTGAACCATGAACAAATTGTAACCATTGCAGGGCACAATGGCGGGTCGAAAAACATCGAGGCGGTGAAAGCGGCTTTCACCGAACTGCGAGCTTTAGGTTTTAGTGCTACTCAGATTGTCTCCATTGCAGGGCACGATGGTGGGTCAAAAAACATTTATGCAGTAAAAACATATTTTCAAGAACGTCGAACCAGTGGGTATAGCATAAAATCAATTACTGCCACGGTATCGCGGAATGGCGGCTCAGGCGCGATTCGTAGCGCAATCGGGCAAGCATTCAGATAATTTCTTGAAGATCTCGGTACTGTCTCTCTCACGAATACAGTAGCACCACAATGATGAGTATTTTTTCGCCCCGGGATAAAGTTGTCAACCTTGAAAGCCTGCATGATGAAGAAAACGAAAGAAGCTCTCACGCAAAAAAACGTACGAAGACTAAATAATAGAATTATCAAATCTCTGCAAACGTAGGACAATGATACGATGCGCTATCTAATTATCTGAGGATTTTTTAAATTTCCCTGCTTGATAGTCTTGCGTGTGCCGAATAATTGTTGATTGATGAAGACGCCATGGCTGACTTATTTCTTAAACTCATTTAGGAGCGAATACGCCCGAATCGATTCACAATAATTTGATGATGACCTATTTGAAAATATCCGTTCATCGCGAGTTTTTCTGGGTACGCACTGATGGAAATGAAGTGCTTAGAACGAAATCCGAACCACGCAACAGACGCATGTGTTGTTGGCCAAGACCATTCATGTAAGATATTTTTTTTATCGCCTTCGACGCGTAGACGGATCCCCCCTAGCCAAGTGCCGCTTGTTCCTAACCGCAGGGGCTCAAGACATAGTGACTTCTCTAACAAAAAAGCCTGCAACCTTGCTGTGGTCAAGATCGCCGCAAGCTCTTTTTCAAAAAACTTCATCTTTGTCACGGATTGATGCTGCTGATAAAGTGGCACGCAAAAACACAACAATAAACCCAAGATAGCGACGCTACTCATCAACTCAACAAGAGTTAAACCACAAACGCGATGCATTATGAAATCAAATTCAAAATAGTATTCACTTGCTGAAGAGGCTGCCTTGCCTCGGTAATAGAACGCCCCATCACTAAATAATCACTCCCAGCAGCGACAGCTCCTTGCGGGGTAAAAACTTGTTGTTGATCATGAATAGCATCCTCCGGCAAACGTATACCAGGCGTTACCGTAAGAAAATGCTCACCACATTGCGCTTTAATTTTTGCTGCCATCGATGCGGCGCAGACGACACCATCAAAACCAGCATGGTGCGCCATCATGGCTAACTGTATCGTCGTTTGATCTAATGATTTAGTTAGACCTAATTCAACCAAATCAATCTCATTCAGACTGGTTAAAACAGTTACACCAATCAAAAGCGGTGGCATAGCATAACCTAATAGTGCTTGTTTTGCCGCCTCAAGCATCCTCATGCCACCTAAGGTATGTACATTGATCATCCAAACACCTAGTTCAGCTGCAGCCTTACACGCCTGTGCTACGGTATGGGGGATATCATGAAATTTCAAATCTAAAAAAACT
>CAYYEZ010000050.1:0-9400 GCA_964471225.1 uncultured Legionella sp. | reverse complement strand
TGCCCTAAATAATAAAACTGGTAACCGCATTCAAGCGGTACTTGCCCCATAAAATTATCCCAGCGTAATCCGGTACCTGCCGTCACACTGAAAGTCGTTGTTGTTTTACCTGTAAAAATATGATCAGGTATTGCAGCAGTTGAGCCAGATAACATCGAACGCTCATTAAAATTTGATGTTGTCATAAAATTAGGCCCGACACCGACATTAACGGTTAAACGAGTACCTAAAACTGGTGTAGACCCTGTCGATTTCGCAACAACATAAAGTGGATAATTCGTTACATGGTAAGCATAAGACAAATTAGGGTATAAATTCTCTTGTAGAACAGTCCCTGCAATCGCAGTTTGGGGTAAATAATACCAATTAAGCCCATAACTCATCTGAAATCGTTCGTAATCTTTACCATCCACATAATAACCAACACCAAACAAACCATTGCTATGGTATGCTTGGCCTATGGTAAACTTATCACCAATCAAGCCATTAATATGGATAAACTGAGGGCTCGCATCCGTCCGCCAATAGCCTCCTGCTTGTAAAACAAGATGACCTGGTGGCCATACATGTTTTTCTGTTTTAGATGCAGCAGGCAAAGGGGGCGTTTCACTATGAGCTATAGAGCGTCCACTTAAAAAAGTAGCGATTGCCGCGATGGAAAAGAAAAGAAAAAAACGTGCCTTTTCCTGACTTGTCATGAACTCGTCCTTCTAGCATAAAAATACTCCTTGAGGAATCATCATAGCTTAGAAAAGAAATATTGACAATTATGCAGTACTCAGCGAATTGAGCCGATAAATTGATAAACTAAATAGAGTGCAGCAGACCAGATTGTTAGAGAGGAAATTTTATTCAACCAAGGAAGCAATCGACCATGAGCGTCAGCAGATTTACAAAAATGCCCGATTAAAGATAGCGCAGTAAACCAGAGCAATGAAACTAACAAGCATGCAGAAGTAAACAGATACTTTTCAACACCCAGAAAATTCAACGAATTAGAGCCAATCACCGCAACACTATCAATAATCGCGTGAGGATTTAAAAGCGATACAGATACCGCAAATAAGACTTGCTGTGCACCAGTCAGTGGCTGTGCAGAATCCTTTGTCGATGGATGACTGCTTTTCCAGGTGGCAATTCCCATATATGTCAAAAAAAGAATACCTACCACATAAATAGCGTTTTTCACTACCGGCAAAGAAAAAACAACCAATGAGACACCCATGACTGCGCTTGTGATTAAAAAGGCATCACACACAAATGCAGTTAAAATAGAAGGGAGAGTATGACGCCACTTTTCTTGGCTCACACCTTGATTAAAAATGAAGACATTTTGCATGCCAAGCGGCATAATCAAACCAAATGACAAAAAAACACCATAAAAAAAAGCAGTCATGTTCCATCACCACAGCCATCAAATAGCTTTTTATTTTATCAAAAAGATTAAAAGATGTAAATATCTAGATATTCAATCGATTAAATATTGGCCTTGGAAGCAATTTAATAATCATCATGATGAGATGCCACTGTTTCGGCGCGTAGATCACGGATTTTTTCTTTTTCATCGCGCGTTGAATTTCAGCTGCGACGTCTTGAACATCAGCCAACTTCAATCCTTTGTCTTTTAAGTGAGCTGTCATCGGGGTTGCTGTCGGACCAGGATTAATCAGAACAGCCGACACATTGGTACTAGCTAATCGATGCTGAAGTCCTTGCACAAAGCGTGTCAATAGGCCTTTTGCAGCACCATAAATATAGTTGGATTTACGCCCTCTATCACCAGCGACTGAGCCAATAATCGCCAATGTCCCATGATTGGCACGCTCCAAATGTTTAACAAAAGCCTCTGCAAATAACACAGGAGAAATTGCATTAATCTCCAAAGCTTCTTTGCAAGAAAGTAAATTGGTCTGGCAATCTGCTTGATCTGGTAAAGATCCATGCGCAATCAAAACACAATCAATCTTCTTTCCATCAACCGCGGTATTCACACTTTTTGTAATCATCTCTGGATTCAAAAAATCTGATACTTGTGTACTAATTACAGAGCGCGGGCTTCGAATCTTTAAATCTTGAGCGACTTGAGAAAGTTTATCTTGATGACGTCCAACTAATACTAATTCAATCGCCTCCTCTGCCACCCAAAGACGAGCAATATGCTCAGCAATCGCTGAGGTTGCGCCCACAATGATTTTTCTTTTCATACCTCTCTCTCCATTAAACGTCTCGATAAATCAGATTGAATACCCGAATCTCGATAAGCCAAAAACTCTTTTAGCCTCGGATAACCATGGTGGAACAACTGAGAAGACATCACGGCATTCTTAGCACAATACAAACGCCCACCAGCTTCATCTACAAGCTCATCCAATCGCCTCAGTAACGCTAAAGTACGTTCTTGGCGATTAGCAAAATCAAGCGCTAACGTCACACCCTCTCTCGGAAAACTCATCATACCTAAGGAATCTACCGCACCAAAGGTTTTTAATACAGCCAAAAATGAGCCTTCACGATATTTTTGGATTGTATTCAACAGAGCCTGTGTCACCTCTTTTTCGCAGGACTTAGGAACAACGCATTGATATTGATAGAATCCTTTTTTTCCATACAAACGATTCCACATTAAAATATGATCTAAAGGATAAAAAAACGGCACATAATGCACAATTTTCTTGCCTTTTTTTGCTCGATTGACGTGAAAATACAACTCATTAAACAATTTCAAAGAACATCGATTGACCAATGAAAAAGGTGGCGTGATTGGAAAAGTTTTGGTTTTTATCTGCGTTTGAATTTTTGGACTTTCAATCGGATTTGCGCGCATAAAAAGACCACGATGTCGGTCTTTTTTTGCACAGTCAATCCAAGATACAGTGTACTCCCAATCGGCCTCTGATGAAGACGCTAAATGAAAAAACTCTTCAAGAGAGTAATAAGGAATGGTTTCAGCCAGAAGCCAGGGACCAGGAACGCGCATCAACTGCAGTTCAACCTCCGTAATCACACCGGTTAGCCCCATTCCCCCTACCGTTGCAGCAAACCAGTCCGGCCTCACTGATGGCCCGCACTCGATGACCTCGCCATTTGTTCTTAACAAACGAATACGGGACACGTGGTGACTAAATGTGCCTTGTCGATGATGATTTTTACCGTGAACATCATTCGCAATGGCGCCCCCCACAGTAACCCATTGAGTCCCCGGAGTGACGGGTAGCATCCATCCTTGCGTCGACATGACCTCTTGAATCACTTTTAGAGAAACACCCGACTCACAAACTAACTGACCTGTTGCATCATCAAAACTTAAAAAACGATCCAATCCTGAGGTTCGCCAAAGGGTACCATGTGCATTTAAACACACATCACCATAACTACGACCAAACCCATAAGCCAAACCCGGTAAATCTGATGAAATTGCTTTTTGAAGTGCCGCACGATCGTGCAACATCACCACGTGATGGGGGTCTGCGGTGAGGCGTCCCCATGAAGAAATTTTGTTCATTGGCACAGATTGACTTCTCCTAGAATGCGTCTATCATAACAGCTATAAAAATAAAGACCAAAGTCTATGCAAGAATTATTGGAACGCACCTATCTCAACCAGGTTCAAGGCCTGATTCGCCTGCTTCGTCCCAAGCAGTGGGTAAAAAATGGTTTTGTAGCTGCACCGTTAATTTTCTCAGGCGGGTTTTTAGATTTTCATGCCATTGAGCGAACAGCCGTTGCTGTGCTGTTATTTTGTCTTGCAGCTTCAGCAACGTATATTCTAAATGACTTACATGATGTTGAAGACGACAGAAAGCATCCTAAAAAATCAAAAACACGTCCTATTGCATCAGGATTAGTTTCCCCTGCTTCAGCATGGGTACTACTCACCGCAATTATTGGCTTACTGACAGCAAGTTGGTTTGTACTACCCTCAATTATGTGGATTATCACCGTGTATATGGGCGTCACCCTCGCTTATACTTTTTTTCTAAAGCAGCAACCCGTGATTGATTTGTTCACTGTATCGATTGGTTTTGTACTCCGTGTTTACGCTGGTGCCGTTGCGCTCGAAGTACCCGTTTCAAGTTGGATGTTTGTGACCACACTCTGCCTCGCTTTATATTTAGCTGCTATCAAACGCCGACAAGAACATCGCCAAGCTGGCACAGCGAGCCGTAAAGTTCTTGAAAAATACACCGTGAAACTTCTTGATTATTATGCCGAAATGTCCGCAACAGGTGCCTTGCTTTTTTATAGTATGTTTGTATTATCATCAAAGCCCGAGCTGGTTTTAACCATACCCATCGTATTGTTTGGTCTGTTTCGTTATGCCTATATTGTCGATATCAAAGAAGATGGAGAATCACCCACTGATGCACTGCTCGCCGATTGGCCACTGATTATTACCATCGCTGTCTGGATTGCTTCATGTCTTTACCTTTTCACAAAATATCACACATGATGTCTTATCTTTATCTTACAACACCCTTTATTGCTTGGCTTATCGCAGGCAGTTTAAAATTTTTAATCAACAGCATCAAGGCAAAAAAATGGGCATTTGATTTGGTTGGTAATGGTGGCATGCCAAGTAATCATAGTGCTATCGTGAGTAGTACGGCCGCATTGATTGCACTGAGAGAAGGGCTCCAGCACCCGGCTTTTGGTGTTGCATTGACCCTTGGGTTCATTGTCATCCTAGATGCTCATGGCTTACGCCGTGCGGTAGGTAAGCATGCCACACAAATTAATGCAATCCGCCCCAATGCGCCAAAACTGAGAGAAAGAATGGGACACACCCACGCTGAAATTTTTGGTGGTATCCTCGTCGGTTGTTTTGTTGCATACATCAATCAACTGCTCTTTGTTGCCTAAAAACCCCTAATCTATTATGATGGCCCACCTTATGGTGTTTGTTATTTAAAAAGATGATTACCTTTAATCAGTTAGGCATGACCTACGGTCAGAAATTATTGTTTTGTGATGTTAATCTCACGCTAAATACTGGCAAAGCTTACGCTTTGGTCGGCGCCAATGGCTCAGGTAAATCTACTTTTTTCAAACTCATCACAGGCGAAGAAGAGCCGACTTTAGGTGAAATACTGATTCCCAAAGATGCAACGATTGGTTGGCTGAAGCAAGACCAATTCCGCTATGAAGAAACCCCCATCCGTTCGATTGTATACCAGGGAAAACCTAAACTCTGGAAAGCATTAGAAGAAAGAGAAGCGATTTACTCATCAGAAGACTGGTCCACTGAAGCAGGTTACCGTTTAAGTGAGCTTGAAGAAGTCATACAACATGAAGATGGCTACGCGGCAGACGGTCAGATAGAAACTATCCTTGTAGGCTTAGGCATTCCTATGAGCTATCATGACAGACCTCTGAGCGCACTCTCTGGGGGCTATAAACTTCGTGTACTACTTGCTCAGACTTTATTTCAAAATCCAAGTATCCTACTACTAGATGAGCCGACTAACCATCTGGATATTGAGTCTATTCAGTGGTTAGAAAAATTCTTAAAAAGCTCGTACAAGGGTTTGGTCTTGTTCATTTCTCACGATATCGACTTCATCAATCATCTAGCCGAAAATATTTACGATATTGATTATGGCGAAGTACGTAAATACAGCGGTAGTTACACTAAATTTCTCGCAGAAAAAGCACTGATTCAAGAACAAAAACAACTAGAAATTAAATCTGCTCAAGAGCGGATTGCTCATTTACAAAAATTTGTAGATAAATTTAAGGCAAAAGCATCTAAAGCCGCACAGGCACGCTCAAGAGTCAAGATGATTGAAAAAATCGAGATTCCAGATGTCGTACACTCTTCTCGTATCGCCCCCCATATTCAATTTCAAGCACAAAAACCTTCTGCCAAGCAAGTTTGTAAAATAGAGGGCTTAAGTAAAGCGTTTGGTGATAACTGTTTATTTAGACAACTTCGCCTAGAAATCAAGCGTGGCGATAAAATTGCTATCATGGGGGCAAATGGTAAAGGGAAATCTACGCTTTTGAAAATTTTACAAAACATCATCCCTGCAGATGAAGGTCATATCACATGGGGAACTGAAGTTAAAATTAGCTATTTTTCTCAAGATCATCACGAACTACTGAATGAATCGATGACTGTCTGGCAATGGTTAAATGACAGCGTCGCACATCGAACAGAACAACAATTACGCAAAGCACTTGGGCAGATGCTTTTCACTAAAGAAGCTGTCGACAAAAATATTCTTTCTTTGAGTGGAGGAGAGGCCGCACGCTTACTTCTCACCAAAGTCATGTTGGAATCACCGAATGTACTTATTTTAGACGAGCCCACCAACCATATGGACATCGAGACGATTGATGCGCTTGCTGATGCCTTGATTCACTATACAGGGACAGTCATTGCGGTCAGCCACAATCGTCACTTTATTGAGAAAATCGCGACACGTGTCTTCTATTTTACAGAAGGACAAAAAGTGCGCGATTATCGACACGGCTATCAAGAATGGCTAGAAGATTCGATGCGATCTTTACCTAAATAAGGTCTTAGCACCTCTGGAATCAACACACTACCATCTTTCTGCTGATAATTCTCTAAAATTGCAATCAGTGTCCGACTCAATGCAATGGCCGTGCCATTTAAAGTGTAAGGGAAAATCTTCTTATTCTCTTCGGTACGATAGCGTATATTTAAGCGCCGTGATTGAAAATCAGTACAATTCGAAGCGGATGTGACCTCACCATACTTTTCCTCAGACTCTCGACCAGGCATCCAAACTTCAATATCATATTTTTTATAAGCAACCGCACCTAAATCTCCGGCACAAATTCGCACAACACGGTAAGGCAAGCCAAGCTGCTGATAGATAGACTCTTCTATCGCTAAAATTTCCTCTAGCGCTGCTTCAGCATGCTCAGGTTTAGTAATTTGAAACAATTCAATTTTAGAAAACTGGTGCACACGGTATAGGCCTTTGCTTTCTCGACCACCTGAACCAGCCTCTCTTCGAAAACAATGGCTTTCCGCAACATATTTTAGCGGAAGAACATTTTCTTCTAAAATTTGATCAGCGTGCATACCACCAACTGGAATTTCAGCCGTAGCAATTAAACTTAGGTCTAAGTCTTCAAGGTTATAGATATTAGATTCTTCGCCTCGAGGCGTGAAACCCGCACCAAGCAAAATTGATTTTTTAACAAGATCTGGCGTAATAAGCGGTGTGTATCCCCGACTTGCCGCAACGTTCATCGCAAAAGCTTTCAAAGCAATCTCAAGCATTACAGCTTCGTTTTTTAAAAAATAAAACTTAGAGGCGGCAACTTTCGCACCGTTTTCAAAATCGATTAAATTGAGTGCTTGGCCAAGCTCCAAATGATCTTTCGGTTCAAAATCAAATACACGAGGTGTACCCACTTTCCGTAAAACAAGATTCTCAGTATCGTCAGTGCCTAGTGGTGTATCTTCTGCGAGTAAGTTTGGAATCGTTAATAATGCCTCTTGGTACGAAGCATCAACATCGCGCCATTTTTCTTCTAGGGTGGAAATTTCCTGATTTAAACGCTTACCCTCCTGAATCAACTCAGGTCGAGCGGAAGCTTCTACTTGCGGTATTTTTTTTGCGATTTGGTTGGATGAGGCTCTTTTTTGCTCAATATCAAGCAAAAGACTTTTCCGTGACTCGACTAACGTCAAAAGCCCCTCTAAATTTGCCTTCGCGCCACGCTTTAAAATACTCTCACGAACTTCATCTATTTGCTCAAGGATTAACTTAATATCTAACATATCATACGCTAAAAAAATAAAACCAACACTGTACACCATTTCATCTTCTTTGCCAAATGTAAGCAACTTGAAAAGCACTAAACTCAACAAGTAGACTTGTTGACGCAAATAATCAAAACTGTGATGATTAAATTTGAAAGATTAATTATCAGGAGAGCGACATGAAAAAAATGTTGTCTGTAGTGGTTGTTGCATTATCTCTAGTTGTCACTTCAGCCCAAGCATGTATCGATCAAAAAATGCATGACAAACTTGAGAAAGTGGCCATGAAATTAGAACTATCCAAAGAGCAACGCGCACAAATTCACGCAATTAGTGAGGAGTCTAAACAAAAGCTGATCCCGCTTCATGAGCAAATGAAAGGGATTCGCCACCGAGTAGACGAAACTTATCGTGCAAATGCGATGAATTCTTTTAAGCTGAATGGCTTTGTTCGCGAAGAAAAAGACGTTGTCGGCCAAATCATTAAAATTAGAATGGATGAGCGCTATAAAATTAATGAGCTATTAACCGAAAAACAACGCATGCAATTTTCACAAATGATCGAGCATCATAAAAAAGAACACCACAAGAAAAAACATGACTAAAAATTAAGTGAATTTTTAATTATGTTGCCCTTATTTACTAGGGCGTCGAGATGCCTAACAATTAGTCGACCGGCGCTCTAGCGGCTTTAAAATTTTTATGCTATGCTCTTTGTTCTAAATTTTTATTCGGATGTGCTAAGGCATCATTCTATTTAGGTCGCGCGCTATTTTCGTGCGCTTTCTCCAAAATATATGACTCAGGAATGTCATTTCACTTAACCAACTTAAATCAGCGAGAACTATGAATCTTAGTGAACTAAAGCGACTCCCAATCGCCGAACTTATCAATATTGCACAAGAAACAAATGTCGAGAATACTTCCCGACTGAGAAAACAAGACATCATCTTTTCCATTTTGAAAGCGCATGCGCTTAAAGGTGAGGATATCTACGGCGATGGCGTTGTGGAAATCGTGGATGGCTTTGGCTTTCTTCGCTCTTCTGATGGCTCTTACCTGGCAGGTCCGGATGATATTTACGTATCACCTAGTCAAATTAGACGTTTTGGCCTGCGAACAGGAGACACCATTTCGGGAAAAATTCGCCCACCCAAAGACAGTGAGCGATACTTCGCACTTCTTAAAGTTGATGAAATCAATTTCGATACCCCGGAAAATGCAAAACGTAAAATTCTTTTTGAAAACCTAACGCCTTTGTTCGCTTCACAGCGCCTGGTGATGGAACAAGGCAATGGAAGTACGGAAGATCTTACAGCTAGAGTGATTGATCTGTGTGCTCCTTTTGGTCGAGGCCAGCGTGGTTTAATTGTTGCACCACCTAAAGCCGGTAAAACATTAATGCTACAAAATATTGCTCACTCGATTGAAAAAAATTATCCAGAATGCTATCTCATCGTCTTACTCATTGATGAGCGACCAGAAGAAGTTACAGAAATGCAACGCTCCGTCAAAGGCGAAGTCGTTGCCAGTACATTTGACGAGCCAGCTAATCGACATGTACAAGTCGCAGAGATGGTCATAGAAAAAGCAAAACGTCTAGTCGAACATAAACGAGATGTCGTGATTCTGCTTGATTCTATCACGCGTCTTGCACGC
>CAYYEZ010000049.1:0-80820 GCA_964471225.1 uncultured Legionella sp. | reverse complement strand
TTAGCAATTAATTCAAATGACGTAACACGTTATCCTGAAGACTCACCAGCGCATATGTCAGAAATAGCAAAAGAATTACATTACCCTTTTCCTTATCTTTACGATGAAACACAAGAAGTAGCGAAGGCTTATCAAGCTGCATGTACACCAGATTTTTTTGTTTTTGATACGAAGCTCAAGCTCGTTTATCGCGGTCAACTCGATGATGCGAGACCTGGTAATCATACTCCTGTCACGGGCGAATCAATTCGACAAGCACTTGATGCAATACTTTCAGATACCGTTGTCACGACAGAGCAAAAGCCTAGTATAGGTTGCAATATCAAGTGGAAATAATTCAGGAACGGTATCTCTCAAGAAAAAAATGCGCTTAAAATAATGCCATATCTTTTGCCAACATCACCATGAATGCCCGCCCGCCTAACAAGGTTAGGGCATTAACCGGAAAGTAGTGGATGTAAGCAAGAAACTATGCATGTAGTGACATTTTTCGAGTATAAAGCTGGGATAAATAAAAAAATCACCCCTGCCGAAGCAAGAGTGATTTAATATTTTTTAAAATGGCATTACTTCTGTGGGACAATTTCGACTTTCAATAACGCAATCACATCACTGTGTAATTGAATTTCAATTTCGTATAAACCAACTGCGTACAATGGACCTTCTGGCATACTGATTTCACGTTTGCTTACATCGATAGATTTTGCAGTTAAAGCATCTTTAATTTCTGCCACATTGACTGAACCGAACAATTTGCCTTCATCACTCGCTTGCGCTTCAATCACAACAGTCAAGCCATTGATAATCTCGGCACGTTTTTGAGCATCAACCAAAGACTTCGCTGCTTTTGCTTCGAGGTCAGCACGACGATTTTCAAACAAAGCGACGTTAGATTCAGTGGCAAATACAGCCTTGCCTTGTGGAATCAGATAGTTACGAGCATAACCAGGTTTTACATGCACAGTCTCGCCCAACGCCCCCAAATTTCTAACTTTTTCTAATAAAATTACATTCATCTCAAATCCCCTTACATGGTTTTCCCGGCACGAGTAGCCAGAAGCAACCGACAATTAACTAAACTATCCAGGCACCCTATCAGTACATAAGCAGGTATCATGACCATTGGCATCAAAACAACAGGCAGCGTGAGCAACAACATCGCTTTGAAAGGCTTCATCTTTGAAAACACAAAAGATCCAAAACTAAGCCCCGCCAGTACAAAATACATGATAACCATAGGCAAACCATTCATGGCTAAGGTATGACCACTGTAGGCCGCCACACTCAATACCAAAAACACCATCAACCCATATTTGTCACCGCGAAAATTTAATATTTCTTGGCGAAATCCACCTGGGTAGAATAATTGGGCTTGTAGCGAGCGAGCAAACCAAATCGGTGTCACAAGTGCGAAAATCAAACACAGTCCTTGCACACCAAAAAGATAATTTGCAGCAACAGTTGTCGACACACTGTGTGTTTGCCAGGCCTGAAGTAGCGTCGCACCTGAATCAAGATTACGAAGCGTAGATTCAAGATACATCCACTGTGCATCAATTAGCTTGGGCACCGTCAGATGTATAACCATCGCAGTAATCATTAACAAACAAAAGAAAAACGAGGCCACAGCCTTCCAGCTATTTGTTGCACGCAGCACACAAGAAGCTAAAAAGCACGGAACAACTTGAATCAAAGCATCAATACATGCAACAGTCCAGACCGTTGAAGTTAAAGCTATCAAAGTGTGCGCCGTTATGGCCGGAATAACCAACAGGCTTGCTTGCTTTATTCCCTTACGAAGGGTGACCAATGACAAGATTGTCATGCCAATCCACGACGTGTAAGGGATTAAAATCAGCAAAATAACAGCAATCAGCGCGTAACGCTCATTATCAAGTAGGCGACGCATCTGTTGCAAAATAAACCCGTCTCGCTCTCTCATGACTGATCAAATTATCTGTGGCTATCGCAATATGGCATAAGGGCCAAAAAACGAGCCAATTTAATTGCTCTTGAAATATCACGCTGCATACGTGCAGTAGCACCTGTAATACGACAAGGGATAATTTTACCTGTTTCACTAATATAATTTTTCAAAAGTGCAACATCTTTATAATCAATAGCCATCGCTCCATTTTCATTAGAACGAGCCATTTTTTTACGACGAGAAAATGTACTCATATGAATTCTCCTTCAAAGTCATCTTAAACTTAATCTTTATCTTTCTTCATCATGACTGATTCAACAGAAATAGCGTCTTTACGTTGAAGAACCAAATTTCTTAAAATAGCATCGTTGTACTTAAATGCATTTTTAAGTTCATCTAACGCTTCTTGGCCGCACTCGATGTTCATTAAGATATAATGAGCTTTGTGAAGATCATTAATTGGATAAGCAAGTTGACGACGTCCCCAGTCTTCTTTACGATGAAGTTTACCACCGTGTTTCTGGATCATCGTTTCGTAGCGCTCAACCATTGCAGGGACCTGCTCGCTTTGGTCAGGATGCGCAAGAAACACAACTTCATAATGTCTCATAGCAAATTCTCCTTGTGGATTAGAGCCTTCACACATATACTGCAGCGCGTAAGGCAAGGTTAAAAAAACACGACATATTAACCGATTTCTAACCATAGAGCAATGAGTCGTCCATGAGTTTAGTCACATTAAATCAAGTTAGCTTAAAATTAGCGGAAAATGTCATTTTAGAAAATGCAAATTTAATCATCCAACCTAAAGATAAAATTGCATTGATTGGTCGAAATGGCGTAGGCAAGTCAACCTTTATTAAAATGATACAAGGTGAGATTATCCCTGATAGTGGCACTATTCAAAAACAACAACACCTCAGTATTGCGGGACTCATTCAAAACGTACCTGAAGGGAAGAATGATTGTGTTTACCACTTTTTGTGTCGAGAGCTAGGCGAGATTGGGACGATACTCTCTACTTATTATGATGTACTCCAACAAAAAAACTTGACTGATCAAGTACGCTCTGAAGAGCAAATAGAAGCACATCACGCCTGGCATCTTCTACCCAAAATTGAAGCGATGGCCACACATCTCGGCCTTCGTTTATTTGATCCTATTCAACAACTTTCAGGCGGAATGAAACGCCGAGCGCTTTTAGGTGCAGCATTACTTAAAGAGCCACAATTATTAATCCTTGATGAACCCACCAACCATTTAGATGTAGAAAGTATCGAGTGGCTTGAATCTTATCTCGCACAATATAATGGGACTCTTTTATTCGTCACTCATGACCGTGCATTTTTAAATAAAGTTGCGAATCGGATTGTTGAGCTTGACCGAGGTCAGTTGTATGCACATCAATGTAATTATGAAACATACCTCGATCGGCGTGAAAGTATTCGAATGGCAGAAGAAAAAGAGCAAGCCCTTTTTGATAAGCACTTAAAACAAGAAGAAGCCTGGATAAGGCAAGGTATCGAAGCACGCCGCACAAGAAACGAAGGTCGTGTTAGACGCCTAAAAGCATTGAGAAAAGAGCATCTTGAGCGACGCGATGCACTCGGACAAGTCAAAAAAATTACAGTTGATACCAATTATTCAAGTAAATTGGTGATTGAAGCGAATCATCTTGATTACACACTCAATGATAAAAAAATCATTCGAGATTTTTCTTTACTTCTTACTCGTGGTGACAAACTTGGCGTGATCGGTCCAAACGGATGCGGAAAAACAACACTTGTGCGCTTACTGTTAGGGGAATTACAGCCTGACAAAGGCAGTATTCAACGCGCAACAACATTAGAAGTAGGCTATTTTGATCAACTTCGTAGTCAACTCGATGAACGAGATACTGTAATGAATAATGTAGCTGATGGCGCTGATTTTGTGACAGTTAACGGCCAAAGAAAGCATGTGGCTAGCTATTTACGTGATTTTTTATTTTCAGCGGAGCGTTTCAATCAACCTGTTTTTTCCCTCTCAGGTGGTGAAAAAAATCGACTACTTCTAGCTAAATTACTCGCAAGACCAATCAATTTTTTGATTATGGACGAGCCCACAAACGATCTTGACATTGAAACACTCGAAATACTCGAAAATATGCTCGTAGACTACCCTGGCACACTCATCATGATCAGCCACGACAGGGCTTTTCTTAATCATGTCGTCAGTAGCCTTTTAGTGTATGAGGGTGATCGATTTAATGAATACGTGGGCGGATATGATGACTATCTACGTGTCAAACAGCAACGCACACCACAACCACAAAAAACTCAACAGTCAACCGCACCCAAATCTCAGCAAAAATCGACACGAATCAAATTAAGCTATAACGAGCAACGTGAACTTCAAGCGCTTCCTCTCAAAATTGAGCAGCTCGAAGCGCAAATTCAGCAGCAACACGATGCGATGCTAGAGCCTGGTTTTTACGAAAAGCCTGCGGAAGAGATTGTTCTATTCAATACATCACTTAAAACGCTCGAAGAAACGTTAGCAGCACATTACGAGCGATGGGATGAATTAGAAAACAAACAATAAAACTGAAAATCAGATCTTTCAGCTTCCTCCAAACACACCCCCACTCGCTTCGATTTGTCCTATGACAGGTGAGCCCATAATAGGCTCACCATTTTCTAGGAGCTTGATCACATAAGGAGCCTGATAAATTTTCTTACAGTCGCTGTTTTTCTCGTTTAAATCAAAATAGTTGTCCATATCATTTATCTCCTTAAAATATCTATCGTTTTTTTTTAAAAAAAGTATGCAGCAATGTTGCGCAAGGCGCTTGTAAAATACCATCATCAAGAACGATACGGTGATTTAAACCCTGGGTATTTAAAAGATTAAACAAAGAGCCACAAGCCCCTATTTTAGTATCTTTTGTTGCATAAACAATTCTTGAAACCCGTGCGTGAACTAAGGCACCCGCACACATATAGCACGGCTCTAAGGTCACGTATAAAGTGGTATTCACTAGTCGATAATTCTGTATGCGTTGTGCAGCACAACGCAGCGCAACGATTTCAGCGTGCAGGGTCGGATCATGGCCTTGAATCACTTGGTTAAACCCCGAACCCAAAAGCTCATTCGAAGGCCCAACTAATACCGCACCAATGGGAACCTCACCAGAGGCTTCAGCACGCTTAGCTTCTGCGTAAGCCTGCTGCATCCAGTAAGTATCAATTACTCCCATTCTATTGTCGCGGGTGGTTTACCGGAAATATCATACACTACGCGTGAAACACCCTTGACTTCGTTGATAATACGATGGCTCACTGTGCTTAAAAAATCCCAAGGTAAATGCGCCCAGTGCGCTGTCATAAAATCATCCGTCACCACAGCCCTTAAAGCGATCACGTCATCATAACGCCGTCCATCTCCCATGACACCAACACTTTTCACAGGCAAGTAGACCGCAAATGCTTGACTAACCTTATCGTATAGCCCTGCATCACGTAGTGCTTGAATATAAATAGCATCGGCTTGGCGCAAGATTTCTACGTATTCAGGTTTAACTTCGCCTAATACACGTACACCCAGTCCCGGCCCAGGAAAGGGATGACGGTACACCATTTCTCTAGAAAGACCGAGTTTTTCACCCATCGCTCGTACTTCATCTTTAAATAAGGTGCGAATCGGCTCTAGCAATTTGAAAGGCAGCACATCCGGTAATCCACCGACATTATGATGGGATTTAATCAACTCAGTACCACCATGGCCAGGAATAGCCGCAGACTCAATCACATCTGGATAAATTGTTCCTTGAGCAAACCACTTCACACCTGAAAACTTTTCAGCCTCTTCAACAAAAACATCGATAAAAGTTTTACCGATGATTTTACGTTTTTCCTCTGGATCTGAAACACCTTTTAAAGCATTAAGAAAAACCTCTGCGCAACTAACGGTCTGTATCGATAAGCCTAAAGACTCAAACATCGTCTGCACTTGCGAAGCTTCATTAAGACGCAATAAACCCGTATCTACAAATACACAGATAAGTTGCGAACCAATAGCTTGATGTAGTAAAGACGCCACAACAGAAGAATCAACTCCACCTGACAGCGCTAAAAGAACTTTATCTTCTTTGACCGTGGATTTAATGTCAGTGATCAGGGTCTCAATGACATGTGCTGTTGTCCATCGTGGTTCAATTTTGCATATTTGAGAAATAAACTGCTGAAGCAAAAATGTACCTTCCTCTGTATGAGTAACCTCCGGATGAAACTGTACACCGTACCAATGCCGTGTCTTATCGCCCATCGCAGCAATAGGTGCATCGTCAGTATGAGCCAAACACACAAAATTTTCTGGCAACACTGTCACGCTATCTCCGTGACTCATCCAAACACTAGTCACAGCTTTTCGAAAGAGCAAGCTCTCCTCAGTGCATTGCAATTTTGCATGCCCATATTCACAAACAGCACTCGACTCAACCCTTCCACCGAGCTGTCGAGCCATAGCTTGCATGCCATAACAAATTCCTAAAATAGGTACATTTAAAGCAAAAACCCAATCCGGAATTTGAGGTGCAGAAGAAAGATTCACTGAAGCAGGACCACCAGATAAAATCACACCTGAAATCTTTATGTGCGATAAGGATTCGAGCATCACCGTATAAGGATAAATCTCACAATAGACTTGCATTTCCCGGACACGTCGTCCTATCAACTGCGTATACTGAGAGCCAAAATCTAAAATCAATAAACCTTCATGCATGTGTTAATTCTCAATTTGATAGTTTGGTGCTTGTTTTGTAATACTGACATCATGCACATGTGACTCACGAATACCAGCTGAAGTCACTTGTACAAACGTCGCTTTTTCATGAAGCTCTTGGAGTGTTCTGCACCCCGTATACCCCATACAAGAGCGCAATCCACCCAATAATTGATGGATAATCGCTTGAATAGGACCTTTATAAGGCACACGTCCCTCAATCCCTTCCGGAACTAATTTGTCTTGCGAAGTTTGCCCTTCTTGAAAATATCTGTCGCTTGAGCCTGTTGTTTGTGCCATCGCGCCAATCGACCCCATGCCACGGTAACTTTTATAAGTTCGGCCTTGAAATAGCTCAATTTCACCAGGAGATTCTTCCGCACCAGCAAACATACTGCCAATCATCACAGTAAAACCACCCGCAGCAAGTGCCTTAGCTAAATCACCTGAAAAACGCAACCCCCCATCAGCAATGATAGGCAACTCTCCCCGCAAGGCTTCAGCGACATTTTTTATCGCCGTAATTTGAGGAACACCCACACCAGTGACGATACGCGTTGTACAAATCGAACCAGGTCCAATACCAACTTTTACTGCATCAGCGCCAGCGTCTTTTAATGCCAAAGCAGCCTCGCCTGTTGCGATATTACCACCGATAATTTGCACATCGGGGAAATGCTTTTTAATCCAGCGCACACGTTGAAGTACACCTTCCGAATGACCGTGTGCCGTATCTACCACTAAAACATCTACACCCGCGTCAATTAACGCTTCCACACGCTCATCAGTTCCCTCGCCCACACCAACAGCCGCGCCAACGCGTAGTTGCTCAGCATGATCTTTACATGCGAAAGGATTTTCTTTAGCTTTTTGAATATCTTTCACCGTAATTAAACCGCGCAGACAAAACGCGTCATTCACAACCAAAAGTTTTTCAATACGGTGCTTATGCAATAAGCTGCGAACCATCTCGCGACTTGCACCTTCTCGTACTGTGACAAGACGCTCTTTAGGCGTCATTGCTGCGGAAACAGGCAAGTCTAAATTAGTCTCGAATCGTATGTCTCGACTTGTAATAATCCCAACAAGCTGTTCGCCCTCAACCACAGGAACACCAGAAATTGCATGCTTTTCCATAATTGCAATTAACTCTCGAACCGTCCGTCGAGGAGACACAAAAATGGGGTCTTTGACCATACCACTTTCAAATTTCTTCACTCGTCGAACTTGTTCTGCTTGTTCAGCAATCGACATATTCTTATGGATAATCCCGATTCCCCCTTCCTGAGCCATTGCAATCGCAAGGCGCGCTTCAGTAACGGTATCCATCGCAGCGGAAATTAAAGGAACATTGAGCTCAATTTCTCTTGTTAAGCGTGTTTTTAATTCGACTTCTTTGGGAAGCACTTGGGAGTGCGCGGGAACCAGGAGAACATCATCAAACGTCAGTGCTTGAGGCAAAATCGTCATGGGTCTCTCCTAAATTGAGATAAGTTCCGCATTATATACCAAACACCCCTCAAAATGCGAGGCTTTGAAAGACACGCACGTTGTATATAACAACAAACCGTCACATCGATCTTTTTTCAAATTTCAGCTATCATTAGGGATTTTGAGTTCTCATCATGCAAGCAAAAGTTGTTTTAACATCTGAAAAATTTAGCTCATTCAAAGCAGGCCATCCCTGGGTATTCCCTAAAGCGATTAGCACACAAGAAGCTTGCCGAACGGGAGAGTTGGTTCACATCCTAGATGCTCAGGGTCAACATCTTGCAACCGGTGTTTATAATGCACACTCGCTCTATCGCGTAAGAATTTTAGCGTATGCTGCTGACCGAGTTCAGCATGATACATTAGAAAGTATTATTCTTTACCGGATCAACCAAGCCATCAACCTTCGAGAGCTTCTTTGCCTTAAAGAAAGTGGGACAACCGCTTTTCGCTTGTTCAACAGCGAAGCTGATGGGCTTTCTGGGCTCACAATTGATCGCTTTAACCACACTCTCGTTGTATCGAGCTCTGCACTTTGGGTAGAAAAACACCGTGAGCTTATTAAAGCATGCTTAAAAATAGCACTTCCAGAGACAGAGATACTGTGGTTTCCACAAGTCAACGCACTAAAACAAGAAGGCCTCACTGTTGAGCCTGTAACTATCGAACGCAGTGAGCATGTCTTGGAAGCTGGTCTTCAATTCGCTGTTAATTTTTCAAATGCACAAAAAACTGGATTATTCCTTGATCAGCGAGACAATCACCAACGTATTGCGCAACTTGCCCGTGGAAAGCGCGTCCTCGACTTATACACGTACACAGGTGGTTTTGCACTACATGCGGCTCGAGCTGGCGCAAAACAAGTGACAGCGATTGATAGCTCGGAAGCCGCGATTCAACAAGGCAAACAAAATGCAGAACTGAACCAACTCACTCAGATTGATTTTATCAAGGAAGATGCGCGCGCTTATCTCGAAAAAGCAGGTGAATACGATATCGTTGTTCTAGACCCTCCAAAACTTATCCCATCCAAACAGCATTTAAACGCGGCAAAAAACTATTATCGATTTTTACATCGAGAAGTATTTAAAGCGATGAAACCCGGCTCGCTTCTTATGACATGTAATTGCTCGTCCGCCATCGATGCAAGTCAGTTTAATGACTTAATCCATACACAAGCGCGTATGGTCAATCAAACAGTTCGAACGTTAGGCATATATGGTCCTTCTTTATGTCATCCAACCCTTGCAAGTTTTCCAGAAGGAAATTATCTTTGTGCGATTTTACTTGCAATTGTCTAAGATCTATTGAATCAAGGTGTTCACTCCATTACACTCTAATCTATTCTTATAACTTAGGATGGGGTGCACGTGGCTAAAATAATCGTTGTTACTTCAGGGAAGGGTGGCGTCGGTAAGACCACGTCTTCTGCAGCTGTTTCATCGGCACTCGCAATGCGTGGGCACAAAACTGTGGTCATCGATTTCGATATCGGTCTTCGAAATCTTGACTTGATTATGGGGTGTGAGCGCCGTGTAGTCTACGACTTTGTGAACGTCATCAATGGCGAAGCCACACTCAAGCAAGCGCTTATTAAGGATAAGCGTCTCGCTGATCTTTTCATTTTACCCGCGTCACAAACACGCGATAAAGATGCGTTAACATTAGAAGGTGTTGAACGCATCCTTACTGAGCTTTCAAATGATTTTGAATACATCATTTGCGACTCTCCTGCTGGTATCGAAACGGGCGCATTGATGGCAATGCATTTTGCAGATCACGCCATCATCGTGACTAACCCAGAAGTCTCTTCTGTACGTGACTCAGATAGAATCTTAGGCATATTAGCAAGCAAGACAAAACGTGCAATAGAAGGCAATCAATCCATCAAAGAACATTTACTGTTGACGCGTTATGATCCAGATCGCGTTGAAAAAGGTGATATGTTATCTGTACAAGATGTAAAAGATATTCTTGCCATACCGTTGATTGGGATTATTCCTGAATCAAAAGCAGTGCTCAAAGCATCGAATACTGGAACACCTGTTGTATTAGATGAAAATAGCGACGCAGGGATAGCTTATCAGGACGCAGTAGCGCGCTTTTTGGGTGAAGATAAACCCATGCGTTTTATACATCCTGAGCGTAAAGGATTATTTCGTCGCATTTTCGGCGGCAAAACCAAGGAGGATGCGACAGTATGAGCATATTCAGTTATTTGCGCAAAAAAAACAAAACTTCGGCAATTGCCAAAGAACGTTTGCAAATCATTATTTCGCATGAGCGCTCGCAACGGAACACTGTCGACTATCTCCCTAAACTACAAGAAGAAATTCTCGCGGTCATCGCAAAATACGTAGCCATTGATAAAGAGAAGGTTGTAGTGAATCTAGAGCGAATTGGCGACAGTTCTGTGCTCGAGCTAAATGTCACTATGCCAGACAGACTAGAAGAAAAAGAACACGCCTAAGAGTTACATCTATTTTACCCCCGCAGAAGCGGGGGATTTTTTATTCTAAGAAAAATGATAAAGCAACCTAAGCCTCTGGTATAGCCATTAAGCTCGCATTTCCCCCTGCCGCCGTCGTATCTACAGTCAAAGTTCGCTCATGACATAGACGTTGTAAATAAAACGGACCACCCGCTTTAGGTCCTGTACCTGACAAACCTTCACCACCAAAGGGCTGAAGACCGACCACAGCACCAATCATATTACGATTAACATAACAATTTCCAGCGTGTATCCGCTCACGAATATACTTCACAGTGTGATTCACTCGGCTATGAATTCCTAACGTTAAACCATAGCCTGTCGCATTAATTTGTCGAATCACTTCATCTAGCTCTTTTTCTCGATAACGAATCACATGTAACACCGGGCCGAACACTTCTTGTGTTAGGGCGTGTAAACCCTCTATTGCAAAAGCAATCGGTGGCAAAAAATATCCCTGACGAGATAACACAGAGGGTATCTCACAAGCATAAATTAGTTCATGTTTATCCTTCATCCGGCGCACATGTTTTTTAAGACCATCGAGTGCGTCTTCATCAATTACCGGTCCTACATCTGTCGATAGCCAACGCGGGTCACCAACTTTCAACTCAGCCATTGCACCCTTGAGAAGAGAAAGCATGCGAGGATAGACCTCTTCTTGGACAAATAAAACACGTAATGCAGAGCAACGCTGACCAGCACTACCAAATGCAGACGTTAAAACATCTACAGTCACCTGCTCAAGCAGGGCTGAAGAATCCACAATCATCGCATTTTGACCACCCGTTTCTGCGATTAAAGGAATAATTTCACCACCACGAGTTGCGAGTGTTTGATTAATTAACGTTGCCGTTTGTGTAGAGCCTGTGAAAATCACAGCTTTAACACGTGTATCCTTCACTAAAGCTGCACCCACAATTTCACCACGCCCCGGTAAAAGTTGTAACACTTCTTTTGGAACGCCAGCATCCCAAAGTAATCGTGTTGCAAAATGTGCAATGATGGGTGTTTGCTCTGCAGGCTTCGCAATTACAGTATTTCCGGTTACTAAAGCAGCGACAACTTGTCCAACAAAAATAGCAAGTGGGAAATTCCAAGGGCTAATACAAACCACAACACCTCGTGGATGAAGACTTAAGGTATTACTTTCGCCAGTGTATCCATGAAAAACACGTGGCTCGAGCATCAGCCGTTCAGCTTCATTGGCATAATAACGACAAAAATCGACTGCCTCTCGGATTTCAGCAATGCCATCTACCCAAGTTTTTCCTGCCTCAAGACAAGTCATCGCCAAAAGCTCTGGTTGATGCGCCTCAAGTTGATCTGCAAAAGCTCTTAGCATCGTAGCTCGCACACGAACATCCGAAGTAGACCATGTCGAAAAAGCTTCATGCGCAACACTTAGAGCGAGACTCACATCCTCGAGTGACGCCTCTTCCACACGGCCAATACAACGCGCTTTATCAAATGGGGAAAAAGCATCATGGAACTCTCGCTTTGAATGGCTTGCTTTCCCTAGTAATGGCTCGACTTGCCAGTTTGCGCTTTCATATGATTGCAATGTTTTTTGCATTAGCGCACGCTCTTTGCGATCAGTCCAATCAAAACCACGAGAATTAGTCCGCGCTGCATCTTTAAAAATATCCTGTGGCAAGGGAATATTGGCATTAATTTTGGATAATAGCGCTTTTGACTTTTCTAAAGGATCTTCAATCAAAGACTCGATAGGCGCTTTTTCATCCACAATACGATTTACAAAAGAAGAGTTAGCACCATTTTCAAGTAATCTTCTCACGAGATATGGCAGTAAGTCTTCATGTGTCCCCACCGGCGCGTAAATACGACAAGGAATATCTTCATGCGATGTAGGTACAACCTGGGCATACAGCTCGTTACCCATGCCATGTAGGCATTGAAATTCAAAATCTTTATTTTTCCCCATCAGCTCTAAAATTAAAGCAACAGAGTAAGCGTTGTGTGTGGCAAATTGCGGATAAATCGCATCTTGCATTGTTAGTAATTTTTTGGCGCACGCTTGAAATGAGACGTCAGTAAAGCATTTGCGAGTAAATACAGGGTACTCGCTCAATCCCTGCATTTGTGTTTTTTTAATTTCGCTATCCCAATATGCGCCTTTAATCAATCGAACCATCATGCGTCGATTATTGCGACGCGCTAACGCGGCTATCCAATCCAAAAGATAAAAAGCACGCTTTTGATAAGATTGAACAGCAATACCGAACCCTTTCCAATCACCTAGTGTGTGATGGTCAAACACTCGCTCAATCACATCAAGTGAAATATCTAAGCGCTCAGATTCCTCTGCATCAATCGTCATAGCGATATTGTAGGACTTGGCAAGTGTAGCAAGACTGAGTAGCTTTGCTGAAAGCTCCTCTAAGACACGTTCACGTTGTGCTTCTTGGTAGCGCGGATGTAGCGCTGATAATTTAATTGAAATACCAGGCTTTACGTATACCGGAAGTGAGCGCTCTTGTGATTCACCTATTGCTTTGATGGCATGCGTATAGGCTTCAAAATAACGTGTTGCATCTTCTTCGGTTAAAGCAGCCTCCCCCAACATATCATACGAATAACGATAACCAATGCTTTCTTTTTTCTTGGCGCGAGTAAGAGCTTCTTCAATTGTCCTTCCTGTAACAAATTGCTTGCTCAAGAGTCGCATTGCTGCATCTACTGCTTTTCGAATAATACCTTCGCTACTGCGATTCACAAATCCCATTAAGCTTTTTGTCAACGCAGATTCGGCACGCTCCGGACTCAATATTTTACCAGTTAACATCAGCGCCCAAGTGGTTGCATTGATAAAAAAAGAATCATTCTGGCTTTCACGCCCATTCCAATTAATACTGGTTAACTTATCTTTGATAAGCTTGTCGACAGTCTCTTTATCAGGAACCCGCAACAGTGCTTCAGCCAAACACATCAAAGCCACGCCTTCTTCGCTTGATAAAGCATACTCTGTTAAAAAAGAATCAATTCCTGTTGATTTTTGACGCAATGATCGGACATTCATCACTAAATGCTTTGCTCGTGTACGCGTCGACGCTAATTGGGTATCGCTTAATTTAGCGTATTCAAGCAAGGTTTGCATGCAAGCAAGCTCTGGTTGACGATAGGCATCATTGATGTTTTTGCGTAAATCAACAGGTGTATTAATCATTTTTTCTTCTAACATATTCGCTTTTTCCTTACTAGATTGCCTAACGAAGGTACTGCTTTGGTTTACATTTTAGTGAATTGTTGATATAATATCCACCTTTGGAAATAAGTTATGGACCTTATTGACAAGTCGTCGTTTTAGGCGAAACTATGGAAGTTGTCAAGGGTCTTGTAACCTAACTTAAGAAACCTCAAGATTAGGAGCATCAATGAATCCAATTTTCGCCCTCCTTTCCGTGGCACTCTTAACTGGCAATATTACTTCGAGCCACGCGCTCTATCCGAGACCAGTAGCACCAACACAAGATATCAACAAAAAAGTAAGCCATTTAAGTGAAAAAGCCCCTAAATTAAGCAAAAAAGTGCTGAAGCTTGCCTTAACCGCATATCAAAAAGCACGCGCACGTGGTGATGTGAAAAAACAAGTACTCACTGTGATTGATTACTCGCTTCCTTCATGGAAACAACGCATGTGGGTGTTTGATTTAAAACGAGAAAGACTTTTGTACAACACCTATGTTGCTCACGGACGAAACTCTGGAGCAGACGTGCCTCATCATTTCTCAAATCGATTTGAGAGTAAAGCAACAAGTTTAGGGACTTTCGTTACCAAAGGCACTTACTTTGGCTCAAAAGGCTACTCTTTAAACTTACAAGGCTTAGAAAAAGGATTTAATGATAATGCGTATGAACGTCGCGTTGTTATCCACGGCGCGTGGTATGTTGAGCCTGATTTTATCAAGCGCTCTGGCCGCGCAGGACGCAGCTGGGGATGTCCATCTATTGCTCAAACACTTGCAAAACCAGTCATCAATACCATCAAAGGTGGCTCTGTTGTTTTTGCTTACTATCCGGATAGACATTATCTTTCACATTCAGGTTTTGTCGCATAAAAAAGGGGCTTTTAGCCCCTTTCCTCTTTAAGCTTCCTTTATCTATGACTATGATTATGATTATGAAAATGAGCACCAGATGGTCCGCTAGAGCCTGACATATCATAATGGCTACTTCCTGGTCGACTCACACCAGTCGTTGGACCTTGAGCAAACATGCGATAATGTCCGTAAGTGTGTGAAGATAAAGGTGCCATCATACCTGCTGGAGAATGTCGATGAATCTGAGATTGATGAGGCTGGAGAGGTCGCGAAAATAAGGGCTGAGGAGCGACAACATCTTGAAAAAGAGAAGGCACAACACGACCCCAAGAATTAAGATAATAGTCATTGATATCCATGAATCCTAACGTCCCCCTATAATCCACGACAAATGTATTGCTCGGTGTCGCAGTATAGCGATAAAGAGTCTGATTCAGCGATGTTAATAGGCTTAACAACTCTGCATCTCTTAACCACTCTAATCTCGAGAGATCATAATAACAATTTGGATTCTGCTGTAACAACAGCGCGTATACCAAAGGATTGTCTAGTGAAAGTGTATGAAAAAAATTCAGCGTTAGTTCTCGATCAATCGATCTTCTACTTAATAATGTGCTGATTTCATTCATTAGAAGTAACATTACGCTTCGTTGTACCACTCTCGTTTGTTGATGATGGTGAATAGGTGCTCTTCTGTGCATTCTGCGCTCCTTTGTTAGGATGAAAATTACGAGACTCTAACCAACCTGAACGCTCTTGGCTATTAAAATGACATTCTAAATTATTTTTATTAAGAATTACTTAAACGAAAAAAATATGCTAGCCTTGTCGTGTTATCCAAATCAATGAGTAGAATATGCTAAAACAAGGAAGCGATAAAAAAGAGCGCATTCAAACAATCGAGTGGCTTATCGAGTATTTCCCAACCGCTTTTTTCAAACATTCTCGCGACATCAAGCCTCTTAAAATTGGTATTTTTGATGACATCATGGATTTTTATGAGCGCCTCGACACGCCACCGTATAGTAAAAAAAAGATTCGAGAAGCACTTACCTATTATAGTTCATCACCCGCATACTTAACTTGCCAAAAAATAGGCGTTGCACGCATTGATTTATATGGTAATGAGGTTGATATTGTCACCGAAGATCAGGCCAAATACGCTCATCAACGCTATCAAGAACGCTACACCGGACACCGCAAGGATAAGACCACTACAGTCCCTGAAACCGCACCGCAAGAAGATAATTAACATCGGTTTCATCGCAGAGCGACGCCTCGCGCGTGAAAGGATTGTAACGCATGCCTTTTAACGACACGAGCTCAAAGCCGTGTCGACGTAACACTCGTAACAGTTCGCTTGGGCGGATAAACTGGCTAAAATCATGTGTTTGACGCGGTAAAATAGAGAGCACGTATTCTGCCGCAACAATTGCAGATAAATAAGCCTTAAAGGTACGATTCATTGTCGATAAAAATAGTAATCCCTGAGGCTTAAGAAGACGTGCCGCGTGAGCAATCACTAATTCAAAATTCTCCACATGCTCGAGTAACTCCATGCACGTAATCACATCAAAAGCAGCATGCTGATAAAGCTCTATCGCAGAACACACATATTCAAGCTTTACACCCGTCTCCTGAGCGTGAGCTACCGCTGTATGAATTGCACCCTCTTCGGCATCCAATCCTACCACTGAAGCACCCGCTTGAGCGAGCGCCTCGCTGAATACCCCCCCACCACAACCGATATCTAATAACTGCAAGCCATCAAGCTTACAGTTTTCTTTTACGAACGCTAATCGTGTTGGATTAATATCATGCAGAGTTTGTAGCGGCCCTTCTTTATCCCACCAAGCGTTGGCATGTGTTTTAAATTTTTCGAGTTCACTCGGATTAATTGTTGTATTCATAAATGGCGTAGTAATTGTAAAGGTTTAAAGAATTCTACCACACGAGGATTTGTGATAAAGCTTAAATTGTAAGGATGCTCGGCAACCATACACTCAAATTTCTGACGCAAAGGCACAAGCTCTGCGACCTTACCAAATAAAATCAAAGTCACATGCTGATGATCTTCTCGCGCAAGCAATTCGAGCAACCTCCCGAGGAAAGGCCGCCACATTTTGGCATGATAATTTACTTTTCCTGGCTCAAAAACCAAGCTTGCATTCAGTAACAAAAATCCTCGTTGAAGTAGACCTTGAAAAAAATCATGACCAGTTTGATAATAGAAAGATTTATCAATCGCACTTACAGCCTCCTTAGAAAAATCGTTAGATAAACGACCTTCCGCATGGAGTAGCATTTTTAAGAAATTACGCAATGACGTTGCGCGATTTACCTCTCGACTTAAGCCAGTCTCACTCCACAGCGCACGTACGTTCGCATCCCAAAACGCATAACCATTAGCAGACAAAGCACGTGGATAAGGCGACTCACCTAATAAGATATAACGTGTTTGAGAGCGTGGTAGGCTAAACGCATTGAGTAACGCTGCTTGGCCTGGCAACCATCCAGCATCCTCACTTAGTTTTTTTAAATAACCTGTATCGACACACGTCAAAGCAGACATCACAAAAGATTGCCACTCTGGATGAACCGCATGAAGAAAAGACTCATGTAAACCGAGGTCGACTTGCATTTTAAAAACTCGTAAAAAACGAAACATTAAAGTGGGTTTTAGTCTACGTTAATCTGATTACTATTCAATTGTTTTTTTATGATTTTCCACTCGGGCATAAATTGATTCATCAAGCCATGAAATCGTTGATTATGACTAGGCTCCAACAAGTGAACTAATTCATGAACAATCACATATTCCAAACAGATAAGTGGTTTATGAATAAGATGCAAATTAAGCCAGATACGTTTGGCTGTTGTGTTACACGATCCCCATCTTGTCTTCATTGATTTCAGCCCCCATTGCAACGCATGGACACCTATAATTTTTTCCCATTTGTCGATAAGCTTTGGTATCATCAATTTCATTTGTTGTCGCTGCCAGCGGCACAAGAGCAATCTCTTTTCCTCTTCGCTTGTATGATCGAACACAAAGAAATGCAATTTATCTCCGTCAATCATAATTTTTTGTTTTGAGGTTGTCTGGTTAATTACCAGTATATACGCCACTCCACTGTGCCAATAGATCGCACCAGTCTCAATATTTGAAGACTGATATGTGGCGCGTTGTGCTATTTTTCTTTTCGAATTAAGAATCCAGTCAATTTTTTGATGTAAAAAGGCCTCAATATTTTTTTGTGAACAACGTAAAGGTGCACTGACTTTCACCTCACCTTCCCGTGATATACGTAAAATGAGATGTTTAATACGTTTTCTGGTCAGGCATATTTCGACATCCTGAATGATTAGATTTTGTTGCATACGCCTCTCAAAATACCGGCTTAATTTTTTGATAATTTTCCACACATAATCATAACTCCCCACTGCATTATTCCGGCGCGGTGAAGGGTCTTCTGAATATGACACATATTTTTAGGATAAAATGAGTGCTACGTAAAGTGAGTTAAAAAAAGTTCGGTGCGAAGAGCATGCTCTTCGCACCGCTGAAATTATTCGCTTGTAGGAACACCTTCTCGGTAACTTTGTGTTTCGTAATAAATTTTACCATCACGAATACTGACCATAACATGTCCACCACCCACCAACTTACCGAACAAAAGCTCATCTGCAAGTGGCTTTTTGATATTTTCTTGTATCAATCGAGCCATAGGACGTGCACCCATTGCGCGATCATACCCGTGAATAATCAACCACTCTCTGGCCGTTTCATCAAGAGCAAAACTCACACCTTTTGCTGATAATTGCTCCTCAAGCTCCATGATAAACTTATCAACAATCAAGCCAATCGTAGACTCTTCTAGCGCAGTAAACTGAATTGTCGCATCCAAACGGTTACGAAACTCTGGACTAAATTGGCGTTTAACTGCATCCGACCCATCATGAGCGTTGTCTTGCAATGAAAATCCAATCGAGTTTCGACTCATTTCTTGAGCACCCGCATTGCTTGTCATCACCAAAATGACATGTCTAAAATCTGCATGGCGTCCGTTCGTATCTGTTAATGTACCATGATCCATCACTTGTAAGAGTAGATTGAAAACGTCAGGGTGGGCTTTTTCAATCTCGTCCAACAACAACACACAATGAGGATGCTTATTGATGGCTTCTGTCAGCAAACCACCTTGGTCGTAACCGACATAGCCAGGAGGTGCGCCAATCAATCGAGATACAGTATGTTTCTCCATATACTCTGACATGTCAAAACGCACGAGCTCAATACCTAAAACATTAGCTAGTTGTCGAGTCACCTCTGTTTTACCAACACCAGTGGGACCTGTGAACAAAAAACTACCTACAGGCTTAGCCGGCTCACGCAAGCCTGAGCGTGATAATTTGATTGCTGAAGCTAAAGCCGAGATTGCAGCATCCTGACCATAGACCAACAATTTCAAATCTCGCTCTAAATCACGCAGTGTATCCATTTCTCTGGCAGAGATTTTCTTGACAGGAACACGTGCTATCTTCGCAACAACGTTTTCAATCTCTGTCACACTAATAATTTTTTTACGTTTGGCCGCACTCAGCAAGTTTTGATAAGCACCTGCTTCATCGACAACATCAATCGCCTTATCAGGTAAAAATCTATCCGTAATATGCTTAGCTGAAAGCTCAGCTGCAGCACGTAAAGCGGGCGTTGAAAACTTCACACCGTGATGCTCTTCCAACTTCACACGCAAGCCTTTTAAAATTTCAAACGTCTCATCTACAGAGGGCTCGCGCACATCTATCTTTTGAAAGCGTCGCGCCAAAGCACGGTCTTTTTCAAAGATACCGCGGTACTCTTGATATGTCGTTGAACCAATACATTTAAGCTCACCATTAGCCAGCAATGGCTTAATAAGATTAGAGGCATCCATCACACCGCCAGAAGCAGCGCCAGCTCCAATAATCGTGTGAATTTCATCAATAAACAAAATACCGCCTTCATGCTCAGCCAGCTGTTTCAACACAGCCTTCAAGCGTTTTTCGAAGTCACCTCGATATTTTGTACCAGCCAGTAACGCCCCCAAATCTAAGGCGAATACTGTCGCGTTTTTAATAATATCTGGAACATCTTGATCTACAATCCGTCTTGCCAACCCCTCTGCGATTGCAGTTTTACCCACACCAGCCTCACCCACTAAGAGTGGATTATTTTTTCTGCGACGGCAAAGGACTTGAATCGTACGTTGAATTTCTTCATCACGACCAATTAATGGGTCAATTTTACCCATTTTCGCACGACGGTTTAAGTTGAGGCAATAGTTCTCAAGTGGAGACTCCATGCCCTCATTTCCCCCCAGCATTTCATCTTCCATTTGTTGGGGATGTAAGCGCTCCATATGACCACTATTGTTCTTTGAAACACCGTGAGAGATAAAGTTAATCACATCTAGACGTGTGATATTTTCACGTCTTAAGAAATACACCGCTTGGCTCTCTTGCTCACTGAAAATTGCCGCCAAAACGTTAGCACCACTCACCTCAGTTTTACCTGCAGATTGCACATGAAACACAGCTCGTTGCAAAACTCGCTGAAAGCCCAAAGTGGGTTGAGTTTCACGCTCAAAATCATCTTCTGGAATCTTAGGTGTGGTTTCTTCGATAAACTCAATCAAATCACGTTTTAAGGATTCGGTGCTCGCTTCACAAGCTTGTAACACATGACCTGCCGCGGGATTATCCAGCAAAGCTAACAACAAATGCTCGACAGTCATAAACTCATGGCGCTTCGCTTTCGCTTCCTTAAAAGCAAGGTTTAGGGTAAATTCAAGCTCTTTGTTCAGCATGATCGTTGCCTCCTATCTGGCCAACTCTTGGTACTCAAATTTCACATTAAACCACAATACAAAATTTAAGTCTTACGAGTCTATTCAGGCTTATTAAAAACAGCCTATTCTTGTTCCATACAGCATAACAACGGGTGATCATTCATCTTTGCAAATTCACTAACTAATGCAACTTTTGTTTCAGCGATATCTCGCGTGTAGAGGCCGCAAACAGCTCTTCCCTCCGTATGCACTTTCATCATTACTTCCATCGCCACCGCTTCAGGAAGGTAAAAAAAATGCTTTAAAACACTCACAACAAACTGCATCGGGGTATAGTCATCGTTCACTAACACTACCTTGTACTTCTTAGGCTCTTGCAATTTGGGTGTCGCTTCTTTCACACCCGTTTCTTGCTCAACTGCCGTATTAACGATTAACTTAGTCATGTCATACCCTTAATTCATTTTATAGTTCTTTTTTAAGAGATTAGCCAGTGAAAAGCTCAAGTGAACGCAATAAAAAATAATTTGCGTATCACTTGATTTTTTAGAACTAACTTCTACAGGGATTCAGTTGCGAAGCAAAAGCTCTCCTACATATGACGAATCATCGCTTCAGCAAAACCTGAGCAACTGACAACCGTAGCGCCTTGCATTCCACGCTCAAAATCATAAGTCACTGTTTTTGCTTCAATGGCTTTTTCCATACTACTGATAATTAAGTCCGCGGCTTCAACCCATCCCATGTGACGCAACATCATTTCTGCAGACAAAATAAGCGAGCCAGGATTAACTTTATCTTGCCCAGCATATTTAGGTGCCGTGCCATGCGTTGCTTCAAATACCGCGACACAATCACTCAAATTCGCACCGGGAGCAATACCAATACCACCGACCTGAGCGGCCAAGGCATCAGACAAATAATCACCGTTTAAATTCAACGTAGCAATCACATCATAATCTTCTGGTCTTAACAAAATTTGCTGTAAAAATGCATCTGCAATGACATCTTTTATTACAATTTCTCGACCTGTTTTGGGATTTTTAAAAGACATCCAAGGCCCACCTTGGTATAGCTCAGCACCGAACTCTTCTCGTGCAACAGCATAGCCCCAGTCTTTAAAAGCACCTTCGGTAAACTTCATAATGTTCCCTTTATGCACAAGGGTCACTGATTTTCTGTCATTATCAATCGCGTACTGGATCGCAGCCTTAACAAGGCGTGTGGTTCCCTCTTGAGAAACAGGTTTTATGCCAATACCGCAATGCTCTGGGAAACGAATTTTTTTCACATTCATCGTATCACGTAAAAACTGAATCACTTGTGTGGCTTCTTTAGAATCAGCTTGCCACTCGATCCCTGCATAAATATCTTCAGAGTTTTCACGGAAGATGACCATGTCTGTCTTCCAGGGCTCTTTTACAGGACTGGGAACACCGGTAAAGTAACGTACAGGACGCAAACAAATGTATAAATCGAGATCCTGACGAATCGCAACATTTAAAGAGCGAATGCCGCCACCAACGGGTGTAGTCAAAGGACCTTTAATCGAAACAACATAGGATTTCATTGCCTCTAGTGTTTCTTGCGGTAACCATTGATCATCACCATAAATTTTAGTGGCTTTTTCACCGGCATAAATTTCCATCCAAGCAATTTCACGCTGACCGCCGTAAGCCTTTGCAACAGCTGCATCCACAACCTTCAACATAGCCGGTGTCACATCAACACCAATACCATCTCCTTCAATATAAGGCACGATAGGACAATGAGGAACGTTTAAAGTTTCCGTGACAGTAATAGGCTGTCCTTTTTCAGGGACTCGAATCTTTTGGAACATAAAATACTCCGTTGTCGAAAATGAAAAACATGATAACATGCTCGAGGATAAACGCTCAAACGGTATTCTAAAAATGCCTTATTGTGTAGGATTAACCGGCACCATTGCCAGCGGAAAAACAACCGCAGCAAGCTATTTTAAACGTATAGGTATTGACGTCATCGATGCTGATGCAATTGCCCGAACACTCGTTGCCCCTCATCAACCGGCTTTGCTTGAAATAAAAAATCACTTTGGCGAACAAATACTCACTCATGAAGGCGTACTCGATCGACGAAAACTCCGAGCGCATATTATTCAGCATCCTAAAGATAAAGCTTGGCTTGAGGCCTGCTTGCATCCTAAAATTCGTCGAGAGATTGAAAAACAAATATCTATCTCAAAGGCCCCTTACGCAGTGATAGAAATACCACTTTTAATGCATCGAGAAGATTATCCTTATCTTAACCGCGTACTTTTAATAAAATCGACACACACGCAGCAAATCTCAAGAATCACCCGTCGAGATCATTGCACAGAAAACGAGGCTCTAGCTTTTCTCAAGCTTCAAAAAAATCATGCCGAAGCACACGCAGCTATTGCAGATGACGTGGTAGAAAACGATAGCAGCTTAACGCTATTCATCGAAAAACTAGAGGCACTCCATCATGTTTATTTGAGTGCTGCAAAAAATGCATTGATATCCTCTTCAGATAAAGCAGGAAAATGATTTCCCATTTCAGAAGACAACACCCCTTGAAACAAAGCACGCTTTGCTTCTTGCATACGCATCATCACTTCTTCTACTGTGTTTGAGGCAATTAAACGATACACAAAGACAGGCTTTTTTTGACCAATTCGATGACTTCTATCGGTTGCTTGGTCTTCGACTGCAGGATTCCACCAAGGATCATAATGAATCACTGTATCCGCTTGTGTTAAATTAAGCCCAGTCCCACCTGCTTTTAAGCTAATTAAGAAAATGGGGGCCTCCCCCGCCTGAAAACGCTCGACCAATGCTTGGCGATTTTGGGTTTTACCGGTTAATTTGAGATAGTGATAGCGCCGCGCAATCAGGGCTTCCTCAATTAAAGCCAGCATAGAAGTATATTGTGAAAATACTAATACAGAGCGCCCTTCTTCCATCAAATTATCGAGTAACTCTAAGCAAGCATCTAATTTGACAGAAACGCCATGAGCCACTTTAGCATCTTCCATTTTCACAAGACGAGGATCACAACAGACCTGGCGTAGTTTTAATAAAGCATCCAATAAAATAACATGGCTTTTCATAAGACCACGCTTTTCAATCGCTTCACGTACAGATTGCTCGGTATTCATACGAATCATTTCATATAAATCACGTTGCGCCCCTGTTAAATCGACAGCAATCGTCATTTCAGTTTTATGAGGTAACTCGCGTGCGACTTCATTTTTTGTACGCCGCAACAAGAAAGGCTGTATGCGTTTAATAAGAAATTGTCGTCTTTCTTCATCGCGCTCTTTTTCTATCGGATTTTTGAAAAATTGACGAAATTGTTTTTTATCACCTAATAAGCCTGGCATTAAAAAATGGAATAAAGACCAAAGTTCTCCCAGATGATTTTCCAGAGGTGTTCCACTAAGACACAGACGATACATCGCTTGCAATTGTTGGATAATTTGTCTTGTTTTAGTTTGAGTATTTTTAATAAACTGCGCTTCGTCCAAAATAAGATAATAAAACTGATAATCAACAAAGCGCCTCTTATCTCGTTGAACTAAACCATAAGTAGACAAAACAATATCGTAATCATCAAAATTAAACTCTGACCGCAACGCACCATGATAAAGAAGAACTTTGAGCTCTGGCGTATAACGCCGACACTCTTCTCGCCAATTTCCAATTACACTCGTCGGCGCAATAATCAAACATGCCTTGGTAAATCGACCGGCTTCTTTTTCGGCTTGTAAGAGTGCTAGTGTTTGAATCGTTTTGCCAAGCCCCATGTCATCGGCCAATACGCCACCAAAACGACCCTCACGTAATTTAGACAACCAATACAATCCCTCTTGCTGGTAATCACGTAAAACTGCGTTTAATCCTCTCGGGGTAGCAATAGGTTCATTCATCAAACGTAATTTTCGTAATGCGTTTTGAATCGTTTCTGTACCAGACCAGCGAGCACGAGAAGCATGCATCGCTTGCTCGGCCTCATGCATAAAAAGAAGCTGATAACGCGTTAGCCGAAAATCAAGGCTACGCTTACGCGCGCGGATACCATAGTGAAGTAGTAAGCGAATAAAAGGTCTGATTCTTTGGACAGGAAGTGCCAAAACTCGCCCATCTCCAAGCGGTAATTGTACCAACTCATCTTCGGGCCATTGCTCAATCAGATAAAAATCATAGCGCTCAACAAACTTAACAATCCAGGGCACGATATTAACTGGTTTACCATCGATTAAGATACCCAATTCATAAGTAAAGAAATCTTGCCGAGATCCTTCCTCTCGACTTTCTGAATACCACGTCACGTCATCTGCGTCGATCAATGTCGTAGGTGAGTAAACAAGCGCAGCTTGACTTTCAGGTGCGGGTTTAGTGTAAAACTTATCCTGAAATGCAGGAAGAACATCTAATTTTTCTTTCGCTTGCAGTGCAAGCAAACACCCAACTGCGTGCTCACAATTATGCTTAGTCGAGCAAGTACACACAGCAGGCTGAGCAGGCCAAGCTTTGAAATCAATAAACACATCATGAATCTGATTGGCTTTACCCATGACTCGCGCTTTGAGTAAACCATCACTCATGCGCACGGTCAACACATCTTCATTTTCAAAACAAGCCTGCCCCAACGTCAGAGTGTGCTTTTTAAATACATCTAACATTAAGCCAAGCGCGCGCTTCAACATAAAGAAGACTCACGCGCTATTATGGAGATAACAAGCACAGATTATGCACTCAACAGTAGTTGATTGAGGCGATGCACAAAATCAACCGGATTTTCCAAGTGACCACTTTCCGCAAGAATCGCTTGTTGTAGCAACAATAGCGTCCATTGCTCGAACAGCGCATCATCTTGAATATCATGCAATCGCTTAATCAATGGGTGATCCGGATTAATCTCTAAGATAGGTTGTGCTTTTGGCATTTTTTGACCCGTTGCCTGTAAAATACGCTGCATCTCTAAACCTAAATCGTTTTCATCTGCGACGATACATGCAGGAGAATCGGTCAAGCGAGTTGTAACTTGTACTGTTTTGACTTGCTCACTCAGCACTTTTTTCATGTGATTAAGCAGTGGCTCCATTGTTTTTTCTTTCGCTTCGACCGCTTCTTTTGTCGCTTCATCATCAGCAAGGTCGAGTTTCCCTTTGCTAATTGATTGCCACGCTTTTCCTTCAAATTCACCCATGTAATTGACTAACCACTCATCAATTTTATCGCTGAGCAACAGGACTTCGATGCCTTTTTTCTTGAAGATTTCAAGATGAGGGCTGTGTTTAGCAGCAAGGTAATTTGCAGCCGTGATATAGTAAATCTTGTCTTGGCCTTCTTTCATCCGAGCAACATAGTCTTTCAGGGTGACTGTTTGTGCATCCGAATCATTTGAAGTACTTGCAAAACGCATCAAACCAGCCAGCGTCTCACGGTTTGCAAAATCTTCTACAGGCCCTTCTTTTAACACAAGACCAAACGCATCCCAGAATTTCTGATATGTTTCTGGCTCATTTTCGCTCATTTTTTCGAGCATAGACAGAACACGTTTGACGCAAGCGTTACGAATGCTTTCAACTTGCTTATTATCTTGTAGCAACTCTCGCGATACATTTAAGGGTAAGTCGCTCGCATCCACCACACCTTTAATGAAACGCAGATATCTTGGTAGGAACTGAGAGGCATCATCCATAATAAATACGCGTTTTACATACAACTTCAAACCATTTTTTGTTTCAGGATGCCATAGATCGTACGGCGCATGCGCTGGAACATAGAGTAAGCTGATGTAATCTTGTTTACCTTCAACATGATTATGCGACCAAGCTAATGGATCTTGTTGGTCGTGAGAAATATGTTTATATAATGCTTTATATTCATCATCAGAAATCTCGGATTTCTGTAGTGTCCAAAGCGCGGTGGCTTTGTTTACTGTCTCGAACTCAGGTATTTGTTTATCATCTTTTTTGTCTTCTTCTGAAGATTTAATCTTCTGCATCACAATCGGCCAGCAGATGTGATCTGAGTATTTTGTGACTAATCCTCTTAGACGCCAGTCTGCCAACAAATCTTCTGCTTCCTCGCTCTTAAGATGTAGCGTAATTCGAGTTCCTCGTGTTTCTTTATTTTTCTGTGCAATTGTAAACTCGCCCGTTCCCTCTGACTCCCAAACAATACCCTCTTCAGGAGACATGCCAGCTTTGCGACTCTCTACTGTCACTTTATCCGCAACAATAAATGCAGAATAGAAGCCCACTCCAAACTGACCAATCAGTTGCGAGTCGCGTGCATTTTCGCCAGAAAGTTGACTTAAAAATTCTTTCGTACCTGATTTTGCAATCGTACCGAGATTTCCAATGGCCTCGTCTCGAGTCATACCAATACCGTTATCGATAATGGTTAATGTTTTCAGTGTTTGATTAAATTCAATCGTAATTTTTAAATCAGGATCTTTTTCATACAATCCACTGTTAGACAGTGATAAAAATCTGAGTTTATCGAGTGCATCTGAAGCATTTGATATGAGTTCGCGTAAAAAAATCTCTTTGTTTGAGTACAATGAATGCACAACCAAATGCAACATTTGCTTAACTTCGGCCTGAAATCCCATAGTTTGTTGCTTATCTGACATTTGTCCAATCTCCTTTATCAAAAATCTTTTATCTGATATAAGGACGATTCCTTGTATTTCAACCCCAAGATAAAATAAAATTACAAACGAGTCCCAGTGGCGCAGCTGGATAGCGCGGCCCCCTCCTAAGGGGCAGGTCGCAAGTTCGAATCTTGCCTGGGACGCCATGTAAATACTGAGATTAAGAAAACATCAATTAAGATAGTTAGACTTTCAGGGTGCACACAGGGTGCAAATTTAGTGAACTTCCATACATTTGTGATGCCACATCCCTTCGGATTAAAATTAAAAATATATATTGAAATAAGATTCCAGCTGCGAGGTTAACGATAATTTTTAGATTTATTTATAGAGTCCACCACACAAGGTGATGAACTCGTCTAATAATTGCATTGATAGCGCTGATCTGAAGAAGGTGTTACAAGACGTTTACTAAAGGATATTAGAGTCAAGACTACTTTTGACGATGGTTATCTAACCACAAATCTAAGTCATCCTTTAAATATCGAATTGATCGGCCGATTTTAATGTATTTAGGTCCTGGAGTTCGATTTTTTAGTGTTCCATTCATTCTATCTTGTGAAAGAAAAGAACGACTCATACATATATAATTTGCCGCCTCACATTCTTTAAAAACCTTTTTCTCCATATTAGACTCCCTGATATTTTAAGTTCAAAACAAAGTATAAAACTGATTGTTTTCAACAATAACACATATCGTGTTTTATTGAAAGCGAAAATTTCCATAAAGAAAACAATTCGTTTTATATTAAAAGTAGCCTGCCATTTGAAAAATAGAACTGCCTACAGATCTATCTCACTCACGCGATAGATCCGCGCTTTGCCAAAATTGGAATTCAAGAGAACTAAAAATCTATGACGTATAAAAACTCAAAAAGGGAAAAATCCACGGAGCATTACACCTTTCGCATTGGGATAAAATGCAATTTAACATCATGATTTTTATATAATTTTAGACACTTTCTTGAAAAACAAATCCAGAAATTTTGGTGAGATGCTGGTGAAGAAAATAACGTGATTTTTTAAATAGATATCTCATCTTTTCACCAAAGCTTTCACCAATGTTATTCAAACACCGGATTTTTACGGTATTTGAATAACACAGAAGAAACCATAAAATACACATGTCTTTGCATCTATAAAGGCTGCGATTGGATTTTTTCTGGAAGAGATAATGACTTATATCCTACAAAGAGGTACCATTTTAAGTGTTACTTCTTGGGCTGATAGATCATAATGAAGCACTACGCTGCACTGACCTACCAGCGTATCTATGCTGCGACGATGGCTCACCAAAATCGAAACAGTACAACAGCATTCTGGCTCATATAGCTGGCTGCCTTAGAACATTTTTACAGGAGGGATAAATGAACTATATGATCACCCTTTTTCGAATCGGCATTGTTTTACTATCAACTCATAGTGTATTCGCCTCCACACCTTCTTCAACCAGCGAGAAATTACAGGCTGTTGAAAAGGAGTTTCATCTCAAAATAGGACTTTATGCGTTGGATACGAATAATGGGAAAGTCATCGCGTATCATCCAAATGACCGCTTCCCTTTTCAAAGCACTTGCAAAATGATGGGAGTCTCAGCACTCCTAGCACAAGATAACTCAAAGCCTTTGCTGCGGAAAAAAATAGTGCCACATCCTCAAGATATGGTCTTTTGGCACCCCATCTCAGGACAATACGTGAATAAGCATGTCACCCTACAAACTCTAGCAGAAGCTGCCATCTCTTACAGTGACAATACAGCTATTAATCTGATTTTTCATGAATTAGGTGGCTTTAAAGCAGTCAATCAATTCGCGCACCAACTAGGTAACAGCTCGTTTAATTTGACACACGATGAGCCCAATCTTAACTCAAACCCACATGATAAGGCCGATACCTCTACGCCCAAAGAGATGGCGCTCAGCACTCAGAAAGTATTATTAGGCGACGTGCTCAACGCAAAAAACAAAGCTTTACTTTTAGAATGGATGAAAAACAATACCACAGGTTATCATCGTATCAGAGCTGGCGTACCATTAGGTTGGGCTGTCGCTGATAAAACAGGCAGCGGCAGCTATGGTATTGCGAATGATATAGGCATCGCATGGTCACCTGCTTGCAAGCCTGTTGTACTCTCTATTTTTACGGTCAGTCAACAATCTGATGCAAAACCTAATGATCTTGCCATTGAAAAAATAACTCGAATCGTATTTGAGGCTTTTGAACAATATCATCCTTGTTATGAAGCTACGCGTTTAAATTGAATATCAATTAGAGCGAAATACGCATGACGGTTACAGGTCTTGAATTAAGCATATCTGTATCAATGGTTTCCCAACCACATCGCTGGTAATACTGTGGTAATGTTGCATCAAATGTCAGTAAGTAAAGGGTATTAAATCCCATCTTTTTTGCACATGCTTTCACAGTCTCCATCAGTTTTCTTCCAATCCCTCGACCTTGGTAGGCTTTATCTACAATTAATGAGCCCAACCATGGTTTTAACTCTTCACGAACACCATCAGTGACGCGCAAAGCGCACATCCCTATTGGTTGATTGTCCTCTAGAGCTACAAAAGCGAGCGGCAATTTATCTTCATTTAAATGAGCACGAAATTTCTGCTCAGCATCCTCCAACTTAACATCCGGCGCCCATTGTTGACCCAATAGTTCGTGCCACATTTTAGCTAAATCAGAAATTGAATCTGGGTGATTTTTAAGTAAATCAATCTTCATCGGGCTCACGCGAGCATATGCTTTAAAGTCGCAATACGAACGCCAAAGGCAACTAAAAGAGCACCCATCACTTTCACAATATAATATTGGGCACGTTCGAGTCTTTTCTTGACATGCTGATGCGTGAGTAAGTAGGCCAGCAATGAAAACCAAAGCATGTGAATCCCTGCAATTTCTACACCATAACCTGCTTCAAGCCAAGTTGACGCACCAGGCTTCACAATCAAAGTAAAAAAAGCGAGCAAAAACATAATCGCTTTGGGATTAAGTAAATTACCCCAAAAGCCTTGGTGGAATGCTTGCTTAAATGTAATCATATGCGCCGCATGCTGATAAGCCATCTGCTGATGCGTGCGTTTGGCTAATAGACTCTTGATGCCGATATAAATTAAATAGGCGGCACCAAGTGTTTTAATGAGCGTGAACGCCAGTAGAGACTGAGACACAACCAACGCAAGCCCTAACACGCAATAGCTTGCGTGTACCAATAAACTCACTGAGACTCCCAATGCAGTTGCAACGCCATGTCGTCTAGAATACATCAACGCATTTTTGGTCACCATTGCAAAATCTGGACCAGGTGAGATAGCGGCTAACATAATTAACAGTGATATCGATAAAAATTCTTGCATTAAAACCTCTATGAGTACTTTGAACTGAGTTAACGCTTAAGTGTGGCGCATAATCTTTAAAAATACTACACTCTAGAATTACTGTATACGCAGTTTTACTCGAAAAAGGTAAAATCATTTTGGTAAAAATATTGTGTTTCATAACTGTGGAGTGAATCTTGCCATACACAATCACCCTTGAGCTCAATCCTAGCTCTACCGATATTCAGGTGCTTGGTGATGGCATCATCGAGTATGCGCGCGAAGTTACGCAACACCGACCCATGGAGTTTTTTGCGTGCTTTATTCGTGATAATCACAATAAAATTCTGGGCGGATGCAATGGTAGCACTTTATATGGATGCCTCTACGTTGACCAGCTCTGGGTATCTCAAACACTCAGAACGCAGGGCTACGGCAGGCAGCTCATAGAAAAAGCTCTAGAATTTGGTATTGCAAAAGGGTGCTCCTTTGCCGCTGTGAATACGATGGACTGGGAGGCATTAGAGTTTTATCAAAAACTAGGATTTGAGATAGAGTTTCAACGCACAGGGTTTGACCATCACTCTACTTTTTATTTCTTACGTAAATCATTAGTAGTCCGCGGAACATCTGTCATCCAAGAAAATACAGCTTCCCCTTGGAGTAGAAATGCAATCCTGAGCTCTATCGTGCAAGAACTAAAAAAAATCCATCACTGCCACACCATTGTTTTGTATGGCTCGAGAGCGCGTGGCGATGACACGGCAACAAGTGATTATGATATTGCGGGGTTTACCAATACTATTCATGAAAAACAGTGGTTGGCTCGTTTCGACGAAACACATCAAGTGTTCTTAGATATTTTTATTTACCCCACTCAAGAGCTCATGGCACCCAATGAGTCACATCTCCAGATGAGTGATGGTATTGTACTCATCGAGCAAAACGAATTTGGCACACATCTACTAGAGAAACTGAAGAAACTCACTCACCAACCCTTAGCACTCAGTAAAACTGAGCGGCAAGGGCGTATTGTCTGGTATCAAAAAATGTTATCCCGCGCAAAAATAGGTGATATAGAAGGACGCTATCGACAACTCTGGATGATTCAAACCTTACTTGAAGATTACTTTGCTTTTAAAAACCTAAGATTCATGGGGCCTAAAAAAGCATTTCAATACTTAAAGGAGCATGATAGCAACGCATTTGCTTTGTTTGAAGCAACGCTTAACAATCCAGATGATACCCAATTAATTGAACAACTCTCCAAAGTCGTGCTACAGCAGTGTGATTGAGAGTAACGTGACATAACTTATGCAAATCACTCTGAAAGACAAAAACTGCAAAATAAAGTGGAACTCTAAAATCTAAATCTTAAGAGATTTGTTCTTAAAATTTCACTCATAAACTCACACACCAAATAATACTTCAGCAAGCTCATCTAAACTGCCAATATCCTGAAGCGATATCAAATTCGGTAACTTGTAAAACACATCGAATGTACTGTGTTGGGTTAGACCAACTGCTTGCCTATACAGTGCAAGACCAAGCGCTTGTGTAGTAAAATTCTTTTTCATGGGCCAGTTTGACGTTTCCAAAACAGTTTTAAGTAGACGCTTGTCCCAGTCAAAACTATCCATCAACTTCCCTAGTTCATAATGCCTATCCGTTACGGTTGCATCTCCCCAATCGATGATCCCTGATAACTGCCCCTGATTGACAAACACATGCGTGTCGACCATATCGCCATTGACAAAACAACGGTCAAAATCACTAAGCTTCGCTATAAAATCACTCACTTGAGTCACAAGATGCTTCGGTAAAATACTTTCTTCAGCAGCAGCCTTGACGTTTAGTTTTGCCCACTCGTGATCATGCCGAAGGTCTTTATCAACAGGTAAGGCATGGATTTTCCGAAGTTGTCGCCCTATTTCTGCTGCAATAGTATTTTTTTCATCAAACGTCAATGTGCTCTCAACCCAAGCCTGACCTGCTATTTTAGTAGAAATAATGTACGGCCAAGGTCGCTTTTCGTTTGGAAACAGTGCACCCTTTGCTAAGATGCGGGGTGCGAGTATCGTGCTGTCTTTGATGAGACAGTCATGCGCCATGCATTCGATACTGAAGGCATTAAACCAGTTGGGACGATGACCAAAGAATTTAATCACAATATCGTCAATTAAAAATACAGGGTATGTTGGATTCGTGCCACAAATGGCAATTTCGTGCTTATCTGAACCACGCAATTGATGTTGCACTAATACCGATTCAATATACGGCCACCAGAAATCAAGTTCCCCTCGACGTAGACAATAGTCCGCTTCTGATTCAAAGATGGGCATCGTATGTATGTTTTTCATAAAAAATTCACTTATGATTTCGTTAAGTCAGTATTATAGGCCTTATACTTTATTTCCGCATCATGACGTAGCTTGATAAAATCGGACTGCTCAAATTTCAATAACTCGGCAACTAAGCTTTTCATCATAGCAGTCATCTGCATGGTCAATAGCTGACAGTGTTGCTCTATTGGTCTCACGTCCCTTTCTTTTTCAGCTGTCCCCTCTAAACTCATATACAGTAAGTCGTTAATGACAGACGACAACGATTCATTTTTTATAGCAGCACTGACTGAAATTTGCTGATATAGCTTATCAGGTAATGAAATGGTTAATCTTGGCATGATAATTACTCCCTCTCTAGCTCTTTGGTCTGTTTAAAGTGCATCTCATGCTGCTTGACTTGTTGTGCACTCAGCACATCTAATGCAGCCTGTTTTTCATCTTTATTGTGTTCAATCGCTTGAATCAAATGCTCGCGACTATCTGTGACGAGTGTCATGCCATGGACCGCTCGCGAGATTTGTACGTAAAAATTCTTTAAATTTGCACTGTATCGATGATTCGATTCCATTAACCCCAAACCATAATGCGCATCTTTCCCTTGCACTTTATAATTGGTGAGCACATAAGCGTAATCAATGTGCCTGAGCAATGGGTCACATTTATCAATGCGAATAGTCTTCCCATCCTCCAAAGAGAATGTCAGTACTTTCTCGCTCATCTCTTTCAAGGTTGCGCGCTGGCCGTTTCGAATCTCATGTTGCTTAAAATTTCTATTCCAAATGACCTCGTCTCCCACGCATAACTCCATAGAGGTGGGGCGATAAACTTCAATCAAGCGCTCAAACGCCGCAGTATGCGTCTTATACTTAGGTAAGTCCTTCAAAGGATAAAGTCGCGTTTTACCTTGCTCATCAATAAGCGGCAGTACATTGTTCTTTAAGTGTTTTTTCGACAAATGCTTCAATTGGTAATAGCCAACTTTTATTGATTTTGTAGCTTGATTAATTCGAACGATATCGCCTGATTGATAATGTGCAGCAAATCGTTGTTGTATGGCTTCGAGATTTTTAGACTTCAGCGTGCTCAACATCAAAGATTCAGGTTTTAATGTCCCCTCATCTTTCAGTGATTGGCGAATGATTCTGGTTAGATCTACACGATTTGCATGTGTGGGCGCAAAGATTAGCGTTTGCTGTCGAATAGCAGGAGGTTGAGATAACCAATGTTTTGCCATCCATTCGATACGGGCATGATACGATGGACACTCTTCAACATGAGCTAATTTATCAATAGCTTCTCTAACTTCACGCTTTGTTGCATGAAAAACTGCCTCCTTAGCGCTCTCGTTTTTCTGACGAACGATATCACTCATCACAACCGTTTCAATACCGTGTTCTTGCACCAAACCAAACAATCGACCATTATTGACGGTCGGTAATTGTGCTGAGTCTCCTACAAAAACGAGCCTTGCATTTGCTCGCTCAACAAGCTTGATAAGCGCATGTCCTTGTGGCGAGGAAATCATTGAAGCCTCATCTACGATAATGATTGTTTTTGCAAGCGAGCCTCTTCGTGCATGTTTCAGCTCTTGATAAACAATAGGAAAAACGTCTGTCTTGATATGCGCTTTCATTTGCAACTCATGTGCCGCAGAGCTTGCAACAGTCACGCCTCGTAAATGATAGCCCTTGGCTTCGATGAGCCCTCTTGCATGAGCTAGCATTGATGTTTTAGCAACACCAGCATAGCCTTGAACTGCAACATAGCGGTCTTGGGTAGTTAACAACACCATCATGGCTTCTTTTTGAGAAGCAGTGAGTGGATGTGGCATCTCTTGTTCAATTTTATGTTGAAATGCATCTACTTCGTGTATCGTCGAAATCGCGCTCACCGCGCCCTGATGTGCACGAATTCTCTCCAAACTTTCCGTTTCCAACGTCAAAAGCCACGGTGTTGTGAGCAATGCGTCATTTATATCTGAAACATACAAAGCCTGTGATGCCTTGGCTTTGTTGATTTCATCTAAAATCGATTGTTCTGAGATAATCTCAGGTAATATCAAGCTATGCTTCATGCTCTCCATTTTCAGAGCACGCTCAGTAAAAACAGAGGTTCGTTGGCTTAAAACTTCTATCGCAACTTCAACGCAACGCTCGGCACTATTCAGATGTGATTTAGATACAAACCGTTCTTTTAAGGCATCAAGCCATGCTCGAGGCTCATTTAGGTTTTTTGCAAAAGTTTGTGCATCAAAATTCATAGCTTCTGAACGCTCTTTCCAGGACTGCTTTAATACTGTTAAGTTGCTCTCCTCTTTAGATGGTCGTGTCAAAAGTGTTGCTCTTGATGCAGCAGCCGCCCCAACCCATCCTTCTTCATGCATCAATGCCTCAATATCTTCTCGACGTGTGGAGAAAGCCTCAAGAACCGGATCAGGCACACCTTCAATCTCAAAAAGACCATCCCCTGTAAGTCGTAGATGAAATCCAGCCTTCTTTAAGGAATTAGCTAAAGCATGTCGATACAACAAGCCACAGTAATGTGCATGATTTTGAATTTGCTCAATGACGCCATGTTCGCGATGTTTATCACTCGATAAAGAGCGTGCCTTTCCTTCGTGAAAAGATAAATTCATCGTCACACAATGTGTATGAAGGGCTGGGTCGTTTGCACGGGAGCTCGGCTGCCTAAAGGTTGCAAACAATAAATTTCCTGTCTTTTGAAAATGCGTTTCACCTTCTCTTATGATTCGAACTTCTGCAAACTCTCGCTCAATCTGAGAGAGTGCAAAATGTACCGCATTATCATGAAATTTCAGTAATTCAGGCGCAATATCGAGCCCTACTAAAATAGAAACGCTTTTAGGTGCTGAGAATGTCATATCAAAGCCAGGGCGATGTAAGCCTTGTTTATTTTGAAGTCTCTCTCCTGTTGGCAAAACACCTGATAACAAATTTAACATGACCTCCTTTTGAATTGTTTCACCAAGTTTCAAGTCATTTCTGGATTTTCCAAACCAGGCTGTTGCAGTGGAATCGTCTTGATAGTACTCAAAAGCTTTGGTGTAATAATCACAAGCACTTTTGGCAGATTTTAGCGGTTGAATGCTTAGCATAAGCCACCTAATCTTCTAGATATGCGCTGAGACTTTTCATACTTTTTTCAGGCATCACCTTGCTACGTTCAATCAGTCCTTGGGCTAATACGCTTCTTTGAGAATACTGCAGTGTGAGTTTTGTAATTGGATAAGCACCTGGCAGACGCACAAAACAGTTTAAATTCGAAAGCTCAGCAATTTCTGGATAAGACACAATAGGCCTAACCGCACGCTGTGTGCCTAATGAAATCCCATCACGGACACTATTCGCACCATAAGAGTAGTGCTCCTTAGATTCATCAATATCCTCCTCACCCAACTCACGTGACACTAAACGTGCCATATCACTACTCGGGCTTCGAAAGAAAAAACGCGTGTTCAGTAAATCAAAAATCTCTTGTGCACCACTCCTGCCATAGACCTTCTCTAATTGTGAAAAGCTTTGCATACCTAAAAGAAAGCAACCGCCAAACTTACGGACTTCGGCTATCGTTTCACCTAAAAGTGGCAGACGATGTAAACTAGGTAGTTCATCACAAATAAACCAAACGCGTTGTTTACGGTTCGGCGCTAAGCTCAACATCGTAAGAGAGGCCATCGCCAACCACATCGACATCAAGGGTTTGAGTACTTTATGGTGCGCACCATTTGAAGAGATAAATAACCATCCCTTCTCAGAAGGATTCAATAGATAGTCTCGGATAGAAAATGGCTTATCTTGAAGTCCTTCTAATAATTGCAGTGATTTCACATAGGTTGTAATCACTGTTCGAATTGATGTGGATGTTTTTTCGATTTTGCTATTGATTAAAGCTGCGGCTGGCGTGTCTTTTAGATAGTGTTCTAGTGCCTCAAATGAACTGACTAACAATAACTGTAAGAGCTTCTCATGAGAACGCGCTTCATCTTCTCTCATCTTTGATGCCGCAGAAACAAAGACAACTCGTGCGGCATTGACCCAAAAGGGGTCGCTTTCACCTTGTATGGGCATTAAGCTTTCAGCCATATTTTCTAAATCTGAATCCGTTGGTGCTTCTTGCCATAAATCCCAATTGGCACAACGGCTATCGAATGGGTTTAAGATATGGTCGTGGTTTTCTTGATAGTAATAGGGAATCAGTGCACATCCTTTATCGTAGACAATAACCCTATCCCCTCGCTTCCTTAAACTATCCATGATTTTCATGATGAGTTGGCTTTTACCTGTACCCACCGTGCCATGAACCAATTGATGCTGACATTCACTATTTAAAATCAGTGGAAAGCCATCAATCTCAATATCAGAATTGTTTTTGTCATATTTGATTTGTTGCTTTAAGAGAGAGGCTTCTAAAAACTGGCTACCTCGAATCCGTTGGTGCTCTGTTTGCTGTTTACCTCGGCGAACAAAGTAAATCGACAATAAGCATGCGAGTACAAAAGAGCATGTAAATGACGCACGTGCACTTTCGATAATTTTTCGCGAGCAAAATTCAAATACTTTCGAGTAATATGCTTTTTTTGTCAGTTGAGCAACGGTTTGTTGGTGTACACCATCTTCAAATGGAACTTCAAAAAGATGTTCTTTTTTGAGCTGTTTCAATGCTACTGCTTCGATGTAGTTCGTTGCTTGAATCAAATACACCCTGGGAACCCACAGCCAAGTAAAACCCGCAAACAAAATTAACCAACTGATGCAGTGCACATGAAGTAATGCTTTGTGGATTTGAAAGAGCATGCGCAGGTTATGAAAAGCAATTTGGCCACCGCGCGTAAAATGCTGATGAGTGGATGCGTTGGACATGAGACCTCCATATCTAGATGGACTTTTTCATCACACTTCCGTTTGTGATATTCAATATGTCGGCAATTTAGCGAGACACGTTTTATTCTGGCATAATTGAGTGCATCTTGGCGATAGTCAGTTTGAAAAATACTTCTTTTAAATCTCTTATTTAAAAGAGCTGTTGATTTCGTCGATTGCTCGATTCAATACGATAGTAGCCCAATCCATTAAGCCTTTTCTTTTCTGCTCAAATGCATAAGGCAGGAAACTCATGCTGTGACAAAACGAGTTAAATAACAGAATGCGATACGTTTCATCATCTACTCGACCGTAATGCGATAAAAATGTTTGAAAAAGTTCTGGTGTAAAAATCATACCTGCTGATAAATCAACACCTGGGTGACCAATATGCACATCACCCCAGTCAATCACGCCAGAAGGCTGACATGTCTCCTCATCAATCATAATATGTCGGCTATACAAATCCCCGTGTACAAAGGCTGTTGACTTAAATTCAAGATGCCATTGCTTCAGTTGCTGAATCACCTCTTGTAGGATTTTTGTATTCAACCCCGCAGCGATAAAATCGTTCTTGTAACGTCCTAGATTTTCTTCGCAACGCGCTGTTCGTTGCTTTACATTAACCTTCCACTCATATCCACCTTTAACAGCGTCGATATGTTTTTGTGTGACCGGTACTTGATGTAGCTCTCGAAGCCAACTCGCCAGTGTTTTTGCAAATTGTATATCGTCAATGAGTTCAGCATTTGTATCACTTAATGGCTTCCCTGCAAGCATAGGATAACCAGCATAGAGATATGGATATAATGCAGAAGGTGTCCCAATCCACTTCGGTGCCGAAAGTGCAAACGACACATGATCTTGAATGTAAGGCACAAGCGTCACTTCATTTTCCATACACTCCAACCCAGGTTCACGCCTTGGGAAGCGGAAAATCAGATTTTGATTGACCAAACAAACAACATTGTCCCAACCTGCATCTAATGTCTTAATTGAGTCAATTTGGATATTATGCTGATTTGCAATGACTTGAGATGCAATGGACTCATTAATTTCTATCGTTTGTTTCCAAGCGTGTGTCATAACCATCTACCATCAAATGTCAGGACATTTTTATAAAACGCGCGATAACTTGACCGTTATCACTTACATATTCACACCAAGCCTCAACAGTTCTGACCCAAATAAGCTGATCACCATATAAAGCTTGATACACAACACATGGAGCTTCAGTCGCCTCATCCAATGCAAGAGATAATACTCTGTAGCTTTGATGAGGTGTCCGATAATGAGAGTATAAAGCGCCTACTTCAATCTTTTGTTTTGCTTCTATCAATAAGGTATTTAAATGTTCGAGTGAATGCATATTCACAGCCAGATCAAATATTTCTGCTATTTTACACCATATTTCACGCAATAAAACTAAAGACAAGCATCGCATCAGGATCTGGGTTTTCTATCGTTTTTAATTCTTCTGCGGTCTTATATGCTTCGTGAAATATTCCTTTTGAAACTTCGTTAATAATACGACGCCAAAATTGCACTGCACCTTGATTTTCTGGCATCACAGCAACTGACCATTGCCCTGAAAAGCGACTAAACACTTCTCGAGCGACTTGAGAACCAACACCAGAAGACTGAAATTTAGCCAGGATAAAAAATTCCGCCATATTCCAATCTATTTGCTCAACCAACTTCATTTTGTCTAAAAGAACGAAACCGGCTAATTCACCATCCACTCTTACAAGAAAGGCATGGTCATTCGGATTTTCAAAATGATGCTTAAAATCTATGCACTCAAATAACCCTGTCTCAGGACAATCCCAACCCATATATTTTGTCCTGTCATAAAGATAAAATCTTGCCATATTTTGTACAGTAGGATAATCATTGAGTGTTGCTGGAATAAGCACTGGCTTTAGGGCTGTCTTGTTCATCAAAATTCGCTGTTATTGTGTGGACGATCAGTATACAACAGTGTGTGATGATTTGACCCATGTATAGCAAAAATTCACACAAGCACAAATTGACATTGCGAATCAAGCAAAACTCGATAAAATGACCATTTCAAAATCGATAAAAAATTAATTTATGAAATTTCCCTTCGATGTGATTGATCTCACTCATCCTCTATCCGCCGAGATACCAAGTTGGGATGTTCAGTGCGGCTTTCACTGTACAAAAACCTTGGATTACGACGATTGTACAACTGATGTTAAATTTCGAGTTCAGCACTTAAGATTACCAGCAGGCATCGGGACTCATATCGATGCGCCGGCTCATTGCATTCCAGATGGAAAAGCTGTTCATCAGCTTTCATTAAATGAGCTCCTTGCACCTTGCATCGTCATCGATATTTCAGCAAAAGCAGACGAGACTTATCTGTGCTCTGTAGCTGACATTGATGCGCATGAAAATAAATATGGAAAAATTCCCCAAAAATCATTCATCATTATTCGAACAGGATGGGATCGATACTGGGACAACCCAAATCAATATCGAAATAATCTGCAGTTCCCTTCCGTATCAAAAGAATCGGCACTTCTATTACTAAAACGAGACATCGTGGGTTTGGGTATTGATACGTTATCGCCTGATACAGAAAAGAGCGGCTACCCAGTTCATCACATTTTACTTAGCGCAGGCAAGTATATTATTGAAAACATCGCCAACAGTAGGCAAATACCTTGCGTTGGAAGTTTTGTCCTAGGATTACCACTTCCTATCATTCATGCTACCGAAGCTCCTATGCGTTTGATAGCACTAACGCCTCGAGATATTTAATATGGAACAAAAAGTAGACAGCCTTGAAAACTTAAAGAAAATGGTCATCAATGCGAATGGTCAAATCGGTGAAAGGTGGTATAACAATCTCACGCACACCGTTGAGATCTTGCAAAAACATTGGTCTTTAAGCAGTATTGAACCTGTTTCAAATATGAGCTGGAATTATGTTGCTTATGCGCAACAAGAAGGGCATCCTGTTGTTCTCAAGATAAGTGCGGATGCAACATCCATAGAGAATGAGTATCAAGCACTGCATCATTTTTCAGGTCATGGTGTGATCAACGTGATTGATTACAATCCAAAATTCCAAGCTTTGTTATTGCAGCAGGCTGTTCCGGGAACTTTGTTAAAAATCGATCATTCAAAAAACATTGACACGGCGATTCGCATTTACGCTGACATTGTTAAAAAACTATCCTTACCAACTCACACAAAACATACTTTTCAGCACGTTAAAGAGTGGTGTGCTGTCATTGATGACATACATGATTCTCGTATTCCATTGGATTATATCAAAAAAGCCAAAACAATCCGTCAATGGCTTTTTGAGACCATGACTGATGAGTATATTTGTCATGGCGATCTGCATCTAGAAAACATTATAAAACATGAAAATCACTGGGTAGCCATCGATCCCAAAGGCGTCGTAGGTGAGATAGCCTTTGAGGCTGCTGCTTTTGATTTGTTGGATAAAAATGAAGAAAAATCTTCAGAAGCCACAGCACTTCTGAAAGAACGAATTCAAGAATTATCTACCGCTTTAACCATACCTAGTCGTAGATTAACTGCTTGGATATTTTTAAGAGTGATGCTGTCCATCCAATGGTTTGTAGAAGATAAAGGTGATCCAACTAGAATGATTAACGTAGCACAGAATATGTACCCTCTCGTTCAATAATCAACTCGCTAACGCCATATCACTCTAGCTTTACACATTTTTATAAAAAACTGTCATATACTCTAATTTAAGCCTCAGAGGAAGACTAATCGATGAAAATAGTGCTACTATTAGGGCCATCTAGTGCAGGAAAATCAACACTTTGTGGTGCGTTAGTCAGAGAACATGGATGGTACACACATGGTGCTGATCAAGTCGGTGAAGTGCTTCAAAAAGAACGAACTGCTGCTCTGTTAGAGCGATTACAAGAACGGGGATTATTTCAACGTCTCTCGCCTTACATGAGTGAATCAGAAATCACAACGCTTGCGGCCACTGGCCAGCTAAACCTCACCTATCGTAGCGTTTCTATCAAACATCAATTTGAAAATCCAGAATTTCATGAGCTTAAAACCGTTTTAGCTCAGGCAGGACTTCCTGAGCAAGACTTAGAGGCTCTCACTCATTTAATTCATGAGGTTGGAGATGTGTTCAAAACTCTCCCCATGACAGATGGTCTTGAACGAATGATAGATGACGTCTTCAAGCTGCCGTCAGATGCCTCTGTAATTATTGATCAGGTGCCACCCAATGAAGGTGATGTCAACCAAATGATCAATGATTTTAGAGAGAAGATTACTCAACATGCAGCAATAGATGGTCGAGAAATAGAATTTGCCACTGTTCTGGCCTTTTGCCCACCTAAAGCTTTAAGCGAACGAATCCATCATCGAAATACATCTGCAGAGCTCTCTGGCGATCTCGTGAACAAAAGAGAAGGCATGTTCCCTTTTCTTCAGCTGAGTCAGTTGATATCTACCGTAAAAGCAGATGGCGAAATCGATCATGCCAGAACACTCTCTAAAATGCAGCTTCTACTCATTGCGCTCAGGCACTTACCCCCAGAAGTAGGAAAAGACGAAGCCAAGAAAGCAAAAGCTATTTTTAGGGCTGGCGCGCACGAGTATAGAGAGCTCATGAAAAGATTTAGATTCTCAGATGAAACAAGTAACGTTAGCATCTCACATCGAGAGGATTTAGGTGCTCATGCCGTGATAGACTTATCTTCAGATACTTCGCCAAGCGATTTAGCGATAGAACTTATTGCTAAAATTACAGATATTCCACGCCTATCAATTTAAGCAAGTAACACCAAACATCACCTATCTCAAATCATCTGTGGCCTTACAGACTCAAAAATCTCTTCCACATGATGGTATAACGCGGAAAGATGCGCATCCTTACTCAATAACTTTAATTCCGAATTAGGCAACAAACGTTCATAAATTTTAGCATGAGAGATCGGTGCTTGGCTGTCTTGTTGACCATACCAAACAGTGGTAGGACAAGTAATCTTGCTCAAATCAAAGCCCCACTCACTTAGCAGTAACTTAAATTCACGAGCAGGCCCTGCAACACCCTGTCGAAAGGCTTCAGTTAATGCAGTGATCATTGAATACCATTGTGTAGGATTTTCAAGAAGGATTCGATCGGGTTCCGGTAATTTTTGCAAGGTGCTCTTAAACCGTTCTGGTTTTGATAACATGCTTCGGTGAACTTGCATTAATAGCCAAGCCATGCCTGGAATATTTCTTACCAGCACATGGATAATTCTCATTCCAAGATTCAAGCCTTCGTTGGCTTGACGCATTAAAGTTGGTGCCATACCCGATACAATAGCAACACTGGTGACACGCTCAGAAATAGCGTAAGCACAAGCCATAGCAAAGGGCGCACCACCTGAATGCGCAATAATAGAAAATTGTTTGATATGAAGATAATCTGCCAACTCTCGAATATCATTTGCCCAAGATAACAAGCTGTGCTGTTTATTGATGGATGATAAGCCCATGCCAGGACGGTCCACACCAAAAAAACGACAATGCTTTGCAAAAGCTGTATCATCGAAATCGGCAGCTAATAGCCTGGAGCCTACCGTGCCGTGAAAATAAAATACGGGATAACCATTAGGATCGCCATATTCAGCAAAGCCTAAGACTCTTCCATCCGTTAAAGTCATTTGCAAGTTTTGATTACTCATCAGTACACCCCCTCACACATCTTTCAGCAACATTATGATAATTTTTTGTCGGCAAAAATATTCATTGCCTTCACTAAAAACTCCACCAAATCAGGATGGTATCGATTATAAAAATCTCGATAATCAGGATGCTCAAGGTACATCTTTCCCAGTCCTCTGTATGTTTCGCGAGTAGGTGTCCAAAATTGATTGACCCAATCATAATGTTGCTGAATTAATTGTTGGACAACTTCTGAGTCTATAGCACGGCCTTCAGCTACCACTTTAGCTAATGCTAAATTTAAAGTTTCACCAGAGTTTTTAAACTGCTCCCAGTCTGATTTTCTCCAATGAGCGACACGCCTCCAACTCTCATCAATTTGTTTTTGTGATATCACACCTGTATCTAGCATATATTTTTCATGTTCTTGTTGCTTGACTGGATCAAAGCCATCAAACATTTCTTCAATGTTCATTTTCAATTTTCCTCGTAAATGTGAAATAGTCTTATCAATCGTCTTAATCAGCGTCTGAGCCTTTTCAAGATTCGATTGAAGCCTAGATTTGTGTTGCTGTAATGAATCAATTTTGTCGAAATCATTACGGCTCAAAATCGTTTTGATATCATTCAGAGGAAATTCCAGTTCACGAAAAAATAAGATTTGTTGAAGAAGCAAGAGCTGCTCTTCCTTATAGTAACGATATTGATTATCGCCATAAAATGCCGGTTTTAATAGACCAATTTCGTCATAAAAGCGCAGCGTTCTTGTGCTCACACCTGAAAGCTTTGCTAATTGATTAATCGTGTATCTCATCTTACACTCCCCCTTCTGACAAGGGACACGATAAAGGTTGACGTAACGACAAGGTCAAGTTTTTTTTCATGTTAATTCATGTTTGTTAATAAACTCTCGTAAAGACAAACCAGGCCGGGCATGTCTTGCAAAAGATCCAGTAAATTTCGATTGGCAGCAAGCACGTATCATTCGATAACCGGCGAAAACACCATAAATTGGGGATAACAAACGAGCAATCTCAAGCGCTTCCAATAAGCGATTTTTAGATTCTGTCTTCATAAAATTCTGAAGACACGCATCTCTGATCCTGAAATATCTATCATCCTGCTCTGTTAATCCATGATGTTTTTTAATGACATGCACACAATTAAGCAATGAAAAAAATGGATGTGAAATCACGATTTCCCCCAAATCAATGATAGTAATTTTCTGGGATATATCATCAAAAAGTGTATTGTTGTCATTAAAATCTGGCTGGACAAGAGTTGGCTTAATAGAGTAGTTAGATAACTTTTTACATAAGTCATGGAGCGTTGATGTCAATTGCTCCAATTGGGTTACCTCCGCCTCTGACAACCCATCCGCTATTAAGACGTCTTTTTGTACAAATAACTGTTGATATAGCTCAGGAAACTTATCCAGTCGCCAATCTGGAACACCCAAATCAAAAAATACATCTACGTTTTTCGCAACCTCGATTTGAAGCGAGGTGAATTGATCAATCGCTTTGCAAAGCAGCGCCTCATCGAAGTTTTGTTTCAAGATACTTCTCAGTGTTCTGCCTGCGTCTTTCATTAAAAAGCAGCTTAATTCAGAGTTGTGCGCAATCACGCTTGGCACAGAAGCGTGAAATTGATCTCGCAAAACTTGGATAATACTCGCCTCCAATGCGAGCCCTGGCGGTGTTTGCTTTAAATAAATATATCCGCTAGATGTTATGAAACGGATCACATAAGACCATGGCGCATCTTGCACCATTTCCGGAGAATCGTTTTTTAGCTCGTACCCATGAGATGAGAGGCAACTGCACGCCCATTGAATGGCCTGATGATTTGAGTTATCTTTTATCATGGATTCAGCCACCATTTTTCCACGCTTATTATGCCCAAAATACTCAGACTCATTGAAACGGATAGATTGCTCATACGACCTCTTAGGTTATCCGATGCAGCTGCTTATCATGAAGCAGAATTGATATCATCGCAAGATATGGCGCCATATTGGAGCTGGGTCAACAAAAATAAACCGCTATCCGAAATAGAGTCTTTCTTGAAAGAAGTTGAATCTTGCCATCAAAAAGACAATCCCGTAGCAATGTATTTCGGTGCATTCACACGACAAGATAATACTTTTACAGGTTGCATCTGGTATGCGGGAAGTAACTGGTTTGTTCCTAAATTTGAAATTGCTTATTGGCAAGATAGCCGTCGAGGTGGCCAGGGTTATATGACTGAAGCGCTTAATGCTTTGGCGCGAGTCACTTTCACTGCATATCAGGCCAAACGTATCGATATTAAAGCATTTGTGAATAATCAGAAAAGTCGAACGCTGGCTGAACGCCTTGGATTTCAACTTGAAGCGATCATGAAAAATTATTTCATTGATTTTGTGACAAATGAAATTACTGACGGCGCGATGTATGCTTGCTGTGATATCGAACAACTGCCTAAAATTGAGTTTACTTATGACATCACAACATAACAAATATTGGCCCAAAGAATGGGAACAAGGGCTTATTAAAACGTCAAATGCCATGGGTGTGATGTTTAAAGAATTGTCTCCCGCCGCAGAGTCATTTGTAAATTATGCCAAATATGCCAAGTTACCTCTGCTAGATATCGGTGCAGCATATGGCGCAACAACTATTCCGGCCTTGGAAAATGGAGCAGAAGTTATTGCATGTGATTTGAGTGAAGAGCATTTATTCATATTGCAGCAATCCGTTAAAAAACATGACCTACCCAAGTTAAGAACACTCGCATGCGCGTACCCATATGATCTAAATTTTAGAGAGGAAAGTTTAAGTGGGATTCTTATCTCCAATGTTTTGCATTTTATGGATGGAAAATCAATAAAAGATGGGCTAAGTCGTTGTTGGCGATGGTTAGAAGCGGATGGAAAGCTCTTTATTACCGTGATGACTCCGCATTTAAGCTTTTATTCACAACTCATCCCAGAATATGAAAAACGCGTTCAAGAACATTGGGAGTGGCCTGGGATCTTCAACCCAAAACTGGTTGCATGTGAAAAGTGGCGAGATAATCTACCTGATTTTGTTCATCTTTTTGAACTAAATACCTTAAGAGAGCTCATCGAAAAATCTGGGTTTATTATCGATGATATTCATTATTTTTGTTACAAAAACTATCCAGATGAGCATCGAGTAGACGGAAAAGAATTTATCACCCTATGTGCAACGAAGAAAAATGACGCAACTTAACAGCGCAAGAGGTCAAGCTCATGAGCATTCAACTGAATCACACTATTATTCAAGCCAAAGATGCAGAGGCTTCTGCTCAGTTTCTCACTGAAATCTTAGGCCTGCCTTTGCCTGTTGCTTTTGGACCTTTTATTGTAGTAAAAACGAGTAATGGCGTTAGTTTAGATTTTCGAACCACATCAGGTGATATTGAAGCAAGACATTTTGCATTCTTAGTCAGTGAGTCTGAGTTTGACGACATTTTTAATCGTATCCTCCAGAGACAACTGATGTACTGGGCTGATCCAGGACGTAAAAAACCACAACAGATTAATCATAATGATGGTGGTCGTGGTTGTTACTTCTTAGATCCAAATGGCCATTTTCTTGAGATTATTACGCGCCCATATGGAAATTCTGATTAATGAACCTTTGAGAGAAATAACACCGTAACTCAAGGTTTTTCATGATATAAAACAATCAATTCTTTGCTGGAAGAGCACCCCAGTAACTCCATGATTTTTGCAAGAGTCCCCTCAACAGTACGATAGGAAAGACCCATCTCACGTGCAATCTCTTTAGCCGACTTCCCTTGCGCCAAAAGCTGAAGACACATTGCTTGCTGCACACCGAGTTGCACAGAGGTATGCGTGATTTTATGAAAAAAGATAGCATCCTTTGCATCAAATGCAATTACTTTTTTACTCTGATCTTGTGTAATCGATTTCATGATGTGTTCTACGTGCTGCTCAAGTTCGCTATCATCACTATCGATTTGTATACTTGAGACTTCTTGATAGAGTTCATCTCTTTCTTGATGGAGCCTTTCAAAAAAAGTTTTGCGACCTGATTTTGACAATAAAAATTCAGCCTGATGTGACGTGCGCTCCATTTGGATAGGGAGACTGACTTGTAGATACACCACAAATTCTGAAGATAGCAAGTGACACAATTTATCTTCACACACAACGCTCGCATCAGTAGTGATAACAACATTATTTCGACTACATAGCTCATTTAACACATCATATTGGCATTGGTAAAAATCACTTTCTCCTTGCTCAAAAATTTCATGGATACTCGCACCGATACGACTTTCTAAGCCCAAATCAGCATCGATGTATTTCCAACCTAATTTCTCAGCTAATTTCTTTGCAACTAACGCTTTACCAGCACCCGGATGACCAATTAGAAAGACTCTTTTACACGAACTCATGAGCATCTCCTAAAATAAGTTAAGCCCCAATCGGATATAGATATAGTATAAAAAATGTCCACACAAAGGTGCAATACGTAAAAATACGTAATATAAGTGCTTGATAGGGACAAAATCAGTTTTTAATAATTCCTTGTGTCTCTATATGCCTGTTCTAAAAAGATTCCAATTGCAATACCTGATATGAAGGAGATTCATAAGGATGCGCCATTTTTAAAGCAGCGACCGCCTCATTTATTTGTTCTTTTGAGCAAACGATCTCGACTTTGTATTCAAGAACTTTTTCTAATTTATTAATTTCACCGATAAATGCATGACTACCAGCTAATGGCATAAACTGGCCTTCACCTAATGTTTGCCATGCACAATGTTGATAACTCCCAATACTGCCTGCCCCAACAGCAAAAATCGCATTCTTGACTACATCAAGATGCGTCTCTGGCACAAGAAAGTAAAGCATATAATACATCTTCGTCACCCCTAAACATCACAAAATATGAACTTAATATCGATTGCTCGAACTACTTGTTCCAAAAGCATTACCCATACAGTCTACGCTGCTTGAGATCATAGGCATCCCTGTTGATGGATTCACACTAGGACTGCAGTAATCTTCATCCTCGTCTTCATGTTCTTCAGCCCATTCATCTTCTTCTTTATACTGTTGATATAAAGCCTTGGTATGCGCTAAATATCTCCGCCAAAGCCCTTTGAGTCGGTTCATCATAAGCTTTCTCCATGAATTTTCATTGTTTAGCGTAGCAGATATTCTTCATCACTTCACTTCTCCTGACGAAAGCCATGTAAAAACGTGCCACGTTTAGCGTTTTGCTTTCCAACATCAATACTATCAGAGGATTCTGAAGTAAGATCAACAGCAGATTGATGTAGGTTTTTAGCACCTTCTACCATCTTTTTTTGATACATCTGCCCAACTTTATCCGATTCATTTTTAAATTGATTTAACTGCACCGTTGCATACCCAACGTGATTCTGAGAGGCCTCTTGCTGAGTCTTATCCACACCATCATCGTATGCATTTTCAATCGAAGAGGATTGAGACTTTAGGTCTTGGAGATTATGTTGGTAGGTAGATTCAATGGACGGGTGAGCAACGCTGGAAATCAGCTTCTCTCGTTCACGCATTAAAAATCTATCCCCCAGATGTTGTAATGTCTGTAAAGCATGCTGATCTTCAGGATGCGAGAAAAGCTTATCACGTTGATTTGCACCAATCTCAGCGGCTACATACTCTGAAAACGCTTGATCCATGTTTTTGGTGATTTGATCTCCATGAGACTTCACATAACTCATGGTATGACTGACACGATTGCTTCGTTGTAATGCAGCATCGTATTGTTGATTGGCAGTGAATGCTTCACGTAAATCTGCTCCCATTTGAGAAGACAGCTGAGCGGCTTTGGAATGCATGTCATCAAAATGTCGATTTTGAACGATATGCTTGATATGACTTAATGCTTCGTTGAAGTCATGTGCTTCTCTGACTGTTAATGACGCATCTGAACCCATATGGGATTTATCTGTATTCGTAGAAGTTCTGCTTGCCTGACCTGCTATATCGGCTTGTACATCTATCCACCCACCCGTTGTTGACCTGAGCGTTCGAGTGAGCATCTTCGGTGCGCTCAGTTTACCATTAAGGCTTGCACTGGTTAAATGAGTCATCGCATCTTCAGTTGTTGTTCCCTCACGTTTTGCAACATCAGAGGCCACATGCATCATATTCGATAAGGCTTCTTGATATTGATGCGTGTCACTTTGAGAGACACCATCACCCAATCGCATCTCATGACCTTGCATTTTTGATAGCTGCATCGCTTGATGCACAAAGCTTGAAACAGAGGTTTGGAAGCTTTGATGTGCATTAAAGCTTGCTTGTTTGGAGGCTTCATAAGCCTCGTTCAGACTACTGGTCAGACCATCGATGTTATGAATAGAAATCGCATTTCGACTCATCCCTGGGGTGACATCAAAAACCGTATTGCCACTTGGCGTTTGTGTTTTAATGACCCCAGTAGACAACTGCTCTGAGCGTAAGCCATGCAAATGCGTGAAATTATTATCGTGTTTATTGGCCGAGTAATTATTAGCAGACGCATTGTAAAAGCTCGTCTGCCCTAAACTAAAGCTCGCACTCGCCGCATCATTGGCCACCGTCATGGCCGAGCCTTGCAAATGACTGGTCATACTGGTGGCAAGATTATGAAAGGCTTCACTTAGATTTGAGACCAAGCCTTTTGCAAGAAATGGAATCATGAGCATCAAATAGCCCGCCACGCCTGATAAATCGGCATGAAGCTCATCAATTTTATCGATATTCACCAAATTAAGCCCACCAAAATCAGCGGATTGCTCACGTCCATATAACGTCATGGCCGAGTTTAATATCGCAAACAGTACTGGCCAGAATTGTAGTGAAATAAAAAACTGAAGATAGCCTCTGAAAATCGCTGCACCATTGGGGACCGTCGACATCCCAATGATGATGGGAAAAATCCCAAATAAAAGCACGGTGAGTAAAGTATGTAAAATAGGTAAAAACCAAGCGGCCTTAAGCCCCGCAATCGCCCAGCTCCAGCGATGTTGTAATTGGGATTTTGTGACTTGGTTATTGAGCACCCCTGCCGTACTGTCTGTAAACGCCTGATAGTCTTTAATCCCATCGCCAATGGCATTAATCATCATGGTTTGTAGAAAGATATTGGCCGAGGTATCGGTCATCAGCTGATAATAATCAAAACTTGAGGTCAAATGCGTTTCAAAGAGTTGCTCAAAGCTCGTCTTTTTCGCATGCCCAAATAACTCTACACCAAAGAGCGTGTAAGCCTTTTTAATCTCGGCCTCTAGTTTTGGATAAAGACTGTTAGCACCTTGTTTTTGAGAGGCTTCTTTGCACGTCACGAGTTTATGGTTCACCTCTGTCATGCGAACACCGGATGCATGCTGACTGATTAAATCCCAGATGTGTTGTGTGGTACTTAAATCATGAACACTGTATTTGTGATTAAGCCTAATATCCCCTACCACACAGTTTCTGATGTAGCCATTCATCTCTTCTTTTAAACTAGGATTCGTTATCCTAAAATCACGAGAGGCTTGAATGAGCTTCGCCCCAAATAAACTTCCAGTTTTGGTGTAAGTTAAATCATCCGGTAATGAGAGCAAGGCATCGTATGTTTCAGCAAGACCGACCCCAATGGTCGTGACAAGACTTGCTGTGGCTGCAAAAACCACTGGTACATTGGACACCACACGCTCTTCTTGGGCTGAGATATCATAAATCCCAACCGTGGTTTTAGGGGTGATGACGAGTTGTAATACAAGCACATAACTCATCACCCATTTCACATAAACAAGCGGATTACGCTCTTTTAAAAAGCCCACCGTCCCCATGAGAATACCGACTAAAGCGGTGAGCCTTAAAAAACTCTCAAAAAAGCTTTGCCCCATGAAAGCGGCTAAGGCATTCAATAGCTGCTGATATAGCTCTCCAAACCCCAACACATGAATCGTTATCATAAGTGCCCCGCTTGAATATTTGATGCCAATTGCTTTTCAATCCGCGCCACATGCTCAATGAGTGATAGCTTTTCCATGAGCTTTCGATTCACATGGGGCTCAAGCTGGGCAACATGCACTTGTGCGGTGTGAATGCGTGCTTTTAAAGATTTCAGCATGGCGGTATGTATGGGACTTGCCTCTATCGTGCTTTCAAAAGACTGTAAGAGTTGGTTGAGATAATGTTCGAGTAAATCACTGGCAATTAAGGTCGCATAAGATTGTATATCCACCACAGCATTACCGTAGTTCGTGCTATTTAACACCATTAGAAATTTCATGACAGGGAGAGAGGTCATCTCTAAAAATCCCTTTTCTTCTTCACTGAGCGTTTCATCTGATTTGAGCTTCTGATTGATGGATTCAATCAACTGATACACGCGTCCTGAAAGAGAATCTGATTCTTTTAAGGTAAACTGCTTTTCACTGACCTGAAGGCAAGCTTTTTCTTCATCACAATGCCATAACATGGCGGATTGATTACCCATCAGTAAGGTTTGAATCAAAGTAGCGCCATGAAGAGCGGGCACTTCAGTAACATGTCCTGTTTTATCAATAATAATGGTGCCTGTTAAACTCATCATGAGCTCTGATAAATGCGTGTCTTTGTTTAAAAAAGCATTCTCTTGCAGCAAAGACCACACGAGATTCTTATTCATCAAGACTTCTTTTTGACGCTTTTTATCGTGTGAGGCTTCTTCGATAGAAGACTCAAAGGCATCGCCTGCACAAGCCATGTGAGCGGCTACATAATCATGGCCTAAACCACTTTTGCCTAAGCGCCGTTGGTCGTTACAGACTTTCTGTTGACTGGCGACGGTTTTAGGCCAAAGACCTCCCACTAAGTTTTGTGCCATTTCACAGGAGTTAATGCTCGATTGATTCACCTTTTGTACGGTAGATTGAAGAAAATCACGTACTTGTTTAAGCTCTGGTACCGTCGTTGCCAACATCACATCCACCGCATAAGCGCCGCCATTGGTCATGATTTGTTTACCTAGATTGGTGAGCTTATCCCCACTGATGTAACTTAAACTTCCCGTAAATAAATCAATCCCCGCACATCCTGCGCGATAGTCTGGCATATCCAGCATGACTAAGGAGTATTGCCTCACGGGTGTTCTCGAGTATAAGCTCCCGCCACCGAAAAAGCCTGCTGCTTGTGCGTTGAACGCTTGGACTGATGTCGTATTAGAAGCAAAGTTCAGGCCACTGACAAAACGGTCTAAATCACGACTCACATCAGCATGTGCGAGATGAGAAAGCATCATCAGTAAACTTACATATTTTCTCATGACACGCCTCCTTCATAGGCTTTGATTTTGGGTATTAAGACTTCTACGCGTTGAATGAGCTCGCCTTCATTAAAAGCACCGATAATGACCGGATAGAGTGCTTGTGTGCGTTGATTCATCATGAAAAGTGCGGGGTATTGAATACTCTGGTTTTGAAAGGCTGCATCCAGTAGCTCTTTTGAAATAAGTGGTGCCTCTTCAAAGTCTGGCAAAGGCACCTCACTCATGCTGAACGCTGAAACAGGAATGTGATGTATCATCGCCCATGCCTTTAAGACCGGTGCTGTTTGCTGACAGTCAGGGCATTGCGCTGAAAAGATAAAAACAAGTGTATGCGTCTGCCAGAAATCATCACGACTCATTTGTTGTTGAAGCCATTCCGTATTCGTTTGCGCGAAGGTCAGTGATGCTAAAAAGAGGTTTATGAGGACGATTAGCTTTCTCATGATACGCCTCCTGTTACCACGCGTTCAATGTGGCGCGCGAGTACATCTTGTGTAGTCAGGCCATAAGCCACAGGCGTTGTTTGCTGTGTTTGAGGGCTCACCAATAAAACCGCAGGAAAATAGCGAACATTCAAAGCGGCCGCCTCTCCTTTATCGACTCTAGAGGATTGAAGTAAAGGCGATTGAACCCCGTCCACCGCAATAGCCATCAATGCGAAGTGATGGGTTTTGGCAAACGATTTTAAAATGGGAATCTGAGCATTATCGAGCGCATTGCCTCCTCGATAAAAAAACAATAAGCCATGTGTGTCTGAAAGCTTTCGAAGTAGATGCTCTGTGCGTTTTAAAGCGAGGGATTCAGTAAGTTTAACCCCAACATTTGATGTGGGATGAGTAACTGAAAAATCAAACTCAGGATAAGTCAGTAAGGCCAGCTCATTCAGTTTGCCGTGAAGGGTTGCCTCTTTGAGCCAAAAGTCTTGCCAAGCCAGAAAGACGCGCTCATCTTCCAGTTTGTGGGTAAAGCGCACTTTATGAAGGGCCTCTAAAGTGTAGTGTTTTAGGACGGCATCTTTGTCGGTGTAGCTGAGCTTATTGAAAGAAACGCCGGGTTTTTGTTGGATGTCTTTGGGCACGTTATACCAAAGAAAGCCCATTGGTTTTTCAGCAAAGGCTGTTGAAATGCAGCATAAGAGGATGAGGAGTAGCTTCATCATACGCTTCTCCTTGCGAGTTCCTCGATATGCGTTTGGTTGCTTTGTTGTAAATAAGAGGCATCAGGAATTTGCATCCTACCAAATGTTTCTTCAGTCAGACTGCTTAAATCGAGTTGCTTGAAGTTAATCTGCGCTAATTCTTCAGTGGTGATCCCACGACAATTCGCTTTTTTAGCACTACCAAAAGACACATGTAGCTGATTGAAACGTCCTTGGATTTGTAGAATACCCGAGAGTTTCGTGGGAAAAACACAATACACATAACGCGTGGCAGCAAGTGGATTATTTTTATAAGACCCAAGATAAACCGCACGTCCTTCAAGTTTTGCCCGCTGTAGTGCTTGCAATTCTTGTGGGCAATGAATTAATCCTTCTAAAAAGCCGTTACCCTGGCAACAATCTCTGCTACCCCAAATGAAACGCTCACACTCTTGTTTGCTACCTGCAAAAATAGAAGAGAAATTGTTTCTGGCTGCATCAGCACTTCCTGAAAGTGCCGCTAATTCGGTAACACCTTCTTGGAGGTCTTCGCTTTCTTCTGAGAGTGTGCTGTCTTCTTTGTCTTGGGTGCCAGTGGCCTGTTCAATCAACTTGGCACCTTCATGGATTTCAAGCGCGTCCTCATCTAAAGAGAGTCTTTTCGGTTTGGGTATGACATAAGCTGTCTCTGCCGCCACAGCCGGAATATCAGTCGCATGATAAGACTTCAAGCTTTCTAGTGCTTGATTGCGCATCGAGAGCAGCTCTTGAGGCACACTGGCGAACGCACTGAATGACATCATCATGAATAGGCTTAAATATTTCATACGCATTCACCTTTATCCTGAATTCGTTTCAACGCATCATGCAATGTGAGATTCCCATAAAGCACATCAAAGCAAGACCCTTGTTCCACCACCACAGCAGGCACGTGATGAATGGAGAAGCGTTCAAATAAGGTCGGGTCAATGAGGATGGACGCATTAGGAAATGTCTTGCTCAGTGTTAAAATCTTCTTAACCGTTTCAGGCATTGAGTTGTGATAAAGACCATTCAGCACCACCGGTATATGCATGGCCTCACTTTCTTGGAGTATCTCCGTGAAAAGCTTTTCAGGTAACGAAAAGCTCACAAACAAATAACTTGAGGCCTGTGTTGCACATGACAAAAGCAGTAAAAAACTTAGGCACCAAAGACGCAATTTCGCTTCCTCCAGACAAGATAGCCATATTGGCTTGGGGTATACGGTTTGATTTTGTCAGTCTCCCAGGAAAGTGTGCTGTGACCACTGGGATAACAATGCTTTCCATCAGCGACTTGATTCACCATTTCATAGCGATAACGTGATTTAGGAAGCTTAAAGAGGTGATGTGTGTCACAGGGTGATGTTGCACTCGAGTCAGAGACAAGACCTTCTCGGTGTAATTTGTAGTTCATGCGCTCGGCAAGCAATAAAGAAGACTGTACCGGTGAGAGTGGCGATTGCACAAAGCCTGTTAAAGGAAAATGGCTTCCTTGGGCGCCAGCACACCAAAAGAGTGTGTCGATAGGCTTATTCTGTAACGTGGAAGAGAGACTGTCTGTGGCACAACTGGCTTGCGCGATGGGATTAGCAAACATCAGTGCATCAGGATGGAGTACTGCACTCATTTCAGAATCTTGCCAGGTGGGGTCAAGCTCTGTGAGATAGGCAATATCAAAATCCCCTGCTTCATGACACCCTGCGGATGTGATTAAATTAAGCCAGGTAATGAGTGGGTATTTGTACCAATGTACATGATAAAAAGCATTTATTTGATCACTCCCGAGTACTTGCTTTCCTCCTTGACGATGCTTCGCACCTAATGCGAGTTGCGTACCACCTAAATTCACCAAACAATACGGCGTATCAGTGACCTCAACCAGTGCGCTAGGCTCCCAATACCCGATATTAAGACCAGTATGTGTCGGGCAAACGCCAATGAGATTGGCTGCATTTTCAGTGTCGGGCAAATGGGATGAGACGACACCTGAAGGTCCAATCGATAATGGAAACAGGCATCGCCAGCACACATCTTTCAAAGGGTTCACAAAGTGCCCTGTGCACTGTGCGGCAAAAATCGCGTGCGTAAAAAGCAGTAGAAATAAAAAAACCTTAGTTCGCATCGAAATCCTCCCGAATAGCGATTTCTTCGACCAGTAATCGATTGTTATCTCGAGACACTCGGGCAGGTACCGATGTAATCCCAAGCTTTTGGGTGATACGACCACCTTGGTCAAAATAGACAGGGCATTGCAGTTGATGCGCTGTATTTGAAATCACACCACCTGTTAAAATCACCTTGGCATGGGGTAGCTGAATCAGCTGATATTTCACCCAGCGTAGCTGTGCCTCATCTTCTGCATTGATGAATAACCAATGAGGCGTATACGTTGGCATGGCATCTAGCGCATTGACCCTAAAACCTTTGGGAAATAAAAGATGACCTCTCTCGTCTCGCACCTCTTGTTCCAACACAACGCTTGGCCTATAGTGGTGATGCGTCGATTGTCGTGCGCGCTTGAGCTGAAGCGATTTAGGGTGATTTATTTCTTGTTCTACTTTCTTAACCCACTCAGCCTGAATCACTTCAAGCTCTCCTTGACGGATTTTGGACTCAATTACTGTCATTAAACTTTCTTCTTCTATCATAAAAACCTCACCCAACGACCCCAAAGATGTGGCATGCACTGTCGATGCCAAGAGACTTAAACCAAAACCTAGCGCTCGCATGACAAACCAAATCGTTTGGCTGCAACTTCACTCACCGCTTCTTCCAACGAAATTCCTGTTTTACGCAAGGCCTCAATCGCTGAAAACTCTTCTCCATTGGAAGAAAACAAAATACGTGTGAAGGGGTCAGCAAAGTAGCGATGAAAGCTATAAGTATTACCCGCTTCAATCATGAGATTAGAAAAGCCACTGCTTGACACATCACCAAAGGACTCAATCATCATTTGTTGAAAGGGTGTAAAACGATTGGGGTGCTCACGAAGATAAGCTTTGAAATTACCTTGTCGCATGATGATTTTGATATCACTACTCGCGGCAATCGCTTGACCTTGAATGGTCTTTTCGGTATCCAATAGATATTGCGTCAGCACACCAAAGCCCCCATTGTGTTTTCGAGCAGTACGGAAGCCTTGTTCGATGAAATTCGCTGCAATGGGGTTACTGCCTTCACATAAGAAGCGCCATGCCTCATCAATGATGCAGCGCTTTTTAATCCGTCTATCCGTGTGATAAAACTGGCCCTGAATGATGACAATCATCACAAACATCACGATGGATAAGAGCTCAGGGTTATTTTGAAAGCCACTCATCTCAAAGACGACCAAGCCTTTGTTTTGGATAAAGGGCGTATCGCCATTGAATAGATGACCGTATAAACCTTGGCTTCCGTATTTTCTTAAGAGCGTGATTAAATCACTGAGTCGCGTATCTTCGGTCTTGAGCGCACTTAAAGTCTCTAAGACATCATCCATCTTGGCGTGTCGCCCCTTGGCTTGCCAGCAGTGCATGGAGGCTTCTAGGAGATAGGCTTTTTGGATATCGGATAAGGGCTCGTGAGGGCTTGCCATAATCGCGAGTAAGTCTCGGATTTGGATGTTATCAGCCACCTCATCCGTCTTGCCTTCGAAATCAAACAATGTGAAAGGGTTAAGCGTAATATTACTGACATCCACATACGTGCCACCTACCAACTCACAGAGATGCTGATAGGAATGCCCTAAGTCAATCACATACGTGATTTCACCCATACTCAATCCACTTAAGATTTGTGCTTGCTGGAACATAGATTTACCGGCACCCGATGAGCCCACGGTTAAGAAATTAAAATTGGTGATAGGTAGCGTTTGATTATCAAAGGTATCGAAAAAGGCAATTTGATTGCGATGCGTGGGGAGTAATAAGCCTTGTGATGAGCCTTTTTGACTCACAACAATAGGCAATAAGTTCGCGATATTCTCATGCGGTAAGGTCTTAATCAGCCCTAATGTTTCTAAATCTTTAAAAAAACCTTCTGTCATGAAAAACGGCAAGCTTGCAAGATAGCGAATCCACTGCGTGGCGCGTGATTGTTGTAACTCAAAGCCTAATTGTCGATAAGCGCTAATGCTTTTCGTGAGTGCCTCATTTGCGTGATTAGGGTGCGTAAAAAGCATCAGATTATAAAACATCGGCAAGAGTGCTAATCGGTCGCGACTCCCCTCTTCATAAATTGTATTCCAATCTTCACGCTCTTCTTTCATGCCTGGATTTAAGAAAAGTTGTATCGCATTCGCATTGGCATTCAGTGATTTACTGCGCGCTCTTGCACGTGACATCATTTTGGTTTGTGAGACACCTCGAATAGTCATGCTGATGAGAAATGGACAAGGGATACCGTGTTGCGGCTCCAATAGGTTCGCAAACACATCAGGCGTTTGCCAAAGAGCGAGTTGCTCAGGCCACTTCTCAAGATGACAGTTAATGATTTGGGTTTTGAAAGGAGCACCCGTTTTATCACTTCCTTCCACCTCAATAGAGGTGTCATGAATGTGCATCAAGCTATTGCCTTGTGGAATCAAGGTACTTAAAAAGGCATCTTTTTGATGCTCTATGTCAGGCCAACTCACACTTTCAAGATTGGGAGCGATAAGTGCGCGCATCAGTTTTAAGAAGTGGTCTGCTTCTAATCTCTGATGATGAAATCCTGCAACACTAAGTGCAGACTCTACTTCTTCTCTTAAAGACGCGAGTTCAATGCTTTTGTTATCACATGCTTTAGAAAAGAAAAGATACACATGATAATCGGAAAGATGTGCCGCAATATTTCGACCATTCGCATAACCATCGACGGCTGCTTTCAAATGATAAGCTTTGCTTAATTCATAAATCGTTTGAAAGACACTGCCTGCTTCTTTCATAGATGATAGTCCATCCTCAAGCAGCTGACTGACAAAAGGCGTTCGATACAGTAAAAAAGTACAATCACAATCGATGGGAAGCTTATCTTTGAGAAGTTGCGCCATGGACTTTAACAGCGTTTCATCAGCACCTGACATGGGTGTGAGATGAAGTCCAAAGCCACTTGAGCATTTGTTTTGAAAGAGTAAGGCCTCATCCATGGTTTCATAAGGCAATAAGGACTCAATCGAAGGCAAATCCAAGGAAAGCGATGCTTTGGCACGTTGATGCGCTTTTGAAAACATAGCTACCTCACATAAGCAGTCATCGCATCGACTTCTTCGATGCTTAAGCAACGGTCACTCGCAGTCGAATGACAAGAAAACTCTGTATTGATTGGGGCACACGCCCCAAGGCATAACAGACTTAGAAAAAGGCTCATCGCTCTCATGCATCTTCTCCTTTGATGTAAGTGGGATTAATTTTGCTTAAGACATCCGCAGGCACTTCAAAATCAGATGGCTCTTGTATCGTGTGGGTCTTAGGTTGGACGGGCTCATCTAAATAAAAGCCATCTTTGAACACAATCGTGACGAAATTGCCCGAACCCACTTGAATGACGGGGTGATATTGCTCAGCACGTTTGACGTAATAGTTAGAAAGTACCTCAGCAGCTTTACTGGCACCACCGTAAGCCGCATAGGGTGCAACATTACTACCAGGCACAACGCTCGATGAACCCAGTGGACTAATGCTTTGTATCGATTGCGAGTATTGCGCGGCAGAAGCGAGACCTGATAATGCGCCTGATAGTCCAGCCCACTGCATGACCTTGTTATCTCGCATGAGCGGCACACCTTTAATCCCCACCTTGCCATCAAAAAACGCCCAGCCGGTGACGGATTTATCGATGATTTTCTCACCCATCCGGGCACAGGAGAGCTTATCGAGCACGACATAAGCGCGTTCACTCGAGATATCCCCATAAGCACTTCCTGTTACAAAGCAGCCACTGAGCTTGGAGTGTTGACCATTGGGAAGTGTGCCTGGCTCGAGCAATTTAAAAAGCATCACACCATTGTTTTTACTTTGACCATTCACCGATGCATCTGCATCAGCGCCACCCAATACCACCGCACGCACAAACGTGCCACTGGGGACATAATGCGTCGCATCAAGCGCGTGACTAGTTTTGCCTTTACTGTAATCGAATGAAATCGCGTGTAATTTAGGCGTTATACGCTGAGTAGGTGTTGCGACTGTTGCAGGTGTCTCAGACAATTTTGGCAACACACTCAACTGTGATTTCACCCCTTCTTCAACCAGTTGATGAATCAGGGCTTGCTGCTTGGTTTCGCTTAACTCAATAAAGGCCTGTAAGGATTTGAGTTGCTTTTTTAAAGCACTTAATTCTTTCTGCTGCTGAGTGAGGGCACTTTCAGCATCAGCTTCACTGAAAGATTCATCCACCACACCTGCGACAGTTAAAGGCACTTCTAGCACTTGTGGTTTGGCTTTTTTAGGGACTAAAAGATAAAAACCGGTAAGCAAAGCAATGACGCCCAGAGCCACCCATAGAAGATTTTTCTTTTGTTGACCTAACACCCATTGATTCCAATTAACCATGAGTTGCCTCCTCAACACGATAAATCAGTCCTTTTTCTTTTGGGTTTAGGATCTTTTTAGTGAACGAAATGACTTTGAGGCCTTGAGATTGAAAGAGGCTTTCGTTGAGATGAAGTGGCTCAGATCCTCTATTATAAATCTCAGTCACCTCCCCTGAGAGTTGTGTACCGATGTAGCTCAATTTTGGCATGAGCACGATGCCGTTTTGCAGACGAATCACTTGATTAAAATGACGCTTCATCTCAAAACCTGAAGCTTTTTCTCTGGAAATCATGTGTGTCATGAGATTTGAAATGGCAGGATTTTGTACTGATCCAGCTTCATTTTTTTGAAGGAATGATTGAGTAGGTGTCGCTGATACAAACTCCAGCGTTTTTCCTAAATCACTTTCAGCATGAACAGTGGCTGAAAAATGATGACCAAGCTCCGTGCTGAGAAACAATGTAAAAGGCTCATGCTGGGAGACAATCGCATAAAGACTGCCCTCATCATCATTGCGCACCAACATTGCACCTTCTGGAAAATGCACGGCTTTAATTTTATCGCCACGCACCACGAGTCGATTGTAGTTCGTGTCACTTAAATGAATGGGAATATCGGTATTGTCTTTAAAGGGATGCGTGCTCAGTGCAAAAGAGGATATGGAAAGCAGCGATAAAGTAAGCGCACTAATTTTTTTCATCGGATTTCTCCTGTGTGAATTGAATAAGAGAGAGCTGTCCTAGCTGATAGCGATAATGCAATGCATACTGCAATGGCTTATCAGGCAATGTGCGTTGACCCACAGAACGCTTTAAAACGCCTTGGATGTGGCATGTAAGAGAGTCAACATCGACAGTCAAATCATGAATCTCAATGTGACTGGAAATTTTTTTATCGATGATGAGTTTAGCTTCTTTTTCAAGTTGAGCTGAAAAAGCTTTGAAATGCGAAGCATCGACAAATTTCAGAAGATGCTGATGATGACGTTTGACTATTTCAGGCGTAACATTCAATCGCGCATAGAGAAAGTTCTCACTCATCAATCTTAAATACGAGGCATCAAGAGCGGTATCACTTTTCTCATAACGCATGTTGCCGAAAAATGGCGTGATTTCAATGCGCCGATGCAATGTGGTGTAGCATACCAAGCCCACCATCATCAGATTGGAGACGACAAGCCCGAGCGTCAGCATGACGACCCAATTCAACCTGGAAGACAATTGGGTTAATCGATGCTGGTGTACTTTAAATTCCATTTAAACTCCTTAAGCTCGCCATGTGCGTCGGTAAGATGGTGGCAGTCTCGGCACAAGCACTTCCGTGATAAAAGAAGGCAATGCCCAATACATGCGAATCAATAAAAATTGAGGTGTACGGCCTTGTTTGAAATGCTTTAAAAGGCCGTACAACACCCCTATCAAGCACCCCACTAACCATTTTTGAGAAGACGCCACTAGTAACATCAGGCCCAAGCTAAACACCACGACTTCATCGAGCGTGAAACCCATGAAGCGCCTTGGCTTATCTAAGTGACTCATCACACGTTTGGAGGTAAGGTGCATCTCACACCTCAAAACACAAACACATTGATGAGATAAGTCGGAATGAGTGCCACCGCAATCACACTTAAAAACACCATTGGGTTTTTCGTCTTGATTAAGGCCGCCGCTGCAAAAATAATGTCGATTAAAATAAAGGCTTTCCAGAATGCGCCAGCACCGCCTAGCATGTCTTGAACATCACCCGACATAGCACCAGCTAATCTGTCTTGAGCAAATGCAGACGACATGAACAATAGCCCTGCAGTACTCAGCCCAATTGCTTTACACTTCTTTTTGATGACTTGACGTATTTTCATACGACATCTCCTTGTAGGTTGAAAGAACCACGCTCAAGCCATCCATTGCTCGATTTTAGAAAGTGATTAAGCCGCTTTCTTTTTAAACTTTTTTAACAATAATCTCGTAACTTTTGTAAACTTTTCTTCTTCACCAATCAGCATCGAACTGGGTGCGTCAATGCCTAATTCAATATGATGATTTTGGATGCTTAAAATAGTAAGCGTGACATCTTCACCAATCAGCACACGCTCACCTAAGCGTCGTTGTAGTACTAACATGACTTCCTCCTTTGTTTACGTTGACGAACCTCTTCCCTATCAATCTCAATATGACTAGGTGCTTCAAAACCAAGTCGTATTTCGCTATCTATCACTGGAAATAACAGGACTTTGACAATGCCACCAATCGTCAGTAGCTCATTTTCTTTCAGTTGAACAATACGCATATCTGCCTCCTGTGCGATATTAATCATCGACATTTTCTAGATTCCGCGGCTTCATGTTCAAAATCCCTCGAATTTTATCGATATGGATTTGCGCAACACTTAAATCAGATGTTTGCATCGATTCTTGTTTTTGAAAAAACACACCTGCATTTTGATATGGCTTACAGCATTCAATGAACTGCGGCAGCGTAGGTGGGAAAGTGTACTTATTCAAACAAAGCTGCAGCGCGTACTCGATGCTTTTGTCTTCAAATTTCAGTAATGCATCTAGCCACATTTTTTTGGTGTAATCTAAATACGCCTCCGTTTTGTAAATGCTCAACCAAACATGCCCATACATTGCTGAAAAACGAAGGAATAATCGGTCAATACGCTTTTGATGTCTTGCGGAATTGACTGAATTCAACGACGTTATTTTTGCTGTCTCCGCTTTCGATACAGGCCCTGTCATCTGGGATGTAGTCTGCTCCATCTTTACAACTTTCCCAGAACATATCGGTGAGTTTTTTTCTAGAACTTCTTTCATCTGTTGCATGGGTGCTTCTCCGTATTTGGTTGGCCTTGCTCTCTTCTTCCCAGCAACGTTGGGCGAGCCAATTGCCTGGGTATTTCCAATGAGGAACCCAGACTCCTATGGCTTGCTGTTGCTGATAGTGACTGATTTGCGCGTCAAGGGATGCGAGTATTTTTGAAAAGAGATCTTCATCTGGATGAAGTTTCTCAAACTCACTCCAAGCATGCGCTTTGTTTTGGGGCTGTGGATAACTTTCCCAAAATTTTTCAAATTGTTGACATAAAAAAACATAATTATTATTTACTGATTGATGAGGTATGGCGGCTTTTGCTATTTTGGGTATGGCGGCTTTTTTACTCTCTCCCTCTGAAGACCTCGAATTTACTTGCATTGCCTCAGTCGATATAGTGGCGGGATCACATGGCGGGTTTGTGGCGGCTTTATTTTGGACAGAATAAGACGCGTTCGCCAAAAGGCATTTTAAAATAAGATGTTTATCATTCGATTGGATTGCTATTAAACCAGCGCGTTCGAGCCCTTTAACCGCTCGGCGTAATTGATCACGACTAGGAGATCCCGATTGAATACCTTGATGAGGCTCTACATACAGCGCCTCGGAGATCGCTTGATAACTGATTTTTCGAGAAATGCCAACCATGCCCGTTTTATAATCCGCATAAGGCTTAATCGCAGTTAAATAAATCACTCGTTGTATAAAGGGAAGCCCGTTCAACGCAAATAACTCCTCTTGATTAATCGTGATGTATTTCATCTCTATCCATAAAATTTTAATGCATCGCAAATCTAACGTGTGTTATCATAAAAACAGGTCGTATCTATATAATTTAAATAAAACAAATCGTGTTTTCATAAAGACATAATAAAACAATTTGTTTTTATGTCAACTGTATTTCACATATTTTGAGAAATAAAATGGAACTAAGAGAAAAAATCGGCACTCGAATCACCCAAGCCAGAAAAGCTCAAGGAATGAGTATCAAAGAGCTCTCTGAAAAACTAAACAATGAGCTTTCTGCGGCAAGGATCAGTAACTGGGAGCAAGGCACTCGAAGCCCTGGGCCGTATGAAGTCAAATTATTAGCCCCGCTTCTCAACGTCTCTGCATCTTATCTTTTATGTCTTACAGATAGCCCAGAGGGCGAGCTCAATCTCAATCATAAGCGCCGCACACGCCTTATCCCCGTCCTAACCATGGCTGAAGCATCACATGCTCGTGAGCTGATGCAGTCACAAACATCTGCCCAACCATTGTTGTTCGATCAGCGTGAACGAGCCATTATGGTTGATGAGTTTAATAAAGCAGATACTAACGATTGCTTATTTGCGGTGGTTGTAGAAGATGGCAGCATGCAACCCCAAATTAATGTCGGTGATATTATCATTGCGAATCGTGACCTCCCTCCTAAGCCAGGAGATCTTGTTTTAGTCCATATCAAAGCGAAAAAACAAACTGTGCTTAGACGCTATGGTGAGGCGGAGAATTGCCTATTTCAACTGCTGGCAAGTAATGAACTATGGGCAACCATCAACGTCAAACATGCAGATGAGGTTGAGCTATGCGGAACAATCGTTGAGTTTCGGCGCTACCTGTAATGCCACTATTCGCCGAACAACGTAAGCAACAATGTCGCTAATCTTTCAGCCTCATGAGCCTTTAGATATATTACCCCTCGATGCACCAGGAGTAATATATCTTTATCCAAATCCAATAACTCAGATAAACCACAAAGATCAAGCGCACCATATCTCAATAAAGCATCAATCCAAATTTTTTGCTTGTGCTTATTCAAAAATTTGAGCGTTGTGCAAGGCCTTTCGATACTGATCATACAACTCATTGTCATCTCCATATGTGTGAATTGCAACATATGAAAATTATAAAAATCGCCGGCATTCAGCACATCCCCAAATTTGGGTATTTTACAAAATACCCCAGCGAAATGCTTTTGCAACCGCTTCTGCGATGTTTTTACATCCCATTTTCTGACGAATTGATTTAGCATGCGTATTCACAGTTTCATTAGATAAAAAGAGCTGCTCTGCAACCTCTTTCGTACTCAATCCATCAGCAATTAAACTCAAACATTGGGTTTCTCTAGAACTTAAAATTGACGAATACGTGCAAAGCATGCGACGAGTTATAATTTTTTGTCTATACAGCTTATCGTTTAAAATGCTCAACCATTTTTGTTCAGGAAGTGCTGAAAGTAGCTCTTGCTGCATTGCATCCAAAAATTTGTAGATAAATTGCTCAAGCCTATCGCGAATTGTTAGATAAAGCTTTTCCGGATCGCACACTCGAACTTGATTATAAGCCTCAATAATAAAGTCACACTCATAGCACTGTCTCACCATAGCAAACGTCGTACTCAATTGATAACGAGATTCTAAAATTTGTATAATGGGTACTTGCATCGTGTCGTACAAAATATCTCGTTGAACAAAAAACTCCCTACCATTATAAATAGAACGATCATGATCAACATCCCCACGATACAATCCCTCCGTACGATAAGGAATCGCCCACAAGTAAAGATTGGATAGATAATAGCGCTGACCTCCACGAAAGATCATGGAAATTGAAAAATTAGAGATTTCTTTGGGGCAGCAACACTTCGCCGTCAGAAAATCAATTTTTTCTCGGAAACGAATAGAATCAGACAGCGTATTAAAGTCATTTAAATTGACACAAACAATTCCATTATCGTCAACACTATGCACAATACTATCCTTAACATGAGCATAATTTATAACCAGTTTAATAAAACATCATTTAATAAGTCAGGTTGCTCCAAAGGAGCCGCATGACCACAGTTTTCCAAATAAGTTAATTTAACATCATCAATATAGCTTGCCATATGCTGTGATAAGGCTACCGGCATCACTTGATCTTCTTTACTTGCCAATAATAACGTCGGGCATCGAATGGAGGCTAGTATATCCGTCTGATCAGGCTTATGAATCATCGCCGTTAATTGATCAATATAACGCTCTATGCCTATCTCATAAGCCATCGACCGTAAAAGAACCAAGAGCTCAGTATATTTTTGTTTATCATAGAGCGTATTTTTAAAAATAGAGCTAACTAGCAACTCAAATTTACCTCGCTGAATTAACTCCACCGAGCGTCGACGCTCACTTACGCCTTTTTCAGATAATGCTTTTGCGCCTGAATTGATTAAAACCAATTTAGTCACTCTTTCAGGGCATTGTTTCATTAGCTCTAAAGCGATATAACCACCTAATGAAAATCCAATCAAAACAAACTTTAGAGGTAAATCAGGGAGCAAGCTTTCAGCCATGTCTGAAACAGTTTTCCCAAAATAATTTTCTGCGTGATGAACCCTCATACAGCCTTTCAAGAAATGTTCTTGGTAATGCCAGAATTTAGAGGTTGCTAATGCACCAGGAATCAGTACTATATCCATTGTAAAGGCACCTAGATCCCAAGGAATAGGATTTTGATGTACAATACCATCTACTACGGCACAGATCAACGCGCTATTGAGGAGCAATGAATAACTCACCATCATCCTTCAAAGCATTGCTAGCAGGTACTTCTGGAACCATCCTTCAATGGTATGATTTCGCGATTTTCGGATATTTTGCACCCATCATCGCTTTAACTTTTTTTCCGAAAGGAAATGCAACAGCTGGTTTACTGAATACCTTCACTGTATTTGCTGTCGGCTACTTATTAGCACCCTTAGGTGCACTCGCTTTTGGCTATATCGGTGATCATTATGGACGAAAGCGTGCTTTGTCATTCAGTATTCTCGGTATGGCTTTTGCAACTGCATCCTTAAGTATTTTACCTGGATTTGATTCGATTGGCATTTTAGCCCCCATTTTAGTCACGTTAATTCGTATCACCCAAGGCTTTGTCGCAAGCTCCGAATTCACAGGCTCTGCTATTTTTCTGGTGGAGCACGCCAAACCTGGACGAAAAGCATTCTATGGATGCTTAACAAGCTCGGCTTATAGCACCGGCGTTATCTTGGCCGGACTCATGGCCTCGTTTTTGACTGCCTCAATGATGCCCTCTTGGAGTTGGCGATTGGGTTTTGCATTCGCACTTGTTGCAGGCGTCATTATTTTTTACCTGAGAATACATGTTGCTGAAACCCCGGTTTATCAACGAATACCTGCCTCAAAAAAATCAAATCAACCTATTTTTTCTGCTATTCAACAAGCCCCTATCGCTTTTATTGGTGTGATTGGTCTTGCCGCACTCATTGGCATCATGACCTTTGGTACTTATGTTTTCGCAGAAACATTCGTTCATCATTATTTTAAAATATCACTCTCTACGATGACATTACTTACGACACTAGCCTTAGCCGTCGATGCATTATTAGAGCCTTGTGTCGCGCTACTAGCTGATAAAATTGGATATCTACGTATCATGATTTTTGGCATTTTTTTAATATTGCTGACCAGCTTTCCATTATTTTATTTGCTTACAACAAGCAACATTCTACTTATCATGCTCAGCCTTATGTCATTCTCTGTCCTGATTGCAATTACATTCGCACCGATGAACGCTTATATGGCTGAGCTTTTTCCTGAACACTGTCGATATAGCGGTTTTGGCGTAGCTTTTCATATTGGTATTTCACTGTTCGGCGGGACAACACCACTACTTATGATGTGGCTCATCGAAAAAACAAATAGCCTAACTGCACCGGCTTATTACTATATTTTTGGTGCTCTCTTGGGATTAAGCGCAATAGCGCTTTGCGAATATGGTCGACGAAAAACACAACAAGAAGAAATCCTAGTTGCTTTTTAGATGAGAGGTTAAGATGTTATTAATAACAAGCTCCAGCTCCCTTATGAAACATAAGTTAAACTTCATTCCTCTAGCAGCATGTATGCAACATCGTGATACAGCTGCATTATGGGCCGAAACCGAATGGGGATACATCAGAAATCTCGGCGTCGAGTATCGAAAAGGCGTGATGGAGGCACTAAAAAACAATGTGTATATGGGGCTATACGCAAATCAACCCGTCGCGATGTTTGCCTTACTTCCGCATGATACTCATCCAGATGCAGTGGAGTTGATGTACGTCTATGTCGATAAAAGCTTCCGTGGACTGGGTTTCGGAAAACAAATTATTGAGGAAGCTAAATTACAAGCAATAGATTCAAATGCGCGACTTATTTTGTTGGATACTTTAAAACCTGGTTTGGACAAGATGTATGAGAAGCATGGCGCGACAATAGTCGGCGAAGGACGATTGTTTTCTCATCCAACTGAGATATTGGCGATTCGGTTATCAAATTGACAAATTTTGGAGAAACATTCAGTGACTAGTTTGAGCCACATTTTAGAAGAATTAACGGCACTAGAGCCCATATTTCACCATCCAGATAAGCAAGGGAAAACTGAACAAGATATTCTCGCTCAAATGTCAGATGAATTTTGGGAAGTTGGGGCCTCAGGTAACATTTATACCAAGGAAGATGTCGTAGAAACACTAGTCGAACGATACAGTGATCCACATTATCAAGATATTTGGGCGGCATCAAATTTTGAAATTATTGAAATAGCCCCAAACAATTACCTATTGACCTATTTGCTCATCCAAAATAACACTAGACATACAAGAAGAGCAACCATTTGGCGTAAGGTGAACGAGCAATGGAAAATACTCTACCACCAAGGCACTGTGATAGAAAAATAATTCAGCCTAAAATTAAGCTAGACATGAATTCCAAAACAGGTTAATATTAGACCAATTTTTTTCTAAAGAGTGTTTATAAAGCCATGAAAATGACATCTTAAGTTTGCCCAGGCAATGGGCTTTGGTTAATCACCGTGATTTTTGCATGCCCTGACTTAAGAGAGATTGACATGACACATAAACCGATTCAATTTAAAGACGTTTCCTTTTCACTCCCCCATAAACACTGCTTTCAGCAATTTAGTGAAACCATTTTATATAGACAACGTATTGCTATCATTGGGCAAAATGGAAGCGGCAAATCGACCTTATTACGCATGCTGCATGGGCTGATAGAGCCTACAGATGGTGATTTAATATTGCCTCATGATTTAACAATTGGTCACGTTCCACAACTGATTGATGAGTTTGAAAGTTTAAGTGGCGGGCAGCGATTTAATGAAAAACTAACGCAAGCCCTCGCGTGCTTTCCTAATCTTTTACTCCTAGATGAGCCCACAAATCATCTAGATAGGAGAAATCGACAATCACTGATGCGCATGCTGCGATCTTTTGAAGGCACACTGGTCATCGTCACACATGACGTAGAGTTGTTACAACAAACGGTTGACACGATTTGGCATATTGACCAAGGTCAAATTCATGTTTTCAGAGGCGCTTATGAAGATTATCAACAAGAGCGTGCTGTGCAATATCAAATGATCGAACAAAAACTATCCACACTCTCGCGTCAAAAAAAAGAAACGCATCGAGCATTAATGAAAGAGCAAACGCGTGCTAAAAATAGCCGGCTTGGTGGCGAGAAAAAAATTGAGAATAGAAAATGGCCAACCGTAGCCTCAGCCGTTAAAATGGCAAGAGGAAACACAACCACAGCTCACAAAAAAAATGAGATCAACCGAAAGAAAAAAACACTTCAACATCAACTCTCCGCACTGCGCCTTCCGGAAATTATCAAACCTACCTTTTCAATAGAAGCCCAAGAAAGTGGACGCGTTTTGGTTGCGATTACAGATGGCAGTATCGGGTTTCAGAGCCCCATTGTATCAGCCATTAACTTTTCTATCACAGCAGGAGAACGCGTTGCCGTTTCGGGAGATAATGGCTCTGGAAAATCAACTTTAATCAAGGCGATTCTCGAAGACCCTGATGTCGCAAAAACAGGTAGGTGGCAAGTTTTAAATCAATCATCCATTGGCTATCTTGACCAACATTATTCAACTTTGAACGCCTATCAAACACCACTTGATCTCATGCAAAGCATTAAGCCAGATTGGTCACATGCAGAAACTAGAAAGCATTTGAATGACTTTTTGTTTCGTAAAAATGAAGAAATCAATGCGGCAATTTCAAGCCTTTCAGGAGGTGAGAAAGCCCGATTATCATTAGCATCGATTGCAGCCATGACGCCTAAGCTTTTGATACTCGATGAGGTCACGAATAATCTGGATTTAGAAACGAGAGCGCATATCATCCAGGTCTTAAAAGACTACCCTGGAGCAATATTAGCGATCTCACATGACGCCAATTTTTTAAGCTCGATAAAAATGACCACTCACTACACTATTGGTAACGGATTACTTCTCCCCTACACGGAGGAAAAATAATGAAAAACACTCTTTCTAAAAGCCTTACTTTTTTGACAATTATCGTCATGGACTTAATGACAGGTATGGAATTTGACCTTTTTGTACCAAGCTTTCCTGAGATACAGAAGCATTTCGCGCTCTCGCCATTTTGGGTTGAGGCTTTATTATCCGTCAATTTTTTAGGCTATTGTTTAAGTTTATTTTTTGTAGGCGGTCTCGCAGACCGATATGGTCGAAAACCCATTATCCTGCTTGGGCTATCCATCTTTATCATCGGCAGTGCTCTGTGCTTGTGGTCGCCCTATTTTCCATTATTACTCATCGGACGCTTTCTGCATGGTGTAGGCATTGCGGCCCCTGCAATTCTTAGTTTTTTAATCATTGCGGACAGTTATCCGTTAAAGCAACAACAAATGTTCATGGCCATGATGAATGGTGTCATGAATATGGCCGTTGCAGCAAGCCCTGTTTTAGGGAGCTATGTTACACTTTATTTTCACTGGCAAGGAAATTTCATCGCTCTTCTATGCTTGGCACTTATCGCTTTAGGGATGACCATGGTGTTTATCTCTGAACAAAAATCTTCTGCCATCAAAGAAAATACCAATCTATTTGACTATATACCGCTCTTTAAATCAAAGCCTCTCATGCTTTTGATAGGACACATCATTTTTATGATTATCCCCTATTGGATTTTTGTAGGAATGTCCCCCATTTTATACATGAAAGCACTAGGCGTCAGCCTCTCACACTTTGGTTACTACCAAGGTATACTAGCCCTCCTATTTGCCTTTGGCAGCGTGATATTTGGTCTTGTGATGCGACATTTCAAACCAAAGAAAGCGCTCCAGGTCAACAATTACATTTTCATGTTCAGTCTTTTGAGTATGGCTTGGGTCACGGTTACCAATAGTCATCAACCGTTATGGATTACATTAGCTTTTATCCCTTTCGTCATTGGGCAAATCATTCCATCCACTATTTTATACCCCTTGTGCTTAAATTATATTTCAGATGCCAAAGGGCGTATCTCAGCTTTAATTACTGGAGGCCGGCTGGTTTTATGCGCCCTATCACTTCAATTTGCGGGATTGATTTATCAAGGGTCATTCCAGCATATTGGGATGATTATTTTGCCTTTCATTTTATTGTCTGTTGTCACTTTATTTAAAGTGACTCGAGAAAACACTATCGTCAAAGAGGAATCATGAATATACCTTATCTCAATCTTGTCCGAACAGTTTGGAGAAATGGAAAGCGATGGCACAGGCACATTATTTGCTATTATCTCGCCTACATCGTCGCACAAGGCCTGCTCAGCTTAAGCCCTTATACCTTTGGGAAAAGTATCGATGTATTACAGCACTTTTCTGCCGATAAATTAAACCAGCTCTTATTTTGGTTGCTCTTTGGCGTCTTGCTGCATCCCCTATTTTGGTTATTTCATGGACCAGCACGGGTGGTGGAGCGCAATGTGGCGCTTAAAATTCAGCAATCATTCATGCGGATGCTGTATCAAAAATTAACGCAGCTCCCACTAAAGTGGCATCAAGACCATCACTCTGGCGATATTATTACAAGAATCAATCGCGCTTGTACTGCACTTAAAAAGTTTGCCGAAGAGCAATTTATTTACATCGAAACACTGATTAGATTTGTCATTTCAATGAGCTTTCTCTTTTGGATTTCAATCCCCGTGGGGCTTTTAAGTCTATTCACATGTGCACTTGCGACCATCGCCGTTGTCTTATATGACAAAAAGCTTATCACGCTCTACGAGCAAGAAAACGAAGCAGAAAATCACATCGGCTCAGGTTTATTTGACTATATCAGCAATATGACCACTATCCTCACACTTCGCCTAGCCAAACTCACAGAGTCGAATTTAGTGAAACGGCTTCTAAGTATTTGGGCATCTTATAAGCCCGAAGTGGTGTTGAATGAAGTCAAATGGTTTGTGATGAATACCATTGTCACAGTGCTACAAGCCATCATTTTAATAGGCTTTATTTTATTTCAGTTAAAAGAGATGAATACCATCTTGATAGGAACAGTTGTGATGATTTTCCGTTACCAATGGGAGCTAAGCGAGGTCTTTTTTTCATTTAGCATGCATTACAGTGAGCTGGTTAAAATGAATACAAACATTCAAAGCATCCGCCCCATCACCGATGATATTGAAAAATATGCGCATCGGACACCAGGAGAAAAAATTGCTCAACACTGGAAGAGTTTGTCTATTGATAACCTGAACTATCAACATCCCCAATCACATGAAAAAAGTGTAATTCGAAATCTTTCGCTAAATATCACTCACGGTGAAAAAATTGCTTTAATTGGTGCTAGTGGTGCTGGGAAAAGCACGCTATTAAATTTACTTTCTGGCTTATACACGCCCGATACAGCAACACTCCATATTGATGGTCATCAGTTTAAATCCATGGAACCGCTACACGCGATTACCACACTGATTCCCCAAGAGCCCGAGATTTTTGAAAACACCATCGCATTTAACATCACCATGGATTTAGAGGCGACACCTGAACATTTAGAGCAAGTCATGCAATTAGCAGGGTTTTCTCCTGTGCTTGAAACACTTCAAAATGGCCTACTCACAGATATTCGCGAGAAAGGTCTTAACTTATCTGTGGGTCAAAAACAAAGGCTCGCACTTTCGCGTGGTTTATTTGCTGCGCGTTTTAGCTCCTTCATCTTAATGGATGAACCTACCTCTAGTGTCGATTTACCCACTGAAAAAGCGATATTGTCTGGTGTAATTGATGAGTACGCTGAAGCCACGATTATCGTATCACTACATCGACTTCACCTTTTACCTAAATTCTCACGTATCATCATGTTACAAGATGGAGAAATTGTAGCCGACGGGCCTACTGAAAAATTGCTCACTGTAGACAACCCTGTAAAAACACTTTGGGAAAAGTATCAACAGCAATCCACTTAACAACACAATGCTATTATGACTTCTAAGATCATTGACGTGGCGCAGTGAACTCTTCTCTTTTCAGGCAAAACACATCGACTAACACATTTTTAAAATGAGTTTGTTTCATCAATCTCATACCAACCTTTGTTGCAACGCGCTTTGAAGCCTCGTTTTGGTGGTGAATAATTGAAATCAACATGGGGATGGCAAGGGTATTAAACGCATAATCCCGGACTGCTGCGCCAGCTTCTGTAGCAATACCTTTTCCCCAATAAACTTCATCCAAGCGATATCCTAGTTCGATATACTCGACCTCATCGACTACCTGGTGGATGAGTCCACAAAAACCAATGAGGGCATTGGTTTCTTTCAGCACAAGTGCCATCAAGCCGTATTTTTGCTTTTCATACAACGCCATCCACTCGGGTATTTTCTCAGCAATGACTTCAACACTGACCGGCTTTCCATCACCAATAAAGCGCATCACATTTGGATTTGCGCAAATTTGAGCAAATGGCTCAATATCATCGAGACAAAATGGTCTCAAGAAAAGTCGCTCGGTCTCAATCACTTGGTTCATTCTTTCAATCGATTTATAAATCCGGTTATTGTAGCATTTAATCGTCTATCTTGAATTGTTCTAATCCGATATAAATCATCACTCGTTCAGCCCCCTCATAAACCTCAAAATCACTGATGAAATTACGTCGATGATCTTTGTTTCCCTCAAAAAAAGCCCATACCTGTTTCCAAACATCAACCACCGTCGAAGGCATTGGGCCTGTGCCATGAAACACAAGATAGTTACCCGCATGGATGCTCACAGAACTTAACAGGGGATCTGCGGGAGGAGCCTCCACTCCTACCGTCACAGTATATAACCCATGAGCATCTGAAGCATAGTTTGAATAAACACCAAAAACGCTAGCATTGGTGGCCAACTCACTGCCATAAAATTGCTGCCAAAGACTCGGTAATTTTGCTGTTTTCTCATTAAACTCATCGCTATTTTGAGTCCTGACGCGAAATCCTGTCACGGTAAAACTTTCTACTTGTTTCATAAATGGTTGAATAGACATTTCGTCACTCCCTAATATTATTCATGCACATCGCTATAGAAATTTGTTGCATATCATGCTCGCTGATTTCCAACAGTCCAAAACGAAATTGATAGCCCCAGTTCTTTTTATTTTTTGTAAAATCTAATTCATCGAGAAGTGGCATGATCGCAGCTTCTTCTGATTCAAACCAACGCACATCACGCCGAAATGGACAAAAGCCATTACTCATGTCAACTTGATAAGGCTCACCTTCTTTAACTTGCCCTATTGCTGTGAACGATTGTAATTTATCTTGTCCACGAAATGTCACCGTTGGTGAGTAATACGCGACCCAATCATTGGGTTGTAAACGCCGTAACGGTGATGCTTTCCCATGACAAACTTGCATAAAACCCTGTGCACGACCATTTCGAACATGTTCTGCTGATGCAACAGCAATCCAGTTTTTCATTCTTGCTTTCCAGGACAGCAAACTCGTAATCGATGACCATCTGGATCAAGGGCAACAAAGGTGTAGCCAAAAGGCACATGGCTGGGAGGAAAAATCATACTGATTCCTTTGGATTGCCATTCTACGAACAGATCATCCACTTTTTTATGAGAATCAAGTGTAAAGGCTAATTCGCCATTACCGCTTTTTACTTCAGTTTGAGGCACAACAGAATGACGCGCTTTTAAAGCTAAACTCATTCCATTTGATAATCTGAAACTATGAAAAGTTAATGATGCTTCAATGGGTTTTAGTCCCAGTAAATCCTGATAAAATTGGCTGGATATCGCAAGATTTTCAACATAAAGCACTATTATATTGGGTTCGAATATCATATTTTCTCCTTAAATTGATTTTATCGAACCGATTTTACTCGAATATAGTGACAGTTTTTGTCAGCATTAAATACTGACTTATTGAACAGGGATGTTGTGAATTTCGCGCCATTTTTTAAGTAATGTTTGACGACGCTTGGGGTAACGCGTTTCTAATGCTACTAAAGTCACTATTCTATCCGTTCGAAAATGACGGAAGTCAGCCCGAAGCTCACACCAAGCAACGACAACATGCGCCTCTTCAAAAAATCCGAGTGCTAAAGGCCAAATGGTGCGTAGAGACGAATCCCCTTTCATATCGCTATAAGTCATCTGAAGCTTATGCTCTTTACGAATCGCATGACGTATTAAAGCCTCTTTTTCATCATCACGTTCGACTAATGTTTTAAGAGGCCCAATCAGTAAGCCTGAAAATTCAAGTTGATATCGTAAATCTTCTGGAAGAACAGCCGCTATTTTGGCTAGCACATTGGTTGCAGCAAGCCCTAGTTTTTTATCTGTTCTACGCGCAACCCAGCGAGAACCCAGCACCAAGGCTTCAATTTCTTCTTCAGAAAACATCAAAGGAGGCAACATAAAGCCTGGACGTAAAACATAACCAACTCCAGGCTCGCCGTCGATCGAGGCACCTTGCGCTTGTAAAGTGGCGATATCGCGATAAAGTGTTCTTAAGCTTATACCAAGCGCTTCTGCCAGAGACTTACCACTGACCGGGTAACGATATCGCCTGAGAATCTGAATGAGATCGAAAAGACGTTGTGTCCTAGACACGTATAAACCCCATAGTTAACCTCCAAAAACCACTTGAATGCCATCATGTTAACATGCCATTGGGTGCCCAATTAATTTTTTTAACGGCATTGACTTTATGCTCTGGCGCCAAATGTGAATACCTCAATGTCATTTTAATATCAGAGTGCCCCAGCAACTCGCGAACAGTATTTAAATCAACACCAGCCATCACCAACTTACTGGCAAAATGGTGCCGCAAATCATGCCAACGAAACTGCGTAATCTGTGCTTTTTCTAACACAGAAGACCAGGAACGTTTAATATTGTTGAAAGGCTGATTATTTTTACTAGGAAAAACCAACCCCTCTTTAGTCGCACTTTTATCGTAAAGTCGAAGCATGATGGCTTTAGCTTCGTCATTGAGTGGGATATAACGGGAGCTGCTATTTTTTGTAATACTACCCGCTAAGATAAGCGAGGCCTCTGTTAAATTGACCATTCCCCATTGCAAGTGAAATAGTTCCCCTTGCCGTAATCCGGTGTTAATCGAAAGTAAAACCATTGGCGTCAAATGATCACAAAAGTCATCATGAGAAAACTCAGGGTACAAGGGATACTCACGATCCGCTCGCCATTGATTCGCATTCAGCCGTTCTTGTCTTAACTGACAATCTCGCTCCAACAGTACTTGGCGTAATCGTGTTTCTTCTTCTACAGACAAATAACGCACTTTAGGTGAACGGTCTACCTTGGATAGCTTGATATTTTTTAAAGGGCTTTCTTGTATAAATCCCCATTCCGTGGCCTTGGTCATCACAGCTTTCAATGTTCCTATATCTCGATTCAGTGTCGCATTAGATATGCCATCGTTGATGCGTTTGCTACGCCATTGTTCAATTATTGCAGGCGTAATTTCTGTGAGCGGCTTTGGGAAAAATTGACCAAAACAGTGAATAAGTGAGGCAATCGTTTTATTCCCTCGCTTATGATGCGCCAGAACCCAAGGTTTATAGTCATTTTCAATAAAATTTTGTAAGGTTTTAAGCTGGGAAACTTCTTTCTTGGCTTTGGGATCAATCCCTTTGTGAAAATCATTCAATATTTCGACTGCTTTTTCTCGCGCTTGAGCAGGAGTAATTACTCCAACCGTACCAATATTTATCTTACCGCCTCTTTTATATTGGCAGACATAGCGCATTGTGCCAGAGGGAAACACCCTAAGAAAAAAACCTTTTAAATCAGCGTCATGTATTTCATACTCCTTTTCTTCTGGAGCTAGCTTTTTTACAAGAGTATTATTAATTTTGGCTTTCATGGTCTATTTTCTTAATTAAAAATTTATATCCCATTCTTTTGATTAAACTCTATCTCAAAAGCACTAATTGTTTTTAATATCATTAGCCAATCAGGAATGGTTCCAAAAAACATATCTTTCATTAAACTAAAATCCTTTTCTAAACTGTCTAAAATATGTGATGGTGGCACCAGCTTTAAACTCCCTTTTCGAGCCATCTCATAATTAGCCCAAGCAGAAGCAAAATAAATGCTTTTGTGACTTGCAACACATCCTAACAGCTCACTATCTTTAATAGCATCCGCTTTAGTCTCTGAACTTAAAAGGCAATAGAAGTCATAATAATGTCTAGAAATTCGTGGTGGTAACTTTTTTTCGCGAGGTAAATGTGCATATTGGTGAAGAATAGTGGCTTTTTCCCAAAAGGTGCGCTTTGCCTCTAAAACTTTAACCAAGACATCAGGCTCATCGATTTTCTCTTTGAGTGCGCTCTTTACATAACTTTGGATCTTATGCTGGCTCACCGGCCAATGTTCAGCACGTGCGCCTAATTCAATTTTTACTGACGGACGAATATAAGCATCCCCTTTTATTGTACTCGGATATTTAAATTGCAATGTTTGACCATCAGGATCTTCCCTGTCTATTTCCAACTGCCAATTATCAGATGTACCTAGCTTTTCAGATATAGCACCCCTAAGAATTGTAACAAGCTTGTTTTGAACATAATCAGAACAAGATACAGCCAAATCACTTAGCATTGCCCGCTGCTTTTTTTTAGATGGCGCGTTTTCTGGGGAATTGAGCTTATCAAATCCCAAAAACTCTTTCTCAATGGATAGATCAACATCTTCAGAAAACCGCTGAATGACGCCATAAACCTTTGATAACGAAGTTCCACCTTTAAAGGTTATATGGTCTTTTAGTTCGGAAAGAGAAAAAAGCCTCTCTAATATCCATACAACCCAGAAATCTTTTTCAATGATTTGAAAAGAAATTTTTAATTCAGCCGCCGTTGCATCAAAATATGCTTCACGCTCTGTTATAGAAAGCAGATGCAACCGAGTCATCCTAGATCTCCTATGATATTAACTATCAGGATACGAATCCATTGAGGTGCGTATTTTAAATCCCTTGTAAGCTCGTCTTGGCTAATTCCGAAAAGAAATTTTTGCACCCTAGCTTCTGCAACACTATCAATATGTTCCTTACCTAAGTTTTTAAGTGCTTGAATTACAAGACCAACTTTAGTGCCAGATGCATACATATTTTTTTCTGTTGTGGTTCTGAAGCAGATTTCTTGGTTTCCTATTATAATTTTTTTTGATGGTCCATTGGTTAAAAATACAACACGCCCAGGGACTTGCTCTGACAAACCAATTAAATTGGCAGCATACGCTCCTGTTGGTTGGAATTGTATTCCATTCTTTTCTGCAATAGCTTTAGCAACCTCCTCTGGTTTAGGAGGTAAAAGGCCCAATACTCCATGCTCACGAGGGTAGTCATATAAACCTTGTGAAAGACGTCGAATCATTTCAGTCTTTTGGAGACGTGATAAGGCACTTCGCACACCGGTGTCACTATCTAAATCAAGAAAATGTTTTGGAGTAAAACACCATCCCCTACCATGTTTAATGATTCTAGTTTTTATAGCTGTTACAATGGATTCACTCATTATTTCCACCCTTATTTTGCCACAAAATATAGTAACTTTTTGTGGCAAAATCTAGCAAGTTAATTCTGCGACACGTGTCGCAGAATTAACGGAACACAATGCTCTCTGTCTTTTTAAGAAATTATTACTATCTTTCGAATAAGATTGAAATAGTATATCCTTTTTCTATCAGGGTGCATATAGGGTGCAAATTAATTGCGTTTTATTGTATGACAATACATTTCCATGAAATGGGAAATCAAAAAAACCCTTTATTTACAATAGAGTTAAATACATAATGATACATCGAGATACATCAGGACTTTTATTAAATCCCTCTCCTAAGGGGCAGGTCGCAAGTTCGAATCTTGCCTGGGACGCCAGTTAAATCAGGGGCTTATGAGTCTTCAATTAAAATAAATGAGATTTTTTATTTTTTTGGTGCCTATGTGGGTGCCTAAAAATTTTGGTAGTGCCTCAAATCGATTGCTATTATAAACTACAGCCATTAAACCGCTTCAAAGGATTGAAACAAATGGCGTTCATAAATGTGAAATGTCCTCAGTGCAGGTGCGACGATGTGATTAAATTTGGCACAAACACATCTGGGAAACAAAGATACAAATGCAAAAATTCTGAGTGTCAAAAGAACACTTTTTTGCTGGAATATTCACCTAATGGAGATCTTCCAGAGGTAAAAAAGAAGATCATTGAGATGGCATTAAATGGGAGTGGTATCCGTGATACAGCAAGGGTACTTGGTATCAGCATGAATACAGTGATGTCAGAATTAAAAAAAAAGCGGCATCGAAACAGTAAACAAAGCGCTGCTTGAACAAAGACGGTTGGAAAACGCCAGTATCCAAGTTGAGATTGTTAAAATTGAAGAAGTTGAACTTGATGAAATGTGGAGTTTTGTAGGGAAGAAATCAAACCAACGCTGGCTGTGGCATGCCATTGTTCACAATACTCACGAAATCCTTGCCTATCATTTTGGTAAACGCACAGATAAGGCTTTTAAAGCATTACAGAAAAAATTAACTTGCTTTGATATCGACTTTTATTTTACTGATGATTGGGGCGCCTATGACAGACATTTGCCTGCATCGAAGCATTTGCTTGGTAAGCAATACACGCAAGCAATTGAGAGAAAACATTTAACGTTGCGCACACGGATTAAGCGCTTGGCAAGAAGAACCATCTGCTTTTCAAAATTAGAGAAAATGCATGATATCGTGATCGGATTGTTTATAAATCGATATGAATTTGGGATGCTTGTCTAATGATCAACAATCGATTTGAGGCAATACCGCCATTTGAAGTCGGCTGGTTGGTAGTTGTCCATGACTTTCTCCAATTGCTTGATTAGTTAAGTATAGGAAATGGAAATTTTTGCAACAGAGCCCCTTGTATTGAATTATGTATTATTTAAGCATACGATGGACGATTATTAAACGAGTGACAGGTGTGATTATTTAAGTAATTCACACCCATAACCAAAGGTACTATATGCCTAATCCCAATCTAACGCCTGATGAACGATTGATTACATACAAAATCTCACGTGAGCGCTATAACTCTGAAGCCAAAAGCTTAAGAACCTTGGGATTTTTGCAGCAAGAAGCGGATAGCCTCATTATTCGAGGCTCATCCAGAAATACAGTTTGCGCTGTGCTAAAAAACTGCAGTCTCTTATTGATAGCACCTTACCACTTGAGCCATGAACAAATTGTAACAATTGCAGGGCACAATGGCGGGCCAAAAAAAATCGAGGCCG